>NZ_JANIAH010000008.1:0-303655 GCF_028682105.1 Pseudomonas sp. 8209
TTTTCACCGCTACCGATCTTTCGATCGAAGCACCTCCAGCCTGACCTGAAACGTCCAACTCGTTGATATTCAAGGAGTTTTTCGTTCCGACTGCGCCGGAAGTGGGGCGAATTATAGAGAGATTAAATCGTGCGTCAAGGGCTAATTTGAAACTTTCGTCACCGATACACGCTTGCGCCCTCCCAGACGGGGAATGCGCCTCTCTATAGAAGGCACTCTCAGCAGCATCAACAACCCACCGATGACCGCGTACACCGTCCATTCCTTGAGGTCTGCCCGCACTATCCACAGAAAATGCAGCAGCCCCAGACCCAGGATCACGTAAACAAGCCGGTGCAGCTTCTTCCACCGCGCGCCCAAGCGGCGCTGGCTGTAGCGGTTGGAGGTCACCGCCAGTGCCAGCAGCCCGACAAGCGCCAAACTCCCAACAATGATGTAAGGGCGCTTGCGCAACTCGACGCCCAACTGCCCCCAGTCCAACCCGAGGATAAAGAACAGGTAGGCACACAAGTGCATCAGCACATAGGCAAAGCACCACAGGCCGAGCTGCCGGCGCACCACGATCCAGCCAGACCAGCCTGTCAGCTTCTGCAACGGCGTCATGCAAAGCGTTACCAGCAGCATGATCAGAGCACCCTGCCCCATCCTATCCACCAGCACCTTGCCCGGATCGGGGCCCAGCGCATCGAGCACAGCCTGGGCCAGCCAGTACAGCGGCCAGACACAAGCCAACAGAAAGGCCGCGAAACGAAACAGTGGATAGCGCATCAGTAGTTCTTCCGCAGGTCCAGGCCGCTATATAAAGAAGCCACTTCGTCCGCATAGCCGTTGAACATCTGCGTATCGCGAACGTTGGGGCTGAACAGGCCGCTGGGCAGCCTGCGCTCACGGGCCTGGGTCCAGCGCGGGTGGTCCACCGTGGGGTTCACGTTGGCATAGAACCCGTACTCTTCAGGCGCGATGTTCTGCCAGGTGGTGCGCGGCTGCTGCTCGACCAGGCTGATACGCACGATGGACTTGATGCTCTTGAACCCATACTTCCACGGCACCACCAGGCGCAGCGGCGCACCGTTCTGGTTGGGCAGTTCGCGGCCATACATGCCCACCGCCAGGATGGCCAGCGGGTTCATCGCCTCATCCAGTCGCAGCCCTTCCACATAGGGCCAGTCGATCAGGGCGAAGCCCGAACGCTGCCCGGGCATGTGCTTTGGATCCTGCAGGGTTTCGAAGCGGATGTACCGGGCCTTGGAGGTCGGTTCCACCTGCTTGAGCAATGCCGAAATCGGAAACCCCAACCAGGGGATCACCATCGACCAGGCCTCCACACAACGCAGCCGGTAGATGCGCTCTTGCAACTGATAAGGCTTCATGAAGTCTTCGAGCGCATAGCGGCCCGGCTTACCGACCTCGCCATCCACCACCACCGTCCATGGCGAAGTCGGCAGCGCACCCGCGTTGGCAGCAGGGTCGCCCTTGTCGGTACCGAACTCGTAGAAGTTGTTGTAGTGCGTCGCATCCTTGAACGGCGTGATCGCTTCACCCTTGACCGTTACCGCCTGCCATTGGGTGCCCGGCAGTTTTTCGGCAAACCAGTTGGGGGCAGCACCGGCGTCGACGTCCGCATACTGCGAAACCTCGGCGGCAGCGGCCCAGCGCGGCAAGCTGCCGACCGCCAATGCAGCCGCAGTGCCACCCAGCAGAGCGCGTCGGGAGAGATAGAGGGACTCAGGCGTGATATCCGATTCTTTGCAGTCGGAAGGCCGGGACAGCTTGATAAGCATAAAGACTCCGTAGAACCGGTGAGCTGATGCACCAGTAGACTACGGAGCCTTGGGGAAATTACATCACTGCTCGGTGGTTTTCTTGCGACGCGAACGCAACAGGTACTGGATAGGACCCGACGCGGCATACGCGAGGAAAATCAGCAGCAGAATGCGTGGCGGATCGCTGAACACCACCGCGAACACCAGCACCACCACAAGGATCGCCACAAACGGCACCCGCCCCTTGAGGTCCAGCTCCTTGAAGCTGTTGTACTTGATGTTGCTGACCATCAGCATGCCGGCAGCCGCCACCAGCAGCGCCACCAGGAACGAGAGCTTGGAACCCTGGATGCCATAGTCGCTGAACGCCCAGACCGTACCCGCAACCACGCCGGCTGCCGCCGGGCTGGCCAGGCCGATGAAGTAGCGCTTGTCGGCCTTGCCGACCTGGGTATTGAAGCGTGCCAGGCGCAATGCCGCACCCGCCACATAGATGAAGGCAACCATCCAGCCGACCTTGCCCATGTCACCCAGCGCCCAGCCGAAGGCCAGCAACGCCGGGGCCACGCCAAAGGCGACCATGTCGGACAACGAGTCGTACTCGGCGCCGAAGGCGCTCTGGGTGTTGGTCATGCGGGCAACACGCCCGTCCAGACCATCGAGCACCATGGCGACGAAGATCGCGATGGCAGCGAAAGCGAAGTACTTGCTCGCTTCGCGCGGATCACCGGCACTCAGGGCGCTCTGCGCACTCATGGAGTTGATGATCGAATAGAAACCGGCGAACAGGTTCGCAGTGGTGAACAGGTTGGGCAGCAGATAGATGCCGCGATGCCGTACCTTGCGTCCTTCGGCGTCATGCCCTTCTTCAACATGCTCATCGATCGGTAGCAGGCTTTCGGCGTCAGAGGCCTTGTTCGGCTCTTCGGGACGTTCGCTCATGGACATTACCTTGCAACGGTTTGGAAAGTTTCGACAGACGTCTGCGACGAGGGTTCGCCGGCAAACGATGAAGCTTTATACCAGAAGCTGACTGCCTAAACGAAAAAACGCGGCCGAAGCCGCGTTTTCATCGCATCAGATCAAGATCAGTTCTTGGCCTTGTCGACGATTTTGTTCGCTGCGATCCAAGGCATCATCGAGCGCAGTTGCTCGCCGATGACTTCGATACCGTGGGCAGCGTTGTTGCGACGCTTGGCGGTCATCGAAGGATAGCCGGTAGCGCCTTCGCTGATGAACATCTTGGCGTATTCGCCGTCCTGAATGCGTTTCAGGGCATTGCGCATGGCCTGACGGGATTCGGCGTTGATGACTTCAGGGCCGGTCACGTACTCGCCGTATTCGGCGTTGTTGGAGATCGAGTAGTTCATGTTGGCGATACCGCCTTCGTACATGAGGTCAACGATCAGCTTCAGTTCGTGCAGGCACTCGAAGTAGGCCATTTCTGGCGCGTAGCCCGCTTCAACCAGGGTTTCGAAGCCGGCCTTGACCAGCTCGACGGTACCGCCGCACAGAACGGCCTGCTCGCCGAACAGGTCGGTTTCGGTCTCGTCCTTGAAGGTGGTTTCGATGATGCCGGTACGGCCGCCACCAACGCCTGCGGCGTAGGACAGGGCAACGTTCTTGGCATTGCCGGAAGCGTCCTGGTAGATGGCGATCAGGTCAGGGATACCGCCGCCTTTCACGAACTCGGAACGCACGGTGTGACCAGGCGCTTTTGGCGCGATCATGATCACGTCCAGGTCAGCACGTGGAACGACCTGGTTGTAGTGGATAGCGAAACCGTGGGAGAAGGCCAGGGTGGCGCCCTTCTTGATGTTCGGCTCGACTTCGTTCTTGTACAGCTGCGACTGGAACTCGTCCGGGGTCAGGATCATGACCAGGTCGGCACCGGCAACAGCGCTTGCCACGTCAGCCACTTTCAGGCCGTGGGCTTCGGCTTTGGCAACGGTGGCCGAACCTTTACGCAGACCGACAGTGACATCCACACCGGAGTCTTTCAGGTTGCACGCTTGAGCGTGGCCCTGGGAACCATAACCGATGATGGCAACTTTCTTGCCCTGGATGATCGAAAGGTCGCAGTCTTTGTCGTAGAAAACTTTCATGAAAATACCCCTGGTTATCTCGGCCCTTTCAGGCCATTCGCTAATTTTTTGAGTTAGATGCTGAGCACTTTGTCGCCACGGGCAATGCCGGTGACACCACTGCGTACTGTTTCGAGAATGGACGCGGTACCAATCGACTGGATGAAGCTGTCCAGCTTGTCGCTGGTGCCCGACAGCTGCACGGTATAGACCGTGCTGCTGACGTCGACGATCTGCCCACGATAGATATCGGTGGTGCGCTTGATCTCGGCACGCTGCGCACCCGTGGCCTTGATCTTGACCAGCATCAGTTCACGCTCGATGTGCGCGCTTTCCGACAGGTCGACCAGCTTGACCACTTCAACCAGCTTGTTCAGGTTCTTGGTGATCTGCTCGATCACCTCGTCATGACCGACCGTGGTCAACGTCAGGCGCGACAGGGTCGGGTCTTCGGTCGGGGCGACGGTCAGGCTTTCGATGTTGTAGTTGCGCTGCGAGAACAGGCCGACCACACGGGACAAGGCACCTGGTTCGTTTTCCAACAGCAGGGAAATAATGTGCCGCATGATTAGGTCCGCTCCGTCTTGCTCAGCCACATATCGCGCATCGAGCCGTCTTTGATCTGCATCGGATAGACGTGCTCGCTGTTGTCGACCTGGATATCGATGAACACCAACCGGTCTTTCATGGCGAAGGCTTCCTCGAGCTTGGGCTTGAGGTCCTTCAGGTCGGTGATGCGGATACCCACGTGACCATAGGCTTCGGCCAGCTTGACGAAGTCAGGCAGCGATTCCATGTAGGAGTGCGAGTGACGGCTGTTGTAGGCCATGTCCTGCCATTGGCGAACCATGCCCAACACGCCATTGTTCAGGTTGACGATCTTTACCGGCAGGTCGTACTGCAGGCAGGTAGAGAGCTCCTGAATGTTCATCTGGATGCTGCCCTCGCCGGTGACACAGGCAACGTCCTGATCCGGGAAGTTCAGCTTGACGCCCATGGCCGCCGGGAAACCGAAGCCCATGGTGCCCAGGCCGCCGGAGTTGATCCAGCGGTTCGGCTTGTTGAAGCGGTAGTACTGCGCCGCGAACATCTGGTGCTGACCCACGTCGGAGGTGACGAACGCATCCCCCTTGGTGACTTCGCACAGGGTTTCGATCACGGTCTGCGGCTTGATGACGCTGCCATCGCCCTTGTTGTACGGGAACATGATGCCGTCGCCACGCCATTCGGCAATCTGCTTCCACCAGGCATCCATCGCCGCCTGATCAGGCTTCTCGCCGATTTCGCGCAAGGTGGCGAGCATTTCGCTCAACACGCTCTCGACCGGACCGACGATAGGCACATCGGCCTTGATGGTCTTGGAGATCGATGCCGGGTCGATGTCGATGTGGATGACCTTGGCATTCGGGCAGAACCGCGCCGGGCCGTTGACCACACGGTCGTCGAAACGCGCACCGACGGCCAGGATCACGTCGGCATGGTGCATCGCCAGGTTGGCCGTGTAGCTGCCGTGCATGCCGAGCATGCCCAGGAACTGACGGTCGGTGCCCGGATAGCCACCCAGCCCCATGAGGGTATTGGTGACCGGCAGGTTGAGCAGTTGCGCGACCTCGGTCAACGCAGCCGAGCCACCACCGAGGATCACGCCACCGCCGGAGTAGACGATCGGGCGCTTGGCGGCCAGCAGCATCTCGGCGGCCTTGCGGATCTGACCCGAGTGCCCGCGAACGGCCGGGCTGTAGGAGCGCAGCTTGACCTTTTTCGGGTAGACGTACTCGAACTTCTCGGCCGGGTTGGTCATGTCTTTCGGAATATCGACGACAACCGGGCCAGGACGACCGGATTCAGCCAGGTAGAAGGCTTTTTTCAGGATTTCAGGAATTTCCGAGGCATGTTTGATCATGAAGCTGTGCTTCACGATCGGCCGCGAGATACCGATCATGTCGGTTTCCTGGAAGGCATCGGTACCGACCATGGTGCTGGGCACCTGACCGGAGAGGATGACCATCGGGATGGAGTCCATGTACGCCGTGGCAATACCGGTGATGGCATTGGTGGCACCCGGACCGGAAGTCACCAGTACCACGCCGGCCTTGCCGGTGGCACGGGCATAGCCGTCGGCCATGTGGGTTGCCGCCTGCTCGTGGCGAACCAGGATGTGGCTTACTTCCGGTTCCTTGAACAGGGCATCGTATACATGCAGGAGAGCACCGCCAGGGTACCCGTAGATGTGCTTAACGCCTTCGTCACGCAAAAAGCGGACGACCATTTCAGCGCCAGATAAAAGCTCCACGTTGTTCACCTCTAAAACGCCAGAATACCGTCCAGGCAGGACGGGTCTTAATAGGTTTACTGCCAAGTAGAGCATGAGCGACGAAATCGCCGACTACGTCAGCACTGACTGAGCAAGTATTGGGAGCGCCCCAAAGTGTTGCGGGGTTTTCCCACCCAGCGCGAGGTAACGCGTTGCGGGGTGTAACAGGTCGGCGCGGGTGTGCGCCTCATGATCTGCTTAGCGGGTCTGCTTCTGGCAGTCCCTCTACAGCGGAAACTGGATTCTTCTGATTCTGCGCCTGCAAGTCAAGAAAAATTATTGCCAATTTTTCCAAATGACGATCCGCAGCCACCACGAATTACAAAGACAGCAGCAGAAAAACAAACTTCAGAAACAAAAAGAGCCACAATCTGCGGCTCTTAGGGTGAAAATAGGGAAATTCAGGCAGAAGCACTGATCAATTGGTCAAACTCTGCTAATAGACGACGCAACTCGCGACTTTCTTGCGGCCGATCCACGTACACCGTTTCAGCCATCACCAGGATGCCCGAGGCACTGGGCAGCGGCGCACCGTTTTCGAGTATCTGTTTCATCTTCGGCAGAAAGATCCACTGCAGCCACTGATCGAAGTTCATGGCGTCGACGGCGAACGGCGTGGTGCTGGCCAGGGCTTGCGCACTGGGCGCCTCGGCGGACCACCAGCCCTGCCTGTGCAGCTCGTGCTCTATCAGCAGCAGGTGGTCTGCAATCGCCAGGATGCGCGCCTCCATTACAGGCTGACCTTGGCTTTCTGGCGAGCCAGCGCGGCGCCGGCGGCGTCACCCTGCTTGTCGCGCGCCTGGGCGATGATGTCCCACAGGCCGGCCTGCAGATCGGGGCGACCGTTGGCGTAGGTCAGGGCACGTCGCGCCAGCTGTTCGGACTGCGCCGCATCGCCCTGGGCCAGTCGCACCTGGGCCAGACGGTAGAGTACCTGCGGTTCACGCGGGGCAATGCGCTGGGCACGCTCAAGGCTGGACGAGGCGCCGTTGAGATCGCCCCCGGTCTGCTGCGTCTGCGCCGTGGTCAACAGCGCCAGCACCGGGCCATCGAGCTGTTCGTCAGCCGAGAGGCCGCCGCTGCCGGCGTTCGAACTGGGAATGCCGGTGGGTGCGCTCGGTGCGCTGTAGCCACCGCTGCTGGTGCTCGGGAACGGCGCCGAATTCTGCGGGCCTGGGGTAATCGGCCCGGTGTCGATCGACGCTGGCCCGGTAGGCGCCGCAAAGGTCTGGATCGGCTCGGAGCCGGCGCCCTGGGGCACCATCACCGTCACCCCGGAATCCTGCGGCATCGCCTGCGCCTGGCGAGTACCGGTGTTCACGGCAGCGCCGGCACGGTTGGCCGACACTCGCTCGCTGTTGGAAACCCGCGTCCCTGAATCCACTACGGGGATCGAGCCACGCTGCACGCTGGCGCAACCTGTAAGCAAAGCCAGTGCCGTCAAGGCAGGAAACAACCACTTGTTCACGTCACACCCTCTTTGCTGTGCTTTGGCTTAATTCATCCAGCCCTTGACCCAGTCCATCACGGACTCGGCAGGTGCCTGCTCGCCGCCACAGGCGGCGCCGGCCACTGGCTCACTGCCGCGAATATACGGCATCTGTACCGCGCCCGGGCAGCTGGCATCGGAACCTTGGCCGGTATGCGGATCGACCCAGGCCTGCACCACGTTGTCAGGCTGTGGCATGTCCAGCGGCAGCGGGTCGGCCTTGCGCATGAAGCTGGTCCAGACCTGCAACGCGCCGGTGGCGCCGGTGAACGGTGTCTTGCCGTTGTCATCGCGACCCAGCCACACCACTGCCAGCAGGTCCTGGCTGAACCCTGCGAACCAGCTGTCACGCGAATCGTTGCTGGTACCGGTCTTGCCGGCCAGGTTCAACGAACTGGGCAATACACTGTAAACCGAGCGCCCGGTACCTTCACGCATCACCCGCTGCATGGCGTTCTGCACCAGATAGATGGACCCCGGGTCGAAGGTCTGCTGGATCTGGAACGGGTAGCGCTTGAGCGGCTCGCCCTCGGCGGTCAGCACGCTGCGGATGCCTCGCATCGGCGTGTTGAAGCCGCCATTGGCCAAGGTCTGGTACATGGTCGCAACCTGCACCGGCGACATGCCCCCGGCACCCAGCAGCATCGAAGGGAAGGCCGGCCAGTCGACGTTGACACCCAGGCGGCCAATGGTCTTGAGCACGTTGGGCACGCCCACTTCCAGGCCAAGCTTGGCGGTCGACAGGTTGTAGGAATTGGCCAGCCCCTGGTACAGGAAGATCGTGCCATGGGCGCGCCGGTCGTAGTTCTGCGGCTTCCACACCTGGCCGTCGGCGCCCTTCACCGAGAAGGGTTCATCCTGCACCCAGCTGGTGAGGGTGAACTGGCTCGGTTTTTCCAGCGCGGTCAGGTACACCGCGGGCTTGACCAGCGAGCCGATGGGACGCACGGCGTCGATGGCACGGTTGAAACCGGCAAACCCGGCCTGGCGGCTGCCGATCAGTGCCTGCACCTCCCCGGTTTCCGGGTTGGTCACCACCATCGCCGCCTCGACTTCGTCCGCCCCCTTGCGCCCGCTGAGGCGCTTGAAGGTTTCGTTCATCGCCGCTTCGGACTTCATCTGCAGGATCGGGTCGAAGCTGGTGAAGATACGCAGCCCCTCCTCGGTCAAGTCTTCGTCACGGTAGTCCTGGCGCAACTGGCGCTTGACCAGATCGAGGAAGCCGGGGAACGAGCTGTCCGCCAGGCTGCCGCGCTTGGTCACACCCAGTGGCATTTTCTTCGCGGCCTCGACCGCTTCGGGGGTCGCCACGCCCTGCTCGGCCAGCAAGTCGAGCACCAGGTTGCGACGCGTCAGCGCGCGTTCCGGAGAACGACGCGGGTTGTAGTAGGACGGTCCCTTGACCATGCCCACCAGCAGCGCCACCTGGTGCAGCTTGAGCTCGGACAGCGGCTGGCTGAAGAAGAACTGGCTGGCCAGGCCGAAACCGTGCACCGCACGCTGGCCATCCTGGCCCACGAACACCTCGTTGAGGTACGCCTCGAGGATGTCGCGCTTGCTGTAGTGGGCTTCGAGCAGCAGCGCCATCATCGCTTCGTTGAGCTTGCGGCTGAGGCTGCGCTCGTTGGTCAGGTAGAAGTTCTTGACCAACTGCTGGGTCAGGGTACTGCCGCCCTGGCGCATGGCGCCGGACGAGGTGTTGACCCATATGGCCCGCGCAATCGACTTGGGCGACACCCCGAAGTGGTGATAGAAGTCACGGTCTTCCACCGCCACCAGGGTTTCGAGCAGATAGGGCGGCGCCTGATCGAGCTTGATCAGGATGCGGTCTTCGAGGTTCTTCGGGTAGATGCCGCCGATCAGCAGCGGCTCCAGGCGCACCACGTCGAGCTTCGAGCCATTGGTACCGCTCAGGCCGGCAACGTAGTCGCCCGAGAAGCGTACGCGCACGCCCTGGGCTTTTTCCATGCCTTCATAGAACTGGAAGCCGCGGGTATTGAGGTCGATGGTGTTGCCATTGACCGAGGCTGCGCCCGGGCCGTTGGCCACGCTTTCGCGGCGATAGCCCAGGGCATCGAGCTCGATCAGGAAGTCGTTCTTGCTCAGCTTCTGCCCGACGAACAGCTCGAGCGGGCGTGCGTAGACCTTGGCCGGGATGGTCCAGCGTTTGCCGGAGAATTTCTCCTGGACCACGGCATCGAGATAAACCGCAAAGCCGGCCAGCACCACAAGGCCGACCAGGCTGAGCTTGAGGGCCCAGCCCAACCAGGCGCGCGCGCGGCCAGAAGGGCGTTTTTTAGAGGTATGGGAAGATCGGGTACGAGTCATGGCGGCGGATTATACGCACTTTATGGCTTGTCGACAGACGCCCTCCGGCGGTTTGCAGCGGCCCCGCTTGCCGCCATAATGGTCGATTCGAATCTCCCACGACCCAGAAGGATCGACCGTGAGCCAAGCCTTGATCGCCGCCCTGCAAAACCCGGCCCTGTTTGCGCACCCTGTAAAGGAATTCCAGGTCATCGAGACGCACATTTCCTGGGTGCTGCTCACGGGCGAATACGCCTACAAGATCAAGAAACCGATGAACTTCGGCTTCCTGGACTTCACCGAGCTGTCGGGTCGCGCGCATTTCTGCGCCGAAGAACTGCGCCTCAACCAGCGCCTGACCGACGACCTGTACCTGGAAGTACTGCCCATCACCGGCAGCGTCGAGGCCCCGCAGCTGGGAGGTGACGGCGCGCCGATCGAGTACGCGCTGAAAATGCGCCAGTTCCCCCAGAACCAGATGCTCAGCACGCTGCAGGCCAATGGCGAACTGACCGCTGCGCATATCGACCAGATGGCCCGCCAGATCGCCCAGTTCCACCTGGCCGCACCGAAAGTGGCTGTCGAACACCCGTTGGGCACGCCCGACAGCGTGATGGCTCCGGTTGAACAGAACTTCGAACAGATTCGCCCGTTCCTCAGCGACAAGGCCG
The DNA here is from genome assembly GCF_028682105.1 of Pseudomonas sp. 8209. Taxonomy (NCBI): domain Bacteria; kingdom Pseudomonadati; phylum Pseudomonadota; class Gammaproteobacteria; order Pseudomonadales; family Pseudomonadaceae; genus Pseudomonas; species Pseudomonas sp. 8209. The sequence goes on from NZ_JANIAH010000008.1 coordinate 10,629, forward strand.
ACCTGGTGCAGCTCGATGCGTTGCAGGCCTGGGCGCGCAGCAGCTTCGATCGACTGCACGGCCTGTTCGAAACGCGCAAGGCCGAAGGTTTCATACGCGAGTGCCATGGCGATATCCACCTGGGCAACGCCACACTGATCGACGGCAAGGTGGTGATTTTCGACTGCATCGAATTCAACGAACCCTTCCGCCTGACCGATGTGTACGCCGATACGGCGTTCCTGGCCATGGACCTGGAAGACCGCGGCCTCAAGTCGCTGGCGCGGCGCTTCATCAGCCAGTACCTGGAAATCACCGGCGATTACGCCGGCCTCGAACTGCTGAACTTCTACAAGGCCTACCGTGCGCTGGTGCGGGCCAAGGTCGCGCTGTTCAGCATGCCGGCCGACGCCGATGGCGTACAACGGGCCACCACCCTGCGTCAGTACCGCAACTACGCCAACCTGGCCGAGAGCTACAGCGCCATCCCGTCGCGCCTGCTGGCCATCACCCACGGTGTGTCGGCCGTTGGCAAAAGCCATGTCGCCATGCGCATGGTCGAAGCACTGGGTGCCATTCGCCTGCGCTCGGACGTTGAACGCAAGCGCCTGTTCGGCGAGCAGGCCGAGCAGGCCGCCGGTCAGCTGCAACAAGGCATCTACGCCGATGACGCCAGCCAGAAGACCTACCAGCACCTGCATCAGCTGGCCGGAACAATCCTGCGCGCGGGGTTCCCGGTGGTGATCGATGCCACCTACCTCAAGCAGGCACAGCGCCAGGCCGCCGCCGACGTTGCCAGCGAAACCGGCGTTCCCTTCCTGATCCTCGACTGCAATTCACCGGACGCCGTGATCGCCAGCTGGCTGGCACAGCGCCAGGCCGACCAGAACGACCCGTCCGACGCCACTCTGGAAGTGGTCGCCGCCCAGCAAGCCAGTCGCGACCCGCTGACAGGCGAAGAGCTGCTCAAGGCCAAGCGCGTGGAAACCAACGAAAGCGGCAGCCTGGATGAACTGGTCAAGCAGATTCGCCAGCGCCTGCCCGGCCTTTAAAACGGCGAGGGCGTGAAGCAGTCCACACTTCACGCCTCTATCTCGGGCGCCTCCGCACAGTGGCACTATAATGCCATCATCAGGCCACACAAGGAGGCGCCCTCATGAACCAGCCACGCCAGCTCGACAGCGCGCTATACGCTCTGGTGCACAAGGAACACATCGCGGAATTCAATCGTGAGAAGCCCAGGAACGCCATTGTCGACTTCAAGGATGGTGACTTTCGAGGACTGGACCTGCGCAAGCTGGACACCGAGGGCATCGATTTCAGTGGCGCCTACTTTCGCGCCTCCGACCTGCGTGGGCTGGACCTGCGCGAGAACTGCCTCGAAGGTGCCAGCCTGGCCCATGCGCAGATCTCCGGCACCTACTTCCCCGCAGAACTGAGTGCCGACGAGATTCTGATGTCGGTCAATTTCGGCACCCGCCTGCGTTACCGCACCCGCTGAAAGCATCTGCCGACAGCCACCGCCTGGTAATGCCGGCGGTGGCTGCAGGCCCCGCCGTGCACCGCCCATGGCAAAACGCCGCGTATTTTCCAACTGCCGCTACACTCCTTCTTGACCTGCCCACGAATCAATCTCCAGGACCCGTTCAGCCGTCGCAAGGAGGCTTGATGAACGATGAACTTCAGCATCTGAAAAATCTTGGCAAGACGTCGGCGCAGTGGCTGCATGCGGTGGGCATCCACAGTCTCTCGGACCTTCGTCGGCTGGGCGCGGTGAACGCCTACCACGCGGTACGCAGCCGCGGCTTTCGTGCCTCGAAGGTGCTGCTCTACGCGATAGAAGGCGCGCTGCTGGATGTGCACTGGAACGACATCCCCGTTGAACGCAAGGATGCGCTGAACAAACAGCTGGATGCCAAGGCGCCCTGCAAAAATAATTGAAATAAGCAGAATGAAAGGATTGACTTCGAAATGAGAATCGTTATGATTATCACAACTGGTCGCGAGACTGGTTGGATATTCTGAAAGACCTTGGTTCGGACTCTCAGATTATCTCCTCATCAGGCTAATCACGGTTATTGACCCGGCACTTTGCCGGGTCTTTTTTTGCCTGGGATTTGAGTTGCCTGTCATGGCCTATGCACTGGCAAGCCAACGAAAAGGGCACCACACATTCACAGCCTGTATCACCCGCCCTTGCGCAGGCTCGCGCAGTAATCCTGCTCGGCCACGCCAGCGGTAAACCACACGTAATCGGCCATGCCTGCGTCCACCTTTTCCCCCACCTGCGCCAGCATCAGCACGCTGGTGCCCTGTTCTACCCCCAAGTCCAGCAGATGCAAGGGCACGCCCAGGTCGTTGCGCACGTGATAGGCCCCCGCCAACAGCAGGGCCGGCGTCGGCGCCTGCATCAGGCGCTGGGCAATTCGCCGGTCACGCTGCTGCTGTACCGCCAGCATGGCCGGCATCTGCGATTCAGGCAGCAGCCCGCAATGCCCTTCACGTACCTGGTCGAGCAAGGCCTGGGTAACCGCAGCGGTCGTAGCGTGCTGCCCCTCCAACTTCGGTACCTGGCGGTAGATATCCCGCACCTCGGCGCGATCAAGGTTCGCCGCCAGCAACGGATAGGGCTGCCCCAGCGCATGGCGCACGATCGGGCCATACAGGGCCCAATCCCAACCTGATTGCCAGTGCAGCGCCGACACCAGGTCGACCGGTAGCGTGGGCTGCTGCTTGAGTGCATCCACCCGCGCCTGCTGCGCCGGCTCCAGCATCTCCAACAGCAGGCTGCCCTGCGGCCGTTGCTGCTCCAGCGCGCGTAACAACCACAACTGCAAGGCATGGTGATCGGGGTTGTCGTGCTGCTCCCCCACCAGCACCCGCGGTGCCGCAGCCAGGCGCCGGACCAGTTGCTCCGGTGTCAGTAACCGGCCTGTGCTCAACTCGCGGATCTGCCCCAGCTCGGCATGCTCGCGTCCCTGCGGGCCTTGCCACTGCGGCAGTGGCGCCAACGCTGCGCCGGACTGGCAAGCGCTCAGTCCCAACGCCAGCAGCAACAGGGTGCCAAACAGCAACGTGCGAGGCATGGGCGAGCTCCTAGCGGGCGATGATGAGCGGGTGCCCCCGCTCGGGGTGAGGTTGAACCAGTACTTCAAGGCCGAACACGGCGCGCAGCGCTTCGGGCCGAAGCACCTGTTCAGGGGTATCCAGCGCATGCGGGCAGCCACGTTCGAGCAGCAGGATGCGGTCACAATAGCGCGCCGCCAGGTTCAGGTCATGCAGGATCACCAGTACCGCCGCACCACGGTCGGCAAAGGCTCTGACCGCCTGCAACGTGGTGTGCTGATGCAAGGGGTCGAGCATGGACGTCGGCTCGTCGAGCAACAGCGTGCAGCCGTCGCCCCCTGGCCAGAGCTGCGCCAGCACCCGCGCCAGGTGCACTCGCTGACGCTCGCCCCCCGACAGCGCCAGGTAGCTGCGCCCCACCAGGTGCCCGGCATCCGCCGCCTCCAGCGCCTCGACCACGATTGCCTGGTCGCGCACCTGACCAGTGCGGTGGGGCAGTCGCCCCATGGCCACCACCTCCTCGACACGAAACGCAAAGCCCAGGCTTGAAGTCTGCGGCAGTACCGCCAGGCGTTGTGCCCGCTCATGACCGCTCCAGTCGCCCAACGCACGCTCATCCAGCAGCACACGGCCATGAGGGGCAGGCAATTCGCCGCACAACGCTGCGAGCAAGGTGCTCTTGCCAGCACCATTGGGGCCCAGCACACCCAGCACCTGCCCCGGCTCGATGCCCAGGGTGATGCCATCGAGCACCCGGGTCTGCCCGCGCACCACCTGCAGGTTCTCCACCCGTAGCATCAGGCACGCCCCCGTAGCAGCAGAAAAAGGAAGAAGGGGGCACCGATAAATGCAGTGACGATGCCAATCGGCAGTTCTGCCGGCGCCAGTGCCAGCCGCGCGATCAGGTCGGCGAACAGCAGCAGCGACGCTCCGGCCAGCAGCGACGCCGGCAGCAACACGCGATGGTCGGGGCCGGACAACAGTCGCACCATGTGCGGCACCACCAGCCCGACAAAACCGATCAACCCCGCCGCCGCTACCGCCGCCCCCACGCCCAGCGCGGTGCAGAACACCAGTTCGCGCTTGAGTGTTTCGACCTCGATACCCAGGTGGCGCGCCTCCGACTCACCCAGCAGCAGGGCATTGAGCGCCTCGGCCCGGCGTGGCAGCCACCAGGTCACCACCACCGCCACCAGCAACAACGGCCACAGGCGCGTGTAGCTTGCGCCATTGAGACTGCCCAGGTTCCAGAACGTCAGCGTACGCAGCGTGGCGTCATCGGCAAGATAAGTGAACAGCCCCACCACCGAGGCGGCCAGGGCGGTCAGGGCGATGCCCGCCAGCAGCATGGTGGCGACACTGGTCTGACCGTCACGCCGGCCCAACCGGTAGACCAGCGCCGTCACGCCCAGCCCGCCGAGAAAGGCGAAGATCGACAACAGATAGGGCGCGAACACCTCGGGCACGCCCCCCAGCCAGTTGCCGCCCACAATCGCCACCGCCGCCCCGAGTGCAGCACCGCTGGACACCCCGACCAGGCCGGGGTCGGCCAGCGGGTTGCGAAACAGGCCCTGCATCGCCACCCCGGAAATCGCCAGCACCGCGCCGACCACCAGCCCGAGCAAGGTGCGCGGCAGACGAATCTGGCCCAGGATCAGTTCGGCCTGCTCCAGCCCCTGGGCCTGAATCGGCACGCCTATCAGGCGCAGCCCGGCTCGCAGGGTGTCGAGCAACGGCAGGCTGACCGGCCCCAGGGCCAATGACAGCCACACCGCCAAAAGGCACAGCAGGCTCAGGCCGATGAACAGAGCACGCGGTGGTACCAGTCGATTCATGGGGCCAGTTGCGCCTTGGCCGCCGGGTAGAAGGCTTGCGCCAGCGCTTGCAGGCTGGCCGGCTGACGCGGCCCGAGGCCGCCCACCAGCAAGGTCGGGTCAAGTTCGACCAGACGCTTGTCCCGTGCTGCGCGAGAGGCCGCCAGCGCCGGGTTTTCCTTGAGCAGGGCCTGCAGCGCCGCCTCGCCCGACAGGCTGCGATCGGCAAACACCAGCACCTGGGGGTTCAGCGCCGCCAGCGCCTCGACCGAGAAGTTCTTGTAGCCGTCATTGTCGGCCAGGTTGCGCCCGCCGGCCTGGCGAATCATCCAGTCGCCTGCGGTCCCCTTGCCCGCGATCATCGGCTTGGCACCGCCATGCCCCACCAGCAGAATCACGCCAGGGGCCGCCTGACTGCCCTGCACTGCCTTGATTCGTGCCGCCAGCCCGTCAAGCTGCTGCCAGTACTCGCCGAACAGGCGCTCTGCCTGTGCCTCGTCGCCCATCAGGCGGCCCAGTTGCCGGAGGTTGCCATGCACGGCCTGCAGCTCGGGCGTGCTCGAAAACAGCTCCACCTTCACCCCGGCCCCCCGGAGCTGCTTGAGCACCTCTGGCGGGCCCATTTCCTCGGTGCCCACCAGCAGGTCCGGGCGCAAGCTGAGCACCCCTTCGGCCGACAGCTGACGCTGGTAGCCGATGCTGGGCAGCGCCTTGAGGCTCGCCGGGTGCTGGCTGGTGGTGTCGACGCCCACCAGCCGCGACTCGCCGCCCAGCGCCACCACCCACTCGCTCAGCGCACCGCCGGCACTGACCCAGCGGGTGGCCAGGGGTTCGGCCTGGGCCGCCGAGTTGAAAACAAGCCCGATACACAGGGCGATCAGGCTGGCACGTCGGCGCATAGCAAGGCTTCCTTAGATGAAGGCGGACCGTTGTCCAGGTGGATAACGGTTGGGCAGTGCCCGTACTCGCGGTATAAAGACGCCGGGCACGGCTATTGCGGGCAATTTGATAATTATTTGCATTTGGACGTCAAGCCGACTCTCGTTTCTTCAAGTGAACCTACCCATGCACCTTCTTTGCCGCCCGTCCGAGCTGGGCGAGGGCCAGAGCCGCGGCTTCAAGGCCGCAGGCATCGACCTGTTCGGCGTACGTCGCCAGGGCCGCGTCTACCTGTACCGCAACCGCTGCCCGCATCGTGGCATCGGCCTGAACTGGGAGGCAGACCAATTCCTGGACCCCAGCGCCCAACTGATCGCCTGCGTTCATCACGGCGCACTGTTCGTGCCGGAGTCCGGTGAATGCGTGGCCGGCCCCTGTACCGGGGATGCATTGCAGGCCCTGGACTGCCGGGAAGACAGCCAGGGCATCTGGCTCATTACGTGAGCATCACCGGCAATGCGCGGTCGATGCTGATCTGCTCGCCGTCCAGGTGCACGCCGTAGGCCAGCACCTCGACACCTTCGGCTGCCGCTGCACGCAAGGCCGCGGCATAGGCGCTGTCGATTTCCTCGGCCGGGCGCACCGCATCGATGCCGCTCAGGTTCACGCAATACAGTTGTACCGCCCGCACACCCTGGCGCACCAGTGCCGACAGTTCGCGCAGGTGCTTGGCGCCACGTTGGGTCACCGCGTCGGGAAACGCCGCTATCCGCGAGCCGTCGAAGCCCAGGGTCACGCTCTTGACCTCGACATAGGCCGGCCCTGTGGGGTACTCCAGGCGAAAATCGATGCGGCTGCGTTCCTCGCCATAGGCCACCTCCCGCCGGAGCGCCGTGAAGCCGGCCAGCTCGGTGATGCGCCCGGCGTGCAGCGCCTCTTCGACGATGGCATTGGCCCGCCCGGTGTTCACACAGGCCAGCCGGCCTTGCGGGGTCTCGGCGATTTCCCAGGTGCCCGGCAATTTGCGCTTGGGGTCGCTGGACCGACTGAACCAGACCTTGCCGCCCTCCAGCATGCAGTTGAGCATCGACCCGGTGTTGGGGCAGTGGATGGTCATCTGTTCGCCGTTGGCCAGTTCGATGTCGGCCAGAAAACGCTTGTAGCGCCGCAGCAGGCGCGCCTGCTCAAGTTCGGGGAAAAAACGCATCAGCCTTGCCAACTCCGCAAACCGCGGGCGATCCGCTCGACCGCCTGCTGCAGGCGCGGCAGGCTCTGGGTGTAGGCAAACCGCACATGGTGCCCGGCCTGGTGACGACCGAAGTCCAGGCCCGGGGTGAAGGCTACGTGCTCGGTTTCGAGGAAGTACTGACAGAACGCGAAGGCATCACCGCCGAACGCGCTGATATCGGCGTACAGGTAGAACGCCCCTTGCGGTTCCACCGCGATACCGAAGCCCAGCTCGCGCAGGGCCGGCAACAAGAAGTCGCGACGCCGCGCGAACTCGGCGCGACGCTCCTCGAAAATCGCCAGCGTGCGCGGTTCGAAACAGGCCAGCGCAGCATGTTGGGCCATGCTCGGCGCACTGATGTAGAGGTTTTGCGCCAGCTTCTCCAGGTCGGCGACCGCTGCAGGCGGCGCTACCAGCCAGCCGAGGCGCCAGCCGGTCATGCCGAAATATTTTGAGAAACTATTCAGCACGAAGGCTTCGTCATCGACTTCCAGCACGCTGGGGGCGTCGATGCCGTAGGTCAGGCCGTGATAGATCTCGTCGACCACCAGGTGGCCATTGTGCGCACGGGTGGCCTGCGACAGGCTGGCCAGTTGCTCGCGGTCGAGCACCGTGCCGGTGGGGTTGGCGGGCGAGGCCACCAGTGCACCGACGGTCTCGTTGTCCCAGTAACGCTCGACCAGGTCGGCATTGAGCTGGTAGTTGGCCTCGGGGCCGACCGGCACCAGTTGCGCACCGCCCTCGACCAGGCGCAGAAAGTGCCGGTTGCACGGGTAGCCCGGGTCGGCCAGCAGCCAGTGCTTGCCTGGGTCGACCAACAGGCTGGCCGCCAGCAGCAATGCGCCCGAGCCGCCCGGGGTGATCAGGATGCGCTGCGGGTCGATGTTCACCCCGTAACGCTGGGCATAGAACCCGGCAATCGCCTCGCGCAGCGCAGGCAGGCCACGTGCCGCGGTGTAGCGCGTGTGGCCTGCGGCCAGGGCAGCCTGGCCGGCTTCGACGATGGGCGCGGCAGTGGTGAAGTCCGGCTCGCCGATCTCCAGGTGGATCACGTCATGCCCGGCTGCCTGCAGTTCGTTGGCCCGCGCCAGCAGCGCCATGACATGAAAGGGTTCGATGGCGCGACTGCGCGCACTGTAGGGCTGGGCCATGGCCTTCTCTCAAATGGGTCTAAAATGATGATTCTACCCATGCATGGGAACGAACGTGTGGGTAAAGCCGTGGTCAACCGGGGAGACAACCGGGAGTAGCGCGCCCCGATTCGATCTGGTAAGTTCGGCGGCTCGCAGTCGCAGGGCCGGCGGGCGCCGGAGATGGAGAAGCCTGCGCAATGGATTAGAAGAGTGAGAGGCGGTCTATTCATGTCCACCCAAGAAAAGAAACAAACCGTTCAAGCCGTTGGCGACTTCACCCCCTATGAAGCTGGTAAGGGTGAGGAGTACATGAGCGATGACATGCGGGCCCACTTTGTCTCCATCCTGAACAAGTGGAAGCAGGACCTGATGAAGGAAGTGGATCGGACTGTAGACCACATGAAGGAAGAGGCAGCCAACTTTGCCGACCCGGCAGACCGTGCCAGCCAGGAAGAAGAGTTTGCGCTGGAACTGCGCAATCGTGACCGCGAGCGCAAGTTGATCAAGAAGATCGACAAGACGCTGCAACTGATCCAGGACAAGGACTACGGCTGGTGCGAAGACTGCGGTGTTGAAATCGGTGTGCGCCGCCTGGAGGCCCGCCCTACCGCTGACAAGTGCTTCGACTGCAAGAACCTTGCGGAAATCAAGGAAAAACAGGTCGGCAAGGCCTGACCTGAACAGAACGGGGCGCTCAAGGCGCCCCGTTTCATTTATGGCTGTCGGATCTACCCGCCTGTGATGAACACCCCGCGCTACATCGGGCGCTTCGCCCCCACCCCCAGTGGTTTTCTGCATTTCGGCTCGCTGGTCGCCGCCCTCGCCTCGTGGCTGGACGCACGCGCCGTGGGCGGGCAATGGCTGCTGCGCATGGAAGACATCGACCCGCCGCGCGAAGCCCCCGGCGCACAGGCCGCCATCCTGCACACCCTGGAAAACTACGGCCTGCACTGGGACGGCGCAGTGGTGTACCAGAGCCAGCGTCACGACGCCTATGCCGCCGTGGTGCAGCGCCTGTTCCAGCAGGGCCTGGCGTACGCCTGTACCTGTTCGCGCAAGCAGCTGGAAGGGTACAACGGTATCTATCCGGGCCTGTGTCGCAACCTGGGCCACGCCCAGGAGGACGCGGCCATTCGCCTGCGCGTGCCCGAGCTGAGCTATCACTTCACCGACCGTCTGCAGGGCCGCTTCGAGCAGCACCTGGGACGCGAGGTGGGCGACTTCGTGATCCGGCGCCGCGATGGCCTGTACGCTTACCAGCTGGCAGTGGTGCTGGACGATGCCTGGCAAGGCGTGACCGATATCGTGCGCGGCGCCGACCTGCTCGACAACACCCCGCGCCAGCTGTACCTGCAGGAGCTGCTGGGCCTGTCGCAGCCGCGCTACCTGCATGTGCCGCTGATCACCCAGCCCGACGGGCACAAGCTGGGCAAGTCGTATCGCTCGGCACCGTTGCCGGCGGACCAGGCCACACCCTTGCTGTTGCGGGCCTTGCGTGCTCTCGGCCAACCGGTCGAGGCGGGCATGGCGCTGGGTACGCCGAGCGAGGTACTCGCGCACGCCGCCCAGCACTGGAATACCGACGCCCTGCCCCGGCGCCTGAGCGTGCCGGAAGCCGACCTTCATTGATCGCTGCCCACTGCTGACACAGGCGTTGAGCCGTTCGCTGGCAGGCCAGCGCCCATCGGTGCACCGTTGCCCTCCAGGCCAGTACAGAACCTGGGCAGCGAAGAGGCCGGAACAGCTTGCACAAAGCCCAACAAATTCAATTCGTTGGGCATTCTGGCGAAGGTCGTTTGCAGGCACCGGCCCTTCCGTTACCATCGACGCCGATTTGCGCCAATAATAAGCCCAGGCACGCAGCGTCCACAGCCAACGAGGCCCGCATGTACATCTATCGCTTGGTCCTGCTTCTGGTAGTGGGGATCTACCTGTTCTCCCCGGCCATCATGGACTGGTGGATCGAACCCACCGGCGCCTGGTATCGCCCCTACCTGCTGTGGCTGATCCTGATCGTCGTGACCTTTATCCTGCAGAGCCAACGTGATGCCGATGAGCTTTAGCCTGACCCAGATGATCCTGATCAGCGCCGCCTACCTGCTGGTGCTGTTCGGCGTGGCCTGGATCAGCGAGCGCGGCATGATCCCGCGCTCGATCATTCGCCACCCACTGACCTACACCCTGTCGCTGGGCGTGTACGCCAGTGCTTGGGCCTTCTACGGCACAGTCGGCCTGGCCTACCAGTACGGCTACGGTTTCCTGGCCTGCTACCTGGGAGTGTCCGGTGCATTCCTGCTCGCCCCGGTGCTGCTCTATCCGATCCTGAAGATCACCCGCACCTACCAGCTCTCGTCGCTGGCCGACCTCATCGCGTTCCGCTTTCGCAGTACCTGGGCCGGCGCCCTCACCACGATCTTCATGCTGATCGGCGTGCTGCCGCTGCTGGCCCTGCAGATCCAGGCCGTGGCCGACTCCATCAGCATCCTCACCGGCGAGCCGGTCAAGAGTCGCGTGGCCCTGGCCTTCTGCGCCATGATCACGCTGTTCACCATCTTCTTTGGCTCACGCCATATCGCCACCCGCGAGAAACACGAAGGGCTGGTGTTCGCCATCGCCTTCGAGTCGGTGGTCAAGCTGCTGGCGTTGGGCGGCATCGGCCTGTATGCGCTGTACGGGGTGTTCGGCGGCCCGCACGAGCTGGAGGTGTGGCTGCTGCAGAACCAGACCGCCCTCGCCGCGCTGCACACACCCTTGCAGGAAGGCCCGTGGCGCACCCTGCTGCTGGTGTTCTTCGCCTCGGCCATCGTGATGCCGCACATGTACCACATGGCCTTTACCGAGAACCTCAACCCGCGCTCGCTGGTCAGCGCCAGCTGGGGCCTGCCGCTGTTCCTGCTGTTGATGAGCCTGGCGGTACCGCTGATCCTGTGGGCCGGGCTCAAGCTGGGCGCCAGCACCAGCCCGGAATACTTCACCCTGGGCCTGGGCATCGCCGCCAACAATCAGGCCCTGGCGCTACTGGCCTACATCGGCGGGCTATCCGCTGCCAGCGGGCTGATCATCGTCACTACGCTGGCGCTGTCGGGCATGGCGCTGAACCACCTGGTGCTGCCGCTGTACCAGCCGCCGGCCGAAGGCAACATCTATCGCTGGCTGAAATGGACGCGCCGCGCGCTGATCGTGGCGATCATCGCCGCCGGTTTCGGCTTCTATCTGCTGCTCGGCGCCCAGCAGGACCTGGCCAACCTGGGCATCGTCGCCTTCGTTGCCACCCTGCAGTTCCTGCCCGGCGTGCTGTCGGTGCTGTACTGGCCCACTGCCAACCGGCGCGGCTTCATCGCCGGCCTGCTGGCGGGGATCCTGGTGTGGATGGTGACCATGCTGCTGCCGCTGGTGGGCAACCTGCAGGGCTTCTACATTCCGCTGCTGAACATGATCTATGTGCTCGACGACACCAGCTGGCACATGGCGGCGATCGCCTCGCTGGCGGCCAACGTGCTGCTGTTCACCCTGATCTCGCTGTTCAGCAACGCCAGCGCCGAGGAAGTCGCCGCCGCCGAGGCCTGCGCCGTGGATAACGTGCGCCGTCCGCAACGGCGCGAACTGCACGCCGCCTCGCCGCAGGAATTCGCCACCCAGCTGGCCAAGCCGCTGGGCGCCAAGGCCGCGCAGAAAGAAGTCGAGCAAGCCCTGCGCGACCTGTACCTGCCCTTCGACGAACGCCGCCCGTACGCCCTGCGACGCCTGCGCGACCGCATCGAGGCCAACCTGTCGGGCCTGATGGGCCCCAGCGTGGCACAGGACATGGTCGAGACCTTCCTGCCGTACAAGTCGGGCAGCGAGAACTACGTGACCGAAGACATCCATTTCATCGAGAGCCGCCTGGAAGACTATCACTCGCGCCTCACCGGCCTGGCCGCCGAGCTCGATGCCCTGCGCCGCTACCACCGCCAGACCCTGCAGGAGCTGCCCATGGGCGTCTGCTCGCTGGCCAAGGATCAGGAGATCCTGATGTGGAACAGGGCCATGGAAGAGCTGACCGGCATCCCCGCCAAGCGTGTGGTCGGCTCGCGCCTGACCACCATCGGCGAACCCTGGCGCGGCCTGTTGCTGGGGTTCATCAACGTGCCCGACGAGCACCTGCACAAGCAGCGCCTGGGCCTGGACGGGCAGACCCGCTGGCTCAACCTGCACAAGGCGGCCATCGACGAGCCCCTGGCACCTGGCAACAGCGGCCTGGTGCTGTTGGTGGAAGACCTCACCGAAACCCAGATGCTCGAAGACAAGCTGGTGCACTCCGAGCGCCTGGCCAGCATCGGCCGCCTGGCCGCCGGGGTCGCCCACGAAATCGGCAACCCGGTCACCGGCATCGCCTGCCTGGCGCAGAACCTGCGTGAAGAGCGCGAGGACGACGGTGAGATCACCGAGCTGAGCAGCCAGATCCTGGAGCAGACCAAGCGCATCTCGCGCATCGTCCAGTCGCTGATGAGCTTCGCCCACGCCGGCAGCCACCAGCACAGTGACGAACCGGTGTGCCTGGCCGAAGTGGCGCAGGATGCCATCGGTCTGCTGGCCTTGAACCGGCGCAATTTCGAAGTACAGTTCTTCAACCTGTGCGACCCCGAGCACTGGGTCGACGGCGATCCGCAGCGCCTGGCGCAGGTACTCATCAACCTGCTGTCCAACGCCCGCGATGCATCGCCGGCCGGCACGGCGGTACGGGTCAAGAGCGAAGCCAGCGAGCACACCGTCGACCTGATCGTCGAGGACGAAGGCAGCGGCATTCCGAAGAGCATCATGGACCGGCTGTTCGAACCCTTCTTCACCACCAAGGATCCGGGCGAAGGCACCGGGCTGGGGCTCGCTCTGGTCTATTCCATCGTGGAAGAGCATTATGGACAAATCACCATCGACAGCCCGGCCGATACTCAAAGCCAGCGTGGCACCCGGATCCGTGTGACCCTGCCGCGTCATGTCGTAGCGACGTCCGCTGTGAACTGAGACCGTCGAGAGAATTGAATCAATGCCGCATATTCTGATCGTCGAAGACGAAACCATCATCCGCTCGGCCTTGCGTCGCCTGCTCGAACGCAACCAGTACCAGGTCAGCGAAGCCGGCTCGGTACAGGAGGCCCAGGAACGCTTCAGCATTCCGAGCTTCGACCTGATTGTCAGCGACCTGCGCCTGCCCGGCGCACCGGGTACCGAGCTGATCAAGCTGGGCGAAGGCAAGCCGGTGCTGATCATGACCAGCTACGCCAGCCTGCGCTCGGCCGTCGACTCGATGAAGATGGGCGCAGTGGACTACATCGCCAAGCCCTTCGATCACGACGAGATGCTCCAGGCCGTCGCCCGCATCCTGCGCGACCGCCAGAACGCCCCCGCCGCCCCTGCCGAGCGCAGCAGCGCCGGCGCCAAGGCGGCCCCGGCGGACAAGCCGGGCAATGCCAATGGCGAAATCGGCATCATCGGCTCGTGCCCGCCGATGCAGGACCTGTACGGCAAGATCCGCAAGGTCGCGCCCACCGACTCCAATGTACTGATCCAGGGTGAATCGGGTACCGGCAAGGAGCTGGTGGCGCGCGCGCTGCACAACCTGTCACGCCGGGCCAAGGCGCCGATGATTTCGGTCAACTGCGCGGCGATTCCCGAAAGCCTGATCGAGTCCGAGCTGTTCGGTCACGAAAAGGGCGCGTTCACCGGCGCCAGCGCCGGCCGTGCCGGCCTGGTCGAAGCGGCCGACGGGGGCACACTGTTTCTCGACGAGATCGGCGAACTGCCGCTCGAAGCCCAGGCCCGCCTGCTGCGCGTACTGCAGGAAGGCGAGATCCGACGGGTGGGCTCGGTGCAATCGCAAAAGGTCGATGTGCGCCTGATTGCCGCCACCCACCGCGACCTGAAGAACCTGGCCAAGGTCGGCCAGTTCCGCGAAGACCTTTACTATCGCCTGCACGTGATCGCCCTCAAGCTGCCCGCCCTGCGCGAGCGTGGCGCCGACGTCAACGAGATCGCCAATGCGTTCCTCGCCCGCCAGAGCGCACGCATCGGGCGCAACGACCTGAAGTTTGCCCATGACGCCGAACAGGCCATTCGTCATTACTCCTGGCCGGGCAACGTGCGAGAGCTGGAAAACGCTGTGGAGCGCGCGGTGATCCTGTGCGAAAGCCCGGAAATCTCTGCCGACCTGCTGGGCATCGACATCGAGCTGGCCGACCTGGAAGACGATGACGTGTTCGCCGGCCTGCCGTCTGCCGGCGGCGCCGCCAGCAACACCAGCCACGAACCGACCGAAGACCTGTCACTGGAAGACTACTTCCAGCACTTTGTACTCGAACACCAGGACCACATGACCGAGACCGAGCTGGCCCGCAAGCTCGGTGTCAGCCGCAAATGCCTGTGGGAACGTCGTCAGCGCCTGGGTATCCCGCGGCGCAAGAGCGGGGCCACCAGCGAAAGCTGAGCCAGCACGCGCACCGGTGTTACCGGCAGGTAACACCAGGGCGTGTGAAAAAAATGTTACCTCACGCTGATCACGTAACAGAAACCGGGGCATACGGTAACGAATCCCCGGTTTTTTTATGCCCGCCAAACGCCCCCAAAACCGCCTAACCCCTTGTTTTACTGGGGTTTGCAAAAGTTGGCACGGCACCTGCTATATGTTCGGTACAAGAACAATAACAAGCACTGCAAAAGACAATAAAAATAAGACGAATCGGCTCACGCACAATAAGAACAAGACGGCGGAGGCGCAGCTAACTGATTCTTTTGGAGAGGAGTTGTATTTGGGGCTTGCCCCACAACCAGGCAGAGAACAACAAAAACTGCACTCAAGCAGGGCCTGAACTGGTTGGATCGCATGATCACTGCAACCTCAGCGACCAAAGCAATCCGTTTGCTCTTGACTCCCGGTTAGGGAGAACACCCACAAGCCTTGCGGTTTTGTGGGTAGGGCACTCAACAAAAACAAGAAGCCCGGCAAAAGAACAATAAGAGCATGCAACTACTTCTTGGGGAGCTTCGGCTCCCCTTGTAGTTTCCGGCTTTCAGCCCGCCCGATGCACCCGCCTACACCATCCTTCGAGTAAATGCTAGAATCCCCGCCCATCATGCGGCCATTCTTCGTTTTTGGCCGAACATTCCTTCAAACAGTGCATCCCATGCTGAAGAAGTTGTTCCAGTCATTCCGTCCTACCGTGCGTGGCCAGCACCACATTCGCACCACGCCCGAAGTGATCAATAGCGGCCAGCATTCACTGCAACGTGGCCAGTTCAGCCGCCACGCGGTGAACATCGTCGAGCGCCTGCAGAACGCAGGCTACCAGGCCTACCTGGTCGGCGGTTGCGTTCGCGATCAACTCCTGGGCATTACCCCCAAGGACTTCGACGTCGCCACCAGTGCCACCCCCGAACAGGTCCGTGCAGAGTTTCGCAACGCCCGGATCATCGGCCGGCGGTTCAAGCTGGTGCATATCCATTTCGGTCGCGAAATCATCGAAGTCGCCACCTTCCGCGCCAACCATCCCGAGGTCGAGGAAGAGAACAGCCACACCTCTTCACGCAACGAGAGCGGGCGCATCCTGCGTGACAATGTATACGGCACCCTGGAAGAAGACGCGCAGCGCCGCGACTTCACCATCAACGCCCTGTACTACGATCCGGTCAGCGAGCGCATTCTCGATTACGCCAACGGCGTGCACGATATCCGCAACCGTCTGATCCGCCTGATCGGCGACCCTGTGCAGCGCTACCAGGAAGACCCGGTACGTATGCTGCGGGCCGTGCGCTTCGCGGCCAAGCTCAACTTCGGTATCGAAAAGCACACCGTGCAGCCGATCCGCGAGCTGGCCCCGATGCTGCGTGAAATCCCTGCCGCACGCCTGTTCGAAGAAACCCTGAAGCTGTTCCTGTCCGGCTATGCGGCCGACACCTTCGAGATGCTGGTCGACCTGCAACTGTTCGACCCGCTGTTTCCGGCCAGTGCCCAGGCGCTGGAAGACCAGCCGACCTACACCCACACCCTGATCAGCCAGGCGCTGATCAACACCGACCTGCGCATCAAGCAAGGCAAGCCGGTCACCCCGGCCTTCCTGTTCGCCGCCATGCTCTGGCCGGCGCTGCCAGGGCGTGCCCTGCGCCTGCAGAGCCGCGGCATGCCGCCGATCCCGGCCCTGCAGGAAGCCGCCCACGAGCTGATCGCCGAACAGTGCCAGCGCATTGCGATCCCCAAGCGCTTCACGATGCCGATCCGCGAGATCTGGGACATGCAGGAGCGCCTGCCACGGCGCAGCGGCAAACGTGCCGACCTGCTGCTGGACAACCCGCGTTTTCGCGCCGGCTACGACTTCCTGCTGCTGCGCGAGAGCGCGGGCGAGGAAACCGACGGCCTGGGCCAATGGTGGACCGACTACCAGGAATGCAACGACAGCGAGCGCCGCGACATGATCCGTGACCTGGGCAGCCGCGACGACGGCGCCGGCGCGGGCCCGCGCAAACGCAAGCGCAGCCCGAGCAAGCGCAAGCGCGCCGACGGCGCAGGCGAGTAACGCCGCATGGTGCGTGCCTACATCGGCCTGGGCAGCAACCTGGCCGACCCGCAACAGCAACTGCGCAGCGCCCTCGAGGCGCTGGGCCGGTTGCCGGGTTCGCAACTGGCCGGTGTGTCGTCGTTCTACGCCAGCGACTCGCTGTCGCCTGGCCAGCCGCGCTACACCAACGCGGTTGCGGCGCTCGATACTTCGCTGGCGCCGCTGGCGCTGCTCGATGCCCTGCAGGCCATCGAGGCCGACCAGGGCCGCGAACGCAAGGAACGCTGGGGCCCACGCACCCTGGACCTGGATATCCTGCTGTATGCCGATCAGGTGCTCGACGAGCCGCGCCTGAAGGTTCCCCACTATCACATGCACGCCCGCCCGTTCGTGCTGTACCCCCTGGCAGAGCTGGTGCCCGGCGACTTCTGCCTGCCCGACCAGCGCCCCCTCGCGCAATGGCTGGCAGAATGCCCGTTCGTTGGCCTCGAGCGCCTGTAACCGGGCGCTCCCCCACGCGGTAACGCCCGTAACAGCGCCTTCGTAACAATGCGGTAACAGGGTAATTGACTTCAGTCTTCGTGCTCACGACTATAGGCGTCCCGCAGCGCCCCGGCGCCGCATAAGGCGTATATAGGCCTGGAACAGGGTTGTACTCCAAACACCACAATCGATGATGTGCTGTTCCAGTAGATGAATACACGCGTTGTACGCAGTCGTTTTTCACAGCGCCTGAACGAGGATTCCTTTCATGCCAGAAGTAACCCTGACCACCCTGCAAGGCCTCAAGGCCAAGGGCGAGAAAATAACCATGCTGACCTGCTATGACGCGACCTTTGCCAAGGTGGCGAGTCAGGCCGGCGTGGAAATATTGCTGGTGGGTGACTCCCTGGGCATGGTCCTGCAGGGCCATGACAGCACCTTGCCGGTGACCAACGCCGAAATGGCCTACCACACCGCCTGCGTCAAGCGCGGCAACCAGGGTGCGCTGATTCTGGCCGACCTGCCCTTCATGGCCTGCGCCACCACCGAGCAGGCCTTCGCCAATGCCGGCGCACTGATGCAGGCCGGCGCGCACATGGTCAAGGTCGAGGGCGCCGCCTGGCTGGCCGAGACCATTCGCCTGCTGGCCGAACGCGGCGTGCCGGTGTGTGCGCACATGGGCCTCACGCCGCAGACCGTGAACATCCTGGGCGGCTACAAGGTCCAGGGCCGCCAGGAGAACCAGGCACGGCAGATGCGCGCCGACGCTATCGCCCTGGAGCAGGCCGGCGCAGCCATGCTGCTGCTCGAATGTGTGCCCAGCGAGCTGGCGGCGGAAATCACCCAGGCCGTGACCATTCCGGTCATCGGCATCGGTGCCGGCAGCGCCACCGATGGCCAGGTACTGGTGATGCACGACATGCTCGGCCTGTCGCTCAGCGGCCGCGTGCCCAAGTTCGTGAAGAACTTCATGCTCGGCCAGCCCGACATTGCCGGTGCTTTCGGTGCCTACGTGCAAGCCGTCAAGGGCGTGACCTTCCCCGGCACCGAACATGGGTTCAGCGCATGAACACCGTCAAGACCATCCTTGAACTGCGCGCTGCGGTCGCCCGCGCACGCAGCGAGGGCAAGCGCATCGGCTTCGTGCCCACCATGGGCAACCTGCACAGCGGGCATGCCGCGCTGGTGACCAAGGCCGCGCAGCGGGCAGATTTCGTGGTGGCGAGCATCTTCGTCAACCCGCTGCAGTTCGGCGCCAACGAAGACCTCGACAAGTACCCGCGCACCCTCGCCGCCGACCAGGAAAAACTCCTGCAGGCCGGCTGCCACCTGCTGTTCACCCCCGACGTCGAAGAAATGTACCCCGACGGCATGGCGGCCCAGACCCTGGTCAGCGTGCCGCACCTGTCCGAAGGGCTGTGTGGCGCCAGCCGTCCCGGGCACTTCGAGGGTGTTGCCACGGTGGTCAGCAAGCTGTTCAACATGGTCCAGCCCGACCTGGCCGTGTTCGGCCAGAAGGACTTCCAGCAACTGGCGGTGATCCGCGCGCTGGTGCGCGACCTCAACCTGCCCATCCAGATCATCGGCGAACCGACCGTGCGCGCCGAGGACGGCCTGGCCCTGTCGTCGCGCAACGGTTACCTGACCGACGCACAACGTGCCACTGCGCCCACGATCTACCGCACCCTGAGCCGGATCGCCCAGGCAATCGGCCAGGGCCGCCGTGACTTCGAGGTGCTGATCGCCGAAGGTCGGCAACAACTGGTGGAGGCCGGCTTCAAGCCCGACTACCTGGAAATCCGTCAGGCGCTGAACCTGCGCCCGGCAGCGGCGCACGACCGCGACCTGGTGATTCTGGTAGCAGCGGTACTGGGCGCCACGCGCCTGATCGACAACCTGCACCTGAACCTCGACGAACAGTGACAACGCACCCGGCCGGGCTGCCGGGCAATTAACCTGCCACACTGGAAACGGGCCCGTCTTTCCAGTGTCAAAGGCAGTTCACGTACCAAGGAAACCTGCAGCGATGGCGTACTACCGCACCCCCCACGATGTCACTACGCTGCCCGCCTGGCAGGCGCTCCAGCAACACCGCAGCGCCATGCAGGGCTTCAGCATGCGCGATGCGTTCAACGCCAACCCGCAGCGCTTCGAGCAGTTCAGCCTGAGCAGCTGCGGGCTGTTTCTGGACTATTCGAAAAACCTCATCGACCACCAGACCCGCGACCTGCTGGTGGGGCTGGCCAACGAAGTGGGCCTGCAGGACGCGATCAAGTCGCTGTTCGCCGGCGAAATCGTCAACGCCTCCGAAGGCCGCCCGGCACTGCATACCGCGCTGCGGCGCCCGGTGGGCGACAAGCTGAGCGTCAATGGCGTGAACATCATGCCCGACGTGCACAAGGTGCTGAATCAGGTCACCGAGCTGGTGGGGCGCATCCACGACGGCCTGTGGCGCGGCTATAGCGAAAAGCCGATCACCGACGTGGTCAACATCGGCATCGGCGGCTCGTTCCTCGGCCCGGAGCTGGTCTCCGAGGCCCTGCTGCCCTACGCCCAGCGCGGCGTGCGCTGCCACTACCTGGCCAATATCGACGGCAGCGAATTCCACGAGCTGTCGGCCAAGCTGCGTGCCGAGACCACGCTGTTCATCGTGTCGTCCAAATCCTTCAATACCCTGGAAACCCTGAAGAACGCCCAGGCGGCTCGGGTCTGGTACCTGGCCCAGGGTGGTTCGGAAGCCGAGCTGTACAAGCACTTCATCGCCGTATCGAGCAACAAGGCCGCTGCGGTGGCCTTCGGTATCCGTGAAGAGAACATCTTCCCGATGTGGGACTGGGTAGGCGGACGCTATTCGCTGTGGTCGGCCATCGGCCTGCCGATCGCCCTGGCCATCGGCACCGCCAACTTCAAGGAGCTGCTGTCGGGTGCCCACACCATGGACCAGCACTTCCAGACCGCACCGTTCGAGCAGAACATGCCGGTGCTGCTGGCCTTGCTGGGCGTGTGGTATGGCAACTTCTGGGGCGCCCAGAGCCACGCGATCCTGCCGTACGACCATTACCTGCGCAACATCACCAAGCACCTGCAGCAACTGGACATGGAGTCCAACGGCAAGAGCGTGCGCCAGGACGGCACCCCGGTCGACCACGACACCGGGCCGGTGATCTGGGGCGGCGTGGGCTGCAACGGCCAGCATGCCTATCACCAGTTGCTGCACCAGGGCACCCAGCTGATCCCGGCCGACTTCATCGTGCCGGTGGTGAGCTTCAACCCGGTGGCAGACCACCACCAGTGGCTGTACGCCAACTGCCTGTCCCAGAGCCAGGCGTTGATGCTCGGCAAGACCCGCGCCGAGGCCGAGGCCGAGCTGCGCGACAAGGGCATGGCCGAAGCCGAGGTACAGCGCCTGGCGCCGCACAAGGTGATCCCGGGCAACCGTCCGAGCAACACCCTGGTGGTCGAGCGTATCAGCCCGCGGCGCCTGGGCGCGCTGGTGGCGATGTACGAGCACAAGGTGTTCGTGCAGAGCGTGGTGTGGGGCATCAATGCCTTCGACCAGTGGGGTGTGGAGCTGGGCAAGGAACTGGGCAAGGGCGTGTACCAGCGCCTGACCGGCGGTATCGAAGAGCCGGCCGAAGATGCCTCGACCCAGGGCCTGATCAACTACTTCCGCGGGCGTCACCGGGGCTAAGGGCTACACTGTCGGGATGTTGTTATCCCCATCGCGGGCCAAGCCCGCTCCCACAGGTACGATGCACACCGCGTGGGAGCGGGCTTGGCCCGCGATGGGAGCGACACCTATCCAACAGGAAAGGGCCCCCCAATGTTCGATATCAGCGACTACCCCGAAGCCGATGCCGTCAGCAAGGCGGCACAACTCTCCCAGGCCGACTACCAGCGCCTGTATCGCCAGTCCGTAGACGATCCCGACACCTTCTGGGCCGAACAAGCCAGGCGCCTGGACTGGATCAGCCCCTGGTCGGCTGTTCAGCAGAGCGATCTGCGCACGGGCCAGGCAACCTGGTTCAAGGATGCCAAGCTCAACGTCAGCTACAACTGCCTGGACCGCCACCTGGCTCAGCGCGGCGACCAGCCGGCGATCATCTGGGAAGGCGACGACCCGCAGCAGTCCACCACCCTCACCTACCGCCAGGTTCATCAGCAGGTGTGCCGCCTGGCCAACGTGCTCAAGCAGCGCGGGGTGAAAAAGGGCGACCGGGTGTGCATCTACATGCCGATGATTCCCGAAGCTGCCTTCGCCATGCTGGCCTGTACCCGCATCGGCGCGATTCACTCGGTGGTGTTCGGCGGCTTTTCCCCCGACGCCCTGCGCGACCGCATCCTCGACGCCGACTGCCTCACGGTGATTACCGCCGACGAAGGCGTGCGCGGCGCCAGGAGCATTGGCCTGAAGAACAACGTCGACAAGGCCCTGCAAAGCTGCCCGGACGTCAGCAGCGTGGTGGTGGTACGCCGCACCGGCGGCCCGGTGGACTGGAACGAAGCCCGCGACCTCTGGTACCACGAGGCAATCAGCCAGGTGGGCGACGACTGCCCGCCCGAGCCGATGGATGCGGAAGACCCGCTGTTCATCCTCTACACCTCCGGCAGCACCGGCAAGCCCAAGGGCGTGCTGCACACCACCGCCGGCTACCTGCTGCAGGCCGCCCTGACCTTCAAGGTGGTGTTCGACTACCGCGACGGCGAGGTGTTCTGGTGCACCGCCGATGTCGGCTGGGTAACCGGCCACAGCTACATCGTCTACGGCCCGCTCGCCAACGGCGCCACCACCCTGATGTTCGAAGGCGTGCCCAACTACCCCGATGCCTCGCGCTTCTGGCAGGTGGTCGACAAGCACCAGGTGAACATCTTCTATACCGCCCCCACCGCTCTGCGGGCACTGATGCGCGAAGGTTCGGCGCCGCTCGACGGTACCTCGCGCAAGAGCCTGCGCCTGCTGGGCAGCGTGGGCGAGCCGATCAACCCGGAAGCCTGGGAATGGTACTTCGAGAAGGTCGGTGAGAAGCGCTGCCCGATCGTCGACACCTGGTGGCAGACCGAGACCGGCGGCATCATGCTCAGCCCGCTGGTCAGCGCCCGCCACATCAAGCCCGGTTGTGCCACCCGTCCGCTGTTCGGCGTGCAGCCGGTGCTGCTGGACGACAAGGGCGCGCTGATCGAGGGCCCCGGCAGCGGGCTGCTGGCGATCAAGGCCAGTTGGCCGGGGCAGATCCGCAGCGTATACGGCGATCATCATCGCATGATCGACACCTACTTCAAACCCCTGCCGGGCTACTACTTCACCGGCGACGGCGCGCGCCGCGATGCCGATGGCGACCTGTGGATAACCGGGCGCATCGACGACGTGATCAACGTGTCCGGGCACCGTATCGGCACTGCCGAGGTGGAAAGTGCCCTGGTGCTGCACGACAGCATCGCCGAAGCCGCCGTGGTCGGGTACCCTCACGACCTGAAGGGCCAGGGCATCTATGCCTTCGTCACGCCCATGAACGGCGTGACCCCGGACGACCACCTCAAGCAGGCACTGCTGGCGCTGGTCAGCAAGGAGATCGGCAGCTTTGCCAAACCCGAGCTGATCCAGTGGGCGCCAGCACTGCCCAAGACCCGCTCGGGCAAGATCATGCGCCGCATCCTGCGCAAGATCGCCTGCAACGAGCTGGACAACCTGGGCGACACCTCGACCCTGGCCGACCCGAGCGTGGTCCAAGGCCTGATCGACAAACGCCTGAACCAATGAACGGCACCGCGGCGACGGTGCCTCAAGGTATCCATGGAAGCGCTACGCCGCCGTATCGAAACACAGTTGCTGAGCCTCACGGGCCTGGCCCTGGGCCAACTCGACCTCGAACAGCCCAAGGGCGACCCCGGGCTGTTCGGTCCGCGCAGCATCAGCTGGCAGGTGCACGGGGATTTCCCCAGCATGCTCATCGGCGGTATCAGCGCCTTGCTGCTGCAGGTGCTGCACCCGCTGGCCCTGGCCGGGGTGTGGGACCACTCCAGCTTTCGCCAGGACATCATCGGCCGCCTGCGCCGCACCAGCCAGTTCATCTCCGGCACCACCTTCGGCTCCACCCGCGACGCCGAATGGCTGATCGACAAGGTACGCACCATTCACCTGCAGGTGGTGGGGACCGCGGCCGATGGCCGCCCGTATGCCGCCAGTGACCCGGACCTGCTGACCTGGGTGCACGTGGCCGAAGTCAGCAGCTTCATGGCCGCGCACCTGCGCTACCGCAACCCGCACCTCTCGCTGGCCGACCAGGACGCCTACTACGCCGAGATCGCCCTGGTGGCCGAACGCCTGGGGGCTCGCAACGTGCCGCGTTCGCGCCAGGCGGTGGCGCACTACCTGCAAGCCATGCGTCCGCAACTGGCATGCGACGAGCGCAGCCGCGAAGTGGTGCGTGTGTTGCTGGAGGCCCCGGCGCCGAGCCGCCTGGCCAAACCGGTGGCCAACCTGATGATGCAGGCGGGGATCAACCTGCTGCCCGATTGGGCCGGCGAACTGCTCGAGCGCACGCCGCACCCGCTCAAGCGGCGGCTGGTAGGCTTGGGCATCGACAGCACGGCGCCGGTACTGCGCTGGGCCATGCGCGACAGTTCGCTGCACCGGGCCAGGCGGCGAGTGGGCTGCGCCTGAACAGGTGCAAGGCACCCGCCTGCTGTTAAACTGCACGCCCGCAAACCAAGGCTACGTGCATGTCCTCCTTGAATCAGGCGCTGCGCGCCGCCCTCGACGCCCGCCAGCAGCTTCTAAGTGAGCTGCACGCCCAGGGCACCGACTGTTACCGGCTGTTCCACGGCAGCCAGGAAGGCGCGGGCGGACTGACCGTCGACCGCTATGGCCCGCAGTTGCTGGTACAGAGCTTTCACCACACCCTCGAGCGCGATGCCCTGCTGGACCTGCATGGGCACATCGAGCGCGAACTGGGCCTGCCACTGCTGCTGGTGTACAACGATCGCTCCCAGGGCAACAGCCGCATCGACCGGCGCGACCCGGTCTACCAGCCCAGCGAGGCCGCGCTGGCCGACCTGGTCGGTCACGAGTGGGGCCTGAACTACCGCGTGCGCGGTCGCCATGCCGGCCAGGACCCGCTGCTGTTTCTGGACCTGCGCAATGCCCGTGGCTGGGTCAAGCAACACAGTGCCGGCAAACGCGTGCTCAACCTGTTCGCCTATACTTGCGGGGTAGGCCTGAGCGCTGCCGCCGGTGGTGCCAGCGCGGTGTGCAACCTGGATTTCGCCGAAGGCAACCTGGCCGTTGGCCGCGAGAACGGCGCACTCAACCCGCAACTGGCGCCCATGGAGTTCATCCAGTCCGACTACTTTCCGGCCATTCGCCAGCTGGCAGGCCTGCCGGTCAGCCAGCGTCGCGGGCACAAGCTGCCGGCCTACCCGCGCCTGGAGCCGCGCGAGTTCGACCTGGTACTGCTCGACCCGCCTGCCTGGGCCAAGAGCGCGTTCGGCACCGTCGACCTGCTGCGTGATTACCAGAGCCTGCTCAAGCCCGCCCTGCTGAGCACGGCCGAAGGCGGCGTGCTGATCTGCTGCAACAACCTGGCCAGGGTCGGCCTCGACGACTGGCGCGAGCAGGTGCTGCGTTGCGCACAGAAGATCGGCCGCCCGGTGCGGGAATGGCAGGTGCTCAAGCCGGCAGACGACTTCCCGTCACTGGACGGACAGCCGCCCCTGAAGTGCTTGATCCTGCAGCTGTAAGTGGAAAAAACCGCAGGTAGTCCGGTATTTCGGACTACCTTCGGAACCGAATTAACGTGCCATACTCCAAGCACTCCCGCTCTAGACAGACGACGCCGCACATGCCCAAAGGATTGAAACGCGCCCTCGGCGCCTTGTTGGCCGGCCTGGCCCTGTACAGCCTCCTCGGTTTCCTGATCCTGCCTGGCGTAGCCTTGCGCATCGCCAATCAGCAGTTGGCCAGTTACGCCACCGTGCCGGCGCACATCCAGCGTATCGAGCTCAATCCGTTCAGCCTCGAGCTGACGCTATGGGGCTTGCAGATCGGCGAGACCGGCAAGGAGCAGGTCGGCTTCGAACGCCTCTACGCCAACCTGCAGCTCGACAGCCTGTGGTCCGGTGCCCTGCACTTGGCAGCCGTCGAGCTGGACAAGCCGCGCACCGATCTGCTGTTCGCCAAGGACGGCAGCCTGAACCTGACCCAGCTGTTCAAGTTGCCGCCCAGCGAGCCCAAGCCCGAGACACCGGCAAGCGAACCGTTCCCGCTGCGCATCGGCAGCATCAAGCTGAGCGAGGGCTACCTGCACTTCCAGGACCTGCGCCCGAGCGAGCCGATCGAATTCCTCTACGACTCGATGAACCTGGAGCTGAAGAACCTCAGCACCCTGCCCGACGACAACGCCGACATGACCCTGGTGGCCGCCGGGCCAGAGGGCGGGCGCATCGACTGGGCCGGCACCATCAGCCTGGTACCGATCGCCTCCGAAGGCACCCTCAAGGTCACCGACGGCAAGATGAAGGTGTGGTGGCCGTACGTGCGCGACGCCCTGCCGCTGGTGCTTGAAGACGGCGTGCTCAACCTGGACACCCATTACAAGCTCAACCTGTCGAAGGAAACCGAGCTGCTGCTGGACAACGCCTCGCTCAGCATCGCCCCCTTCGCGATCAAGGCCCCGGACGGTCGCCCGTTGGCCCGCCTGGCCCGACTGGACGTGAGTGAAACCACGGTCGACCTGGCCAAACAGCTGGTCACGGTCGGCAAGATCCGCAGTGAAAAGCTGGAAACCTGGGCTGCCCTGGAAGCCGACGGCCAGCTCGACTGGCAAAAACTCTTCGCCAGCCAGCCTGCCAAGGCCACCCCCAAGGAAAAGGCCGAGCCGGCCACTGCCGGGCCCGCGCCGCAGGAAGCCAGCGCCAAGGCCGCGCCCGGCAAGCCGTGGCAGGTGCTGCTGCGCGACGTGCAACTGCGCAACTACCAGGTTCATCTGGCCGATCGCTCGCAGAAAGAAGCGGTGGCGCTGGATGTCGGCCCGCTCAACCTCGACCTGCAGAACTTCGACAGCCTCAACAAGAGCCCCTTCACCCTCAAGCTCGACAGCGGCGTCGGCCGCCAGGGCAAGCTGCAGGCATCGGGTGAGGTCAACCTGGCACCGGTCAGCGCCCGGCTCAAGGTCAGCACACAGGACATCGACCTGCGGGTAGCCCAGGCCTACATCAGCCCGTTCATACGCCTGGAGCTGCGCAGCGGCATGCTCGGCAGCGACCTGAACGTGGACCTGAAGAACACCGCCCCGCTGGCGTTCAGCGTCACCGGCAAGGCGCAGGTCAATCAGTTGCATACCCTGGACACCATCAAGGGCCGCGACTTCGTCAAATGGCAGCAACTGAACGTGGACGGCCTGGACTATCGCCACGGCGATGCGCTGAGCATTGCCAAGGTGACCCTGCAGCAGCCCTATGCCCGCTTCATGATCAACGAAGACCGCACCACCAGCGTGGATGACCTGCTGATTCCGCAGCCGGCCAACGGCGCCGCCAAGCCCCAGGGCAAGCGCACGGCCAGCAATGAAAAGCCCTTGGGTATCCGTATCGGTGGCATCGACATCAACGATGGCTCGGCCAACTTCGCCGACTTCAGCCTGACGCCCAACTTCGCCACCGCCATCCAGCAGCTCAACGGCCAGATCGGCACCATCGACAACCGCCAGCCACACCCGGCCAAGGTCGATATCAAGGGCAAGGTGGACCGTTATGCGCCCGTCACCATCAAGGGCGCGCTCAACCCGTTCGACCCGATGGCCAGCCTGGACATCGCCACCAGCTTCAAGCGTGTCGAGCTGACGACCCTGACGCCGTACTCGGGCAAGTTCGCCGGCTACCGGATTCGCAAGGGCCGCCTGAACCTGGACCTGCACTACCTGATCACCAAGGGCCAGCTCAAGGCCGAGAACAAGGTGGTGGTCGAGCAGTTGCAACTGGGTGAGAAAGTCGACAGCCCCGACGCCGTCAACCTGCCGATTCGCCTGGCGATCGCGCTGCTCAAAGACACCGAGGGCAAGATCTCCATCGAGTTGCCGGTGTCGGGCGACCTCAACAACCCGCAGTTCAGCGTAATGCCGATCGTGTGGCAGACCCTGCGCAACCTGGTGCTGCGCGCCGCCCAGGCGCCGTTCAAGTTCATCGGCGGGCTGGTCAGTGGTGGCGGTTCCGAAGACCTGGGCACCGTGTCCTTCGCCCCCGGCTCAAGCGAGCTGAGCAGCGATGCCCAGGGCTCGCTGGACAAGCTGGCGGCAGCACTCAAGGAACGCCCTGCCCTGCGCCTGGAAATCGAAGGCACCAGCGCCCAGAGCAGCGACGGGCCACTGATTGCCGCACAGCGTCTGGATCGTGAGTACCAGAGCACCTACTACAAGATCCTTCAGCGTCGCGGCGACAAGGTGCCGGCACAGGCCTCGCAACTGCAGGTGCCCGATGGCGACAAGCCGGCCATGCTCGAGGGCATCTACCGCACCCGTCTCAAGCAGCAGCCACCGGCCGAGTGGGAGCAGCTGGACCGTGCACAGCGCACTGCCAAGCTGCAGGAAGCGGTGATCAAGTCATGGGCCGAGAGCACCGTGCTGCTGCGTCAGCTCGGTCAGGCACGCGCCAGCAGCATCAAGGACTACCTGGTCGACAAGGGTCAGTTGCAAGACGACCGGGTGTACTTCATCGACGCCACGCTGGGCCAGGCCGAAGCGGATGGCCGGGTGATCTCGCCCCTGCACCTGGACGCCGAGTAGGGCTGGCGGGGAGCACTGACGCCAGGCCAGTGTTCCAGCGCACAAAGAAAAGCCCCGGCTGACTGCGCCGGGGCTTTAGGGTTGGCCACCTCCGTGTGGCCTTTCGCATGAACCGTCAGGATCAGCGAGCGAAACGCTTACTCGGCTTTCAGGCCATCAGCCGAAACGGCTTTCACGCCCTTGATTTTCTTGGCGATGTTCACCGCAGTGGTTTTCTGCGCTTCGGTGATCGCGGTGGTCGAGGACAGGGAAACCACACCTTTGTTGGTTTCGACCTTGATGTCGGTACCCGGGATGCCTTTCTCGGTGACCAGGTCGGCTTTGACCTTGGTGGTGATCCAGGTATCGGAAGTTTCTTCTTTGGCCTTGGTCATTTCACCAGCAGCCAGCATCATCGGTGCTTGCGATGCAGGTTGGGCTGCAAAGGCGGCGTTAGCCATGGTCAGGGTCAGCGCGGTGGCAGTAGCAGCAGCAATAGCGAACTTCTTCATACGAGACACTCCTGTTTTTCGAAAGGTCTGCGCCGTCATTCCTGGCAGCAGGTAACAGGGATATTGCAGAAGCTGTGCCAACCCGAATAAAAAATAAAACCTTTAAAAATCAACAGGTTAAAAATCACCAAAAAATAGCCCATCGTGCACATTGCATGCTTTGCGATGGATGCGCGTGCAAGTTGCATGTTCACAAAATACCGCCGCACCCATGCCCGGGAATCCAACGGGCGTTGCAATATGTACCACTGCCTTCAACAGGGCACCCTCTAACGTGGCAGGCGTCGTGAGCCGGATGAACCGGGTCCCCCGCTGCAGGAAACGCCATGATCGTGATGCCCTACTTTGAGCCCGGCACCTTGCGCGCAGGCTTCATCACCGCGCTGGAGACCGCACAGCGCGACCTGAGCCTGAGCATCATCGAAGCGCGGTGGCTGCATCGCCTGGCCGATCAAACGACCCTGCCGGCGAGCATGCGGGTGGAGGTGACAGGCAACCTGCAGCCACTGTCTGCCAATTGCCTGGTCATTCATCAGCGAGACCCACTGCTTGAGGCGACCTACCTGTACAGCCCATTGCATGGCGTACAGGGCTTCAACACGCTGCAACAGCTTGAAAGTGCCCTGCAGGCCCAGCTGACTCACCTGGGCGTGCCGAGCGAACCGCTGCAGTTCGTGAACCTGAGCGATGCCGTGTTCACGCGGTGGTCACACCACCTGATGCAACAGCAAATCGATCTGCTGCGGGGGCAATCCGGCGGGCTGGCCAAACTGCCCACCCTGACCGGTGTTCTCGACAGTTGCTTGAGCACAGCCTTCTCGACGCTGCTGGAGGGCGTCGACGACATCGCGCAACAACGGGTCCAGGTCATTGCCAGTAACGCCAGCGTGGTGCACACGCAGGCCCTGGCCGATGTTGCACTGGACGCGTTCAGCGGCCAGCCACTGGGCATCGACCTGAAGCGCCGCTTCGTACGCGATGGCACCGCAACGCACGACACGCCCGACCCACTCGCCTGCGAGCAGGCCCTTGCCAGCACTGCCAAGGCCGTTCCGGGGGCCTTTGCACAGGCCCTGCGAAGCTATTGGAGCAGTGTCGACAACGACGTGGGCAGCGATAACCGCGAAGCCCTGGCACTTGGCCTTGCCGACAACTACTGTCGTACGCTGTTGCGAGCGGCCAATGAACAACGCATCGACACCCCTCAGCTGCAATGGCTGCGTGAAGCGCTGATCCCCGACCTGGGCGCCTTGGGGGTGTGTAGCCTGGCGTTGGTGCCAGCGGCTCAGGACATGGGTAGGACGGTGCTGCTGGCCGACAGCCTGGCCCTGCAGCAACCGACCGATACCAGCAAGGGTGTGTTCCTGTTCAGCACACGAACCGGGTTCCAACACTTCGCCGATCAGGCCGCCCTTGAACGGCATTGCCAGGCCCTGCTCACACAACCTGCTTGCCCCGCCTCGATCAGCCGCGATGACTGGGAGCAGTTGCAAGCCAGCGCGACACCTGTGGTCAGGCTGGTCGAGGTCGGTCAACCGATATTCCTCGCACTTGCTGATGCGCTGATCGCACTGGTCAACCGGCGTCTTGCCCACGCACTACGCTTCCCCGGTGCCCAGAGCAGCACGGCCATGGCCGGGGTCGAAGATGCACTGGACATGCGCGCGCTGGTGGACAGGCGCCTGACCCACCTGGGGGTCAACGGTCGATGGCTGCCCGATGCACAGCCAGCAGTCGCCATGAGGCTGCCCGTGCCACCCAGCCAGAGCGTTACGCTGGTGGAGCGCCTCACCCGTGCCAGGGCACTGCATCAGCTGTTTCAATCCCTGGCCACCGCCCAGCCGAAGGTGCAGTCCTGTGTTCTGGACATGCTTGCCCCCAGCCTCGACGCCATCAGCGACGGCCAGTTGCACCCCTTGGACATCCAGCTCAAATGGGCAGAAAAGACTGGCACGGTGGTCGACAGGTTTCTCGAACAGCTGGGCGAAACAGGCAACCAGCACGCGCCGCAGGATCAGGTGCAGGTGCAGGACCGGCAAGGCTTGCCACTGTCGTGGCCGTCGGCACCCGTGATCCGGCAACAGATCGACACCCTTAAAGCGGGCTTTGCCTCGACCTACCTTGAACAACTCGAGGCGTTCGACACGGGTCGGTTGCGCCTGAAGGACAGTGTGGTGTCCCCGCTCACGAGCATGCGCAGCTTGTACGAAGCGCTGCTGCGCATCGAACTGGAGCAAGCCCGCGAGAACGGCGTGATCGATGACGCGCTGCTCGACCTGCTGCAGCAAGCATTGGACCGGCCGGGGCACAGTGCCATTCGCCTGCACAGCCTGAGCTTGTCGGTACCCGGCAAGGCCGGGCTGCTGCTACTGGCCGATGCATTCGTGCTGCAGCGGGCAACGGCCGACAATGACAGCCTGTTGCTCTGGTCACCGCTGGAGCCACTGAGTCAATTCAGCAGCGAAGCAGCCTTGCGCTCTGAAATGACCGGCGCATTCGACGACCCAGAGAAGCTTCATCAGTGGCTGAGCCTGGTGAACGCCGAAGACCTGCGCAACTGGCACACCCTGGCGCAGCTTCCAGGTGCCAGTCAGCCCAGCGTACGCCTCATCGAACAAAGCGAGCTGTTCGCGTTTGTTGAACACAGTGCGGCACGCTTTCGTGCTGCAACCCGGCGTTACTACCTGGGCTATGCCCTGCGCAGCAGGCTCGGCACCTCATTGCTGCAACGCTTCATCGATAACCAGGCCGCCAGGCACCCGTTCGAAGGGGCCTTGCAGCGGGTACGCGACAGCCTCGAGGTTCAGTATTTGCGCACCCTTCTACCGGCATGGCTATGCAACGCGACACCGCAGCAAATGAAAAACTACGCGCAACTGGTGCAGGCCTGCGCCCGTGTCAGCAACCCCAAGTTCAACTACCTGTTCTCGATCCCAACGCTCAACGACTTCGCCAACCAGCAGCTCAAGGCAGGGCTCGCCCAGGATTACCCGAGCGCACCGGACGATCCCGACCTGATTACCGTCACCTTCACGCACTTCACCCCCAACCCGGTGATGCCCGGCCAGACGCCCTCGCCGATTTCCTCGGACCTGGCCACCACCACCAAGACACTGAGCGAGTACGCCCTGACCCACAGCCGGTTGACCGGCACAGCGACAAGCATGAAGGTCAGCGTCACGCGACCAGGCATGGCACCTGAAGCGCTGGAAGCAGCCACCATCCGCAACATGATCGACCGCCTCGACGTGGCCAGTGCATACCGTGCCCTGCTCGAGAAGAAGTTAACCCCGCAGGATCCCGACTACCTCGAACGCCGTCATCGCTACACGCTGGTAGCCACCGCCTACCTGATGGAAGAGGGGTATCAGCATTTTCTGGACAACAAACTATCGGCCAAGGCGCTT
The DNA here is from genome assembly GCF_028682105.1 of Pseudomonas sp. 8209. Taxonomy (NCBI): domain Bacteria; kingdom Pseudomonadati; phylum Pseudomonadota; class Gammaproteobacteria; order Pseudomonadales; family Pseudomonadaceae; genus Pseudomonas; species Pseudomonas sp. 8209. The sequence continues at coordinate 42,409 of NZ_JANIAH010000008.1, forward strand.
TACTACTTTTCCCATGTGCTGGCCAAGCCGGATGCCCTCGCCCGCGACCTGGTCGAGGGCAGGAAGATCACCCTGTGCCAATTGCAGCTACGGGCCGAGCAAGGCTTCGCCCCCGATACCGTGAGGGGCATGTATGTGATCGGACCGCAGGGCGAACAGGACGGGCCCCTGGTGTTGTACTGCGCATACCGACCACACAAGATGTTGCTCGAGTTCAAGGACCAGGGCGCACTGCGCAGTGCCATCCTCTCGGACCCAGAGCTGCAACGAGATATTCTGAACCGGCTTCCCGACACGGTGCAGTCGCGATACGACCACAACGGCTTTCTTCACCCCCATTTGTTCTGGTCCTCATCGGACCTGTTCGATTTCTCGCCCACCCCCGGTGCGGTTCAACTGGTGCGCAGCGAGATCGAAGGCAATGCCCTTGACTACCTGTTCACCGAGAACGTGGCATTCCTGCGGGCACTGACCAAGGCACGCACGGTAACTACCGCCGAGGAATACTGGAATGTGCTGCGCTATGTAATGGGCCTTGCCATCGAGCAGAGTTCGTTTTTCCTGCCTGGAAAGCTGGCAGCCATGCTCAGCTCGCTACAGAGTGTCCAGTGGTTGCAGGCATCCGGTAACGCCGCTTTGCAGCACAACTGGGGCGAATCGCTTGCGGAGTTCGTCACCGCCCTGAGTGGCCTGGTCATGATGCGCCCAGGTGGCTCGAGCGTGAGCAGGAAGACCCCTGACGAGCCGTCACCCGTCACGCCTGCACTGGAACTGGACCCTGCCTGGAACGAGGTACTGCTCAACCCCCTGGTACCCAACCGGCTGAGTGACCTGCAGGCGCAGAACGTGCAACTCAAGGACATGGTCCGCAACACCACCCTGGGGCTTTATTTCGCCCCGGGTACCGAGCGTTTCTATTGCGTGATCGCGGGCCACGTCTATGAAGTGGCCAAGCCAGCACAGCAGTGGCAGATCATCAAGCAGGGCCGACTCGGGCCCACGCTGCAAAGAACGGGAAATCAGTGGCAGGTTGATCTGCAGGAAGGCTTGCGTGGCGGCGGTGCGGCCTACAGCAGTTTCGAAACGGCCCTGGCCGACGAAGACATATCCCTGCGCTACACCACGCTGGCTTCGGGGATGAAGAACATTGCCGCGCTCCAGCCGACCAAGTACCAGATGCTACTGCGTGCCCATGCCTTGAGCCGTCACTATCTGGACACCTGCCTGAAGAACCTCAACCTGTCTTCGCCCCAGGCGCCCCTGCCGCCCGAAACACTGAGCATCTTGCAAAACGTGTTCGACCACCCTCCCTCAGACCAGACAGTACGCCTGCTGCGTGACTATACCCAGCGGATACTGGACGAGCTGTTGTCGGCCTCGATGGACACGGTCACCTCCAAACGCCTCGTGGTGGGCATGAACATGCCCGATCAGCGCGATACCTACGGTTTCACCTACCACAACGACCCCGGCAAGCGGATCTTTCTCACCGAGCGCGTGTTCACCCTGCCATGGGACGTTTCGATTTACGCAACGCCACCGGCCATCGAGCTGCTCGCCCACCAGCAAGCAACGACGCTGATACACGAGCTGTCACACCAGGTACTTCGAACCGTGGATATCGCCTACGTGGAAGCCGCGGCCCCCTTCCCGGACCAGATCAGCCAGCACACGCGGGGCGGGCGTATCGCCTATCAGACGATCCTTGGCTACAAACAGAACGGGCTCTCGATCAACACCCCCGCCCAGGCGCTGTTCAGAACCTTCGACACCTCGAGCCAGACCTGGAGAGATATCAGGAAAAAGGATGGACGAGCCCTGCCCGCGATCTTTCGGCTAAGCAAGACAAACACCCTGGCAGCTGCACGCACTGCGTTCTACAGCGATCCGCAGGTACGCACCGACTTGATCCTGGCCAACGCCGACTCGCTGAGCCTGATCATCACCAACCTGGGGCGCAGGCGCTTTGCCGGCGCTGCCGGCTGAAAGCAAAAAAAATGCCCCGTATCCTGCGATACGGGGCATTGGCACTTCCGGGCAGTTACCTGCCCTGCTGCATCATCAGACGCCCGACGCCTTGGCGGCGGCAACGTCCTTGATCGACAGCTTGATACGGCCGCGGTTGTCCACGTCCAGTACCAGTACTTCGACTTCCTGGCCTTCTTTCAGGATGTCGGTCACTTTCTCGACGCGAGCATCGCTCAGCATGGAGATGTGAACCAGACCGTCCTTGCCCGGCAGGATGTTGACGAATGCACCGAAGTCGACGATGCGCTCGACCTTGCCGACGTAGATCTTGCCGATCTCGGCTTCGGCAGTGATGCTCAGAACGCGCTGGCGCGCAGCTTCTGCAGCATCCTTGGTTTCGCCGAAGATCTTGATCGAACCGTCGTCTTCGATATCGATCGACGCCTTGGTTTCTTCGCAGATGGCACGGATGGTTGCGCCGCCCTTGCCGATGACGTCGCGAATCTTGTCGGTGTCGATCTTCATCGCGATCATGGTCGGTGCGTTTTCCGACAGCTCGGTACGCGACTGGCCAATGATCTGGTTCATCTGGCCGAGGATGTTCAGGCGCGCTTCCAGGGCCTGGCCCAGGGCGATTTCCATGATCTCTTCGGTGATGCCGTTGATCTTGATGTCCATCTGCAGCGCGGTCACACCCTTGGCGGTACCGGCTACCTTGAAGTCCATGTCGCCCAGGTGGTCTTCATCACCCAGGATGTCGGTCAGGATGGCGAACTTCTCGCCCTCTTTGACCAGACCCATGGCGATACCGGCTACCGGCGCCTTCATCGGTACACCAGCGTCCATCAGGGCCAGGGAAGCGCCACAGACCGAAGCCATCGAGCTCGAACCGTTGGATTCGGTGATCTCCGACACCACGCGGATGGTGTACGGGAACACGTCGGCGGCCGGCAGCATGGCCTGGACCGAACGACGGGCCAGACGGCCGTGACCGATTTCGCGACGACCAGCACCGCCCATGCGGCCACACTCGCCCACCGAGAACGGCGGGAAGTTGTAGTGCAGCATGAAGGGGTCTTTGCGCTCGCCTTCCAGGGTGTCCAGCAGCTGTGCGTCACGTGCAGTACCCAGGGTCGCAACGACCAGGGCCTGGGTTTCGCCACGGGTGAACAGGGCCGAACCGTGGGTTTTCGGCAGCACGCCGACTTCGATGTTCAGCGGGCGCACGGTCTTGGTGTCGCGACCATCGATACGTGGCTTGCCGTTGACGATGTTTTCGCGAACGGTGCGGTATTCGATTTCACCGAAGATCTCTTTGACTTCAGCGGCAGTCGGCTGGCCTTCTTCGCCGGAGAACTTGGCGATGACCTGCTCGCGCAGCTCGCCCAGGCGAGCATAACGGTCGGCCTTGACGGTGATGGTGTAGGCATCGGACACCGCGGCACCGAATTCGCCACGAATGGCGCTCAGCAGCGGGGTGTTCTCGGCCTTGGCAGTCCAGTCCCAGGTAGGCTTGGCGGCTTCGGCAGCCAGCTCCTTGACGGCCTGGATCACGGCCTGGAATTCATCGTGGGCGAACAGCACGGCGCCCAGCATCTGGTCTTCGGTCAGCTCCTTGGCTTCCGATTCGACCATCAGCACGGCGTCGGAGGTACCGGCAACGACCATGTCCAGGCTCGAGGCAGCCAGTTGCTCGTAGGTCGGGTTCAGCAGGTAGCCGGTGCTTTCGTGGAAAGCGACACGGGCGGCGCCGATAGGGCCTTCGAACGGAATGCCGGAGATGGCCAGCGCAGCCGAGGTACCGATCATGGCTGCGATGTCCGGATCGGTTTTCTTGCTGGTGGAAACGACGGTGCAGACAACCTGCACTTCGTTCATGAAGCCTTCAGGGAACAGCGGACGGATCGGACGGTCGATCAGACGCGAGGTCAGGGTCTCTTTCTCGGAAGGACGGCCTTCACGCTTGAAGAAACCACCAGGGATCTTGCCGGCGGCGTAGGTCTTTTCCTGATAGTGAACGGACAGGGGGAAGAAGCCTTTGCCTGGATCGGCCTGTTTGGCACCGACCACGGTCACCAGCACGGTGACATCGTTGTCGACGGTGACCAATACGGCGCCGGACGCTTGACGAGCAATACGGCCCGTCTCGAGGGTAACGGTCGATTGACCGAACTGGAATTTCTTGATTACCGGGTTCACGGTTTCCTACCTTCTTCAGTGGCTCTGGGGGAACTGGTTCTTGCGAATTCTTGGGCAGCACAGGGAATCGGCCCTGTTGGCAGTCCAGATAAAACTAGAGGTTGGGAGCCTGCCCTGCCCTTGCGGTAAACCGCGCGGGCGAGGCAGACAGCCAACCTCATAGATACGCGCGGCGTGCTCACCCGCGCGGGGGCCGAAGCCCTCGGCGGATGACAGCAGCACGCCGTGCACACCACTGACCAGGCCGCTATTAGCGACGCAGGCCCAGACGACCGATCAGGGCGCTGTAACGAGTGGTGTCTTTACCTTTCAGGTAGTCCAGCAGCTTGCGACGCTGGTTTACCATGCGGATCAGACCACGACGGGAGTGGTGGTCTTTACCGTTGGCCTTGAAGTGGCCTTGCAGCTTGTTGATGTTGGCGGTCAGCAGGGCAACCTGCACTTCCGGGCTACCGGTGTCACCGGCTGCTTGCTGGTATTCGCCAACGATCTTTGCTTTTTCTTCAACGCTGAGTGCCATCTGGCTTCTCCAATATCAAGGGAAACCGTACGCACGGTTTCCAATAGGCCAGGGACAGATCCCTGTATTTAAAAGTGAGGCGTGACCGTGCCTATTGACAGCCATCCTCTTGCCCGCCAGTGCCGGGCCTGAACCCGACACTGAAGGTTTCGATCATTCCGACCGAATCAGTCGACGTGGCGCAATGCGCCCGTCTTCGCTCACTTCACCGATACCGATGAAACGACCGTTGTGATCCTGCACGCGGACCATGCCGAACTTCGGCGCATCCGGTGCACGCACCGGCTGACCATGCAGCCAGTAGAACGCGCTGTGCTCGGAGAAGTGCAGCAACGGCCAGTCCTGCAACCCGCTGTCCGATGGCATCAGGAAGCGGTCGACCGCTTCGTTCCCACCTTCGGCGTGCACCTGCTCGAGCTCTTCGAGGGTGACGGTCTGGGCCAGTTCGAAGGGGCCTGCATGCGTACGGCGCAGCTCTGCAACATAGGCGCCGCAGCCCAGCTGCTCACCGATGTCCTCTACCAGCGTACGGATGTAGGTGCCCTTGCTGCAGCCTACCGAGAGGCGTACCCGGGTGCCTTCGCACTCGAGCAGCTCCAAGCGGTTAATAGTAACAGAACGCGCTTCACGCTCCACTACTTCGCCTGCACGTGCCAGCTTGTACAGCGGCTGGCCATCGCGCTTGAGCGCCGAGTACATCGGCGGTATCTGGCTGATTGGACCACGAAACTGTGGCAGTACGGCTTCAACGTCGCTGCGACCAACGGTCACTTCGCGGGTTTGCAGAATTTCGCCTTCGGCGTCGCCCGTGTTGGTGGTCTGCCCCAGTTGCATCACCGTCTCGTAGCCCTTGTCGGACTCGAGCAGGTATTGCGAGAACTTGGTCGCCTCGCCGAAGCACAGCGGCAGCACGCCACTGGCCAGCGGGTCGAGGCTGCCGGTATGTCCGGCCTTCTCGGCGTTGAGCAGCCAGCGCACCTTCTGCAGGGCAGCATTGGAGGTGAACCCCAACGGCTTGTCGAGCAGGATGATGCCGCTGACGTTACGACGGATACGCTTGACCTGAGCCACCGCTTACTCCTTGGTGTCCAGGGGGGTATCGTCGGACTTGTGCTGGCTGTCCTCGGCGACCGCGCGCTCGATCAGTGCCGACAGATGGGCACCGCGGGTCACGCTCTCGTCGTAGTGGAAGTGCAGTTGCGGCACGCTGCGCAGCTTCATTTCCTTGCCCAGTTGCATGCGCAGGAAACCGGCGGCGCTGTTGAGCACCTTGAGGCTTTGCTTGATGTCTTCTGCGCTGTCCTCGCCCATCACGGTGATGAACACCTTGGCGTGGCCGACATCGCGGCTGACGTCGACGGCGGTGATGGTCACCAGGCCGACGCGCGGATCTTTGACTTCGCGACGGATCAGTTGCGCCAGTTCGCGCTGCATCTGATCGCCGATACGTTGGGTACGGCTGTATTCTTTTGCCATGTTTTGCTACCTGTAACTAAAGCGGCAAACGCCCGGCCAGGCTTGGGCCTGACCGGGCGTTGCGTTCAGAGCCGCCGACCTGCGCCTTGCGGCGGGCGATCTGCGGCTCCCAAGCTCGCGGCTTAGAGCGTGCGAGCCACTTGGACTTTCTCGAAGACTTCGATCTTGTCGCCGACCTTGACGTCGTTGTAGCTCTTGACGCCAATACCGCACTCCATGCCGGCACGTACTTCGGACGCATCGTCCTTGAAGCGACGCAGCGACTCCAGTTCGCCTTCGAAGATCACCACGTCGTCGCGCAGTACGCGAATCGGACGGTTGCGGTAAACCACACCCTCGGTGACCATGCAGCCGGCGATGGCGCCGAACTTCGGCGAACGGAACACGTCACGCACTTCGGCGATACCCAGGATGTTCTCGCGAACATCGCTGCCGAGCATGCCGGTCAGGGCTTTCTTGACGTCTTCAATGATGTCGTAGATCACGTTGTAGTAACGCATATCCAGACCTTCCTGCTCGACGATCTTGCGCGCGCCGGCATCGGCACGCACGTTGAAGCCGAACAGTACTGCATTGGAAGCCAGGGCCAGGTTGGCGTCGCTCTCGGTGATACCACCGACACCGCCGCCGATCACGCGAACCTGCACTTCGTCGTTGCCAAGACCGCTGAGGGAGCCCTGCAGGGCCTCCAGAGAACCACGCACATCGGACTTGAGTACGATGTTGAGGGTTTTCTTCTCTTCCTGGCCCATGTTCTCGAAGATGTTCTCGAGCTTGCCAGCGTGGGCACGTGCCAGTTTGACTTCGCGGAACTTGCCTTGACGGAACAGAGCCACTTCACGGGCTTTCTTCTCGTCGGCAACCACGCTCAGTTCGTCACCGGCATCCGGGGTGCCATCCAGGCCGAGAATCTCGACCGGGATCGACGGGCCGGCTTCCTTAACAGGCTTGCCGTTCTCGTCGAGCATGGCCCGTACACGGCCGTAGTTCGAACCGCACAGCACCATGTCGCCCTGACGCAGGGTACCGTCCTGAACCAGCACGGTAGCCACCGGGCCACGGCCCTTGTCCAGGCGCGACTCGACCACGACACCACGGCCAGGGGCCGATGGGGTGGCCTTGAGCTCGAGGATCTCGGCTTGCAGCAGAACGGCTTCGAGCAGTTCGTCGACGCCGGTACCCATCTTGGCCGAAACCTTGACGAATGGCGTGTCGCCACCCCAGTCCTCGGAGGTCACGCCTTCGACGGCCAGTTCGTTGCGGATGCGGTCCAGGTCTGCACCTGGCTTGTCGATCTTGTTCACTGCAACGACCAGTGGAACACCTGCCGCCTTGGCGTGCTGTACCGCTTCACGGGTTTGCGGCATCACGCCGTCGTCCGCCGCGACCACCAGGATCACGATGTCGGTCGCCTTGGCACCACGGGCACGCATTGCGGTAAACGCGGCGTGACCCGGGGTGTCGAGGAAGGTGACCATGCCACGGTCGGTTTCCACGTGGTACGCACCGATGTGCTGGGTGATACCACCGGCTTCGCCGGCAGCTACCTTGGCACGACGGATGTAGTCGAGCAGGGAAGTCTTACCGTGGTCAACGTGGCCCATTACGGTCACGACCGGCGCACGGGAGAACGACTCGCCTTCGAACTTCAGGGACTCGGCCAGGGAATCTTCCAGCGCGTTGTCGCTGACCAGCGTGACCTTGTGGCCCAGCTCTTCGGCGATCAGCTGAGCAGTTTCCTGATCGAGCACCTGGTTGATGGTGACCGGAGTACCCATCTTGAACATGAACTTGACGACTTCAGCGGCCTTGACCGACATCTGCTGTGCCAGCTCGGAAACGGTGATGGTCTCGCCAATGGCCACGTCGCGGATAACCGGACCGGTCGGGCTCTGGAAGCCGTGGGCATTGCGCTTCTTCATCTTGCCCTTGCCACGGCCACCACGGCGGAAGCTGTCGCTTTCCTCTTCGGTGGTACGTGGGGCGGCACGTGGAGCTGGCGCCTTTTCCTTTTCCTTGACCTTGACCGATACGCGCGGGGCCTCGTTGCGGCGCTCGCCACCACGGCGGTCGTCGTCACGCGACTTGTCGTTGCGACGGGCGTCTTCGGCTTTCTTGCGCTCGACACCCGGGGCCGGAGCTGCAACCGGCTCGGCAGCTGCAGGCGCAGCCGTCACGGCTGGTGCTGCAGCGGCTGGCGCAGGTGCGCTGGCCGGCTGACGGCTGGCGGATTCTTCGGCACGTTTACGCGCTTCAGCTTCAGACTTGTCGCGTGCTGCGTTTTCAGCGGCACGACGTTCTTCCAGCTCGCGATTCTGCTCAGCCTGGATTTCTTCGGGGCTGCGCTGTACGAAAACTTTCTTCTTGCGTACTTCTACGCTGATGCTCTTGCTACCAGCAACACGCAGGGTGCTGGTGGTCTTGCGCTGCAAGGTAATCTTGCGCGGCTCTTCCACCTTCGCCTTGTGGCTGCTTTTCAAGTGGGTCAGCAGAGCCTGCTTCTCACTGTCGGTCACTACCTGACCGGCGTCGGTGTGCGGCAGACCTGCCTCACGCATCTGCTGCAGCAGGCGCTCTACCGGTGCAGCGACCTCTTGGGCCAATTCTTTCACCGTGACTTGCGTCATGCACTTCTCTCCTCAGGCCAGCCTACTTACTCGAACCAGTGGGCTCGGGCGGCCATGATCAACTTGCCGGCACGTTCTTCGTCGATGCCGTCGATGTCGAGCAGGTCATCAATCGACTGCTCGGCCAGGTCTTCGCGGGTAACCACGCCGCGCACCGCCAGTTCCGCCGCCAGATCCTTGTCCATACCCTCAAGCGAGAGCAGGTCTTCGGCCGGATGGGCGTCTGCCAGTTTTTCCTCAGTAGCGATGGCTTTGGTCAACAGGCGGTCCTTGGCACGCGCGCGGAGTTCGTTGACGATCTCCTCGTCGAAGCCATCGATGTTGAGCATTTCTTCCAGCGGTACGTAGGCAATTTCTTCCAGGCTGGTGAAACCTTCGTCAACGAGAACCTGCGCCAGCTCTTCGTCGACTTCCAGCTCTTCGATGAAGTTACGCAGAATGTCGCCGGTTTCAGCTTGTTGCTTGGCCTGGATGTCCGACTCGGTCATCACGTTCAGGGTCCAGCCGGTCAACTGGCTGGCCAGACGTACATTCTGACCACCACGGCCAATGGCTTGCGCCAGGTTGTCCGCGGCTACAGCGATGTCCATCGCGTGGGCATCTTCATCAACGATGATCGCCGCGACTTCTGCCGGCGACATGGCGTTGATGACAAACTGGGCCGGGTTGTCGTCCCACAGGACGATATCCACTCGCTCGCCGCCCAACTCGCCAGACACTGCCTGTACGCGCGAACCGCGCATACCGATGCAGGCGCCTTGCGGGTCGATGCGCTTGTCCTTGGAGCGGACAGCGATCTTGGCGCGAGAACCCGGGTCACGGGAAGCCGCCATGACCTCGATAAGGCCCTCGGCGATTTCCGGCACTTCGATGCGGAACAGTTCGATCAGCATCTGGGGCGCGGTACGCGACAGGATCAGCTGCGGGCCGCGGTTTTCGGTGCGGATTTCCTTGAGCAGTGCACGTACACGCACACCGACACGGAAAGTCTCGCGGGAGATGATGTCTTCACGGGCCAGCAGCGCTTCGGCGTTGTTGCCCAGGTCGACGATCACGTTGTCACGGGTAACCTTCTTGACGGTACCCGAGATGATTTCGCCCAGACGCTCGCGATAGGCATCGACCACCTGTGCGCGCTCGGCTTCGCGGACCTTCTGCACGATGACCTGCTTGGCGGTCTGTGCAGCGATGCGGCCGAACTCGATGGACTCGATCTTCTCTTCGATGACATCGCCAACCTTGGCTTCAGGATGGGTTTCCTGAATCTTGCTTGGCCAGGTTTCGATCGCAGGATCGTCAAGATCCTCTTCCTCGACCACCGTCCAGCGACGGAAAGTCTCGTAGTTACCGGTGTGGCGGTTGATCTCCACACGCAGGTCGACTTCATCTTCGAAACGCTTCTTGGTAGCAGTGGCCAGGGCCACTTCCAATGCTTCGAAAATCACGTCTGCCGGTACACCCTTTTCATTGGATACCGACTCAACAACCAGCAGTACTTCTTTGCTCATCGTACGCCTCGCCTTTCGCAAGCCATTGGGTCCGCACGAACTATCGGACCCGGCATGTCTCAGTCAAAACTGGGAATAATGTTGGCCTTGTCGATCATGTCGATCGGCAGAAGGAATTCGTGGTCATCTACCTGCACCACGACATCCTGCTCTTCCACACCGCGCAGAAGGCCCTGAAAATTACGTCGACCTTCGAAAGGCGAGCGCAGTTTAATCTTCACCTGCTCACCGACATACTTTGCAAACTGTTCAAGTGTGAACAGCGGGCGTTCCATGCCAGGAGAGGAAACTTCAAGGGTGTATTCAACGGAAATGGGATCTTCGACATCCAGAATGCCGCTGATCTGACGGCTGACGATGGCGCAGTCATCCACCAGCACACCGCCTTCTTTGTCGATATAAACGCGCAACATTGAGTGGCGGCCTTGAGCCGAAAACTCGATACCCCAGCATTCATAGCCTAGGGCCACGACCACCGGGGCCAACAAGGCCTGCAACTCTTCTAGCTTGCTCGACACCTGAACCCCCTTGTGCATGCTATGCAAATAAAAAATGGGCGAAGCGCCCATCCCTGATACGCCGGGTGAATACCGGCGCTGAGAACTGATCAGCTAACAAAAAGCCCCTGAAAAGGGGCTCTGCTGAAACTGGTTGCGGGGGCTGGATTTGAACCAACGACCTTCGGGTTATGAGCCCGACGAGCTACCAGACTGCTCCACCCCGCGTCAAAGCTGGGGCGAAAGTATACGACCGAACCCCGCGAGGGGTCAATCTAACCTCCACCTACAAGAAAGCCCGCTGTAGCGGGCTGTCTTGTTTCAATTGGTACCGAGAAGGGGACTCGAACCCCTACACCCTATGGGCACAACCACCTCAAGGTTGCGTGTCTACCAATTCCACCACCTCGGCAATACTACTTTGAAACCCGTTACTTCTGCTCTTGAGCTGGAGGTACATCGCCGGTGTTGCTGGCGGGTGCCTGTTGCTCCTGGAGCACCGGTACATCATCTGTTGCCGGTTTTTGCTGCTTCACTTCAAGTACCGCTGGATCTGGAAGCCCTACCTGAGTCAGCTGATGAGCTTTCTCTTTAGCAAAGTAACCTAACCCTAGGGCGGTTATGAAGAAACTGGCGGCAAGTATAGCAGTAAACTTACTAAGAAAGGTAGCAGAACCTTGGCTTCCGAACACAGTATTTGAAGCCCCTGCGCCGAAAGATGCACCTGCTTCCGCACCTTTACCCTGTTGCAGCAACACCAGCACTACCAAACCCAGTGCGCCCAACAGATGAAAAACTACTACGACTGTTTCCAGCATTTTTCAGTTTCCTGCGGCGCGACAAATTGCACCGAATTCGTCTGCGTTCAGGGAAGCTCCACCAATGAGCCCCCCATCGATATCCGGCATGCCGAACAGCTCAGCCGCATTGGCCGCCTTCACGCTGCCGCCGTATAGAAGCCGCACATTCATCGCGACCTCTGAATTCTTTGCCGCCAGTTGCTCGCGAATGGCCTTGTGCACATCCTGAGCCTGTTGCGGGCTGGCCGTGAGGCCGGTGCCGATGGCCCATACAGGCTCATAGGCAATGATTGCACTGGCGAAGGCCTCAACACCGAATGCTTCGATGATGCTGCTCAACTGACGCCCTACAACCTCAAGCGTCTTGCCAGCTTCGCGCTCCTCCAGGGTTTCCCCCACACAGAGCACAGGCTTCAATCCGCAAGCCTGAGCCGCAGCGAACTTGCGATTCAGTACTTCGTCGCTTTCGCCCAGTATCTGGCGACGCTCCGAGTGCCCGATCAGCACCAGCTCACATCCCGCATCGACCAGCTGACTCGGAGCAACCTCACCGGTCAGCGCGCCTTGCTGGGGCTCTACCGCAGAATCCTGAGCACCCACGGCTATCGACTTGCCCTGCAACCCTTCAATCGCTTGATTGATGTACAGGCAGGGCGGGAACACCGCGACTTCAACACCGCTCGGCAGGGCTAGATTGCTCAAGCCCTTGATCAGCTCAGCGACGCTGGCGCGGGTACCGTGCATCTTCCAGTTACCAGCTACCATAGGGCGACGCATGCTGTACCTCGTCGGTCAAAGTGGGCGCAGATGTTACCCAACCCGATCACCACTGGCAAGCGCTAATCAGGCGCAAACTTCAGTTACCAGCTTTGCCAGTTCCTCGGCGTAGCCGCGCACCTGACTTTCGTCATCACCTTCGACCATCACACGCACCAGTGGCTCTGTGCCGGACTTGCGCAGCAGCACGCGACCACGACCCGCCATGGCCTCGGTGACCCGCTCGCAGGCCTGCTTGACCGCCGGGTGCTCGACAGGGTCTACCTTGCTCTCGCCAAAGCGAACATTGATCAGCACCTGCGGGCACTTGCGCAGCGCCTGACGGGCCTGAGCCAGGGTTTCACCGCGACGCTTGAGCGCCATCAGCACCTGCAGGGCAGCGATGATCGCATCCCCTGTGGTGGTATGACTGAAGCACACCACGTGCCCGGAATTCTCGCCGCCGATGTTCCAGTCGCGCTCCAGCAGTTCGGCCATCACATAGCGGTCACCCACCTTGGCACGCACAAACGGTATCGAGAGCTCCTGCAAGGCCAGTTCGAGGCCCAGGTTGCTCATCAGCGTACCCACAACGCCACCATTGAGCTTGCCACGCTCCTGGAGGTCACGGGCAATGATGAACAGCAATTCGTCACCATCGACGATCGCGCCGGTATGGTCGACCATCAGCACCCGGTCACCGTCACCGTCGAACGCGATCCCCAGGTCGGCATGCCCTACCAGCACCGCCGCCTGAAGCGACTCGATATGGGTCGAACCGCAGTTCTCGTTGATGTTGAGGCCATCCGGCTGCGCTGCCAGCACCGTGACATCGGCGCCGAGCTCGCGAAACACGCTGGGGGCCACCTTGTACGTGGCGCCGTGGGCGCAGTCGACCACCAGCTTGAGGCCGGCGAAATCGGTACTGGTCGGCACGCTGCTCTTGCAGAACTCGATGTAGCGGCCGGCCGCGTCGTTGATGCGCGACACCTTGCCCAGCTTGCTCGACTCGACCACGGTCATGGGCTTGTCGAGCAACTCCTCGATCATCTGCTCCACATCGTCGGGCAGCTTGGCGCCCTGACCGGAGAAGAACTTGATGCCGTTGTCGTCATGCGGATTGTGCGACGCACTGATGACGATCCCGGCTTCGGCATGGAAGGTGCGGGTCAGGTAGGCGATGGCCGGCGTCGGCATCGGGCCGAGCAGCAGCACATCTGCGCCCGCCGCCGACAGACCGGCCTCAAGGGCCGACTCGAACATGTAGCCGGAGATACGCGTGTCCTTGCCTACGAGCACCCGGCAGGCGCCGAGCTTGCGAAAGGCCATGCCTGCGGCCCAGCCGAGCTTGAGCATGAAATCCGGCGTGATCGGGTATTCGCCGACACGGCCACGAATGCCGTCGGTACCAAAATATTTTCTGCTCATCGTGAAATGCTCCGTCACTCTTATTCGGCGGCTTCAACCGCTGCAATCATCCGTACCACGTCGACGGTCTCGGCAACATCGTGAACCCGCAGGATGCTCGCACCCCGGGTCATCGCCAGCGCAGCAAGCGCCAGGCTGCCATAAAGCCGCTCACCGACCGGACGCTCCAGCGCCAGGCCGATCATGCTCTTGCGCGAAACGCCCACCAGGAGGGGACGGCCCAGGCGATAAAGGTCCTGCATATGCTTGAACAGGCTGAGGTTGTGCGCAAGCGTCTTGGCAAAACCAAAGCCCGGATCGAGCACAATCTTTTCGGCGCCGATACCCACCGAAGCACAGGCTGCCATGCGCTGCTCGAGAAACATCGCCACCTCGACGGTCACATCGTCGTAGTGCGGGTTGTTCTGCATGTCGCCGGGCTCGCCGCGCATGTGCATAAGGCAGACCGGCAAACCGGTGGCTGCAGCGGCATCCAGGGCGCCATCGCGGGTCAGCGAGCGCACATCGTTGATCAGCCCCGCGCCCAGGCGGGCAGTCTCGCGGATCACCGCCGGCGTCGAGGTATCGACCGAGATGATGACATCCAGCTCGCGACTGATCGCTTCGACAATGGGTGCAACCCGCTCGAGCTCTTCGAGAGCAGTGACCACGCGTGCACCTGGCCGGGTGGACTCCCCACCGACATCGACAAGCGTAGCACCGGCCGCCACCATCGCTTCGGCATGGCGCAAGGCCGCATCACGCTGAGTGAAGCGACCGCCGTCCGAGAAGGAATCAGGGGTTATGTTGAGGATACCCATCACATGGGTACGGGAAAGGTCGAGAACCCGGTTGCCGCAAGGCAACCGGGTTGGGTACTGCTGTGAAGTCATGTCAACCCTTAGAGCTGCGCCGCCGGACCACCGATCGGGGACTCGGGGCGATCACCTTGCGTGGCAGAGGTGCCCGAAGTGCCCGAACCACCTTCCCAGTCACGTGGCTCACGCGGCTCGCGACCGGCCATGATGTCGTCGATCTGGTCGGCATCGATGGTCTCGTACTTCATCAGCGCATCGGCCATGGCGTCGAGCTTGTCACGGTTTTCGGTGAGGATCTGCTTGGCAGTGGCATAGCACTGGTCGATGATGCTGCGCACCTCGGAGTCGATCAACTTGGCCGTCTCGCCCGAAACGCTGGCGTGCTGGGAACCGGCACTGCGGCCCAGAAACACCTCGCCTTCTTCTTCGGCGTACATCAGCGGGCCGAGTTTTTCCGACAAGCCCCACTTGGTGACCATGTTGCGAGCGATCTGGCTGGCTCGCATGATGTCGTTGGAGGCACCCGTGGTAACGCCATCGAAGCCAAGGGTCATTTCCTCCGCGATACGACCACCGTACAACGAGCAGATCTGACTGATCAGCGCACGCTTGGACAGGCTGTAGCGGTCCTCTTCCGGCAGGAACATCGTGACGCCCAAGGCGCGACCGCGCGGAATGATCGAGACCTTGTACACCGGGTCGTGCTCGGGCACCACGCGACCGACGATGGCGTGACCCGCCTCGTGGTAAGCGGTGTTCTGCTTCTCTTTCTCGGACATGACCATCGACTTGCGCTCGGCGCCCATCATGATCTTGTCCTTGGCCAGCTCGAACTCCTTCATCTCGACCACACGCTTGCCGCCGCGCGCAGCGAACAGCGACGCCTCGTTGACCAGGTTGGCCAGGTCGGCACCGGAGAAGCCGGGCGTACCACGGGCGATCACGGCAGGGTTCACGTTGTCGCCGATCGGCGTCTTGCGCATGTGCACCTTGAGAATCTGCTCGCGACCACGGATGTCGGGCAGGCCCACGACCACTTGGCGGTCGAAACGGCCTGGACGCAGCAACGCAGGGTCAAGCACGTCCGGACGGTTGGTAGCGGCGATCACGATGATGCCGTCGTTCATTTCGAAGCCGTCCATCTCCACCAGCAACTGGTTGAGGGTCTGCTCGCGCTCGTCATGACCACCGCCCATGCCGGCGCCACGGTGGCGACCGACGGCGTCGATTTCGTCGATGAAGATGATGCACGGTGCGTGCTTCTTGGCCTGCTCGAACATGTCACGTACACGGCTGGCACCGACACCCACGAACATTTCGACGAAGTCGGAACCGGAAATGGTGAAGAACGGCACCTTGGCCTCACCCGCAATGGCCTTGGCCAGCAGGGTCTTACCGGTACCGGGCGGGCCGACCATCAGCACGCCGCGCGGAATACGACCGCCCAGGCGCTGGAACTTGCCTGGATCCCGCAGGAACTCGACCAGCTCGCCAACCTCTTCCTTGGCTTCGTCGCAACCTGCGACGTCGGCCAGGGTGGTCTTGACCTGGTCTTCGGAGAGCAGGCGCGCCTTGCTCTTGCCGAAACTCATCGGCCCACCCTTGCCACCGGCACCGCCCTGCATCTGGCGCATGAAGAACATGAACACGGCGATGATGACCAGGATCGGGAAGCTGGCGACCAGCAACTGGGTCCAGATGCTTTGTTGTTCAGGCTGCTTGCCTTCGACCACGACGTGGTTGTCGACCAGGTCGCCGATCAGGCCGTTGTCGGCGATCGCGGGACGCACGGTCTTGAAGCTGTCGCCGTCGGTACGCTTACCAATGATGACTGCACCGTCGACCGTCACACGCTCGACCTTGCCATCCTTGACCTGCTGAATGAAGTCGGAATAGTTGAGGGTCTGCGGCTCGTTCGGGCTGGAGAAGTTGTTCATCACGGTCACCAGGACCGCGGCGATGATCAACCACAGGATCAGATTCTTTGCCATGTCGTTCAATTAGCTACCCTCTGAGGCAGGCCTTAGGCGCAGCCGTGCCTCGCATGATAATCACCGGCTTAACTTACTACATTACCTACATGTCTGCAGGCGCCGTCTGTAACCCTTTGTGAAACCTAGACTACACGATGTTCATCCAGGTCAGGCAGGACATCCGATTGGAAATAGCTATCGGATACCCTGGAAGCTGCCGGCCTGAAGCCCTACTCGCCCTTGTAGCCACGCCCCAGCATGTACTGCTCGCGGGAGCGATCGCGTGAAGAATCGGGCTTGAGCATCTGCACCTTGTCGAATTTCTTGCGGGCGTCCTTGAGGTAGACGTCAAACCCCTCGCCCTGAAAGATCTTGATCAGAAAATCGCCACCCGGCTTGAGTACCCGGGTCGCCAGATCAAGGGCCAGCTCGCACAGGAACATGGCCTTGGGCATATCCACAGCGGGCGTACCACTCATATTGGGGGCCATATCGGAAATCACAAGGTCTACGTGCGAATTACCGACCGCCTCGAGAATCTGCGCGAGCACTTCATCCTGGGTAAAGTCGCCCTGGATGAAGGTAACGTCGGGAATACTGTCCATTTCGAGGATGTCAGAGGCGATCAGACGCCCCTGACCGCCAATCAGACGACTGGTCACCTGCGACCAGCCACCGGGCGCCGCGCCCAGATCGATCACGCTCATGCCCGGGCGGATCAAACGGTACTTTTCCTGGATTTCGAGCAATTTGTAGCTCGCGCGCGAGCGATATCCGTCCTTTTGCGCCTTTTTGACGTAAGGATCGTTGAAGTGTTCTTTCAGCCAGCCAAGGCTTGTCTTGGAACGCGCCACTGGGCACCTCGATGATAAGGGTCGTGATTAACTGGGCGGATCCACGGGCCCTCGGGTAAAATGGCCGCCATTTTTACAGAATCTAGACAAAGGGTCAGATTATGCCGCTCAATAACGAGCAGAAGAAACAGTACAAATCCATTGGCCACGACCTGAAACCAGTTCTGATTGTGGCAGGCAACGGCCTGACTGAAGGGGTTATCGCCGAACTCGAGCGCGCCCTGGCCGATCACGAACTGATCAAGGTAGAGATCCGCTCGGAAGACCGCGAAGAACGTGCCGCCGCCATTGCCGCACTGTGCAAGGCCGGTCGCGCCGAACTGGTGCAGACCATCGGCAAGAAGGCACTGATCTATCGCCGCAACCCGCAGCCCAACAAGCAACTGTCGAACATCCACCGCTACAAGTGATGTTCGCGCCGTTCAGTGGCGCGCCTTGCGCGCCCTGCCCGGCGGCGGCTGCAGCACCAGCAGCAAACCGCTGAGGCCCAGCACCAGGTAGCAGAACAGCTGCCAACGCAACTGCCCCGCCCCGCCAACCCGCAAGACGAAATACATCACGCACGCCGCCACTGCCATCAGCAGCAGTTGCCCACGCATGTCTCGCCACAGGCTGGCCATCCCTTCGGCCTGAATCAGCACCAGCACCTGCACGCCGCAGCCCGCCGCCGCAAAGGCGACCAGCAGCGACGCGGCCAGCACGCCAAAATCTTCGATCAACAGCGGCGCCAGGCCAATCTGGCCCAGCACCGGCAGTACCGCAAAATGCAGCATCCACACGCCGCCGACCCAGAGCACCTGGGCCAGCTGCCAGATCACTGCCGACGCGGCAAAGCCGCGCGGGCGATCAAATGTGACGGACTTCGACAATCTCGTACTCGACTGTGCCGCTCGGCGTCTTGATCACCACAGTGTCACCCTCTTCCTTGCCGATGATGGCGCGGGCGATCGGAGCACCGACCGAGAGCTTGCCGTTCTTGACGTCCGCCTCGTCCTCACCAACGATCTGGTAGGTCACCTGATCGCCGGTTTCGGTGTTTTCAAGGTTCACGGTGGTACCGAAGATCACCTTGCCCGTGTGGGCAATGGTGGTAACGTCGATCACTACCGCATTCTGCAGGCGGCCTTCGATATCGCGGATACGCGCCTCGACCATGCCCTGTTCTTCACGGGCAGCGTGGTACTCGGCGTTTTCCTTGAGATCGCCCAGCTCACGGGCTTCGCCAATCGCCTGGCTCAGGCGCGGGCGTTCGGTCTTGCTCAGGAAGAGATGCTCTTCCTCCAGGGCGCGAGCGCCCTGAACGGTCATCGGGTATTTGGTAATACTCATGCTTTGAGTCCTGCATGCAGATCCTGCAAGCGACGTACGGTTTTTTCCGGACCGAACTTCAGCGCTTCGCAGATGGCTTCACCGGCCGCAATGGTCGTGGTGCAGTAGATCTTGTGCTGCAACGCATTGCGACGAATCGAGTAGGAGTCGGCAATCGACTGGCGACCTTCGGTGGTGTTGATGATCAGCGACACTTCGTCGTTCTTGATCATGTCGACCACGTGCGGACGACCTTCGGTCACCTTGTTCACGCGACGCACTTTCAGGCCTGCCGCCTCGATGATCTTGGCGGTACCGGCCGTGGCAACCACTTCGAAGCCCAGGTTGATCAGGTCGCGGGCAACGCCAGCCACCTGCGGCTTGTCGTCGTCACGCACGCTGATGAACGCGGTGCCGCCGGTCGGCAGCACTTCGCTGGCGCCCATCTGGGCCTTGGCGAAGGCTTCGCCGAAGGTGTCGCCGACACCCATGACTTCACCGGTGGACTTCATTTCAGGGCCGAGGATCGGATCGACGCCCGGGAACTTCGCGAACGGGAACACCGCTTCCTTCACGCTGTAGAAGTTCGGAATGATTTCCTGGGTGAAACCGATCTCTTTCAGGGTCTTGCCGGCCATGACGCGAGCCGCAATCATCGCCAGCGAGGTGCCGATGCACTTGGACACGAACGGTACGGTACGCGAAGCACGCGGGTTGACCTCGATCACGTAGATCTTGTCGCCCTGCAGCGCCAGCTGCACGTTCATCAGGCCGACAACGCCCAGCTCCAGTGCCATCTTCTTGACCTGGTCGCGCACTTCGTCCTGCACGTGGGCAGGCAGCGAGTACGGCGGCAGCGAGCATGCCGAGTCACCGGAGTGAACACCGGCCTGCTCGATGTGCTGCATGATCGCGCCGATCACCACGTCGGTGCCGTCGCAGACCGCATCCACGTCCATCTCGATGGCGCAGTTGAGGAAGTGGTCCAGCAGCACAGGGCTGTCGTTGGACACCTGCACCGCTTCACGCAGGTAGCGCTTGAGTTCGTCCAGTTCGTAGACAATCTCCATCGCACGGCCGCCCAGTACGTAGGACGGGCGCACCACCAGCGGGTAACCGATGACGCCGGCGGCACGAATCGCTTCGTCTTCGCTGCGCACGGTGGCGTTTGGCGGCTGCAGCAGGTTCAGGCGCTGAACCATCTGCTGGAAGCGCTCACGGTCTTCGGCGCGGTCGATGGAGTCCGGGCTGGTACCGATGATCGGTACGCCGGCTTCTTCCAGGGCACGGGCCAGTTTCAGCGGAGTCTGGCCGCCGTAGTGCACGATGACGCCCTTCGGCTTCTCGACACGCACCACTTCCAGCACGTCTTCCAGGGTCAGCGGCTCGAAGTACAGGCGGTCGGAGGTATCGTAGTCGGTGGAGACGGTCTCCGGGTTGCAGTTGACCATGATGGTCTCGTAGCCGTCTTCACGCAGGGCCAGTGCCGCATGGACGCAGCAGTAGTCGAACTCGATGCCCTGGCCGATACGGTTGGGGCCGCCACCCAGGATCATGATCTTGTCGCGGGTCGACGGGTTGGCCTCGCACTCTTCCTCGTAGGTGGAGTACAGATAGGCGGTGTCGGTGGCGAACTCGGCTGCGCAGGTATCGACGCGCTTGTAGACCGGGAAGATCTCGAGCTTGTGGCGGTGACGACGCAGGTTCTTGTCGGTGATGCCCAGCAGCTTGGCCAGGCGCTGGTCAGAGAAGCCCTTGCGCTTGAGGCGCAGCATCAGTGCCTTGTCGATATCGGCCAGGCCCAGGGTCTTGACCTTCTCTTCTTCCTTGATCAGGTCTTCCATCTGCACCAGGAACCAGCGGTCGATCATGGTCAGGGCGAAGATTTCATCCACGCTCATGCCCGAACGCATGGCGTCGGCCACGTACCAGATACGCTCGGCGCCCGGCACGGTCAGCTCGCGCTTGAGGATGCTGGCAGCTTCCGGGCTGGCCAGGTCGACTTTCGGGTCCAGCCCGCATACACCGACTTCCAGGCCGCGCAGGGCTTTCTGCAGCGACTCCTGGAAGGTGCGGCCGATAGCCATGACTTCACCCACGGATTTCATCTGGGTGGTCAGGCGGGCATCGGCTTTCGGGAATTTTTCGAAGGCAAAGCGTGGCAGCTTGGTGACGACGTAGTCGATCGACGGCTCGAACGAGGCCGGCGTGCGACCACCGGTGATGTCGTTCTGCAGTTCGTCGAGGGTGTAGCCAACAGCCAGCTTGGCGGCGATCTTGGCGATCGGGAAGCCGGTGGCTTTCGAGGCCAGGGCCGAGGAACGCGAAACCCGCGGGTTCATCTCGATCACGACCATGCGGCCAGTGTCCGGGCAGATACCGAACTGCACGTTGGAGCCGCCGGTTTCGACACCGATTTCACGCAGCACCGCCAGCGAGGCGTTGCGCATGATCTGGTATTCCTTGTCGGTCAGGGTCTGTGCCGGTGCGACGGTGATCGAGTCACCGGTGTGCACGCCCATCGGGTCGAAGTTCTCGATGGAGCAGACAATGATGCAGTTGTCCTTTTTGTCGCGGACCACTTCCATCTCGTACTCTTTCCAGCCGATCAGCGATTCATCGATCAGCAGTTCCTTGGTTGGCGACAGGTCCAGACCACGGGCGCAGATTTCTTCGAATTCTTCACGGTTGTAGGCGATGCCGCCACCAGTGCCGCCCATGGTGAAGGACGGACGGATGATGCACGGGAAGCCCAGCTTCTCGAGCACCGCATTGGCCTCTTCCATGCTGTGGGCGATACCCGAGCGCGGGCATTCCAGGCCGATGGCCTTCATGGCCTTGTCGAAACGCGAGCGGTCTTCGGCCTTGTCGATGGTGTCGGCGTTGGCACCGATCATTTCCACGCCGAATTTTTCCAGGACGCCTTCGCGCTCCAGGTCCAGTGCGCAGTTCAGCGCGGTCTGGCCGCCCATGGTCGGCAGCAGCGCGTCAGGGCGCTCCTTCTCGATGATCTTGGCCACCGACTGCCACTTGATCGGCTCGATGTAGGTGGCGTCGGCCATGGCCGGGTCGGTCATGATGGTGGCCGGGTTGGAGTTCACCAGGATGACGCGAAAACCCTCCTCGCGCAGGGCCTTGCAGGCCTGGGCGCCGGAGTAGTCGAATTCGCAGGCCTGGCCGATCACGATCGGGCCGGCGCCGAGAATCAGGATGCTTTTGATGTCTGTACGTTTTGGCATGGGTTGTCACTCAAATCCGCGGGTCAGTGGGCAAGCTGTGTCGAACAATCCACTCGAGGAGCGCCTGAACGCGGCCTGTGCCGGTTCAGGGCTGCCTCCGGGGGTGCTCAGCGGCGCTTGGCCATGGCATCGATGAAACGATCAAACAGTGGCGCGACGTCGGTCGGGCCCGGGCTCGCCTCAGGGTGACCCTGGAAGCTGAAGGCGCTCTTGTCGGTGCGTTCGATGCCCTGCAGGGTACCGTCGAACAGCGACTTGTGGATGGCGCGCACGTTGCCTGGCAGGGTCGCTTCATCTACCGCGAAACCATGGTTCTGGCTGGTGATCATCACCACGCCGGTGTCCAGGTCCTGGACCGGGTGGTTGGCACCGTGGTGACCATGACCCATCTTGACGGTCTTGGCACCGGAGGCCAGGGCCAGCAGCTGGTGGCCCAGGCAGATACCGAACACCGGCACTTCGGTTTCGAGGATTTCGCGGATCGCCTGGATCGCGTAGTCGCAAGGCTCGGGGTCGCCCGGGCCGTTGGACAGGAACACGCCATCGGGATTGAGCGCGAGCACTTCGCTGGCCGGGGTTTGCGCCGGCACCACGGTGACGCGGCAGCCGCGCTCGACCAGCATGCGCAGGATGTTCAGCTTGACGCCATAGTCGTAGGCCACGACGTGGTACGGCAGCTCGGCGGCGTCGATGGTCGGGTGGCTGTCGGTCTTCAGGTTCCACACGCTGGAGCGCCACTCGTAGCGGCTCTTGGTGCTGACGACCTTGGCCAGGTCCATGCCCTTCAGGCCCGGGAAGCCGCGCGCGGCTGCGATGGCCGCCTCTTCAGAAATGTTGTCGCCAGCCAGGATGCAGCCGTTCTGCGCGCCCTTCTCACGCAGGATGCGGGTCAGGCGACGGGTGTCGATACCGGCAATGGCCACCACATTGTTGGCCTTGAGGTAATCGGACAGCGACATCGTGTTGCGCCAGTTGCTGGCGATCAGCGGCAGGTCACGGATGACCAGGCCGGCCGACCAGACCCGATCGGACTCGGCGTCTTCCGGCGTGGTGCCGGTGTTGCCGATGTGCGGGTAGGTCAGGGTAACGATCTGCTGCGAGTAAGAAGGGTCAGTCAGGATTTCCTGATAGCCGGTCATTGCGGTGTTGAACACCACCTCACCAACGGTCTGACCGTCGGCTCCAATGGCCTCACCGCGAAAAATGCTGCCATCGGCAAGGGCGAGTATGGCTGGCTTAGTCAAGAAGACCTCCCAAAAATAAAGCCTGAAGGGGCGATCGCAGGTTGCAAAAAAGCGGAATGACGTATAGACACGTCACCCCGCTTTCTTCGTCGAATTATCTGCGCGCTTTTAGTGGACACACTAAAGCTGTAGCTTACAGAAAAAGGCTTTTTCGGTCTACCACTGATGTGCCTGAAAGGCATGGGAATGCGACAGAAAGTCGCTTGTTTCAAACGCTCGGCCAGGGAGGCCGGCGAAGGGGCCGCATGGCAGCCCCTGGTGCAGCGATCAACGCAGGTCGAGCACGTCCTGCATGTCGTACAGGCCCGGCGCACGCCCATCCAGCCACAGCGCGGCACGTACCGCACCCTTGGCGAAGGTCATGCGGCTGGAGGCCTTGTGGGTGATCTCCAGGCGCTCGCCGTCAGCGGCGAACAGCACGGTATGGTCACCCACCACGTCGCCGGCACGCACGGTGGCAAAGCCGATGGTCTTGCGGTCCCGCGCGCCGGTCTGGCCTTCCCGGCCATACACGGCCACTTCCTGCAGGTCACGACCAAGTGCATTGGCCACCACCTCGCCCATGCGCAGCGCGGTACCCGACGGCGCATCCACCTTGTGACGGTGATGAGCCTCGATGATCTCGATGTCCACATCGTCGCCCAGCACGCGCGCCGCCATGTCCAGCAGCTTCAGGCTGAGGTTGACGCCAACGCTGAAGTTGGCGGCAAACACGATAGGGATGTCCTTGCCCGCCTCGGCCAGCAGTTGCTTCTCTTCAACACTGAAACCGGTGGTGCCGATGACCATCGCCTTGCCCGCCTTGCGGCAGAACGCCAGGTTCTTCAAAGTCACCGAAGGATGGGTGAAGTCGATCAGCACATCGAACTCGTCGACCACCCGATCCAGATCACCCGACAGCGGCACACCAATACGCCCCAGCGCCGCCAGCTCGCCGGCGTCAGCCCCGACCAGCGTGCTGTCCGGACGATCCACGGCGGCGGTCAGGCCCGCCCCCGGCGTCTGCTGCACTGCCTCGATCAGGGTCTTGCCCATCCGCCCTGCCGCGCCCATTACCGCTATACGTCGCATGCCCTGTTCCTTCTTACAGATCGCCGAAGAAGCGCTTCACGCCTTCGAACCAGCCATTGGCCTTGGGAGAATGGCAGCTGTCGCCATCCAGCGAAACACGCAACTCTTCGAGCAGCTCACGCTGACGACGGCTCAGGTTGACCGGCGTTTCTACCGCCACCCGGCACATCAGGTCGCCCGCACCACCGCCACGCACCGGCGCAACGCCCTTGCCGCGCAGACGGAACTGCTTGCCGGTCTGGGTCCCCTCGGGGATCTTCAGCTTGACCCGGCCATCGAGGGTCGGCACTTCCAGCTCGCCACCCAGCGCCGCATCGGTGTAGCTGATCGGCACTTCGCAGTACAGGTGCTTGCCGTCGCGCTGGAAGATCGGGTGCTCGCGCACATTGATCACCACGTACAGGTCGCCGGTCGGGCCACCCTGGGAACCTGCCTCGCCTTCGCCCGACAGGCGAATGCGGTCACCGGTATCGACGCCGGCCGGCACCTTGACCGAGAGGGTCTTGTACTCTTCGACACGGCCTTCGCCATGGCACGAATCGCACGGGTCGGTGATGATCTTGCCCTGGCCGTGACAGCGCGGGCAGGTCTGCTGCACCGAGAAGAAGCCCTGCTGCATGCGCACCTGGCCAATACCGCCGCAGGTCGGGCAGGTCGAAGGCGACGAGCCCTTCTTGGCACCCGAGCCATCGCACGGCGCACAGTTGACCAGCGTCGGCACACGGATGTTGACCGTGGTGCCGCGCACGGCCTCTTCCAGGTTCAGCTCGAGGGTGTAGCGCAGGTCGCTGCCACGCTGAGCGCCACCGCGACCACCGCCCCGGCCACCGCCGAAGAAGTCGCTGAACACATCACCGAAGATGTCGGAGAAGTTGGCGCCACCGAAACCGGCACCGCCGCCACCCATGCTCGGGTCGACACCGGCATGGCCATACTGATCATACGCAGCACGCTTGCTGGCATCGGAGAGCACTTCGTAAGCCTCGTTGGCTTCCTTGAACAGCTCTTCCGAGGCCTTGTCATCAGGATTACGGTCCGGGTGGTGCTTCATCGCCAGGCGACGATAGGCCTTCTTCAGGTCGGCCTCGCTCGAGCCGCGCTCGACTCCCAGAACCTCGTAATAGTCACGCTTTGCCATAATTCTTTGCACTCTTGAGGACGTTCGGCATACCTCGGCGCATACCGCGCTGTGCCGCCAGCATTCAAGCACGCTCGAATGCTGTAAAAATTCGGGTATTCCAGACACGCCAACGCGGGAGCAAGCCCCCGCGCGGCGACATCCTACCAGTCACTGCCGAACAGCAGTCAACCGGGCGACAACCTGTAGCTATTACTTGTTGTCTTTTACTTCTTCGAACTCAGCGTCGACCACGTCGTCGTGCTTGGGCTCTTCAGCTTCTGGCTGAGCACCGCCCTGAGGCTGTTCGGCCTGCTCGGCGTACATCTTCTGAGCCACTGGCGCGGAGACCTTCGACAGCTCTTCGACCTTGGCTTCGATGGCAGCCTTGTCGTCGCCTTTGACAGCGGCTTCCAGGGCGACAACGGCAGCTTCGATAGCAGCCTTCTCGTCCGCGGTTACCTTGTCACCGGCGTCGGCGACCATCTTGCGGGTCGAGTGAACCAGCGCGTCACCCTGGTTGCGGGCAGCGGCCAGCTCTTCGAACTTGCGGTCTTCCTCGGCGTTGACTTCAGCGTCACGCACCATCTGCTGAATTTCTTCCTCGGACAGACCCGAGTTGGCCTTGATCACGATCGACTGCTGCTTGCCGGTCGCCTTGTCCTTGGCACCTACGTGCAGGATGCCGTTGGCGTCGATATCGAAGGTCACTTCGATTTGCGGTACGCCACGTGGTGCTGGCGGAATCTCGGCCAGGTCGAATTTACCCAGCGACTTGTTCTGCGCGGCTTGCTTGCGCTCGCCCTGCAGCACGTGAATGGTCACGGCGCCCTGGTTGTCGTCGGCCGTCGAGAACACCTGCGACTTCTTGGTCGGGATGGTGGTGTTCTTCTCGATCAGCGCAGTCATCACGCCACCCATGGTTTCGATACCCAGGGTCAGCGGGCTGACGTCCAGCAGCAGCACGTCTTTCACGTCACCAGCCAGTACGGCGCCCTGAATGGCAGCACCCATGGCGACAGCTTCGTCAGGGTTCACGTCCTTACGTGCTTCCTTGCCGAAGAAGTCGGTCACCAGCTTCTGCACCAGTGGCATACGGGTCTGACCGCCGACCAGGATCACGTCGTTGATCTTGCTCACGTCGATACCGGCGTCTTTCAGCGCGATGCGGCATGGCTCGATGGTGCGCTGAACCAGGTCTTCGACCAGCGATTCCAGCTTGGCGCGGGAAATCTTCACGTTCAGGTGCTTAGGACCGGTGGCGTCTGCAGTGATGTACGGCAGGTTCACGTCGGTCTGCTGGCTCGAGGACAGCTCGATCTTGGCTTTTTCGGCAGCTTCTTTCAGGCGCTGCATGGCCAGCGGGTCACCCTTGAGGTTCATGCCGCTTTCTTTCTTGAATTCGTCGACGAGGTAGTCGATCAGACGAATGTCGAAGTCTTCACCACCCAGGAAGGTGTCGCCGTTGGTAGCCAGTACTTCGAACTGGTGCTCGCCGTCGACTTCAGCGATCTCGATCACCGACACGTCGAAGGTACCGCCACCCAGGTCGTAGACGATCACGGTGTGATCACCCTTGGCCTTGTCCATACCGTAGGCCAGTGCGGCTGCGGTCGGTTCGTTGATGATGCGCTTGACGTCCAGACCGGCAATGCGACCGGCGTCCTTGGTAGCCTGACGCTGGCTGTCGTTGAAGTAGGCAGGTACGGTGATGACCGCTTCGGTCACTGCCTCGCCGAGATAGTCTTCGGCGGTTTTCTTCATCTTTTTCAGAATTTCGGCCGAGATCTGAGGCGGAGCCATCTTCTGGCCGTTCACTTCCACCCAGGCGTCGTTGTTGTCAGCCTTGACGATCTTGTAAGGGACCATCTGGATGTCTTTCTGAACGACTTCTTCGTCAAAACGACGGCCGATCAGACGCTTTACCGCGTACAGGGTGTTGTGCGGGTTGGTCACCGCCTGACGCTTGGCCGACTGGCCGACCAGGATCTCGCCGTCATTGGCGTAGGCAATGATCGAAGGGGTGGTACGAGCGCCTTCGGCGTTCTCGATGACCTTGACGTTGCCGTTTTCCAGAATGGAGACACAGGAGTTGGTGGTCCCCAGGTCGATACCGATAATTTTGCCCATGTTAACTCTCCCGAAACTTTGGATTTGGTTGCCGCAGCGGTGGTTGCCAACTGCGGTAGCACTTAAACGCTTGACACTTAAATGGGGGCCGCCAGGCTAATTTCAAGCCTTCTCGTCAATAGAGGGCGAAACC
The DNA here is from genome assembly GCF_028682105.1 of Pseudomonas sp. 8209. Classification (NCBI taxonomy): domain Bacteria; kingdom Pseudomonadati; phylum Pseudomonadota; class Gammaproteobacteria; order Pseudomonadales; family Pseudomonadaceae; genus Pseudomonas; species Pseudomonas sp. 8209. The sequence goes on from NZ_JANIAH010000008.1 coordinate 70,054, forward strand.
GGAGCCGGAGCCTTGCTGACCACGACCATGGCCGGGCGCAGCAGACGCCCATTGAGCTGGTAGCCCTTCTGGAACACCTTGAGCACGCTGTTGGGCTCGACGTCCGCACTCTCCTGCATGGCCATGGCCTGGTGCAGTTCGGCGTTGAATGGTTCGCCGTGCGGGTCGATCGCCTCGAGGTTGTAGCGCTTGAGGGTGTCGTGGAACATCTTCAGGGTCAGCTCGATGCCTTCACGCATCGGGCGGATGCTCTCGTCTTCGGCGCTGGACAGCTCCAGGCCGCGCTCAAGGCTGTCGATCACCGGCAACAGGTCACCAGCGAATTTCTCAAGGGCGAACTTGTGCGCCTTCTCGACATCCTGCTCGGCGCGACGGCGCACGTTCTGAAGGTCTGCGGCGGTGCGCAGGGATTGATCCTGGGCCGCCGCCAGTTGCTCTTCGAGCACCTGCACGCGCGTGCTCAGCTCATCGCCGGCCGCCTCGGCGTTCAGATTCTGTTCATCCAGCGTCTGTTCGTCAGCCATAAAATCTCTCCTTTGCAATTTCGTCAGCGAACTTACTCGCACGTCTGCCGGCTATATGGGGTCTGAAAATGCAGCTTCAAGGGCTGATGAACAGTCCGCAGCATTACCCTCATAACCCCTTGCGATCAAAACCCTCACCGAGCAACCGAATCAAACTAAGCACAAGCATTGTCAGGCGATTTCAAAACACTGTATAAATAACCAGACCTTACGCCTGGGAGCCGCCCCAATGCTGGTGCATCTTTCCGTACACAACTACGCCATCGTCGAACACCTGGACCTCGAACTCGCCCGCGGGATGAGCGTCATCACCGGTGAAACCGGGGCCGGCAAATCGATCATGCTCGATGCCCTCGGCCTCACCCTGGGTGATCGCGCCGACAGCGGCGTGGTGCGCCCCGGGGCAGACAAGGCCGACATCCTGGCCACCTTCGACCTGGGCGACATTCCCGAGGCCCGTACCTGGCTGGCCGAGCGCGACCTGGACACCGACGGCCCGTGCATACTGCGTCGGGTGATCACCGCCGAAGGCCGCAGCCGCGGCTATATAAACGGCACGCCTTGCCCGCTGGGCGACCTCAAGGCCCTGGGCGAGCTGCTGATCGACATCCACAGCCAGCACGAACACCAGTCGCTGCTGAAGACCGACACCCATCGCCGCCTGCTCGACGAATACGCCGGCGCCACCGACCTTGCACGCCAGGTGCAACTGGCGGCGCAGCGCTGGCGGCAGACCCGCCAGGAGCTCGAGCGGCTGAGCAATTCCGGGGACGAACAGCGCGCGCAGCACCAGTTGCTCAGCTATCAGCTCGAAGAGCTGGAAAACCTCAACCTGGGCGAAAACGAACTTGAGCTGCTGGAACAGGAACACAAGAACCTGACCAATGCAGAGGCCCTGTTCGGTATCTGCCGCCAGGTCATCGACCATTGCAGCGAGAGCGACTCGGGCAATGTGCTCAGTGCGCTGACCGTCAGCCTCAATCGCCTGACCGCCGTACAGAATGCCCCCAAGGCGCTGGCCGAGGCGGCCAACATGATCGCCAGTGCGCAGATTCAGGTAGAAGAAGCAGTGGGCGAGCTCAACCGCTTTCTCGACCATTTCGACGCCGACCCCGCGCGGCTGCAGCAGCTGGAAGAACGTCTCGACGCCCTGTACACCCTGGCGCGCAAACACCGCGTGCACCCCAGCGAGCTGGCCGACCTGCAGCAACGCTTGATGGAGGAGCTCGAAGGCCTCAACGCCAACGACGAGTCCATTGCCCGACTGGGTGACGAACTTGCCGCCTTTGCCCGCCATTACCAGGAAAAGGCCTCTGAGCTTAGCCGCCTGCGCCAGCAGGCCGCGACCCAGCTGGCTGGCGCGGTGGAGCTTGAGATTCAGCGCCTGGGCATGCCTGGCGGACGCTTCAGCATCGAACTTCGCCCCAACAGTGGCGAAGACTTGTTGCCCCAGGGCCTGGAGCAGGTCGAACTGCTGGTCAGCGCCAACCCTGGCCAACCGCTCAAGGCACTAGCCAAGGTGGCTTCCGGTGGTGAGTTGTCACGGATCAGCCTGGCGATCCAGGTCATTACCGCTCAGACCTCGCGCATTCCGACCCTGGTGTTCGACGAAGTCGACGTGGGTATCGGCGGCCCGACTGCGGAAATCGTGGGGCAGCTGTTGCGTCGCCTGGGCGAGCGTGGGCAGGTATTGACGGTCACCCACCTGCCGCAGGTTGCCGCGCAGGGCCACCATCACCTGTTCGTGCACAAGGTGCGCAACAGCGATGCGACCCATACGGCGGTAGCGAGCCTGGGCAAACGCGAGCGGGTCGAAGAGGTGGCGCGCATGCTGGGCGGCATCGACCTGACCAAGGAATCGCTGGCGCATGCCAGAAAGATGGTCGTCACCAGCAAAGCCTGACTGCCCCCGCAGGAGCCGGCTTTGCCGGCGTACAACATTACAGCCCCCACAAAGCACGAAGGCGACCCCAGGGTCGCCTTCAATGCCGTGCAATTCAAAGCAAAGTGCTTACTTTTTCTTGCGCACGTACAGCACGAGATTGTGATCTACCAACTCGTAGCCGTGCTCCAGCACGATTTCCTTCTGGCGCTTTTCAATTTCGGCATCGAAGAACTCGATGACTTCGCCAGACTCCACGTTGACCATATGGTCGTGGTGGCCGCCGTCGGCCAGTTCAAACACTGCATGACCGCCGTCGAAGTTGTGACGAACGACAAGACCTGCCGCCTCGAACTGGGTCAGAACACGGTAAACCGTGGCCAGACCGACGTCCTCGCCTGCCTCCATCAACGCCTTGTAGACGTCTTCAGCACTCATGTGGCGCTGCTCGGTGGAGTCGAGCATCTGTAGAATCTTGACTCGAGGCAGGGTCACCTTGAGACCGGCTTTGCGTAATTCGCTATTTTCAACCATGGTCAGCTTTCTCGCCGATGCTGCTTCGCAGCTTCTCTGAATACGGGTATGATCGGGGTTTACGTTGTCCAGCCAAGATAGTGGAAGTCGCCCACCGATGCAAAACACCAAGCTCTTGCTAACCAGCCTCACCTTTGTGGGACTGCTCGCACTCGCCGGTTGCTCGTTCCCCGGGGTTTACAAAATCGACATCCAGCAGGGCAATGTCGTCACGCAGGACATGATAGACCAATTGCGGCCGGGAATGACCCGCCGGCAAGTACGGTTTATCATGGGAAACCCTCTGATCCAGGACACCTTCCACACCAACCGTTGGGACTACCTGTACAGTCTGCAACCAGGTGGGGGCGAGCGCCAGCAGGAACGGATGAGCGTGTTCTTCAACGAGAACGACCAGCTCGCCAGCCTGTCGGGTGACTTCATGCCGGGCGTGAGCCGCGATCAGGAAATCCTTGGCGGTGCAGCGGGCACCACTGTCAGCCCTGCCGAAGGCGAGACACCTGCCAAGCAGGAAGCCCCCGCCAAGCCTGGCTCGCTGGAAGACACGATCCAGCGCGACGTCGATACCATCGAAGTCATCCCGGTTCCAGTGCCGGAACCGCTGGACACCTCGCCGCAGTAAGCAAGGCGCAGGCAATAAAAAGCCCGGATCATTCCGGGCTTTTTATTGCGCGGCGTTTCACCGCTTGGCCTTCTTGAACACCCTGGCTACCTTGGCCGCGCGCTGTTTGCGCACCTCCTTGGGGTCGATCAGCAGCGGCCGATACAGCTCGATCCGATCACCCGCCTCGACCGGATGCTGCGACGCAACCACCTTGCCAAAGATACCCATCGGGCAATCCCCGATCGACACCCCCGGCAACTGCCCGGCGATGCCCGACAAGCGTACCGCCTCGCTCACCGACGTACCCGCTGGCACCTCCAGCGCCAGCAACAGCTGCTGCTCGGCGGTGGCGTAGACCACTTCGATGGGCAGCATCGGCTCAGCCATTGAGTTGCTTGGCCCGCTGGCAGAACGCATCCACCAGGGTGTTGGCCGCCTGGTTGAAGATCGGCCCCAGGGTGGCGCGCACCAGCGGCCCGGCGTAATCGAACGACAGGTCCAGGCTGATCTTGCAGGCCTTGTCGCCGAGTGCCTTGAACGTCCACAGCCCGTGCAGCTGATTGAACGGCCCCTCCTCAAGGTTCATCTCGATGGACTGCCCAGGCACCAACTCATTTCGCGTTACAAAACTCTGGCTCATGCCGCCCTTGGCCGCCTCGACTCGCGCACGCATCAGGGTCTCGCTCTGCTCCAGCACCGTGCTGGAGGAGCACCACGGCAGAAATTCCGAATAGCGGGCGACGTCATTCACCAGGTCATACAGCGCCTGAGCGGGGTACGGCAACAGTGCCGAACGTTGAATATGGGTAGTCATCCAGGCGTCACTTCCAAAGCTGAGCGGTAAACACGATGCGAATGCCGAGGGGCGCCACATAGCGCATCAAGAGGAAAAACAGCGCGTATTGTCCGGGATTCACTCCAACGGCTCAAGCGTACCGCTACCCCGTAGCCGACAGCGCGACGACTGCCTATAATGCCGCCCCTATGGCTAAACAAAAGAAGCATCCGACAGGGACCATCGCGCAGAATAAAAAGGCGCGTCACGATTACTTCATCGAGCACAAGTTCGAGGCCGGATTGGTCCTGTCCGGTTGGGAAGTAAAAAGTCTGCGTGCCGGCAAGGCGCATCTTGTGGACAGCTACGTGCTGCTCAAGGACGGTGAAGCATGGCTGATGGGTTGCCATATCACCCCCCTGACCGCGGCCAGCACCCACGTGATCGCCGACCCGACCCGTACCCGTAAACTGCTGCTCAATCGCCGCGAGCTGGAGCGCCTGTTCGTGGGCGTACAGCAGAAGGGCTATACCTGCGTGGCCTTGTCGATGTACTGGAGCAAGCACTTGATCAAGTGCGAGATTGCCCTGGGCAAGGGCAAGAAGGAATACGACAAGCGCGATACCCAGCGCGAGCGTGATTCCGATCGCGAGTTGCAGCGCGCCGTGCGCAGCAAGGGCCGCGACGAGTAGGCACGCCTGCTCTAGCCACTTTGCCAGCAAGGCCGGCTCCTACAGGCCAAGCGAAACCCTGTAGGAGCCGGCCTTGCCGGCGAAAGCCGCAACGCTTGTCTAGCGCCCGTTGCGCCGCTCTGCCCGCGCGACCCGCTGCACTTCCTGACGCACCTCTTCGAGCACCTCCTGCACATACAGAATGTGCTGGCTCGACACCTCCCGTGCATCCTGCGCACGCCCTTCGACAATCGCCAGGTACAGGTCCCGGTGCTGCGCAATCAGCATGTCGCGGGTCTCGCTGCGCTGCTTGTACATACCGCCGATGTTGGTCACCACGTTGCGCTTGAGCAGGTCGAACAACCCGCGAATGGTATGCAGCAGCACCGCGTTATGGCTGGCCTCGGCAATCGCCAGGTGGAACGACGCATCCGCCGCCCCTTCCTCGGCGCGGCTCACCTCATCGGCACGCGCATAACAGTCCTGCAGCGCATCGAACGCCACCTTCAACCGCTCGCGATCCACCGCGGTGGCACGCAATGCGGCGTAATAGGCACACGACGCCTCCAGCGTATGACGAAACTCCAACAGGTCGCGTTCGACCTCCGGATTGTTCTCCAGCAATTGCAACAAGGGGTCGCTGAACGTCGAACCCATCGACTGGGCAACATAATTGCCGCCACCCTGTCGGCTCACCAGCATGCCCTTGGCTACCAGCTTCTGGATCGCCTCGCGTAACGACGGGCGTGACACCCCGAACTGCTCGGCCAGTTGCCGCTCGGCCGGCAACCGCTCACCGGCGGTCAAGGTGCCTTCAAGAATCATCCCCTCAAGCCGCTCGACGATATCGTCGGACAAACGGCGTTGGCGGACCTGGTTGAAAACCATCACATGCTCTCCACAATCCCGAGTTCGTTCGGGGCCGCCTATTTTGGCCTATCGGTGCCCACGCCACACCCACCAGTTGGCGAATTTCGAAGCCGCTCAGCCGACCTTTTTTCAACCGTCCGACGAAAGTTTTAGCGGGGCAAATTGACACACCCACCACAGGGCTCTTAACCTAGCGGCTCGACATTGTAAATTGGTATGACCAATTAGCCAATGCCACTGCATGACCAACAACAATTAGGGGCCACCCCATATGCAAACCTGGCAACAACTCTATAGCCCGCTTGGTAGTCTCGGCCTGTCCGCCCTGGCGGCAGTCATCCCTATCGTGTTCTTCTTCCTGGCGCTGGCCGTGTTCCGCCTCAAGGGTCATGTGGCAGGCAGCATCACGCTGGCGCTGTCGATCCTGGTCGCCATCTTCGCCTTCCAGATGCCCGCCGACATGGCCCTGGCTGCTGCCGGGTACGGTTTTGCCTATGGCCTGTGGCCCATCGCCTGGATCATCGTCGCGGCGGTGTTCCTGTACAAACTGACGGTCAAGAGCGGCCAGTTTGAAGTGATCCGCAGCTCGGTGCTGTCGATCACCGACGACCAGCGTCTGCAGGTTCTGCTGATCGGCTTCTGCTTCGGCGCCTTCCTGGAAGGCGCGGCAGGCTTCGGCGCACCCGTGGCCATTACCGCTGCACTGCTGGTGGGCCTGGGTTTCAACCCGCTGTACGCCGCCGGCCTGTGCCTGATCGCCAACACTGCCCCGGTGGCCTTCGGCGCCCTGGGTATCCCGATCATCGTGGCCGGCCAGGTCACCGGTATCGACGCCTTCAAGATCGGCGCCATGACCGGTCGTCAATTGCCGCTGCTGTCGCTGTTCGTGCCGTTCTGGCTGGTGTTCATGATGGACGGCCTGCGCGGCGTCAAGGAGACCTGGCCTGCAGCCCTGGTGGCCGGCCTGAGCTTCGCCGTCACCCAGTACTTCACCTCCAACTTCATCGGCCCGGAACTGCCGGACATTACCTCGGCACTGGCCAGCCTGATCTCCCTGACCCTGTTCCTCAAGGTCTGGCAGCCCAAGCGCTCGATGACCACCGCCACCGGCAGCGTCGGTGCAGCCGTGGTCAACGGTGGCGGCAGCCAGCCTTCGCCTTACAGCTTTGGCGAGATCTTCAAGGCCTGGTCGCCGTTCCTGATCCTCACCGTGCTGGTCACCATCTGGACCCTCAAGCCATTCAAAGCGGCCTTTGCCGCCGGTGGTTCGATGTACAGCTGGGTGTTCAACTTCGCCATCCCGCACCTTGACCAACTGGTGATCAAGACCGCGCCGATCGTCGCCGCCCCGACCGCCATGCCGGCGGTGTTCAAGCTCGACCCGATCTCGGCCACCGGTACCGCGATCTTCTTCTCCGCGCTGCTGTCGATGCTGGTGCTGAAGATCAACTTCAAGACTGGCCTGACCACGCTGAAGGAAACCTTCTTCGAACTGCGCTGGCCGATCCTGTCGATCGGCATGGTGCTGGCCTTTGCCTTCGTCACCAACTACTCGGGCATGTCGTCGACCATGGCCCTGGTACTGGCCGGCACCGGCGCAGCGTTCCCGTTCTTCTCGCCGTTCCTTGGCTGGCTGGGCGTGTTCCTGACCGGCTCGGACACTTCGTCCAACGCGCTGTTCAGCTCGCTGCAAGCCACCACCGCGCATCAGATCGGGGTCAACGACACCCTGCTAGTGGCCGCCAACACCAGCGGCGGCGTTACCGGCAAGATGATCTCGCCACAGTCCATCGCCGTGGCATGTGCGGCCACCGGGCTGGTTGGCAAAGAGTCGGACCTGTTCCGCTTCACCCTCAAGCACAGCTTGTTCTTCGCCACCATCGTCGGCCTGATCACCTTGATCCAGGCGTACTGGCTGACCGGCATGCTGGTTCACTAAAGTGAAAGAGGCCGGGCGCCCCAAGGGCGCCCGGCAGCTGCCCCTTTCAACCGACGCTGCGAGACACCATGATCATTTCAGCCTCTACCGACTACCGCGCCGCAGCCCAACGCAAGCTGCCGCCCTTCCTGTTCCACTACGCCGACGGCGGCGCCTACGCCGAGTACACCCTGCGCCACAACGTCGAAGACCTGGCCAGCATCGCCCTGCGCCAGCGCGTTCTGAAGAACATGTCCGAGCTCAGCCTCGAGACCCGCCTGTTCGATGAAACCCTGAGGATGCCCGTGGCCCTGGCACCGGTCGGCCTGACCGGCATGTACGCCCGGCGCGGCGAGGTGCAGGCGGCACGTGCCGCGGCGGCCAAGGGCATCCCCTTCACCCTGTCGACCGTGTCCGTGTGCCCGATCGAGGAAGTGGCCCCGGCCATCGACCGGCCCATGTGGTTCCAGCTCTATGTGCTCAAGGACCGCGGCTTCATGCGCAATGCCCTGGAGCGTGCCAAGGCCGCCGGCGTGACCACCCTGGTGTTCACCGTGGACATGCCCGTACCCGGCGCACGCTACCGTGACGCCCACTCCGGCATGAGCGGCCCGAACGCACCGCTGCGGCGCATGTGGCAGGCCATGACCCACCCCCAGTGGGCGCTGGATGTAGGCCTGCTGGGCAAGCCCCACGACCTTGGCAACATCTCCAAATACCGCGGCAGCCCCACCGGCCTGGCCGACTACATCGGCTGGCTGGGCGCCAACTTCGACCCGTCGATTTCCTGGAAGGACCTGGAATGGATCCGCGAGTTCTGGGATGGCCCGATGGTGATCAAGGGTATTCTCGACCCGGACGACGCGCGCGACGCCGTGAAGTTCGGTGCCGACGGCATCGTGGTGTCCAACCACGGCGGTCGCCAGCTCGACGGCGTGCTGTCCAGCGCCCGTGCCCTGCCGGCCATCGCCGATGCGGTCAAGGGCGACCTGAAGATCCTCGCCGATTCCGGTATCCGCAGCGGCCTGGACGTGGTGCGCATGATCGCCCTGGGCGCAGACACCGTACTGATCGGCCGTGCCTTCCTCTATGCCCTCGCCACCGCAGGCGAAGCGGGCGTGAAGAACCTGCTCGACCTGTTCGAAAAGGAAATGCGCGTGGCCATGGTGCTGACCGGCGCCAAGTCCATCAGCGAGATCACTCGCGATTCGCTGGTACGCGAATTCGGCGCCTGACCGCCTGCCCCATCACCGCCTGATTGTCCGGGGCACGCGGCGCGATAGACGCCGTGGCCCCGCGAGGAGTTTGCATGAGCCTGCCCACCGCGTTTCTCGACTCGGTTGAACGCCTGATCCCCCGTGAGCGCCGCTTCGACGACCCCACGTCTACCCTGGCCTTCGGTACCGACGCCAGCTTCTACCGGCTGATCCCCAAGCTGGTGGTGCGCGTGGAAAGCGAAGACGAAGTGGTGGGCCTGCTCCAGCTGGCCCAGCGCGACCGCGTGCCGGTGACCTTCCGCGCCGCCGGCACCAGCCTGTCGGGCCAGGCCATCAGCGACTCGGTGCTGATCGTGCTGGGCGACAACTGGAACGGTCGCGAGATTCGCGAGCAAGGCCGGCAGATCCGCCTGCAACCCGGCGTGATCGGCGCCCAGGCCAACGCCTGGCTGGCGCCGTTCGGACGCAAGATCGGCCCCGACCCCGCGTCCATCAACGCCTGCAAGATCGGCGGCATCGTTGCCAACAACGCCAGTGGCATGTGCTGCGGCACCGCCCAGAACACCTACCACACCCTGGCCGGCCTGCGCCTGGTGCTGGCCGACGGTACCCGCCTGGACAGCGAAGACCCGGCCAGCGTCGCGGCCTTCCAGAGCAGCCATGCCGACCTGCTCGAATCGCTCGCGCGCCTGGGCCGCGAGACCCGCGCCAACACCGAACTGGCTGCGAAAATCCGCCACAAGTACCGGCTCAAGAACACCACCGGCCTGTCGCTCAACGCCCTGGTCGACTACGACCAGCCACTGGACATCCTCAACCACCTGCTGGTGGGCTCCGAGGGCACCCTGGGCTTCATCAGCGCGGTTACCTACGACACTGTGATCGATCACCCGCACAAGGCGTCGGCGCTGATCGTGTTCCCGGACGTGGAAACCTGTTGCACCGCCGTCACCGTGCTGAAAAACCAGCCGGTATCGGCCGTGGAACTGCTCGACCGGCGCAGCCTGCGCTCGGTGCAGGACAAGCCCGGCATGCCGGCCTTCGTGCAGCAGCTGTCCGAGGGTGCGTGCGCCCTGCTGATCGAGTCCCGCGCTGCCACCCAGACACTGCTGCACGAGCAGCTGGGCCTGATCATGGCCTCGCTGGCGCAATTTCCGGTCGAGAAACAGGTCGACTTCACCGAAGACGCCAAGGAAAACGCCAAGCTCTGGGCCATCCGCAAGGACACCTTCCCGGCCGTCGGCGCCGTGCGCAAGACCGGCACCACGGTCATCATCGAAGACGTGACCTTCCCGGTCGAGCAACTGGCCATCGGCGTCAACCGCCTGATCGAGCTGTTCGAGCGGCACCACTATGACGAAGCCATCCTGTTCGGCCATGCGCTGGAGGGCAACCTGCACTTCGTGTTCACCCAGGGTTTCAACAGTGCCGAAGAGGTCGCCCGCTACCAGGCGTTCATGGACGACGTGGCACACCTGGTGGCGGTCGAATTCGGCGGTTCACTCAAGGCCGAGCATGGCACCGGGCGCAACATGGCGCCGTTCGTCGAACTGGAATGGGGCCACGATGCCTACCAGCTGATGTGGACGCTCAAGCGCCTGCTCGACCCCAACGGTATCCTCAACCCGGATGTGGTGCTCAGCGACGACCCGCAGATCCACCTTAAAAACCTCAAGCCGTTGCCGGCCGCCGACGAGATCGTCGACAAGTGCATCGAGTGCGGCTTCTGCGAACCGGTATGCCCGTCCAAGGGGCTGACCCTGAGCCCGCGCCAGCGCATCGTGATGTGGCGCGACATCCAGGCCAAGAAGCGCGCCGGGGTCGATACCACCGCGCTTGAGCGCGACTACCAGTACCAGGGCATCGACACCTGCGCCGCCACCGGCTTGTGCGCCCAGCGCTGCCCGGTAGGCATCAACACCGGCGAACTGGTGAAGAAACTGCGCGCCCAGGCTGCCAGCCACGTGAAGACAGCCGACTGGCTGGCGGAGCATTTCCACACCGCGCTAAGCGGCGCCCGCCTCACCCTGCGCGCAGCCAACGGTGCCCGCCGCCTGTTGGGCGCGCCACGGCTGGCCCGCATCAGCCAGTCGTTGAGCAAAGCCAGCAACGGCCGCCTGCCGCTCTGGACGCCGGCCATGCCGCAGCCCCTGCAGCCCATCCAGTTCAGCCCGGCGAGCAACGATGCGCGGCCCCGCGTGGTGTACCTGGCGGCCTGCGTATCGCGCGTCATGGGCCCGGCCGCTGGCGATCGCGAACAGACCTCGCTGCTGGACAAGACCCGCGGCCTGCTGGAAAAGGCCGGCTACCAGGTGGTGTTCCCCGAGAACCAGGACAGCCTGTGCTGCGGTCAGCCGTTCGCCTCCAAGGGCTATGCCGAACAGGCCGAACACAAGCGCCAGGAACTGATCGGCGCGCTGCTGCATGCCAGCCGCGGCGGGCTCGACCCGATCTACTGCGACACCAGCCCGTGCACCTTGCGCCTGGTGCAAGACCTCAAGGACTCGCGCCTGGACCTGTATGACCCGGTGCGCTTCATCCGCACCCACCTGGTGGACAAGCTGGAGTTCACCCCGCAGGACGCACCCATTGCCGTGCACGTGACCTGCAGCACCCAGCACCTGGGCGAAAGCCAGGCCCTGATCGACCTGGCGCGGCGTTGCAGCAAAGAGGTGGTGATACCCGAGGGCATCCACTGCTGTGGGTTCGCCGGCGACAAGGGCTTCACCACCCCCGAACTGAACGCACATTCACTGCGCAGCCTAAAGGACGCCGTGCAGTACTGCAGCGAAGGCATCTCCACCAGCCGCACCTGTGAAATCGGCTTGAGCGAGCATGGCGGCATCGACTATCACGGCCTGGTGTACCTGGTGGACCGGGTTACCAGAGCCAGGGCGCTGTGAGCCAAGGCGGCTCCTGCACACCGGCAGGAGCTGGCCTTGCCGGCGAACCGGCCATCTGCCACAACATCCGTCTGAACCCCTGGCATCGGCCGCAGTCCATGCAAATAGGCCCCTTATCCTGAGGCCTTCCCAGCCAAGGAGATTCACATGAAGCGTACTGCGATTACCGGACTGTTCCTCAGCGCCGCACTGCTAGCCTCGCCTGTGTTCGCGGCGGATAAAGACTTGTGTGCCAGCAACCTGCAGAAGATCGACGACCAGATGGCAACCATGGGCGCGACCTCCGAAGGGCTGGACGATGCGCTGAAGCAGCACGTGGCTGACGCCAAGGCCGCGCAGGCGGCGGGCAACGACAAGGATTGCATCACCATCAGCGCCAAGGTGCTGTCGCGCCTCGAGAAGACCGACAAGGGCGGCAACGGTCAGTAACCTCGGTGGGCGACCGGACCGGTAGTCGACGTCGCCCGACCGATGGCGTATACTCCGTCACATGCACCCGAAACGGTGCTAGCGCTAGAGCAGTAAAAAATGGGGCCGATTAGGATTCGACGCCGGTGATGAAACTCTAGGTGCATGCCGAGTTGGTAACAGAACTCGTAAATCCACTGTTGCAACTTTCTATAGTTGCCAATGACGAAAACTACGAGGGTTACGCTCTCGCTGCGTAAGCAGCCGAGCCCGCTCTCCTGGTAGCTTCGGCTCCAGCAATCACTAGGGGATGCCTGTAAACCCGAAGTGATTGTCATACAGAACAGGATCGTCGTGTAGCACGTTGGGGGCAAAGCGACTAAAACTTACCCAACTCGTCCAAAGCACCCTGCCCGTCGGGCGGCTGCGGATTAACTCAATAGACACGGCTAAGCATGTAGTACCGACAGCGGAGTACTGGCGGACGGGGGTTCAAATCCCCCCGGCTCCACCAAATGATCAAAAAAAGACGTCCACGGACGTCTTTTTTTGTGCCTGAACGCCAGTAAATACGCGGCCTCCAGCGCTTTTGCGGTCTTTTGAGAGTTTCTGAGTTCCAGCCATTCGGGTATTCCAGACGGTATTCCAGTCCATCCGGTGCTAATCTTTGGAATACCGAATCAGTGCCTGAGGACAATCTCATGCCTGCTCAAACTCTCCGCCTCTCAGATCGACAGCTCAAGGGAGTCAAACCCGCGTCCAAGGATTACGTCCTCACGGACGGTGACGGTTTGCAGCTCCGAGTACGCAGCAACGGCTCGTTGCTGTGGAATTTCAACTACCGCGAACCGGTGACCAAGAAGCGCATCAACATCGGCTTTGGGACCTACCCCAAACTGTCACTGGCGAACGCACGAAAGAAGGCAGTCGAAGCGCGCGAGCTGCTCGCGCAGGGCATTGATCCGAAGGTGCAGCGCGATACGCTGAATGAGGCCAAGCGCGCAGAAACGGAACATACCTTCGAGAACGTGGCCACCGCCTGGTTCGAGCTTAAGAAAGACTCGGTCACCCCGGCCTACGCCGAGGACATCTGGCGGTCGCTCACGCTGCATGTGCTCCCCGACTTGAAAACGACACCACTGGTGAAAATCATCGCGCCGATGGTGATCGGATTACTGCGCCCTATCGAAGCGAAAGGCAGCCTGGAGACGGTCAAGCGTCTTAGCCAGCGGCTAAACGAGATCATGACCTACGGCGTAAATTCCGGCTTGATCTTCGCCAACCCGCTCAGCGGTATCAGGGCAGTATTCAAGAAGCCCAAGAAAGAGAACATGGCCGCGCTTCCACCCGAAGAGCTCCCCGAGCTCATGCTGGAGATCGCGAATGCCAGCATCAAACGCACCACCCGCTGCCTGATCGAATGGCAGTTGCACACGATGACTCGCCCCGCCGAGGCGGCGACTACCCGCTGGGCGGACATCGACTTTGAACGGCGTGTCTGGACTATCCCACCGGAGCGGATGAAGAAGCGCTGTCCACACAGCATCCCGTTGAGTGATCACGCTGTCGCACTGCTGGAGTCACTGAGAACTCACAGCGGCCATCGCGAATACGTCTTCCCGGCAGACAGAAATCCACGTACCCACGCCAATAGCCAAACGGCCAACATGGCGTTGAAACGCATGGGCTTCCAGGATCGCTTGGTCAGCCACGGCATGCGCTCGATAGCCAGTACGATCTTGAATGAACATGGCTGGGGCCCGGAACTCATTGAGGTCGCACTGGCGCACGTCGATAAGGATGAGGTGCGTAGCGCCTACAACCGAGCCGACTACATCGAGCGCCGGCGCCCGATGATGGCCTGGTGGAGTGAGTACATCCAGAAAGCCGCCACCGGCAGCCTGCTCGCCTCAGCGTACGGCCAAGTCAGAGACAAGAACGTGGTGCCGATTCGCTAGCGCTGTACAGGCGCAAGAACTGCAGCAACAACTGAACGTTCAAGGTTCGGGGCAAGCAGCCTCGCTTATCCGCTTCTAAGCGCGGGTCCATCCAAACAGGGCTGCAAAGCCGCCCTGTTTGGATGGACCTTACTTTGAAGAGCTAAAAGCGACCACGTTGTCCAGGATTTACCACGGAATTCCACCGGTGGATAACCGTTCTTCAAGTCCAAATTGGCGCTGAATTTAGAACCTTGACCGGGTTTATCCACAGGCGTAGAACTGGCCGTGCAAGCGCTGTCGATGACAGCAACCCAGGTGGCCCGAACCTTGAAGGTCACGCCGCTCCCGCGGTGGTTCCCCCCATAAGGCGATTAGCGTCCGGCAGCTCGCCCGGTCACCTCCCCGGTGATGGATGCCTACTTCAGATCATGGCCCTCGTGCGCCAGACGACACTTCCTACTCCGCTGCCCTGTAGCAAACTATCCGCTTGGCCGAATCTTGCGCCAACCTGCGCCCGTCTCTTTCTTCTGGAAAGAGACGGGCGCTCATACCACTGCTGCAGCCCATATAGAACTTGGCTTTGCCGCAATCCTCCTCATGACAATCGGCGTGACAAACACCGAAGTCACCAACAACAGCGATGTAGATGATGGTGCCGCAGCCATGGATTGGACTGCACCTGGCTGACAGTCAGGCATGCCCCTGTCATCGCATCGCTGCCTTCACCCGACTCAGGATCTCGCGGCACTGGTTTCGTCAGCCAACGCAGCCTCCACCCGCCCACCGGTTTCGGTGTTCAGGAGGCCAGATCATGAGATGCCCATGCTCCCGGTCGTAAGGAGCCGTCAGTCCCGCGTTAGTGGACACCCCCACAGGCCGCAGGGGCCTTGATCCCTGATAACACTCAACATTCTTGGCGGGATGACGTGGGGAACATTTTCAAGGTTTAGCTTGGAGAGGAGTTTGATCATGGCACTCGTGGGGAGACGGGATGGGCGCAATTTTGGCTGGGGCCGGCAACTGAGCTATGCCGGGCCACAGGCAATACGCGATATGTTTGGCGGCGGGCATTACGGCACGGTCAAGGCACACTGTGATCGGTGGCAGGCATTCGTGAAGTGGTGCCACTCCGAACAGGGACCCGGTATCAATGATGCACGGCAGATTGATCGGAAGGTACTGGTCGACTATACGGCGTATCTGCGCGACGCGGTTTGGCGCGGTGACCTCGCCATCAGCACTGCACAAAACCGGCTATCCAGCGTTAACAGGACCATGGCGGCGCTTCGCGGTGATCAGTGCGTGAAATTGCCAAGCCCGAGCAAGGCGCTGGCAATGCAGCGCAACGGAGTTCGCCAGTCGATGCCACAAGGCCAGGACCGCGAACAAGTTAAGCAGATCGTCGATGCACTTTGCAGTCGTGATCAGAGACGGGCAGCAGCGATCGTTGTGTTGGCGCGAGCCACCGGCATGCGCTTGCGTGAGGCTATTTTGGCTGATCTGCCACGGCTAATCCGAGAGGCTAAAGACCTAGGCAGGATTAATATTCAGGATGGAACCAAAGGCGGCCGCGCCGGGGCCTCGGCGCCACGTTGGATAGCAGTGGACGACCATATTCGTGGCGCACTTGGATTCGCATGGCAGGCGTCACCTGTAGGTAGCCGCAACCTGATTGCGCCACACGAAAGCTACCTAAGTTTTCTGCAAAAGATCATCCGCCCTGCGCGGGACATCTTGCATGCACAGAACCTCAAAGGCTTCCATGAACTACGAGCGGCGTATGCATGTGAGCGTTATGAGCAAATCACTCAACACCGCGCGCCGATCAGCGGCGGCCAATGTTGCGTGGCAGACAGGAGCCTTGATCGTGAAGCTCGAAGGCAAATCAGCTATGAGCTGGGGCACGACCGGATCGACGTAGTCGCTGCCTACATTGGAGGAAGGACATGAGCAAGCCATTCGATATGGAGTTGTTCTTGGCTGGCGTACTGACCGGCTCACACGCAACGCAGCAACGTCATTTACGCCAAGCGAAGCTCATTCAGAGTGAAATTGCAGAGCGTTGGCAGCGAGAAACCCCATGGGCTTGGCAGAGGAAGCATGTGACATGGCTTCTCGAACATCGCATGAGCCAGCGCAGTGAGGCGACGCGGTACTACTATCTGCTAACGGCCAGGCTGCTCGCACGGCGCCTAGAAAAGCCATGGCTTTTCAGTCTCTGAGTGAGAGCGACAGCTTTCGATCCACCAGCCGCTCGTGAAGGGCATCTGACACTCAGGATCTACCGTTAAACTATAGCCCCTAGCCACCAGCAGCTTGGGTTTGTGCGGAGCCAGGGCATACGCGAGCGTGGTAATGTGCGCCAACCGCAAGCTTCTCTAAATTGGTTTTTGATTTTTTTACTCATAATGAAATCGTTGATCGGATATAAAACATGTTGAATTTCAACGAGATAGCTAAAATTTTTTCCAGCAGCAACATCAATTCCGTTTCGGGGGGCGATCTGTCCCTTGTCACGAGAGTGGCTAAATGCTATCAAGACAGCTTTGATGACACCTTTACTGTTGCTAGCGTATTTGAATTTTGTTATCACCTACTGTGCAGGGAATATCGCAATGAATACTATTATAAAAATTCTATTGCAAAGAAAATTCTCCTCGGAAGACATTCAATAAACAGTTCGACTATGCTCACTGAATTCAGAGTAGGTGCAAACAAAGCAGACTGCGTGATCGTCAATGGCATATCAACATGTTATGAGATAAAAACCGATTACGACAACCTAACCCGGCTAAAACCTCAAATCGACTCTTACCTGAAGATATTCGACAAAGTTAACGTAGTTGTCTCTAAGAAAAATCTAACCTCAGTACTGCACACAGCACCTGAAGAAGTAGGGGTCATATTACTAAACAAGAGCGGCACTTTTCGAGAGATGAGATCTGCGCAACTTACAGGTGCACAGATTGATGTTCGGGTCTTAATGAGATCTCTTAGACGTGAGGAATACGTGGGGCTTACCGAATCGTTGTTTGGCTCGGCACCCAATGTGAGCAATACCGAGATCTTTCGTGAGTGTGAGCGCTTACTGACATCTGCCGCCAACGAGAAGATTCGTACTGAGTTTAGAAAAATCATTCGTCAAACCAGAGCTTTGGACAAGGACTTCATACTGTCTTTACCTACATCCTTAATAGCGGCCGGAGTCGAATTTGGATCAACCCGCAAGGCCCGAGCTGGGCTTGTGGAAAACATGAACTCAATCTTAAGTAAGGAAACTTTATGTACTGCCCAATCCTTAAAGGCAAACAGTTTGAACTAACTGCACTCAGGGAACTCGTTGGACATATACCCTCCAGCAATGTATGCCCCATTTTAGAACCTGTAAATTTAAACCTTGCCCCCCTAGCGACTACCATCTCCGAATTGACAGCAGCTGGCATCAGCTCGTGGGTAGTAATTAATCCTTCGCAAAGTGAATTCGCAAGTTCTGCGTCAAACATTTTTGCTTCTCTGAGAACCCACCTTGCAACTATTGGGACTGGCCAAGGTTCATTTGTCCCATGTATAAAAATACGTGATGCGTCTGATGCGCCTGCCATCGCACTATTAAAAAGCTTTACCATACCTTTTGTCGCTTATGTTGAAGGTATTGTTACACCTGGCCTCGTTGTGGATCTAATGAGAGCATCTGCTGTGGCACTCAATCCAGACAAAACGAATGTTTCGGTATGGGGAACTCTTCCAAGAGCCGTCCTCTTTCATGATGGCTTTGACAAAAAAACCAGAAATTTAGATTACGGCACAGAATCGTATTACTCAGACTTTCACAATGGGTATAAAGCGTTCCCAAATGCTATCGGATTCGGCGATTATACGATTCTCAGCGAACGCCTCGTAGAAGGTGGCGGCCCAGCATTTGTCGTTACCCTGCACATATCCTACCTTGATCCCTCACGGTCAACTCAAATGTATGTGCGCCATTTCTCCTCCTACTCTGACAATGACAGCCAAAGTGACCCCGGTGGTAAATTTCGCGAAGCTCTAGATTTGCTTATTTCCCATGTATCAACGAACCCAGGAAACTTTGTCAACACTGCAGGCCTGCAAGAATTTATAACTCTTCATGGCACTCGACACTACCCTGGACTTGGCATAGTTAAAAAAGCATCAATCAAGCATCATATTCAGACGCTATCCATATGGTAATTCATTCCGCATGTCTTATCGGTCCAACTTTCATCCCCTCACAGGGAGTTGTTCGTGAAATCGTTCGAGAGTAATAAAATCGTTTCATCCAAAATATAAATTGCTCGCAAACTTGCGATCAGAGCTTGAACTCTCGCCCAACATCAACTTCATCTATTTCATATAGTCGTGCGGGCTTCTAATATTTAACGAAGCCCTGCACAACTCAATCTATTTTAGCTGGCAGCGCTCAGTACGATTACGTGAGAAGTCTCCATCTATGCGCTCTGAACAACGACCAATGTCCGTCATTTTTTCATAAGCCCCCTCTTCTTGCAAACCTTAGAGGCGGCGGTTTTCAACCCACTGGGCACCTCTAGAAGCTCCCGCCTTTCTGCGCTTGTAGCCCCCACTGCAAGCAATTCTTACCAGCAGATAACATGTGAGAAAAATACAAAAAACTCTGCGAGAGCAGAAAAAACTCTTACAATCCAGGATCTGTTTTCCTACACATTTTTTGCCCCCACTGATACACAAGAGATAGCCCCGTGAGTGACTCAGACAGCTCATCCGTGCCACTGGTTGACGTAGTGAAGCTTGCCGCATCCCTTCAGCGTTTCGCAGATGATCGCGACTGGCAGCAGTTCCACTCCCCAAAAAATCTCATCTTGGCGCTCACTGGCGAGGTAGGAGAGCTGTGCGAGATTTTCCAATGGATGAGCGATGCCGATTCGCTCTCCGTAGCTAAAGATCCCGAAATCGGCCTCGCCGTAAAAGACGAATTGGCGGACGTACTGATGTATCTGGTTCGCCTGAGCAGCGTGCTCGGCATCGACCTCAACGAGGCGGTGACACGGAAACTCGCCTCGAACGGCCAGAAATACCCCGTGGATAAAGCCAAAAGCAGCAGCAAAAAGTACGACCGACTCTGATCAACCCGAATCTAAGGACAACCCGTGATCGTTTACGCTGCGACCAAACAGCAATTTCTAAAAGACAACGATAACGATGACATCGAGGACGTGATCCTCAGGCATTTCAAGGAAGCCACCGGCAAGAACGTTGGCAAGTCGGAAATCAGGTCGTGGCAAGGATCTCTAACGTATATGGCAAAGGTCCTTAGGGATGAAGGCCTGCCGAGCGACGCGGGCCTAGCCATTGAGCTGCACATTCCGCAGTCGTCGAAGCGAATCGATTTTCTGCTCACCGGTCGCGACGAAAATCAGGCAAAAAAAGCCGTCTTGATCGAATTGAAGCAATGGAGCAAGGCCAGCGCCACTACCAAGGATGCCATCGTCAAAACGGCATTGGGTGGCGGCCTCGTTGAGACCATTCACCCGTCCTATCAAGTATGGTCATACGCCGCGCTGCTGGAGGGTTTCAACGAGGCGGTGTATGACAAAAGCATCGAGATCCGTCCGTGTGCCTACCTTCATAACTACGTCAGCGACGGCATCATCGACTCAGCCCACTACGAGCCCCACATCAGCAAAGCCCCACTGTTCCTGAAAGGGCCGGATGAGCTCACCAAACTCAGAAGCTTCCTGAAAAAGCATATTGTTCACGGCGACAACAAAGAGGTTCTCTACGAACTGTCCGATGGGAAAATCCGTCCGTCCAAAGCGCTAGCCGAAGCCCTCGAAGGGCTGATGACAGGCAAGCCAGAGTTCGTATTGATTGACGATCAAAAAGCAATTTTTGAATCAGCGCTTGCGGCAGCAAGCGAAGCCTCGGACCAGGCACCAAAGGTGCTGATCATTGAAGGGGGGCCGGGCACCGGGAAAACTGTTCTGGCTATCAATTTACTGGTGAGGCTCACAGAATTGAGGCTGTTAAGCAAATATGTCTCGAAGAATGCCGCCCCACGCAAGGTCTACGAAAGCAAACTGGTTGGCACCATAAAACGCAGCCATTTCTCGAATTTCTTTTCAGGCTCTGGGGCGTTCATCGACACTGAGCCCAACACATTCGATGCGCTTATCGTGGACGAAGCTCACCGGCTGAATGAGAAAAGCGGGCTTTATGGGAACCTTGGCGAAAACCAGATCAAGGAGCTGATTGAATCAGCGAAATGCTCAATTTTCTTCATCGATGAAGACCAACGTGTGACCCTGAGCGACATAGGCAGCAAGCAGGCGATACGCGCCTTTGCCAAAACCAAGGGGGCTGTGATCGAAGAATATGTGCTGTCTTCACAGTTTCGCTGCAGTGGTTCTGACGGTTACATGGCATGGCTGGATGACGTCCTTGGCATTCGCTCGACAGCAAATCCGACGCTCGACACCTCTGAGTACGAGTTCAAGGTGTTCGACTCGCCTCAGACGCTGCATGACGCCATTGACGAGAAAAACCATGGAAACAAGGCTCGTGTGGTCGCGGGCTATTGCTGGCCTTGGTTGAGCAAGAAAGATCCCACCGCTGCTGATATCGTCATTGGTGACTACAAACGCCAATGGAACCTGGACCAGGATGGCAGCCTATGGATCATCGCTGAGAACTCCATCGAGCAGGTTGGCTGCATTCATACCTGCCAAGGTTTGGAAGTCGATTACATCGGGGTGATCATCGGGCCAGACCTAGTCGTACGTGACGGCAAGGTAGTGACATCCCCGGATGAGCGCGACAAGCGCGATAAATCGATTCGCGGCTGGAAAAAAATGATGAAAGAGCAACCTACCCTCGCGAAAAATGAAACAGACGTGATCATCAAAAATACATACCGAACCCTGATGACACGCGGGATGAAGGGTTGCTACCTGTACTGCACCGACAAAGAGACTGCGCAATATTTCGAGAGTCGGCTTAACCAGCACAGCAATCATTGACGCTATCGTTTGCTAGGAGCCACTGTACGTGCGACGAGTGGGGACATCGTACGCGCAGGGGCATCAATCAACAGCGCGACCATTTGCTTGATAGATTCGATCCCGATTCGTTTATGGGACGGAGCTCAAAAAGCACCGTCCATCGGAATCCAGACCACGCAGCGTTCCAACTGGTATTCCAAGCAAGTTGACAAATAAATTATTAACCAGAAAAAACAGATAGATACCGATTTGTTTCAAATTACCCCGGCCACCACACAAAGAAAAGACGTCCTCGGACGTCTTTTTTTTTGCCTGAAATTCCGCAATACGGAATCTCAGGGCCGCTGGGGCTTTCTGAGTTTTGAGCTCCCACGCAGGCTGGGAAGATGGGGAGACCAAAGTCAATCAGCACCACCCACTCTGATGGAACTGTGTCCAATCCGCCGATGATGGCACAAAAACATCACGCCCCCCTGTAGAATCCGCCGCGGCTCGGCCCGGAGGGGGCCGAGCGCGATTGGTACCAAAGGAATCCAGATGTTCGCTCTTCGCAATTTGACGGCAGCCATGCTCATGGTATTGAGCACAGGCTGCGCAACCGGCCTCAATTCGGTCCAACAATCGGAACTCGCAAGTTACAAGGCAAGTAACCTCGCGGTTCAGGAGAAGAGCCCTGGCGTGGGAGCCGCACTTGGCCTCCTGCCTGGCGGGGGTTCCTTTTATGGACGCTCCTACGGGTTTGGCGTGGTCAACCTTTTGCTCTGGCCTATCTCGATCTTATGGGACCCTGTCAGCGGGTATGACGCTGCAGAATCGATCAACTATCAAGCCACTAAAGCGCACGTGTCCAACTTGAAAAGAACCGAGATGGACAATCTCGACTCAAGGCTGGCCACGGATGAAATCGACCTGAAGCAGTACACGCTTGAAAGACGCAAGGTTGATGAGAAGTACGCACACAGCCTCTGATCACGATCCCAGAAAGCCCGCCAAGCGCGGGCTTTTTCATGCCTGTATGACATCGCATGGCAAAAATCGTCAGCACATCCGGGAGTGACAATTGAACCCCCTCATCCATTCATAGTTTAGTAAACCCCAATCCAAGAATCGAAAAAGTCAGCTTTTACCCTCCTTACCCCCATGAAACCTTAGGGCACCACAAAACCACCTTAGGAGAACACTGCGCTGCGTGGCGAGCCTTGCTGTTGGCTGTGCGGTTTGCCCTGCAGCGCTGGAACGAGAACCGGATGTCTCTCGTCTGGGAGGACCGACTGATCCCGGTGTCTCGAGTGATGTGCAATCACCCTTGAACAGTAGGAGATAACAATAATGATCAAAGCTCTGAAATTCGCAGCACTCGCAACGGGGATAGTCACTGCCAGTCACGGCCTCGCGGCCGACCTCACCATCGTCTCCTTCGGTGGCGCCAACAAGGAGGCCCAGGTAAAGGCCTTCTACAAGCCCTGGCAACAAGCCCGGGGCAGCAAGATCATTTCCGGCGAGTACAACGGCGAAATGGCCAAGGTCAAGGCCATGGTCGATACCCGCAGCGTGTCCTGGGATGCCGTGGAGGTGGAGTCCGCCGAGCTTGCCCGGGGCTGTGAAGAGGGCATGTTCGAGACGCTGGACCCAGCTCAGATCGGCCTCGATACCAAGCATTTCGTTCCCGGCGCCATCCAGCCCTGCGGCATAGGGTTCCTGGTGTACTCGACGGTGCTGGCCTACAACACCAGCAAGCTGAAACAAGCCCCCACCGGCTGGAAGGATTTCTGGGATGTGGAGAAATTCCCGGGCAAGCGCGGCCTGCGCAAGCTGGCCAAATCGACTCTGGAGTTCGCCCTGATCGCCGACGGGGTAGCGCACGCTGACGTCTACACGCTGCTGGCCACCAAGGCAGGCCAGGACCGCGCCTTCGCCAAGCTGGATGAGATCAAGCCGCATATCCAGTGGTGGGAAGCCGGTGCCCAGCCACCTCAGTATCTCGCCGCGGGGGATGTGGTGATGAGCTCGGTGTACAACGGCCGCCTCTCGGCCAAGCAGAAGAAAAAGTACGACCTGGACATCGTCTGGTCCGGCGGCCTCTACGAGTTCGATTCCTGGGCTATCCCGCGGGGCGCTTCACGCCAGGAGAAAACCCGCGAGTTCATTGCCTTCACGCTCGACCCCGCGCAACAGAAAAGCTTCGCCGAACATATCGACTACGGCGCCGCCAACCTGCAGGCCATGCAACTGCTCGACAAGGACCGCATCGCCGAACTGCCCACCGCGCCAGCGAACCTTTCCCAGCAGGTGCCGGTAGACCCGCTGTTCTGGGCCGACCATGGCGAACAACTGGAGCAACGCTTCAACGCCTGGGCGTCGCGCTAACCCCCTGAACGGCCAGCCATGGGGCACTCACCCCATGGCTTTCGGAATCTGCCGAGCACAAGGTCAGACCTCCGTCATCACCACCATCACCTCGGCGTCACTCCCCGCCTCGCCCTCAGCCAGGTAGATGTGCCCGATCGCGCTGTTGAAATACACCGTCTCCCGGCAACCAACGCTGACGGATTCACCCGTTTCGAACTGAATGCGCACACGGCCCGAAAGCACCACGGCAAACTCCTGCCCGGGGTGGCGAATGTAGTCTTCGAACTGGCTCATCTCACGCGCGCAGATGCGGGCATACATCGGCGTCATGTTGCGCCCGGGAAAATCCCCCGCCATCGGGTGGTACTCGTAGTTGCCCGTGCTGTAACCCGCCGCCGTATCGATGGCCGTGCTCACCACCGTGGGCTGTACCGCACCCACGCTCACCTTGGCCGGGCTGAACAGCTGGGCGATGTCCACACCCAATGCCCGCGCTGCCGCCGCCAGCTTCTCGTAACTCACCGATACCTGCGCCAGCTCCATCTTCGACAGGGTCGACAGCGCTACGCCTGAACGCTCGGACAATTGCTTGAGCGTGAGCTTCTGGTTCTTGCGTATGACACGAAGACGGGCACCCACCTGGGCGCGATCTATCAAGGGGTGGGCCGGGGAACGCGAGACTGGATCGGAGCTCATGCAAACTTCTCTGCCATACGGAAACGATGCCTTGGGCCAAGCCGGGCAAGGGCCAAAAATAATACCTCAAGGTAATAGGTTGACTGGAAAATTCTCATATCTTACATTTCTCGTATCTGAGAATTACAAGAACAGCGGCGAAGACATTGCTTCTCCCACTCGGAACAGGAGGCACCTCGGTATGCACGAGAGCGAATGTTTCGATTTCGCCATCATTGGCGGCGGTATTGCGGGGGCCTCCCTGGCCTATCGCCTGGCTGGGCAAGCCAGGGTCGTGGTGCTCGAGCGCGAGAGCCAGCCGGGCTATCACGCCACCGGTCGTTCCGCAGCCATGTTCATGGAAAGTTACGGCACACCGCAGATCCAGGCCTTGACCCGCGCCAGCCGCACTTTCTATGAGCAACCGCCCGCTGATTTCACCGAGCATGCGCTGCTGGAGCCTCGCGGTTGCCTGTATGTCGCAGGCCAGGGGCAACAGCCTCTGCTGGAACAGACCTTCGCTGCCGGTGCAGCACAGGCTGGCAATGTGTCGTTGATCGATACCGAGCATGCGCTCGCGTTGGTGCCGTGCCTGAACCCGGAGGCAATGGTTGGCGCGATGCTCGAAACCGATGCCCGCGATCTGGACGTGCATGCGCTGCACCAGGGCTTCTTGCGCGCCGCGCGCCGTGCCGGTGGTGTGCTGCAATGCGATGCGCAACTGAGCGTCGCCAGTAGTGAAGGCGGTCACTGGCACCTGACCCTGGCCGACGGTCGCCAGTTGCGCGCGCGCACGCTGGTGAATGCCGCAGGCGCCTGGGCTGATGAGGTTGCGCAGCAGTGCGGCGTGAAGCCCATCGGCTTGCAGCCGTGCCGACGCACAGCCTTTACCTTCGACGGCCCCCATGGCATGGATTTCTCGCGCTGGCCCACGGTGATCGGCATCGACGAAAGCTTCTACTTCAAGCCCGATGCCGGCCAGTTGCTGGGCTCCCCGGCCAACGCCGACCCCGTGCCGCCCCATGACGTGATGCCCGAAGAGCTGGACATCGCCACCGGCATCTACCACATCGAGGCCGCCACCTCCCTGACCATCCGCCGCCCGCGTCACAGTTGGGCCGGCCTGCGCTCGTTCGTCGCCGATGGCGACCTGGTGGTCGGCTGGGACAATCACCGCGAAGGCTTCTTCTGGCTCGCGGCACAGGGCGGCTATGGCATCCAGTCTGCGGCCGGCGTGTCGCAACTGGCCTGCGCCCAGTTGCTCGATCAGCCGCTGCCCCAAGCACTGCTTCATCAAGGTGTCGAGCCACAGCGCCTGGCACCTGCCCGCTTGCGTTAATCACTCATCACCCACGAGGTTCAATGCCATGTCCGAACAACTGCAGCGTTACCCCAGCCATCTGCCCTACCCGTTCTCCAAGGCCATCCGTGTCGGCGATTTCCTGTTTCTCTCGGGGCAGGTACCAATGGACCCACAGGGCAACGTGGTGCTCGGGGATATCCGCGAGCAAACC
The DNA here is from genome assembly GCF_028682105.1 of Pseudomonas sp. 8209. Classification (NCBI taxonomy): domain Bacteria; kingdom Pseudomonadati; phylum Pseudomonadota; class Gammaproteobacteria; order Pseudomonadales; family Pseudomonadaceae; genus Pseudomonas; species Pseudomonas sp. 8209. The sequence continues at coordinate 95,833 of NZ_JANIAH010000008.1, forward strand.
GAGGCGGTCATGAGCCGTATCGGCGAAACCCTGACCGAGTGCGGTGTGGGGTTCGATCAGGTGGTCAAGGCCACGGTCTGGCTGACCGACATGCAACATTTCGCCGGTTTCAACGAGGTGTACAAGCGCTACTTCGACAATGGTTTTCCGGTGCGCTCCACGGTCGGCGGCAGCCAGCTGGCACTGGGGGTCGACGTAGAGATCGAAGTCCAGGCCTGGGTCGGCGCCCGCTAGCACACCCTTGCCGCCTGCCACTGCGATGCCCCGGCATGGCCACGGAAAGTGGCCCGCCCCATAAGCCCTAACAACAATAATTCGAGGGAAATCGTCATGAAAGAGAGCCTGAAAATAGCCGGCGCGTTCGTCGGTGTGATTGTCGGCGCCGGGTTCGCTTCCGGTCGGGAACTGCTGCTGATGTTCGTCGATTTCGGCGTATGGGGATTGCTCGGGGCAGTGGTCAGCGCCTCACTGTTCATCTTTCTCGGCATGGCATTGGCAGGCATGGGCAGCCGCCTGCGGGCCAGCTCCCATAAAGACGTCGTGAACGCCCTGTGCGGGCGCTACCTGGGCGCCTTCGTCGACCTGATGATCACCTTTTTCATGTTTGCGGTGACCGTGGTCATGCTGGCCGGTGGCGGTGCCCTGCTGGAGCAGCAGTTCGGCATCCCTGCCCTGTTCGGCAGCCTGGCGGTGACCGTGATCGTGGTCGCCATCGTGTGCCTGGATGTGCAGAAGGTGATTGGCATGATCGGCGCCGCCACCCCGCTGTTGATTCTCACGGCAGTAGCGGTGGCCCTGTATGGTGTGGCCACCCGAGGCCTGAGTTTCGGCGAGCTCGATCAACTGGCCAGCCAGCAGGACGCCGGCGCCAGCCATTGGCTGCTGGGGGCACTGTTGTACGTGTCCTACAACATCGTGGCCGGGGTGCCCTTTCTGTCGATCATGGGCGGCACCGCAAAGACCGAGAAGCACGCCATCTGGGGTGGCATCTTCGGCGGCGCGTTGCTGGGGGTGCTGATGCTGGTGATGAGCCTGGGGCTGTTGTCGCGCCTGGACAGCGTGGCGGACCTGCCCATGCCCATGTTGTCCATCGCCACCGAGATTTCACCGGTGCTTGGCCTGGTGATGGCCGTGGTCATTTTCCTGATGATCCTCAACACCGCCGTTGGCACCCTGTACTCCTTTTCGGCGCGATTGCTGCCAGCGGGCACCCGCACGTTCCGCATCGGCTCGGCGGCCGCCGGCGCCCTGGCGTTCGTTGGCAGCCTGGTCGGGTTCGTCAGCCTGGTGGGGCAGGTCTACCCGCTGTTCGGCTACCTGGGCTTCCTGCTGATTGGCGCGGTCGTGCTTGGCTGGCTACGCGTCGGCCGCCTGGCCCAGGCTTGAGCAATCGACAGTGACGCGCTGATCGGGCGCGTCACAAATTGCATCGAACCGGCCCTCTCGAAATCGATTGCCAGGCCGATATGCTTGGCAACCGAACTAGCAGCAGAGCAGGTCACCGATGAAAGTCTGCACAACCTACCGTGAAACCTTCTATCACGTACTCAACGCGGTGTTTACCGCCTATGGCAAGCAGCCGGTGGTGGCGGAACTGGGAGTGCTGCGCGGCGAAAACGCGATGAAGCTCTACCAGGCCCTGACCCCGGAAAAGATGGTGCTGATCGACAGCTGGAGCCCTGCCTCCAACGACGACTACAGCCCATTCGACCAGTTGCCGCCATGGGTCGAGCCGCCAGAGAAATACGCCTACTACTACGGCGGCCCGATGCATGAGCAGGCCACCTTCGACAACCTCTACCAGCAATGCCTGGACCGCTTCGCCGACAAGGACAACGTCACTGTCATCCGCGCCGACACCATCAGCGCCATCGACGCGATCCAGCCGCGTACCGGCATCGAGACCTTCGACGTGGTGTACATCGATGCCAGCCACCAGTACGAATTCATCCTGCGCGACCTGATGTACTACCAGGAACTGGTCGGCCCGGATGGCTTCATCCTGCTCAACGACTGCTGCCACAGCCCCAACGGCACCAAGCAGAACCTTGGCGTGCTCGAAGCCTTGAGCAGCTTCATGAAGCGCTCCGACTTCATCCCGCTGGCCATGACCAACACCGACTGGTCGGACGTGATCCTGGTGCGCAAGAACTCGATCATGGTGCAACTGGTGGACATCGCCCTGACCAACTCCGACATTCCGTTCGTGGAGATCCCGCACCAGCTGATCTCTGCCGCCAAAGTCGTTTACGGCCAGCAGCGCATCAACATCAGCTTCGCCTGATTGCGGTTGCAAGACGTCCTGGCCTTCGCCAGGACGACACCGGTCGACCCCACACGACCCATTAAATTCCCGCCAATCTGCCTGTTTTCCCTACAGATGCAGGCTGATTCACATTTTTCCGTGAAAAGCAGCCTACCCGGCTTTTGCTGCTGAATTGTCCTACAACCATCCTGTACAGTACCCAGCGCTTGATTCAGCACTCACTGACAAGCCGGCAGGGATGGCCGATACAGACGCAGCATGCGCTGGTTGTCCCGCGTCGGTTTCCGACCCTGGAAGGGACACCCTCTTGAATACTGCATCGCTGCGCCGCTCACTGCTGGCGCTTTCCATTGCCGCTGCTACAGCCACGGCCAATGCCTCTCCCGCTATCGACTTGAACCACGACCTCAGCTCCGGTGGCTACAGCAATACCGGCGATACCTTCAGCAGCGCCACCTTCAGCGGCACATCGCAGAACGCCGGCGTCGAGCTGATCGATGTCACTGTGCTGGGCAACCTGACCAACAGCGGCGCGATCAACCTCAGCGCGGCGAGTGCCACCGATATTCCCTCGGCCATTTCCCTCACCCTCGATTCCAGCATCGGCGGCAACCTGGTCAACCAGGGCAGCATCAACGTGACCGGCGAAGGCGCCATGGGCCTGGACCTGTACCTGGCCAATATTGCCGGTGATGTGATCAACAGCGGCAGCATTGCCGTGACGGGCCAGAACGCCAACGGCATGATGATCACCTCCACCCAGTCGAGCATCATCAACAGCGGCACCATCACCGCGCGTGGCGCCGACTCGGCCGGTATCGAAGTCGAGAATGCCGTCTTCAGCGGGTCCATCACCCCGCCCTACAAAAGCAACATCAACAACAGCGGCACCATTTCGGCAGATGGCATCGGCATCCATCTGGTCAACCTGAGCGGCAGCAATCTGTTTTCGATCACCCAGACCGCCGGCCTGCTCGAAGGCGGCACTGCGGCGATTCTGGCCGAAGACAGCAACGCGCAGTCGTACTTCTACTGGTCCGGCGGCCAGGTAAAAGGCGATCTGCTGGGGCTGAGTGGCGTGCTGGTCAAAGGCGACGTGGCTTTCGACGGTTCGACCATCCGTGCCGGCTACGTGGACATCGACGGTGGCACCCTGACCCTGCTGGCACCGCACACCACGCTGGACGGCGATCTCGACCTCGACAGCGACACCGCACGCCTGCGTCTGCTGCTGGACAACACGACCCTGCCCGATTCACCGATTCTCAAGGTGACCGGCAACACCTACTTCTCCGCAGGTAGCCAGATCGAGCTGCAAGCCCGCTCCGACGACTTCCGCACCCCGGCCCAGGGCACCCGCTACACCCTGCTGAACTCCGGCACCTGGGAAGAAGCGCAGAACCTGTCGGTGGTCTCGTCCTCGGCGCTGCTCGAAGTGAAAAACTTCGGCATCGAGGGCCAGGATGTGAAGGCGCTGGTCGCAACCCGCAGCGATGAAGCGATCGAGCAGAACCTGCTCGGCGCCCGTGCTTCGCGCAATGCAGTCAATGCCATACAACCGTTCAAGAACACCGTGATGGGCCAGCTCAGCGAAAGCGATCCGGTATTCCAGGCCTTCGCCAACGCCAGCAGCGATGCGCAACTGGCCAGTCTCGCCGAAACCCTGACCCCGGATGTCAGCCGCGGCGTGATCAATGCCGCCACCAGCAGCCAGACCCTGGTGGGCAACGCCGTCACCCGCCGCTCCAGCAATGCCCGCAACGGCCTGTCGTCCGGTGAAGGCCTGTCGGGCACTGGCGTATGGGTACAGGCACTGTCCAGCGATGCCGATCAGGATCGTCGCCACGGTATCGACGGTTACGATGCCAACACCAACGGCATCGCCGTGGGTGCCGACGGCAAGCTCGACCCCGATACCACCGTGGGCCTGGCGTACAGCTACCTGACCAGCGACGTCAAATCCGACCGGGGCAACAAGACCGATGTCAGCGGCCATGCCCTGACCCTGTACGGCAACTGGACCCTCGACAACTACTTCGTCGATGCTTCGGTGATGTACGGCTGGAACGACAACGAGTCCAAACGCTACATCGCCGGCAGCCGCGCCAAGGCCGACTACGACAGCGAGATCTTCGGCGTCAACGCGCTGGCCGGCTACACCTTCCAGCTCGACCGCCAGGTAGTGCTCGAGCCGCAGATCGGCGCGCGCTACGCCAATGTCTCGATCGACTCGTACCGTGAAAAAGGCAGCTCGGCGGCGCTCAACGTCGGCAGCCAGCGTTACGAAATCGGCGAGATGGGCCTGGGCGCACGCCTGGCAGCCGCCTTCGAACTGGGCGTGGGCAGCCTGGAGCCGGAAGCCAAGCTGATGGCCTGGCATGACTTCATCGGCGACAAGGCCGGCACCACCTCCACCTTCGTGCTGGGTGGCACGCCATTCACCACCCGCGGCGCCACCCCGGCGCGCGACAGCTACGAGCTGGGCCTGGGCGCAACCTACCGCGTCGGTGCCTGGAGCGTGGGGGGGTCGTACAACTACCTGACCAGCAGCGGCTTCGATGCCGACACCTTCACCGCCAACGTGCGCTACGACTTCTGACCTCAACCGCCAGACACGACAAAGCCCGCCAGAAGCGGGCTTTGTCGTGGCGCGTATTCAGGCGCGCTGCAAGCGTATCGTACTACTCATGGTGACTCAGGTAGGCGGTCAATGCCCGGCGCGTCAGGTCGTTGAGCGAAATACTCTGCCGGTTGGCAACCACGCTGGCGGCCAAATGCAGGTCATGGCCAACCCTCACATTGAATGAGCCTTTACATGGGGTTTCGGGAGCCTGATGCAAGGTTGCACATGTGTGTAGATAGTCATCCACGGCCTCGCGAAATGCCGCGTCCAACTGTGCCACAGTCTCTCCTTCATAGCTCACCAGAGCCCGGATGAACTGCACCTTGCCGTATAGACAGTTGTCTTCTGGGCTGGCTTCAATGGAGCCGTGATACCCCCTGTAATGCAACAGTGTGCCCATCAAATCAACCCTCCGGCTTTCAAGTGTTCAATAACCTGGCATCTGATGTAAGCCTTCAGCTCGTTGCCGGGATGTGGCTTATGCAAGTTGATCATCGCCAGCGGATTCCCGTTATCGAACTTCACTCGGCTTCCGTTACCGTTGATCTGTCGATATCCAAAGCCGCTCAAAAGCGCGGTCAGCTCACCCCAGGTGAATACGGAATGCTTGTTGCTCAATTTGGCCAGAAGCTTTTCGTGGCGGGACATTGAACCTCCGACTGCGACTGATTTTAGTCGCAAGATTCCGCCAAGACAATTCATGCCTTTTCGCTCACCTGCAGACTCAGGCGCGCCAGGAAACCCCAGATGAACCGCTGTGAACAGGAGCCCCACAGTGGTCAAGACACCTCTCATCCCAATTGAGGAAACTGCCTACCCGCCTTACCTGATTTCCTCGTATCAGACACGACAAAGCCCGCCAGAAGCGGGCTTTGTCGTGTCGGGGCGTGCCTCAGATATCCAGCACGATCTTGCCGAAATGCTGGTTGGTTTCCTGATAGCGGAACGCATCGGCGATCTGCTCCAGGCCAAAGTGCTTGTCGATCACCGGGCGAAGGCCGTTGGCGTCGATGGCACGCACCATGGCCTGCTGCTGGGCACGGCTACCCACCAGTACCCCCTGCAGGCGCAACTGGCGCACCAGCGCCTGCACCAGCGGCAACTGCCCCGCCACGCCGGTGAGGATACCGATCAACGAGATGTGCCCGCCAATGCGCGCGGCAATCATCGATTGCTCCAGCGTGGCTGGGCCGCCCACCTCGATCACATGGTCCACACCACGATTGTGGGTCAGGCTGCGCACCTGCTCGCCCCAGGCCGGAGTGGTGCGGTAGTTGATCAGGTGGTCGGCGCCCAGGGCCTTGAGGCGTTCGAGCTTGGCGTCGCTGGAGGAGGTGGCAATCACCGTGGCGCCCGCCAGCTTGGCGAACTGCAAGGCGAAGATCGACACCCCGCCGGTGCCCTGCACCAGCACCGTGTCGCCTGGCTTGAGTGCGTCGTCGGCCATCAGTGCACGCCAGGCGGTCAAGCCCGCAGTGGTCAGCGTGGCCGCTTCGGCATGGCTCCAACCTTTGGGCGCATGGGTAAACGAAGTGGCACGGGCCGTCACCTGCTCGCGGGCATAGCCGTCGATGCCATCGCCCGGCACCGTGGCAAAGCCTTCGATCAGCGGCGCGCCATCCAGCCAGTCGGGGAAGAAGGTGCTGACCACTGCATCACCGACAGCGAACTCGCTGACCTCGGCGCCCACGGCCACCACTTCACCGGCACCATCGGCCATCGGAATGCGCGGCTCGGCAGGCCCCCACATGCCGCTGACCACGGCAAAGTCGTGGTAGTTGAGCGAGTTGGCACGCAGGCGCACGGTGATCTCGCCCGCCTGCGGCGCCGGTGCTTCGCACGTGCCCACCTGCACCTTGTCATATCCGCCGCCGGGTTGAACGTAAATGGCCTTGTGGCTCATGGGAAGCGCCTCGCTCGTGTCTGTAAAGGGTCAACCAGTCTTCGCCCGTGCCTGACGCAGGTCAAGCACCAGCACTTGCACAATCCGCCGGCAAACCACAATAATGCGACTAATTATCAATTACTCAGTATCCTCCGCGCCATGCCCGCACCCGATCACGCTGCCCTGCACGCGCTCTACAGCGAACACAACGGTTGGTTGAAAAGCTGGCTGCGCGCGCGCCTGGGCAACGCCAGCGATGCCGCAGACCTTGCCCAGGACACCTTCATCCGGGTGCTGACCGCACGCAATGCCCAGACCATTCGTGAACCGCGCAGCTACCTGGGCGCCATCGCCCATGCGCTGATGGTCGACAAGTTTCGCCGCAAGGCCCTGGAACAGGCCTACCTCGCCGAGCTGGCCACCCGCCCGGAGCGCGTCGTCGAGTCGCCCGAAACGCGCCTGCTGATTCTCGAAACCCTGGTGGCCGTCGATACCCTGCTCGACGGCATGGGCGAACGCACCCGGCAGATCTTCCTGGCGGTGCAGCTCGAGGGCCTGAGCTACGTGGCCACCGCCGAGCGCATGGGCGTGTCGGTGACCACGGTGAAAAAACACATGATCCGCGCCATGACCCACTGCCTGCTGCTGACGGACGACTGACATGGCCCAGCCCCTGGACTATTCAACCCTGGAGGCGGCGGCCAGCTGGTACGTCAAGCTCAATGCCGCGCCGCCCAGCGAGGCCCAGGTGCAGGCCTGGCGGGACTGGCTGGGCAAGAGCCAGGCCCATGCCCAGGCCTGGGCGCGGGTGGAAAAACTGCAGCGCCAGCTTGGCCGCCTGCCCGCCGACGTGGCCCTGCCGACCCTGGCCGGCGTGCGCGCACGACGCCGCGCCGTGCTCAAGACCCTGGCCCTGTTGATGGGCGTGGGCATCACCGGCTGGGCCGTGCGCGAAAGCGACACGGGCCGCGAGCTGATGGCTGGGCTGCGTACCGGCAAAGGCCAGCGCCGCCACGTGACACTGGGCGATGGCAGTCAACTGGAACTCAACACCAACACCGCGCTGGATATCGAATTCGACGGCCAGCAGCGCCTGCTGCGCCTGTACAGCGGCGAAATCATGGTGCAAACCGCCGCCGACGCCGCAGGCCGGCCCTTCCTGGTGCAAACCCCGGAAGGACGCATCCGCGCCCTGGGCACCCGTTTCAGCGTGCACAGCGAGGGCGGCCTGAGCCGGGTCAGCGTACTGGAGCACGCCGTGGAGGTCCGCCCCGCCGATCAGCCCGGGCAAGTGCTGCGCCTGGACAGCGGGCAAAGCGTGAGCTTCGACGCGCATCAGCTCGGAGCGGTCGGTAGCGCGGCCCCCGGCACCGGTGCCTGGACCGACGGCATGCTGACCGTGATCGAGTGGCGCCTGGCCGACTTCATCAGCGAGCTGCGCCGCTACCGTCCCGGCCTGCTGCGCTGCGATGAGCGCATTGCCGACCTGCGCCTGTCCGGCGCCTTTCGCATCGACGATACCGACACCGTCCTGCAGAACCTGGGCACCTCGCTGCCGGTCAAGGTGCGCTACCTCACGCGGTACTGGGTGAGCGTCGAGCCGGTCTGAAAAAACATCGAAAACCGGGTTGCCGATTTTCATTCTCATTCGGCTACGCAGTTAAAGCGGAAAAAAAAGCCGCGCCCCTGCCCAGCCAATCGAAGGAAAACCTGCATGTCCGCCCCTTGCCCGCGAGCGCCTCGCCCTCTGCTACGCGCCGTCCACCTGGCCCTGTTCAGCCTGCCGCTGGCACCGTTGCCGTTGCTGGCGGTGCTGCCGTCAAACGCCCTGGCACAAAGCGCAAGCACCCACTTCCAGATCGCCGCAGGCCCGCTGGGCACCGCGCTGAGCCTGTTCGCCACCCGCGCCAGCATCACCCTGTCGTTCGATGCGCGGCAAACCCAGGGCCTGCAATCGGCGGGCCTGCAGGGCAGCTACAGCATCGATGAAGGCCTGGCGCGACTGCTGGCGGGCAGCGGCCTGCAGGCCCAGCGCCAGTCCAATGGCGGCTACGTGCTGGTGCCAGCCGGCAACGGCGGCGCCGTCGAGCTGGGGGCCACCAGCATCGAAAGCAATACCCTTGGCGAGACCACCGAAAACACCGGCGCCTACACCACCGCCGCTACCCGCACCGCCACCAAGCTGCCGCTGTCGATCCGCGAAACCCCGCAATCGGTCACCGTGGTCACCCGCCAGCAGATGGATGACCAGGGCGCGCAGAGCATCACCGACGTGCTGCGCAACACCCCCGGCGTCTCCGCCCAGGCCTACGACAGCGACCGTACCGAATTCTCCAGCCGTGGCCTGGCCATCACCAACTTCCAGTACGACGGCGTCAACACCATCTACGACGGCGTATACGATGAAGGCACCGCGCATGTCGACATGGCGATCTACGACCACGTCGAAGTGCTCAAGGGGGCCACCGGCCTGATGACCGGCTCCGGCGACCCTTCGGCCACCGTCAACCTGATCCGCAAGAAACCCACCGCGCAGTTCCAGGCCTCGCTGTCGGGCAGCGCCGGCAGTTGGGACGACTACCGTGGCGAAGGCGATGTTTCCGGCCCGTTGAACGACAGCGGCAGCGTGCGCGGGCGCTTCGTCGGCGCGCAGCAGGACAGGAAGGGCTACCAGGACCACTACCAGCAGAAGAAAGAGGTGTACTACGGCATCCTCGAAGTCGACGTCACCCCCGACACCCTGCTGAGCGTGGGTATCGACCAGCAGACCACCACCCCGCGCGGCACCTCCTGGACCGGCAACCCGGTGTACTTCGCCGATGGCGGACGCACCGACTTTTCGCGCCGGTTCAACCCGGGGGCCGACTGGAGCCGTCGCGACTTCCAGAACCGCACCTACTTCGCCTCGCTGGAGCAGGCGCTGGCCAACGACTGGAGCCTGAAGCTCAGCGTCAACCAGCTGCAGAGCGACCACGACACGCGCCTGGCCTCGGCCAGCGGCGGCAATCCCGACCGTGCCACGGGCGAAGGCATGTTCATGTTCTGGGGCCGCTGGGAAGGTCACCGGGTGCAGAACACCGCCGACATCAACCTGTCCGGCCCCTTCACCCTGCTGGGCCGCCAGCACGACCTGGTGATGGGTTTCAACGCGGCCAACTCGCGCCAGACCGGCGCCACCTGGGACACCAGCCTGGGCGGCACACCGGGTAACATCTACGAATGGAACGGCAAGATCGGCGTGCCGGACTTCCCGAAAAACGGCAAGTACGAGCAGACCAAGCGCCAGAACGGCGCGTACATCGCCACCCGCCTGCGCCCCACCGACGACCTGTCGCTGATCCTCGGCACCCGCGTCAGCACCTTCAAGTACAACGACAACTACGATTACGACGGCCTCAACCCGGTGTACTTCAGCGACAACCAGGCCGGCTACAAGCAGCATGGCGTGGTGACCCCGTATGCCGGCGTGGTGTATGACCTGGACGACACCTACTCGGTGTATGCCAGCTACACCTCGATCTACCAACCACAGACCTACAAGGACGCAAACCGCACCCCGCTGGATCCGGTGGAGGGCGACAGCTACGAGACAGGGCTGAAGGCGGCCTACTTCGAGGGGCGGCTCAATGCCAGCCTGGCGCTGTTCCGTATCGAGCAGGACAACGTGGCGGTGCAGACCGGCACCACCAACACCAACGAGGGGATCTACAAGGCCACCCGCGGCGCAACCACCGAGGGCGTGGAGCTGGAGATTGCCGGCGAACTGCAGGAGGGCTGGAACCTGTCGGCCGGCTATACCTATGCGCGTTCTCGCGACAAGGACCACCAGCGCATCTTCGGCTCGCCGATGAGCACTACCAAGCCTGAGCAACTGCTGCGGCTGTTCACCACCTACCGCCTGCCGGGGGCGCTGGACAAGGTCACGGTGGGTGGCGGGGTGAACTGGCAGAGCGCGTTCTACGGCCAGATCTACAGCCCTACGGTGAAGGATTACACCTTCATCAAGCAGGGTGGCTACACCCTGATCGACCTGATGGGCCGCTACCAGTACAACGACCACCTGAGCTTCACGCTCAACGCCAACAACGTGTTCGACAAGCGCTACCTGGCAGGGCTGGGCAACTTCGACACCACCTACTATGGCGAAGCGCGCAACCTGATGCTGACTACGCGCTGGGCGTTCTGATCGAAGGCCTGGGTTGATGATCCGGGCCTCTTCGCCGGCAAGGCCGGCGAAGAGGCCAGCACGGACCTACTCCAGCATCCCGTGCAACACCCCACAATCAGCCGCATGCCAATCCACCAGCTGCGGCCACGGGTTCTGCGGCACATTCACCAGCACCGTGCGCGCACCCGCCGCACGCCCGCAGTCCAGATCGAAGCGATAGTCACCGACCATCACCATCTGCGCCGGTGCCACGTCCCACGCCTGGGCCAGTTGCAGCAGCCCGCCCGGGTGCGGCTTGGGCGGAGCCTCGTCGCGGCCGATGATGTCCTGCACCGGGAAGCAGTCGGCCAGGCCGATCGCCTCCAGCGTCACATGCGCCAGCTCGCGCGCATTGCGCGTCAGGATCCCCAGCCGGCAGCCCCGCGCCGCCAGCTCGCGCACCAGCGCCACCGCCCCCGGCGCCGCCTGCGAGGCCACTGCCAGTTCGCGCTCGTGCTCCAGCAGCCAGGCATGCTTGGCCGCCGCCTCTGCCGCAGGCAGGGCCGCCAGATGGGTAAGAATGTCGTCCTGCGCCGGGATGTCCAGCGCCACGCGAATGGCCGCAAAGTCATGCACGGCGACGGTCAGGGTGCCGTCCATGTCGAACACCCAGTGGCGAATCGAGCGCAGGCTCATGCCCAGTCCTTGCGATGGCGAATCAGGCCTTCCTGGCACGACGAGGCCACCAGCTGCCCGGCGCGATTGAAGATGCTGCCACGGGCAAAGCCGCGCGCATTGCCCGCCCACGGGCTGTCCATGGCGTACAGCAGCCAGTCATCGGCGCGCAGGTTGCCGTGAAACCACAGCGCATGGTCGAGGCTGGCCAGCTGCATGTCGCGGTGCCACACCGACTTGCCATGGGGCATCAGTGAAGTGGTCAGCAGGCCGAAGTCCGAGGCGTATGCCAGCATGTACTTGTGCAGCGCCTGGGAGTCGGGCAGGTTGCCGTCGGCACGAAACCACGCGTACTTAACCGGGTCGCCGGGCTTGGGGTTGAAGGGGTCCTTCTCGGTCACCGGGCGCACTTCGATGGGCTTGGCGCACAGCAGCTTGTCGCGAATATGCTCGGGCAACTGATCGGCCATGCGCTCGGCCAGTTCCACTTCCGACGGCAGGTTCTCGGGGCCGACCACCTGGGGCATCTGGCCCTGGTGCTCGAAGCCTTCCTCGTCGTACTGGAACGAGGCGCTGCAGGTGAAGATCGGCTGGCCCTTCTGGATCGCCGTCACCCGGCGGGTGCTGAAGCTGCCGCCGTCACGCACGCGGTCCACCGAATACACCACCGGCATCGACGCATCGCCCGGACGCAGAAAATAGCCGTGCAACGAATGCACGTGGCGCGCCTCTTCGACCGTCTGACTGGCCGCCGACAGCGACTGGCCGAGTACCTGGCCCCCGTACAGCTGACGAAAGCCCAGGTCCTGGCTGCGTCCGCGGAACAGGTTTTCCTCGATCGCCTCCAGACTCAACAGGTCGACCAGATCGTCCAACACGTGGCTCATTCGAGATTCTCCAAAGCAAGGCCCAGGGCGCAAATAATACAGGGTTTGTCATTGGCGGCCTGTATGTTCTGCGATTCAGCCATGCAAGGTGGCCTGCCACTGGGCGCGGTTGATCCGGTACAGCACGTGGGGGCGCAAGGGGTGGCCGGGCTCGAGGCGCGGGTGCTCGAAGTCGCCCAGCGGATCGGGCTGCATGCCGATGGCCTGCATCACCTTCTGCGACGGCAGATTGCCCTGGGTAGTGAACGACACCACTTCGTCCAGGCCCAGCTGGGCGAACGCACAACGCAGGCAGGTCCAGGCCGCCTCGCTGGCGAAGCCCTGGCCCCAGTGGCGCCGCGCCAGGCGCCAGCCGATCTCCACCGCCGGGGTGAACGGCGCATCGAAGCTCACATTGAGCAAGCCGGTCATGCCGATGAACGCCCCGCTGTCCTGGCGCTCCAGGGCCCACAGGCCGAACCCGTACTCGGCAAAATGGCCGCGGATGCGGCCAATCAGTGCGGCGCTTTCGACCCGGTTCAGCGGCGCCGGGAAGTACTGCATCACCAGTGGGTCGGCACACAGGGCGGCGAACTCGGCGAGGTCGTCGTCCTGCCACTGGCGCAACCGCAGCCGCGCGCTCTCCAGTTTAAGTATCGGGGTCATTGCCTGCTCCGTGATCACTGCCTTGCAGTGTACAGCGTAGGCAGGCCCATGTAGTTGGCGCCAGCCCCGACTGCCCCTGCGTGCATCGATGTCGTAGGAGGTCCACAGGCTGAAGCTGTTGGGCGCGATGAACGTGGGCTGGTGCCGTCGTTGACGCCGTTGCCACCGGCCTTCACCACTTCGGCATCCAGGTAGGTGTAGCCGGCCCACACCGCCCAGGCATCGGTGATGCGCCCGGTGGCGCCCAGCTCCAGGCCGCTGACACGCTGATCGCCGTCCAGTGCCACCAGGCCCGAGATTGGGCTTGTTACTTCATTGAATTGAAACTGCAACGTGCTGTTGGCCCCTTGCCCCACAAGGCTTTCACATCGCCTTCACCGATTCACCACAGGCCGTTGCTTACCGTGCAGACATTCTCGCGGTAGCCGGAGCGGCCCCATGTTGCACGATGCAGTACTCGACCAGACCTTGATCCCAGCCCGTCCGGGGCGACGACGACGCCTGCCTTCGGCGACGTTCCTGCTGGGCCTGTGCACCTTGCTTGCACTGGCCGTTTCAAGCCTGTGGCTGGTCAGAGGGTTGGCGATCGTGGACCTGGGTAGCGAAAGACAGATGCGCAACAGCGGTGTGTATGCCGACTGGGCCAAAGGTGAAGTCATCGTGCTGGTGCGGCATGCCGAGCGTTGCGACCGCTCGCGCAACCCGTGCCTGGATGATCCGCAAGGTATCACCCAGGCGGGCAGCCAGGCTGCGGCGCAGGTGGGCGAAGGGCTGCAGCGCCTGGGCCTGGAGCATGCCGACATGCTGGCCAGCCCCCTGACCCGCACCCAGCAAACCGCTCACTTCATGTTCGGCAAGCTGGCAGCCAGTGAGGACTGGCTGCAGCAATGCAACAAGGGCTTCGCCGACAACGCCCTGGCGCGCAAGGCCGCCGAGCGCAACCTGGTGCTGGTGACCCACAGCGGCTGCATAGACCAGCTCGAACGCCAGTTGAACGTGCCCGGTGGCGAACGCTCCAGCGCCTACGCCGAAGCCGTATTCGTCTCGGTGGGCGCCAGCGGCAAACCGAGAATCCTCGGCCGCATGAACGCCCCCGAATGGCGCAAGCTGCTGGCCAGGGCGGAGCAATGAGCATGTCGCCACGCCAGTCGTTCTACCTCACCCACCTGGGCCTGCCCCTGCTGCTGGCACTGGTCGTGTTCGTGGCCTTCGACCTCACCGGCCTCGACCGCTGGTTCAGCCAGTTGTTCATCGACCCGGCCAGCGGCCAGTTCACCCTGCTGCACGACGCCTGGTTCGAGAAAGTGACCCACAAGTGGCCCCGCGTCCTGCCCAACTGGACAGGCGAAGCCGCACTGATCGGCGCCCTGTTGTCCTTCGTGTGGCCGCTTTTCGCCCGCCATCCGCAGGCCGCCGCCACCCGGCTGCTGCAACGCAGCCGCATTGCCGGCGTGCTGCGCTTCACCACCCGGCACCGGCGCGACCTGCTGTTCGTGGTGGTGGCATTCGCACTGTGCACCGCCATCATTCACTACCTCAAGAGCCACACCGGGGTGTACTGCCCGGTAGAGACCACATTCTACGGCGGTACCCATCCGCGCCTGGAGTGGTACCAAAAGTTCGACCTGCTGCACAAGACCGGTGACGGGCGCTGCTGGCCCGGCGGGCATGCCTCCAGCGGCTTCACCCTGATGGCGCTGTACTTCGTGGCCCGCCGCTGGCGCTGGGCGCACGCACGCAAGCTGCTGGGGTTCATCGTGCTGCTGGGCATGGTGTACGGCACCACCCGCGTGATGCAGGGCTGGCACTACATGTCGCACACCTTCTGGGCGGGGATCTTCGTCTGGCTGACCTGCCTGCCGACCGCGCTGTGCTTCTATGGCCGCACCGCGCTGCAGGCACCGCTGAAGGCACCGCTGGAGTTACCGGCAACACCTCTGCGCGCTAACGCCATGCCAGCATCACTACGCCCAGAGTGATCAGGCTGATGCCGCCCCACTGGCGCAGGTCGAGCCGCTCGCCCAGCAGGGTAACGCCGAGCACCGCCACCAGCACCACGCTGAGTTTGTCCACAGGCGCTACCTGCGAGGCTTGCCCCAGCTGCAGGGCGCGGAAGTAGCAGATCCACGAGGCGCCGGTGGCCAGCCCCGACAGCAGCAGGAACAGGTAGCTGCGCGGCGAGATCGACCCCAGTGACTGGTACTGGCCGGTGGCGAACAGAATCAGCGCCAGGCTCACCAGCACCACCACCGTGCGCAGCAGGGTGGCGAAGTCCGAATTGATGCCGGTCACGCCAACCTTGGCAAATATGGCGGTCAAGGCGGCGAATATCGCCGACAGAATCGCCCAGAACGTCCAGGAAGCCAGCATGGGTGCACCCCTGTCGAGAACCTGCGCGCAGTGTAGATCGCTGGCGCTGGCTGTACAGCAACTGGCAAGATCGAGGCCTGCCCCGGTTAGAAGCTGCCATGCCCCTGCCCCTGATCTACCACGACGACTACAGCCCGGAGTTTCCTGCCGGGCACCGCTTCCCGATGGACAAGTTCCGCCTGTTGCGCGACCACCTGGTCGACAGCGGCCTGACCACCGATGCGGCCTTGCTGCGCCCCGAGCTCTGCCCCAGCGACATCCTCGCCCTGGCCCACGAGCGGGGCTACATCGAGCGCTACATGAATGGCGACCTGAGCCGCGAAGACCAGCGTCGCCTGGGCCTGCCCTGGAGCGAAGCGCTGGCACGGCGCACCGTGCGCGCGGTCGGCGGCTCGCTGCTGGCCGCCGAACAGGCCCTGCAGCATGGCATCGCCTGCCACCTGGCCGGCGGCACGCACCACGCCCACTACGATCACCCGGCCGGCTTCTGCATCTTCAACGACCTGGCGGTGATCAGCCGCTACCTGCTCGAAGCCGGGCGCGTGCACCGGGTGCTGATCTTCGACTGCGACGTGCACCAGGGCGATGGCACCGCGCGCATCCTGCACGACACCCCGGACGCGATCACCGTGTCGCTGCACTGCGAACAGAACTTTCCGGCACGCAAGGCCCAGAGCGACTGGGACATCCCGTTGCCGTGCGGCATGGGCGACGCCGACTACCTGAAGGTGGTGCACGACGCGCTGAACTACCTGTTGCCGCTGTACCAGCCCGACCTGGTGCTGTACGACGCCGGCGTGGACGTGCACAAGGACGATGCGCTGGGCTACCTGCAACTGACCGACGCAGGCGTCGCTGCCCGCGACGAAGCCGTGCTGCGCCACTGCCTGGGGCGCGATATCCCGGTGGTTGGCCTGATCGGCGGCGGCTACAGCAAGGACCGCCACGCCCTGGCCCGACGCCACGGCATCCTGCACCACAGCGCACAACGGGTACTCGATTACCCACAATGACTGTGGAGCTGCCTGTGGATAACCTGAGCGCAAGCCCATCCGGCCCTTGTGGCACGGGGCCTGCACCGTACTGATCGTTTTTTGTACAGTGCCTGGGCGGGGCCGTGTCGGGTAGAATGCCCGCTCTTTTATCCCCAGCCTGCAGCCGCCCATGACCGATACCCCCCCAACCACCGCCCCCCACGTTGCCATTATCGGAGGCGGGCCGGCCGGGCTGATGGCCGCCGAGGTCCTCAGCCAGGCCGGTGTGCGGGTAGACCTGTACGACGCCATGCCCTCGGTGGGGCGCAAGTTCCTGCTGGCGGGCGTGGGCGGCATGAACATCACCCATTCCGAAGCCTACCCCGCGTTCATCTCGCGCTATGCAGAACGCGAACACGACATCGCGCGCCTGCTCGACGGCTTCGATGCCGACGCGCTGCGCGCATGGATCCACGGCCTGGGCATCGACACTTTCGTCGGGACATCCGGCCGGGTGTTTCCGCGCGACATGAAGGCCGCCCCGCTGCTGCGCGCCTGGCTCAAGCGCCTGCGCGATGCCGGGGTAGTTATCCACACCCGGCATCGCTGGCACGGCTGGGATGCCGACGGCGCCCTGCGGATCACTTGTCCACAGGGCGAGGTGAGCGTGCAGGCCGATGCCGTGGTGCTGGCGCTGGGCGGCGGCAGCTGGGCGCGGCTGGGCTCGGACGCTGCCTGGCTGCCCTGGCTACAGGCGCGGGGTGTGGATATCTCGCCGTTGCAGGCAGCCAACAGCGGCTTCGAGGTAACGGGTTGGAGCGACGTGCTCAAGGGCAGGTTCGCCGGTGCACCGCTGAAGAACATCGCCCTGAGCCTGGCCGGCCAGGCGCCGCGCCTGGGCGAGTTCGTGCTGACCGAGGGCGGCGTCGAGGGCAGCCTGGTGTATGCCTGGTCGGCGCAGATTCGTGAAGCGATCAACCGCGAAGGTAGCGCGACGGTGCTGCTCGACCTGCTGCCGAACCGGCCTGTGGACAAGATCGAGGCGGCGCTGCGCAAACCCCGTGGTTCGCGCTCGATGGCCAGGCACCTGCACGGTCAGCTGGGCCTGGACGGGGTGAAGGCGGCGCTGCTGCGCGAGCTGACCGGGCCCGAGGTGTTTGCCGACCCGGCGCGCCTGGCGGCAGCGCTCAAGGCGTTGCCGATCACGCTGGTACGACCGCGCCCGCTGGACGAGGCGATCAGCAGCGCCGGCGGCGTGAAGTTCGAGGCGATGGATCGGCACCTGATGCTGACCCAGTTGCCGGGGGTGTTCTGTGCGGGCGAGATGCTCGACTGGGAGGCACCGACCGGCGGCTACCTGCTGACGGCGTGCTTTGCCAGTGGGCGAAGGGCGGGGTTGGGGGTGCTGGAGTGGTTGCGCCGGTGAGGCGTTCGCCGGCAAGGCCGGCGCCTACAGGGTACGCGCAGCCCTTGTAGATGCCGGCCATGCCGGCGAACGGGCTGCAGCGCAGCCCGTGCCCAATCAAGGCTTGCGCTTGCGCGGCCCGGTATTGAACGTCGGCACCTTGCGCACCGGCTTGACCTGCGGCGCGGCTGCGGGGGCATCCCCGCTGTCGGTCCAGCGCCCCAGGCTGCCCTTGCCGCTGCCCTGCTTGGGCTTCTTCGGTTTCTTCGGCTTCTTCACCACCTGCCCGCTGGCGTCGGTTTCCGGCACCCGGTGCTCCGGCACGAAATCCGGCTCTTCATGACGCGGCAAGGTCTTGCGCGTGAGCATCTCGATGGCCGACAGCATGTTCACCTCGTCGGCACACACCAGCGAAATGGCTTCGCCGGTATTGCCCGCACGCCCGGTACGCCCGATACGGTGAATGTAGTCCTCGGCCACGATCGGCAAATCGAAGTTGACCACCAGCGGCAAGTCGTCGATATCCAGCCCGCGCGCCGCCACATCGGTGGCCACCAGGATCTGGATCTTGCGCGCCTTGAAGCTGTCCAGCGCACGCTGGCGCGTGGCCTGGGGGCGATCGCCATGGATGCCGTCGGCGTTCACGCCCTGCGCCTGCAGGCGCTCCACCAGCGCATCCACACCGTTGCGGGTCTTGGCGAACACCAGCACCTGCTTCCAGCGCTGCTTGCGCAGCAGGTGCATGAACAGCTCGGGCTTGCGCTTCTTGTCCACAGGCACGACCCACTGCTTGACGCTGCTGGCCGCCACGTTGCGCGGGCTGACCTCGACGCTGAGCGGGTCATCGAGCATCTGCCCGGCCATCAGGCGGATCTCGTCGGAGAAGGTTGCGGAAAACAGCAGCGTCTGGCGCTTGACCGGCAACGCCGCGTAGATCGAGCGCAGCTCTTCGGCAAAGCCCAGGTCGAGCATGCGGTCGGCCTCGTCGAGCACCAGCGCCTGCAACTGGTTGAACTTGACCGCGTTCTGGCGGAACAGGTCGAGCAGGCGCCCGGGCGTGGCCACCAGCAGGTCGATGCCCTTGCGCAGTTTCATCATCTGCGGGTTGATGCTCACCCCGCCGTACACCGCGTAGGTGCGCAGCGGCAGGTGTTCGGCGTACTCGACGATATTGGCGTGCACCTGTTCGGCCAGCTCGCGGGTCGGCACCAGCACCAGCGCACGCACCGAGTTGCTGGCGACCTTCTCGCCTTCCATCACCAGGCGCTGCAGCAGTGGCAGGGCGAAGCCGGCAGTCTTGCCGGTGCCGGTCTGCGCCGCCGCCATCAGGTCGCGACCGGCCAGCACGGCCGGGATGGCCGCCGCCTGCACCGGTGTCGGGGTGGTGTACTTGAGGTGCTCGAGCGCGCGCAGCAAGGGTTCAATCAGGCCAAGTTTGGCGAATGTCATGGCAATACCGTCTGGGGAATTCAGCAATGGCGCAAGTTTACCCTGTTCGCGCGGGTTCACCGAGCTTCAATCCACAGGCGGCAGGTACACGTACGTCAGGCGATCCAGGCCATTGCCGACAAACAGCGACAGCGGCCTGCCCAGCTGGCTGGCGCGCGAACGGCACAGGCCGTAGATCTCGTTCAGGCTCGAATCGCGCGCCGACATCGGCGTCCAGCTGTGCATGCCCAGCGACCCCAGTTCGAAGATCATGTGGTCGCGGTCCTTCTCGCGGCTGAAGCTGACGGCTACCTGGCCGCGCGCTACCTGACTACGCAACCCGCCATCAGCGAATTCCAGGCGAACCGGCGTGCGCCTGAGCTTCTGGTCCGGGGTGCGCAGCGTCATCACGCCCTGACTGTAGTCGAGCACCTCGAAGGGCAGGTTGGCCCTGAGCCTCACCGGGACCCGGCAATCGACCTCGCCACGCGCCGTGTTCTCGATCAGCGAGCGCATCGCTTCGCTGAGCGTAGGATGGCTCTTGATCGCGACATCGTTGGGGAAGGCCAACCGCAACGCGATCGGCTGGTCAGGTTGATCCGCGAGGGTCAGGGTAACGTTGCCGGTGACTGCCTGGCGCGCAGCCAGCACGGCGTCGACCGTTGCCTGCAGAGCCTCACGCCGCGCCGGGGTCAATACGTCGCCTGGCATGCGCAGGTTCACCACCCAAGGGGTCTCGTCGTCGGCCCACATTTCCACTCGGGCCAGGTCGATCTGCTGTTCGGCCAGCAGGTTACGGACCGCTTCGGCGTAATACCGGTCTGCATGGCCGTGGGCGTAATTGTCGATAACCGATACCTGAAACTCCAGGCCGACTTCCTGTTCATCACAACCGGACAGCATCCCAACCAACAAGCCTGCCATGGCAATACGACGCTTCACTTGGACAACTCACCCCTCAAGGCGTCAGCCGGGGTGGCCACGCTGGCCGGCACCTTGCGCCATTGCGGAACGCCGATCAACACCACCGCGCCGATGATCACCGCCATCGCCACGCACTCCTCCACGCCGATCTGCTCGCCAGCGAACAGGATGCCCAGCAGCACCGCCACCGCCGGGTTGACGTAGGCATAGCTGGTGGCCGCCGCCGGGCGCACATGCTTGAGCAGGTACATGTAGGCACTGAAGGCCAGGATCGAACCGAAGAACACCAGATAGAGCAACGCCCCCCAGCCGGCAGCGGTCGGCATCTGGGTCATGCGTTCACCGCTGAGCGCGCTGCCCAGCAGCAGCGCCGCGCCGCCCACCAGCATTTCGGCGGCACTGGCCATCGGCCCGGCCGGCAGCGGCAGGCTCTTGCTCCACACCGAACCGAAGGCCCAGGACGCTGCAGCAAACAGGATCAGCGCCGCGCCCAGCGGGCTGGCCTGCAGGTTGGAGCCCAGGTTGAGCAGGCCGATGCCGGCCAGGCCAAGGCCGATACCGGCCCATTCCAGACGCGTGTTGCGGTGCCCGAAAAATCGCCCGAACACCAGGGTGAACAGCGGCACGGTCGCCACCGCCAGGGCTGCGACCCCGGACGCCACGCCCGCATGTTCGGCCAGGGTCACGCCGCCGTTGCCGCAACTGAGCAGCAATATGCCGATGGCCCCGGCGGCCTTCCATTGCGCCCAGCTGGGCGCCGGCACCCCGCGCCAGCGCAGAAAGCCATACAGCAGGCTGCCGGCAATCAGAAAGCGCACCCCGGCCATCAGCAGCGGTGGCCACGACTCGATACCGATGCGGATCACCAGATAGGTCGACCCCCACACCAGGTACAAGGCCAGGAAGGCACCGATCAGCACCAGCGGAAAGCGACGGGAGGCAGGCATGGGAGGCTCGAAATCAGGGTTTTGGAGCTGTAGTTTAGAAAGCCAAACGGGTAATTTTAAGTTACAAACCCTGTTTATACGGCCACCAGACTTTCGAAAAAACGGATGTTTGCCCGATTCGCCATCGTTTCAACACCTGGTACCCACGCCCCATGGACAAGTACGATCGCATGCTCCTCGCCGCCTTGCTCGACAACGGCCGCGCCTCCTTCGCCGAACTGGCGCGCAAGGTCAACCTGTCGGCCCCGGCGGTGGCCGAGCGGGTGGCCAAGCTCGAGGCCAGCGGGGTCATCACCGGCTACCAGGCCAAGGTCGACATGAGCCGGATCGGCTTGCCGATCCAGTGCGTGATCGAGCTGCGCCTGGCCAGCCACGGCAACCAGCAGACCTATGAGGACCTGGCGCGTATCCCGCAGATCACCGAGTGCCACCGGGTCACCGGCGATCCGTGCGTGATCATGCAGGCGGCGGTCGGCTCGATGCCGGAACTCGAAGAGCTGATCAACCACGTGGCGCAGTTCGGGTTCAGCAAGACCTCGATCATCCTGTCCAGCGCGGTAGAGCGACGGGTGCCGCTCGGCCAGCTCGACAGCAACGGCAAGAAAGCCTAGCGGTAGCGCTTGAGGGTTTCGGCAACCTTGGCTGCCGGGACCTTCTGCAGGCTGCAGAACAGCGGGTGCGACACCTCGCTGATACCGTGGCGCTGGCGCAGTTCGCCGGCCAGGTGCTGGGCCAGGTTGGCGGCCATCTCGGCATCGGCCATGGCCCGGTGAGCGGTGCCGGTGTCGGGCAGCCCGGCCCAGCGCGTCAGGGTGCCGAGCTTGTGGTTCGGCGCAGCCGGCAGCAGGCGCCGCGAGAGCAGCATCGAACAGGCGAACGACTGCACCCGCGAGCGTCCGATCAGGCTCAGTTCGTAGTCCCAGAACTTCTGGTCGAACGAGGCGTTGTGCGCCAGCAAGGGCGTGCTGCCAACGAACTCGGCCACCTCGTTCATCACCTGCGCATTGGCCGGCGCACTGCGCAGCATGGCGGTAGTGATGCCGGTCAGCCCGGCGACAAAGGCCGGTACCGGCACGCCGGCATTCATCAGGCTCTGGTAGCGATCGACGATGCGCCCGCGTTCGAGCATCACCACCGCCACTTCGGTGGCGCGGCAGTAGGCACCCGGCGAGATGCCGGTGGTTTCAAAGTCGATGACCGCAATACGTTCCACAAAAACCTCGGGTAGCTCTCAGTGCTTGAGCAGGAGTGCGCCTTCGATGGGCACATAGCGGGTGGCGGCGCGAATCAGCGAGTTGGCGGTGAGCCCCGGTACGCCATAGGCCACCGCTTCGGCGCCATGACGGTTGATCACCCGTTCCAGCAGCAGGTCGAAATCGCCATCGCCGGAGGCCAGCACCACTTCGTCGACCCGCGAGGCGGCGTCGATCACGTCCAGGGTGATGCCCACGTCCCAGTCGCCCTTGGCCGAGCCGTCGCTGCGCTGGATATAGGGTTTGAGTTTGACCGTGAAACCGAGGTTGCGCAGGATCTGCTGAAACTGCTGCTGCTTGCTGTCGCCGCGGTCGATGGCATAGGCCACCGCCTCGACGATCTCGCCGTCCTGGCTGACGTGCGCCCAGAAGGCGGCGTAGTTGAAATGACAACCATAGGCCTGGCGCACGGTGTAGTAGAGGTTCTGGACATCGGCGAACACCGCAATCTTCTTCACCGCACTTCCTCGTCACGCCAGGGGCCGGCCCCGCATACCGGGGCCGTTTCGGCGCCCAGTATGCCAGCCTGACGGCAGTACGGGTATGTGCGCGGCTCAGACGAAGGAATCGTCGTCCGAAAAGAAGCCGCCGCCATCGTCACCGTAGTCGGCGTCCATGAAGCCGCCCTGATCATTGCCGTAGCCACCGTTGTCGGCGGTCAGGCGCTGCTCGTCGTTACCGCCCCAGCCGCTGTCGCTGGCCGGTGCCGGCGCTTCGTTGATGATCTCGGTGACTTCCTGGGGCTGCGACCCGTGGTGCCCGAACAGGCTGCTGATACCCTGCGCCAGCATCACCCCGCCTGCCACGCCGGCGGCGGTCTGCAGTGCACCGCCCAGAAAGCTGCTGGCGCCGCCGCGGGCCGGTGCGGCCTGGGGCGCGGCGTTGAAACCCTGCTGCTGAGGGGCCACGCCGGGCCCGCCAAAGCCGCTGGCCGGTTCACGCCAGCCACCACCACTGGTGGCAGGTGCCGGGGCCGGCTGGGCCGCGCGCTGCGGCTGCGGCTCGGGTTGCCGTGCCCCCCCGCCGAAGATGCTCGACAGGAAGCCGCCGCTGCTCGGCGCAGTGGCCGCCACCTGTGCGCGGGCCTGGTTCAGATCGGCCTGCAATTGCCTGTTCTGTTCATCGAGGCGCTTGAGCGCGGCCTCCTGCACCAGAATCGCCTGGGCCATGTAGTAAGGGGCCGACGGCTGTTGCTGCAGGTGCTCGGCAATGCGCGCCTGGGCCTGGGCATCACGCGGTGCGCCTTCGCTCTCGGCTTGCTTGAGGCGGCCGAACAGGCCGTCGATCAAGGTTTGTTCTTCGTGGTTCATGGGGCGACCTCACTGGATAGCCGGGGGATTACAGGTGAGCACTAGATGGGGTTCCAGCATGGGCGATTCAATCGGCCCGCGGCATGAAACTTTGTTCAGGTTCGACCGCTGGGCTAAAGTAGCGGCCTGCTCTGTCACTGCGATATCGACTGATGAATCCGCTTAGCGTTCTGCAAGACTCCTTGTATTTCTTCCGCCGCCACCTGCTGAGTATCGCCAAGCTGTGCCTGCCGCTGATCGTCATCGAAACGCTGCTGGCCCAGGCGATCTATGCACAGTTCGGCAGCCAGACCCGTACCCTGGCCTACGGCATGCTGCTGGGCCTGGTGTTCTACCCGCTCTACAGCGGCGCACTGATCCTCTACCTGGACGCCCGCAGCCAGGGTGAAGAGCCGCGCAAGCGCGACCTGCTGGCCATGTCGCTGCGCCTGTGGCCCTCGTTCGCGCTGCTGATGATCGTCTGCCTGCTGCTGATCGTGGCCGGCTGCGCGCTGTTCATCCTTCCGGGCATCTGGGTGATGGTCAACCTGGTGTTCGCCGAGTACCTGCTGGTGCTGCGCGGCCTGCAACCGCTGCCGGCCATGCGTCAGAGCTTCGAGCTGTGCAAGGGCCACTTCTGGCAGATCCTGGTGTGCATGATCGTGGCCATGATCCCGTTGTGGCTGATCGATGCGCTGACCCGCAGCCTGATCGGCGAAGAGCCCGAGCTGTGGCTGGAACTGCTGGTGGGCAGCTTCAACGGCTTCCTCACCCTGTTCAGCACCCTGGTGAGCTTTCGCATGTTCATGCTGGTCACCGAGCCGCCGCTGGCCCGCGACCCGAGCTGAACCAAGCAGGCGACGAACGGCTCGGGTATGCTGCGGGTTCACCTGCGACGCCAAGCCGAGCCGATGATCCGACTACTGCGCAATGCCCTGCTGACCCTGCTGCTGATACTTGCCCTGCTGTGGCTGCTGGCCAGTCACCTGAGCTGGCAACCCGAGCCGCGCGAGGCCCTGCCGGTGGCCTGCCGTGGCACGGCCACGCCGCTGGTGCCGGGCCAGATGCTCAAGGTCATGAGCTGGAACATCCAGTACCTGGCCGGCAAGGGCTACGTGTTCTGGTATGACGAAGGCCGGGGCAGTGACACCCGCCCTACCGAACAGGACCTGGCGTTCAACCTCGACGAGGTGGCGCGGGTGATCCGCGCCGACAACCCCGACATCGTGCTGTTGCAGGAACTGGACACCAACGCCAAGGCCAGCGCCTACCAGGACCAGCTGGCCCTGCTGCGCGAGCGCCTGGCCGACCTCTACCCCTGTGCGGTGCAGGCCTACGACTGGAAGGCGGACTTCGTGCCCGACCGGCATGTGTTCGGCAGCGTCGGCCGCGGCCTGGCGACCCTGAGCCGCTACCCCATCCAGCAGGCCGAACGCCTGGCCCTGCCCTCGGCCCCCGACAACGCCCTGAGCCGCCTGCTGCAGCCGCAACAGGCGGTGCTGGCCAGCTACCTGCCGCTGCGTGATGGCGGCTCGCTGGCGGTGCTCAACACGCACCTGGCGCCCTTCGTTCCCGGCAGCGATATCCAGCGCCAGCAGGTGCGCCAGCTCGGCGCGCTGCTCGACAAGCTGGAAAGCCAGGGCACGCCGTGGCTTATCGGTGGCGACTTCAACCTGCTGCCGCTGGGCCAGTACCGCCGGCTCACCCCCGAGCAGCGCCAGCACTATGGCGCCGACAGCGACCTGCACTTGCTGTGGGACAAGTATCCGATGATCCCCAACAACGCCGAAGCCGGTGGCGCCGAGCGCAGCGCCTGGCTGACCCACTACCCCAACGACCCGCGCCTGAACGGCCCGGACCGCACCCTGGACTACCTGTTCCACAGCCCCAAGCTGCAGCGCCTGAGCGCCCGGGTGCTGCAGCAGGACACCCTGCAGATTTCCGATCACCTGCCGCTGAGCGCGCGCCTGCTGTTGCCGACGCCGCCCTAGCGGCTACTTGCGCGGCTTGGCCCGCGCGGTGGCTTCGGCCACCAGCGGGTCGTCCGGCCAGTAGTGCTTGGGGTAGCGGCCCTTGAGGTCCTTCTTCACTTCGGCGTAGGTGCTGCGCCAGAAATTGGCCAGGTCCTGGGTCACCTGCACCGGGCGCCGTGCCGGTGACAGCAGGTGCAGCAACACCTGCTGGCGGCCCTGGGCGATGCGCGGGGTTTCGGCCAGGCCGAACAGTTCCTGCAAGCGCACCGCCAGAATCGGCGGCGTCTCGCTGTAGTCCAGGCGGATGTTGGAACCCGAGGGCACGCCGATGTGCACCGGCGCCCATTCGTCCAGGCGCTGCGGCAGCGGCCAGGGCAGCAGGTTGCGCAGGATGGACGACAGGTCGAGCTGGGCAAAATGACTGAGCCGGGTGACCTTGCCCAGGAAGGGTTGCAGCCAGTGCTCAAGGCTGGACAGCAAGGCCGCGTCGCTCAGGTCCGGCCATTCGCTCTGGCCTGCCGCCGCAACATCCAGCCCGCGCAACAGTGCCACCCGCGCCTGCCACTGGCGCAGCTCCGGGGTCCAGGGCAGCAGCTCCAGGCCCTTGCGCCGCACCAGGTCAAGCAGCGCCCGCGCACGCGCATCCTCGCCCAGCCCGGTCAGCGGCTCGCGGCTGAGCATCAGTTCGCCGACCTTGCGCTGGCGCTCGGCACGCAGCACGTTCTCACGCTCGTCCCAATCCAGTTGATCCACGTGGCGCACCTGCTCGGCGAGCACGTCGTCGAACAGCGCCGGGTCGAATTCGGCCGCCAGGTAGATGCGCTCTTCGCGCTGCCCCTGGCGGCTGCCGAGGTCGGCGATCACCAGCCAGGGTTGCTTCATCAGCGCGTCGGCCTCACCGAACAGCGCCGCACGCCCGTTGGCCAACCGGTACTCGGCGCCGCCGGCACGGCGCTGCTGGGCGACCCGGTCGGGGTAGGCCAGCGCCAGCAGGGCACCGAGCCAGCGGGAATGTTCAGGGTCGGCCACGGCCGCGCCGGCCTTGCCGCGCAGGTAGCTGCGGTACTGGCGGGACAGTTGTCGCGCCCGCTGCACCCCGCCCTGCCCACCTCGGGCTGCACGGGTTTCGCCACTGAGCAGGGCCAGCCGGCTGTGCAGGTCGGCGCCCGCCCCGCGCAGAATGTCACGCTCGCCCAGCAGTGCCGCCACATCGCAGGCCATCTGGGCCAGGCCAAGGTCCTGGCCCCGCAGCAGCAGGTGTGCGATGCGCGGGTGTGCCGGCAACTCGGCCATGGCCTGACCATGCTCGGTCAGCGCCAGCAACTGCCCCGGCCTGAGCGCCCCCAGGCGCACCAGCAGGTCCTGGGCCTGGGCGTAGGCCGCCGCCGGTGGCAGGTCGAGCCAGCAAAGCTGCGCCGGGGCCACGCCCCAGCGGGTCAATTGCAGGGCCAGCCCGGCAAGGTCGGCCTGCAGGATCTCGGCGCTGCCGTAGGCAGCCAGTTGGTCATGCTGGGCCTCGGACCATAGCCGATAGCACACGCCCGGCTCCAGGCGTCCGGCGCGCCCGGCCCGCTGGGTGGCGCTGGCGCGCGAGATGCGCTGGGTATCGAGGCGGGTCATGCCGCTGCCGGGGTCAAAACGCGGCACCCGCGCCAACCCGGCGTCGATCACCACCCGCACGCCGTCGATGGTCAGGCTGGTTTCGGCGATGTTGGTCGCCAGCACCACCTTGCGCAGGCCCGCGGCCGGCGTCTCGATGGCGGCGCGCTGGGCCGCGAGATCGAGTTCACCGTGCAGCGGGCACAGCAGGATCTCGCGTCGCTCACCCAGGGCCTCCTGCAAGGCCTGGTGCACACGGCGGATCTCGGCCTGGCCAGGCAGGAACACCAGCAGGCTGCCCGGCTCGTCGGCCAGCGCCTGCAACACCGTGTCGACCACCCGCGGCTCGACGAACTCGCCGGGCTGGAACGGCCGCCCCCAGCGCATCTGCACCGGATACATGCGCCCCTCGCTGCTGATTACAGGGGCGTCGTCGAGCAACGCGGACAGGCGCTGCCCTTCCAGCGTGGCGGACATCAGCAGGATCTTCAGCGGCGGCTCGTCACGCAGCAGCTCGCGGCCGTTGAGGCTCAGGGCCAGGGCCAGGTCGGCATCCAGGCTGCGCTCGTGAAATTCGTCGAAGATCAACAGGCCCACCCCGTCCAGCGCCGGGTCGTCCTGCAGGCGCCGGGTGAGGATGCCTTCGGTGACCACTTCGATGCGGGTGCGCGGGCCGACCTTGCTGTCCAGGCGAATGCGGTAACCGACGGTTTCGCCCACCGCCTCGCCCAGTTCGCTGGCCAGCCGCTCGGCTGCCGCGCGGGCAGCCAGCCGGCGCGGTTCGAGCATCAGGATGCGCTGGCCGGCCAGCCACGGCTCATCGAGCAGGGCCAGTGGCACGCGGGTGGTCTTGCCGGCGCCCGGCGGTGCCTCGAGCACGGCTTCGTGGCGCTGCTGCAAGGCGGTGCGCAAGGCCGGCAGCACGGCATCGATCGGTAATGAATTCATGGTAGCCCTCGAACAATCGGCCGAGTATAACGGCGAACCGAGCCTGCCTTATCATGGTCTTAGCTGCACCCTCCGGCATTTCGCCGGTAGCGGTGCGGCCTACTTTGCGGAGATTCACATGCGTATTCCTTCACGCCTTATCGGCGGTGCCGTGGTTGCTGCCCTGCTGACCCAGCTGACGGCTTGCGGCACCCTGTTCTTCCCCGACCGTCGCGGCCAGATCGAAGGCAAGGTCGATCCGGTGATCGTGGCACTGGATGCCATCGGTATCCTGTTCTACGTGATCCCCGGGCTGATCGCCTTCGGCGTCGACTTTGCCACCGGCGCCATCTACCTGCCCGGCGGCAAGACCGCCCAGGTCGACCCGCACACGCTGAACAAGGCCATCGCTGCCGATGGCAAGGTCGACAAGGTGCGCCTGCAGGCCATCCTGGAGAGCGAGCTGGGCCAGCGCCTGCCGCTGAACGACCCGCGCCTGATACAGCACAAGGGCAGCGTTGAACAACTGGCGATGTACGGCCTCAAGCCCGCCGCCTGACCGCCCGCACAAGGACGACCGATGAACACCAGCGCCGAACACGCCCGCCTGCTGCGCCTGGCGACCAATGCCTCGCTCGGGGTCGCCAGCATCCTGATCGTGAGCAAGGCGGTGGCCTGGTGGCTCAGCGGCTCGGTCAGCCTGCTGGCCGGCCTGACCGACTCGATGCTCGACGGCGTGGCCTCGTTCCTCAACCTGCTGGCGGTGCGCTATGCCCTGCGCCCGGCCGATGACGATCATCGCTACGGGCACGGCAAGGCCGAGGCACTGGCCGGCATGGCCCAGGCGCTGTTCATCGGGGTGAGTGCGGTACTGATCGGCGTACAGGCGGTCGAACGCCTGAAAAACCCCACGCCGCTGGGTGATGCCACGGTGGGCATTGTCGTGATGCTGCTGTCGCTGGGGCTGACCGTCGCCTTGCTGATGGTGCAGGCCAGGGTGGTGCGCCTCACCGGCTCGACCGCCGTGCGCGCCGACTCGCTGCACTACCGCTCCGACCTGCTGCTCAATGCCAGCATCCTGGTCGCGCTGGTGCTGGCGCGGTTCGGCTGGCCACAGGTGGATGCGTACTTTGGCCTGGGCATCGCGCTGTACATTCTATGGAGTGCCTTGCAGATCGCCCGTGAAAGCTCGGCCATCCTGATGGACAAGGAGCTGCCCGGCGAGGTGAGCGAGCAGATGATGACACTGGTGTGCGCGGTGCCTGGCGTGCAGGGCGCGCATGACCTGCGCACCCGGGTGTCGGGCAACCGCTGGTTCGTGCAGGTGGACCTGGAGCTGCCGGGCACCTTGACGCTGACCGAGGCCCACGTGCTGTGCGATGCGGCAGCGGCGGCGATCCGCCGGGAGTACCCCAAGGCCGAAGTGCTGGTGCATGCCGACCCGGTGGAGTGACACAGCAGCCCCCTTCGCCGGCAAGGCCGGCGCCTACGGGATTCACGCTGTGCGTGTAGGAGCCGGCCTTGCCGGCGAAGC
This sequence comes from Pseudomonas sp. 8209, assembly GCF_028682105.1. Taxonomy (NCBI): domain Bacteria; kingdom Pseudomonadati; phylum Pseudomonadota; class Gammaproteobacteria; order Pseudomonadales; family Pseudomonadaceae; genus Pseudomonas; species Pseudomonas sp. 8209. The sequence continues at coordinate 125,584 of NZ_JANIAH010000008.1, forward strand.
TGTTGCGCTTCAGTTGACGCTGTAACCGCGCCCGCTCAAACACGCCCCCAGCGCCCGTCGATAGGTGTCCGTCACCTGCGCCGCAGGCGCGTAGGTCGCCGATGCCGGGTCGAACCCGGTCTGCTGCACCGCCCAGCGGTGACACTGGTAGCGGTCCTGATCGACCTGCTGTGGCGACTGCCCGTTGGCCGGGTAGGCAATCACGTCATAGCCATTGCCCGGTTGCGCCGGCGCCGCAGCCACCGGCGGGCTTACCACCACATAGTCGCGGCTGTCGTCCAGGTACTGGTAATAGGTGCCTGCAGCCAGAAAGAACAGCGCACTGCCCACCCACACCTGCCGCGCATAGTCGGGCAGGTAGTTCACCCGTACCCCGTAAGGCGGCGCCACCACCACGTAATGCGGCCCCTGCGGGCGATACCAGTAGCCACCGGAATAGTAGTAGTCACTGCCACGATACGGCACGCGCCGGTACGGTTCCGGGAAGCGGTCTATGGTGTGCCCCGGCCGATACTGAGGCCCGGGGCCCCAGCCATTGCCGTGCCCTTCGCCAGGGCGCTGCCCCGGCCCGCCAGCCTGCCAGTGCTGATTGGCGTCATTGCGCCGCGGCACGTCCTGATAGTACCCCTGGCGTGGCGGCTGGGTCTGGCGGACCTCGTCCGGGCGTGCGTTGAGCGGCGAGGACGCAGGCGGGCGCTCGCCGCCATTGGGGTCCTGCTGTGGTCCGCGACGCTCGTCCTGGGCCTGTACGCCCAGGCTCAGGCAAAGCAGACCAACACCTGCCAACTGCCAGATGCGCGACTTCATGCTGTTTCTCTCCCGCTGGCATTCATGGCCTACTCTATCAGGCCGCCTGCCACGCGCCAGCAGGCGCCAGATGAAATTGCGGACATTAAAAAAGGGTGACCCTGAGGCCACCCTTCGAGATTTTCGTCCGTGCTCGGCGCTTGTGACGCCGGCTCACCTCACGCTGTCTTGTGAACAGTGTGCAGCCCGGGGGCCGAGCACAACCCGGTGGGGTTGCTGGCCGCAGCGCCCCTGATTGGGGCCGCCGCTGTGGACATGTGTCCGGGCAGTGATTCTGTTGACCATCATAGGCAAGCGCTGCGACAGAGGATTGCGAAAATTGCTCAAAAAAACATTACTTGCGCAATTTTTAACTAAGGATTGATAATCCGCAGCAATCGAAACAGAAAAGGCTTCATTCATGAGCAAGCTCGACCGATACGACCTGAGCATTCTTGCCGAACTGCAGCGCGATGCGCGCATCTCCAACCAGGAACTGGCCGAACGGATCGGCCTGTCGCCCTCGCCCTGCTCGCGGCGGGTCAAGCAACTGGAGGACGATGGCTACATCTCGCGCCAGGTCGCCCTGCTCGACCGCAAGAAGCTGGGCCTGAGCCTCACCGCCTACGTGCTGATCGGCATGGACCGACACACCCCCGAGCGCTTCGAAACCTTCGAGGCCGCCATCCGCAGCCTGCCCCAGGTGCTGGAGTGCAGCCTGGTCACGGGCATGGATGCCGACTACCAGCTCAAGGTAGTGGTGCCAGACATGGACCACTACCAGAAGCTGCTGCTCGGCCACCTGACCCGCATCGAAGGCGTCACCAGCGTGCGTTCGAGCTTCGTGCTCAACCAGGTGCTGGCCAGCACCGAGCTGCCCCTTACGCACCTGCGTTAGTCAGCGCTGCGGGCCGGGCGTATAATCGCGCGCTTCAACCTGGCGGAGAAGATCGATGGATCCTGCGTTGTTCGAAGAATGGATGATGACCATCCTGGTCACCATTCTGATTGGTTTCATGGGTTTCATCGTCTGGGACCTGGCGAAAAAATCCAAGGCTGGCAAGTTCGGCACCTTCATCCTGTTTTTCGTGCTGGGCCTGGGCATTCTCGCCTTCGTCATCAAGAGCGTGGTCATCGGCTTCATCGAAGGCGTCTAGCGCCGCGCCGGCACCTCGCGCCAGCAGCCCTGGTCCAGCCCATCCAGGCTCCAGTCGCCGATCCGCACGCGCACCAGGCGCAGGGTCGGCAAGCCTACCGCCGCAGTCATGCGTCGCACCTGGCGGTTGCGCCCTTCCTTGATCACCAACTCCAGCCAGGCGGTCGGCACGCTCTTGCGAAAGCGTACCGGCGGGTTGCGCGGCCACAGTTGCGGCTCTTCCAGATGACGCGCCTGGGCCGGCAAGGTCATGCCGTCATTCAGTTGCACACCCTCGCGCAAGCGCTGCAGCTGCTCCTCGGTCGGCTCGCCCTCCACCTGTACCCAGTACGTCTTGGGCAACTTGTGCCTGGGGTCGGCAATGCGCGCCTGCAACTGGCCGTCATTGGTCAGCAGCAACAACCCTTCGCTGTCGCGGTCCAGACGCCCGGCCGGGTATACGCCCGGTACATCGATGAAGTCCTTGAGGGTGGCGCGGCCCTCCCCGTCGCTGAACTGGGTCAGCACGTCGAAGGGCTTGTTGAACAGGAGCAGACGCGGCGCGGCCGGCGGCGCCTTGGCCTGGCGACGCGGGCCGGCGGGTTTGGCCGCGGCGGGCCGCGGCTTGGAACGGGGGGGTAACGGCATGGGGCCTCAGCGGAACGGCGGCTCGTCGAAACTGCGCAGTTTACGCGAGTGCAGCGAGTTCAGTTCGGTGCGCAGCAGGTCGAGCGCCGCAATACCTATCTTCAGGTGCTGGCTGACCGCCCGGTTGTAGAAGGCGTTGGCCGCCCCCGGCAGCTTGATCTCGCTATGCAGCGGCTTGTCGGACACGCACAGCAAGGTGCCGTAGGGCACGCGCAGGCGGTAGCCCTGGGCGGCGATGGTGCCGCTTTCCATGTCCACTGCCACAGCCCGCGACAGGTTGATCAATGGGCGCTCCTGGGCCCAGCGCAGCTCCCAGTTGCGGTCGTCGTAGGTCAGCACGGTGCCGGTGCGCAGGCGCTTTTTCAGCTCGTCGCCACGTTCGCCGGTCACCTGCGCCGCCGCTTCCTGCAACGCCAACTGCACCTCGGCCAGGGCCGGGATCGGGATATTGGGCGGCAGCACACGGTCCAGGATGCCGTCGCGGCGCATGTAGGCGTGGGCCAGCACGTAGTCGCCGATGGTCTGGGATTGGCGCAGGCCGCCGCAGTGGCCGATCATCAGCCAGCAGTGCGGGCGCAGCACCGCCAGATGGTCGGTGATGTTCTTGGCGTTGGACGGGCCCACGCCGATATTGACCAGGGTGATGCCATGGCCGTCGGCAGCAATCAGGTGATACGCCGGCATCTGGTAGCGGTGCCACACCACCCCGGCCACCAGCGCCTGTGCCTCGCCATTGTCCATGGCCTTTTCGATCACCACGTTGCCCGGCAGCACCATGCGCACGAAGCGCGGGTCTTGGCGCAGTTGCTCCAGGCCGTGGGTGATGAACTGGTCGACATAGCGGTGGTAGTTGGTGAGCAGGATCCATGGCTGCACATGCCGCCAGTCGCTGCCGGTGTAATGCACCAGCCGGCGCAGCGAGAAATCGACCCGCGCCGCGTCGAACAGCGCCAGCGGCAGCGGGTCGACGTTGGCCCAGTCGTACAGCCCGTCGGCGATGCCGTCGGTGGCCGCCGACAGGTCGGTGCTGGGGAACACCCGCGCCAGCGCCGCAGCGGTGATGCCGGTGCCGGCCAGTTCATCGCCCTGCTCGACCACATAGGGGTAGGGAATGTTCTGCTCGCTCAGCCCCACTTCGACCGTCACGGTAAAGTCGCGCATCAAGGGCCCGAGCTGCTCCAGCAGGTAGCCGCGAAACGCGGCCGGCTGAGTCACGGTGATGCTGTAGGTGCCCGGCAACTGAACCTTGGCGTAGGCCCGGGTGATCACCGGTACGTCACCCTGATACTGGTAGGTCAGGCGCAGTTCGGGGTAACGAAACTGTGCGCGCTCGGCCGCATTGGGCTCGGTGCGGTCCTTGAGGTAGCGCTTGAGCGCCTGGCTCAGTGCGGCGGTGGCGGATTCGTGCAAGGCGGCCAACTGGTCGACGGCTTGCTCGGCGGTTTCCACGACAACGAAGGTTTCATCGGTACGGCTCACAATGTACTTCCTGTCTGTCTGACATGCATGGGCCCATCTTGCCTATATCCGCCGGCAAAGGCACGCACGTTAGAGCGGCCAGTTCGGTGTGGCCCGCTGCACCAGCGCCGCCACGTCCGCCCCGCGCGGCAACGTGCCGTAGACCCGGCCGCTGCCGGACAGCCGGCTGCCGATGAAGGCGTCACTGACCGCCGCATTGCCGGCCTCCAGCAACAGCTTGGCCTGCACCGCCAGGGCGATGTCCTCGGTGAGCTGGCGGGCGCGGTACTGGATGTCGCCGGTATCGGCGAAGGCCGCCTTGAGGTTGCCGATGTGTGCGGCCAGACGCGGGTCGCCATGGCCATCGCCCAGCTCCGCAAACAGCGTGTCCAGTACACCGGGCTCCTTGGACAGGGCACGCAACACGTCCAGGCACTGCACGTTGCCCGAGCCTTCCCAGGTCGAGTTGACCGGGGCCTCGCGGTACAGCCGGGGCAGGATGCTCTCTTCCACGTAACCGGCGCCGCCCATGCATTCGGCGGCCTCGTTGATCATGGCCGGCGCGCGCTTGCAGATCCAGTACTTGCCCACCGCCGTCATCAGCCGCGCAAAGCGCGCCTGGTGCGGGTCGTCGGGCTGGTCCAGCGCATGCCCCATGCGCAGGCTCAGGGCCAGCGCCGCCTCGCTTTCCAGGGCCAGGTCGGCGAGCACGTTCTGCATCAATGGCTGCTCGGCCAGCACCCGGCCCCCGACCGTGCGGTGGGCGCAGTGGTGCGCGGCCTGGGTCAGGGCCTGGCGCATCAGCGCGCTGGAGCCGACCATGCAGTCGAAACGGGTCATGGCCACCATCTCGATGATGGTCGGCACGCCACGGCCTTCCTCGCCGATCATCCAGGCCAGGGCGCCGCGAAACTCCACCTCGCTGGACGCGTTCGAACAGTTGCCCAGCTTGTTCTTCAGGCGCTGGATATAGAACTGGTTGCGCGTGTCATCCGGGCGATGGCGCGGCAGCAAAAAGCAGCTCAGGCCCTTGTCGGTCTGCGCCAGGGTCAGGAACGCGTCGCACATCGGTGCCGAACAGAACCACTTGTGGCCCACCAGCTCGTAGGCCTGGCCCGGCCCCGGCGCGCCCACCGGGTAGGCCCGGGTGGTATTGGCACGCACGTCGGTACCGCCCTGCTTCTCGGTCATGGCCATGCCCAGCGTAACCCCCACCTTGTGCCGGTCGCCGGCATTGCGCGGGTCGTAGGCGGTGGCCAGCACCTTGGGTACCCAGTACTCGGCCAGGTCCGGTTGCAGCCTGAGCGCCGGCACCGCGGCAAAGGTCATGGTCAGCGGGCAGCCGCTACCGGCTTCGGCCTGGCTGTGCAGGTAGGTCATCGAGGCACGGGCGACATGCGCGCCGGCACGCGGCTCGGCCCAAGGCAGCGAGGGCAGGCCATGCTCGATGGCAGTCCGCATCAGCTCATGGTAGGCCGGGTGAAACTCCACCAGATCGATCCGATGCCCATAACGGTCATGGCTGCTGAACTGCGGCTTGTTCTGATTGGCCAGAAAGCCTGCGGCCATCAGCGGCCCACCGGCCAGCGCGCCGTAGGCATCGATGCGCGACTCGGCCCAGCCCGCGCCGTAATGGCGCGACCATTGCTGCAGCGGCAGGTCGAGGCGATACAGATTGGCGCCTTCGAGGCTGGGCGGCTGGTTGGTGACTTCGTGGGTTTCGGCGTACTGGTGCAGGTTCATCGGGGGCTCCTGGCAGATCCGGACGTGACCCCAGTGAATCACGCCCCGCCCCCGGCTCAAAGTGACAAAAACGCCTAATCAGCCGCGATTTGCCCCGATCTGGGCGCCCCGGAAAACCCGCTGGGCACCCGGGCCGTCAGGGTCAGTTCGAAGCAACTGCCCTCGCCCGGGCTCGACTGATGGCTCAGCTGTGCGTCGATCAACAGCGCCAACTTGCGACAGATCGACAGGCCAATGCCCAGGCCGCCGTACTCGCGGGTCATCGACCCATCGACCTGGAAGAAACGCTGGTAGGGCGCTGCCTCGTCCAGGCAGTGAAAGCCGATACCGCTGTCGCGCACACTGAAGGTCAGGCTCGTCTGATCGACGCCCATGGGCGTGGCCCGCACCTTGAGCAGCACGCCGCCGCGATGGGTGAACTTGAGCCCGTTGTCGAGCAGGTAGCTCAGGCACATGGCCAGCTTGCGCCGGTCGCCGTGGATCACGTCCGGCAGATCCATGCCCGGGTCCAGGTTGAAGAACAGGCCCTTTTCCTGGGCCTTGGGCAGAAAGCGCACACGCAGTTCGTGAAGCAACCCATGCACGCTGAACAGCTCGGTCTGCACCTGCAGGCGACCGGCCTTGAGCTCGGTGAGAATCAGGATGTCGTCGACCATGCGCATCATGTTCTGCGCGGCAGCGTTGGCGGTGTGCTGGTAGGGGGTACGCTCCTGCTCGCTGGTGGCCATCTGCATCAGTTCCAGCGAGCCGATCACACCGTTCATGGGGGTGCGCAGCTCATGGGTAACGGTGGCCAGGAACTCGTCCTTGAGGCGATTGCTGCGCGCCAGCTGCAGGTTGGCCTGCTCCAGGGTCAGCCCGGCCTCACGCAGCGTGCGCGCCTGTTCTTCGCGCATGCTGTTGATGCGGTCGGCCAGGGCCAGCGACAACAGCCCCACCTCCAGCGCCGAACCGATCTGGCTGGCGTACATGGTCAGGAACACATTGGGCAGGTAGCCCAGCACCATCAGGGTGTTGACCAGCCCGCCGAGCAAAAAGGCCGACCAGGCGATGATGAAGTAGCGTGCCACGCGCATGCCGCGCCACCAGGCAAACAGCCCGGCGGCGAAGATGCTCACCGTGAACAGCAGCGCCAGCGCGGTAGCCAGGCGCAGGGCGATCCCGTAGTCCTGCGCCAGCGACATCACCATCACCAGCACCGAACAGGCCATCAGCCCCTGCAGGAAGCGGTCGAAGGCGCGGCTGTGGCTGGCCATCTGCAGGAAACTGCGCGCGAACTGGCAACCGAACAGGCCCGCGGCGCCGATGAACAACGGGGTGGCGGCGTTGGCCCACCACGGGTGGTCCGGCCAGAAGTACGCCACCCCGGCGCCATTGACCGAGACCTGGTACAGGCCGAACGAGGCGATGTAAAGGATGTAGTAGAGGTAGCTCCTGTCGCGCACACTGATGAAGATGAACAGGTTGTACACCAGCATCCCCAGCAGCACGCCGTAGATCAGCCCCAGCACATACAGCCGCGTGGGCTGCGCCTCCAGGTACGCATCGCTCGACCACAACGTCAGCGGCGCCTGTACCGAACCCTCGCTGTGCAGGCGCAGGTACAAAGTGGTCGCCTGGCCGGGGGCGAACGGCAGATTGAACAGGTAGTTGTTCTGGCGGATCTGGCGGCTGGCGTAGGGCAAGGCATCCCCGGTGCGCTGCGCCAGGTAGTAGTGCCCGGCGGCATCGGGCAGGTAGAGCTCCAGGTAATCGAGTGGCGGGTAGGCCAGTTCCAGCAGCCAGTGACGTGGCGCCGCCTGGGCCGTGGCGGTGTAGCGCAGGTCGAGCCTGATCCAGAAGACCGAGGTCGAATAGCCGGCGTTGAGCACGTCGGCCTGGTGCGGCTCGAAGCGGCTGGCGAAGTCCGGCGAGCTCACCTGGGCGATGCTGGCGCTGCCATCGGGGTCTTCATACACCTGCATCAGGCGGCCCAGCGGCAACTGCCGGGTGGTGTCGTCGAAATCGGCAGCGCTGGCCAACAGTGGCAAACAGCACAGCAAGAAAGTCAGCAAATTACGCATACAGCCCCGGCGTGGCATGTGCAGTCGCGTCGCGTTGGCCTCCTGTCCGTTTGAGGCGACGAAATCCGACAGTACCTGTTATCGATTGGCGAGCACTCTAGCATAGGTTCCCGGCGCTTCCAGCGGTGTTGTTTCAATTCAATTCAGAGGCTCTATCTCGAGGCTTTCAGCCTATATCAGAGACGCAATCTGACCTGTCGATCAAAAACACCGCCTGCCTGGAAGACCCGCCAAAAGCGTTTGGTGGTAAGCTCGCGCACCATGAATACCTACAGCTCCCGCCCCGTTGTCCTCTGTCTCTCCGGCCACGACCCCAGTGGCGGCGCCGGCTTGCAGGCAGATATCGAAGCCCTGATCGCTCAAGGTTGTCACGCCGCCCCGGCCGTCACCGCCCTGACCGTGCAGAATACCGTCAATGTCAGTGACTTCCGCGTGCTCGACCGCGAGTGGGTGCTGGCCCAGGCCAATGCCGTGCTGACCGACTCGACCGTCGCAGCGGTGAAGCTTGGCATGCTTGGCTCGCTGGCCATGGTCGACACCATCGTCGAACTGCTCAGCGCCCACCCGCACCTGCCGCTGGTGTGCGACCCGGTGCTGCGCGCCGGTGGCGGTGGTCGCCTGGGCAAGGACGAGGTCGGCTACGCCATGCGCGAACGCCTGCTGCCGCTGGCCACCATTGCCACGCCCAACCTGCCCGAGGCCCGCATCCTGGCCGAACTGCCCGAAGGCAGTGCCGATGAATGCGCCGAAAAACTGCTGCCATTCGTCAAGCACCTGCTGATCACCGGCGGCCACGGCGACGAACACGAAATTCACAACCGCCTGTACAGCCGCGACGGCGAGCACCACACCTGGACCTGCCAGCGCCTGCCGGGCGACTACCATGGCTCGGGCTGCACCCTGGCCAGCGCCCTGGCCGGACGCCTGGCCCTGGGCGAGCAGTTGCACAGCGCGGTACGCTCGGCGCTGGACTACACCTGGCGCACCCTGCGTGACGCCGAAAAACTCGGCCAGGGCCAGTACGTGCCACGCCGCCTGCCCCTGGATTTCTGTTCCTGACCGACCGCCCCGAGGCCTGCACGATGAAGTTACGTGGTTTGTATGCCATCACCGACAGCCAACTGTTGGCTGGCCGCTTTCTTGCCTACGTCGAAGCGGCCCTCGAAGGTGGCGTGACCCTGCTGCAATACCGCGACAAGAGCCAGGACCACGCACGTCGCCTGGGCGAGGCCGAAGCGCTCAAGGCCCTGTGCGAGCGCTACAACACCCGCCTGATCATCAATGACGATGCCGAGCTGGCCGCGCGCCTGGACGTCGGCGTGCACCTGGGCCAGACCGACGGCCCGCTGACCCCGGCGCGCACCCTGCTGGGGCGCAGCGCGATCATCGGCGCCACCTGTCACGCCCAGCTCGACCTGGCCGAGCAGGCGGCCCGCGAAGGCGCCGACTATGTCGCCTTCGGCCGCTTCTTCAACTCGGTCACCAAACCCGGCGCCCCGGCCTGCAACGTGCAACTGCTGGACGACGCCCGTGGCCGCATCAAATTGCCGATTGCCGTGATCGGCGGCATCACCCTGGACAACGCCGCACCGCTGGTCGCCCATGGCGCCGACCTGCTGGCGGTGATTCACGGCCTGTTCGGCGCCGACAGCACGGCCGAGGTCACTCGCCGCGCCCGCGCCTTCAACGCCCTGTTCGCATCTGCCTGAGAGAGCCCGACATGTCTCGTTCCGAAACCCTGTTTGCCAATGCCCAGAAGCACATCCCCGGTGGCGTGAACTCGCCCGTGCGTGCGTTCAAGAGCGTGGGCGGCACGCCGCTGTTCTTCAAGCACGCCGAAGGCGCCTATGTCACTGACGAAGACGACAAGCGCTATGTCGACTACGTCGGCTCGTGGGGCCCGATGATCCTCGGCCACAGCCACCCGGACGTGCTGGAGTCGGTGCGCAAGCAACTGGCCCACGGCCTGTCCTATGGCGCCCCGACCGCGATGGAAACCGAGATGGCCGACCTGGTCTGCTCGATCGTGCCGTCGATGGAAATGGTGCGCATGGTCAGCTCCGGCACCGAAGCGACCATGAGCGCGATCCGCCTGGCCCGTGGCTTCACCGGTCGCGACAGCATCATCAAATTCGAAGGCTGCTACCACGGCCACTCCGACAGCCTGCTGGTCAAGGCCGGCTCCGGCCTGCTGACCCAGGGCGTACCAAGCTCGGCCGGCGTGCCGGCGGCGTTCGCCAAGCACACCCTGACCCTGCCGTTCAACGATATCGACGCGGTAGCGAAGATGCTCGGTGAAGTCGGCCAGGACGTGGCGTGCATCATCGTCGAGCCGGTGGCCGGCAACATGAACTGCGTGCCACCGGCACCGGGCTTCCTCGAAGGCCTGCGCAGCCTGTGCGACCAGCACGGCGTGGTGCTGATCTTCGACGAAGTGATGACCGGTTTCCGCGTGGCCCTGGGCGGCGCCCAGGCGCACTACGGGGTAACCCCGGACCTGTCGACCTTCGGCAAGATCGTCGGTGGCGGCATGCCGGTGGGCTGCTTCGGCGGCAAGCGCCACATCATGGAGCAGATCGCGCCGCTGGGCCCGGTGTACCAGGCCGGCACCCTGTCGGGCAACCCGCTGGCCATGGCCGCGGGCCTGACCACCCTCAAGCTGATCAGCCGTCCGGGCTTCCATGACGAGCTGAGCGCCTTCACCAGCCGCCTGCTCGATGGCCTGCAGCAGCGCGCCGATGCGGCCAGCGTGCCGTTCGTCACCACCCAGGCCGGTGGCATGTTCGGCCTGTACTTCAGCGGCGCCGACGACATCGTCACCTTCGACGACGTGATGGCCAGCGATGCCGAGCGCTTCAAGCGCTTCTTCCACCTGATGCTCGAAGGCGGCGTATACCTGGCGCCTAGCGCATTCGAAGCCGGCTTCACCTCCATCGCCCACGGCGAGACCGAGCTGAAGATCACCCTGGATGCTGCCGAGCGGGCCTTCGCCAAGCTGTGAAACCGCTTCGCCGGCCAGGCCGGCCCCTGCAGTTTGCATGCAATCTCATGCAAACTGCAGGGGCCGGCCTGGCCGGCAAAGACGCCAGAACAGCCACCGCAAGCCTCCCCGCCTTCCTCCCTCGGCAGAAAATCGAGTAAAGACTTTGTAAGGTGGGCGCTGCTTATCCCATAATGTGCCACCAGACACATTGGCCGCAGCTTTGCAGAGGTAAGTCGATCACCATGAACCGCGCCGGCCGCGCCCTCGCACTGGGCTGCCTGTTGCTACTTCAGCCCCTGCTGGCCACCGCAGGCGGTAACTCGTTGCTGATCCCGGCAGCAGGCCGCTGCACCCTCAATACGCCTGCCGAAGAACTGCAACAGGCCCTGGCCAGCTGCCAGCAGGCCGCGCAGTCCGGCGACGCACAGGCGCAGTACGAGCTGGGCGAGTTCTATTACGACGGCAAGAACGCCCCGCAAGACCTGAACAAGGCACTCAACTATTTCGAGCAGGCCTCGCTGCAAGGCCACGCCGAAGCGCAATATCGCCTGGGCAGCATGTTCTTTCGCGGCGAAGGCGTCGCCGCCAACAACGTGCAGGCCTATATCGTGCTGAAGATGGCCGCGGTGAACGGCGCTGAAGACGCGCTGGACATGGCCGACGAAGTGTCGGCAAAAATGCAGCGCGACGAACTGGAGATGGCCACCCAGGTACTCGGCCAGATCTTTCGCAAGTACCTGCTGGAGCTGCAGACCGTCGACGGTCGCACGCCCTTCGCACCCCTTCCGTAACGCAGCCGTTACTTCTCGGGCATCGGCATCGGGAACGGCATCACGTTGCTGACGCCACGGGCTTCACTGACCTTCGGCGTGCCCAGGCGCTCGACCTCGTCGATGCGCACGATCGAATGCATGGGCACGAAGCTGCGCACCACACCCTCGAACTGAGCCTTGAGCTTCTCCTCGCTCGGGTCGACCACGACCTGAGTGCGCTCGCCGAACACGAATTCCTCGATCTCCAGAAAACCCCACAGGTCACTCTGGTAGATCTGTTTGGCGTACATCTCGAACACCTGGCCCTGGTTGAGAAAGATGACTTTGTAGATGGGAGCTTCGCGTTTGGTCATTGGGGGCTGGAACAGTCACAGGGGGAAATAAGCCGCAAACTATAACATAGCCGCCCGAACGACAGCGCTAGGAACCCTCGACCACGCGCCCTATAATGCGCGGTTCTTTGAATCACCTGATGATCACGCATGGCCAAGAAGCTCTATATCGAAACCCATGGCTGCCAGATGAACGAGTATGACAGCTCGCGCATGGTCGACCTGCTGGGTGAACATCAAGCGCTGGAGGTGACCGAGCGGGCCGAAGACGCCGACGTCATCCTGCTCAACACCTGCTCGATCCGCGAACGGGCCCAGGACCGCGTCTACTCCCAGCTCGGCCGCTGGCGCGAGCTCAAGGACGCCAAGCCCGACATGGTGATCGCCGTGGGCGGTTGCGTGGCCAGCCAGGAAGGTGATTCGATCCGCAAGCGCGCGCCCTATGTCGACGTGGTGTTCGGCCCGCAGACCCTGCACCGCCTGCCCGAGATGATCGACGCGGCGCGCACCACGCGCCTGCCGCAAGTCGACGTGTCGTTCCCCGAGATCGAGAAGTTCGACCACCTGCCCGAACCGCGTATCGACGGCCCCACCGCCTACGTGTCGGTGATGGAAGGCTGCAGCAAGTACTGTACCTTCTGCGTGGTGCCCTATACCCGCGGCGAAGAGGTCAGCCGCCCGTTCGACGACGTGCTGGCCGAGATCATCCACCTGGCCGAGAACGGCGTGCGTGAAGTCACCCTGCTGGGCCAGAACGTCAACGGCTACCGGGGCCAGACCCACGACGGTCGCGTGGCCGATCTCGCCGAGCTGATCCGGGTGGTGGCGGCCGTCGACGGCATCGACCGCATCCGCTACACCACCTCGCACCCGCTGGAGTTCTCCGACAGCCTGATCCAGGCGCACGCCGAGGTACCGGAGCTGGTCAAGCACCTGCACCTGCCGGTGCAGTCGGGCTCGGACCGCGTGCTGGCGGCGATGAAGCGCGGGCACACGGTGCTGGAGTACAAGTCCAAGCTGCGCAAGCTCAAGGCGGCGGTACCGGGCATCTGCATCAGTTCCGACTTCATCATCGGCTTCCCCGGCGAAACCGAGAAAGACTTCGAGAACACCATGAAGCTGGTGGCCGAGGTCGGCTTCGACTTCTCCTACTCGTTCATCTACAGCCCGCGTCCGGGCACCCCGGCCTCCGACCTGCCGGACGACACCCCCGAGGCGCTGAAGAAGGAACGCCTGGCTGCACTGCAGCACCGCCTGGACCACCAGGGCTTCGAGATCAGCCGACAGATGGTCGGCACCCTGCAGCGCATCCTGGTAACCGACTATTCGCGACGCGACCCGGGGCAGTTGCAGGGGCGCACGGAGAATAACCGTATCGTCAACTTCCGCTGCGACAATCCCACGCTGATCGGCCAGTTCGTCGACATCCATATCGACGATGCACGGCCACATTCGCTGTTCGGTTCGCTGGTGCAATAAGGGCCTGTGCCGGGCCCGACGAGCGGCCCGGCGACCCTTGATCGTTTCAGCGCTTTCACCGTAGCGCGGGTGGGGTTATCCTTGAATTCATCCAAATTGCCGTAGGGCGGCTAAAAACGACCTTGAACGCACCCATAGAACCTCATCGCTTCATCCTCGAGCCCTTCGAGGCTCATCGCTTCGCCAACCTGTGCGGGCAGTTCGACGAGCACCTGCGCCTGATCGAACAGCGCCTGGCCATCGAGATCCGCAACCGCGGCAATCAGTTCGAACTGATCGGCGAACCCAAACTGACCTCCTCTGCCGAGCAGCTGCTGCGCCGTCTCTACCGCGAGACCAAGGCCACCGAGCTGTCCCCGGAAATGGTCCACCTGTTCCTGCAGGAATCGGCCGTTGAAGCGCTGGAGAACCCGGCAGTCAACGAAGTCAGCGTTTCGCTGCGCACGCGCAAGGGCATGATTCGCCCACGCGGGCTCAACCAGCAGCGCTACGTGAAGGAAATCCTCGGCAACGACATCAACTTCGGTATCGGCCCTGCCGGTACCGGCAAGACCTACCTGGCCGTGGCCTGCGCGGTCGACGCGCTGGAGCGTGAACAGGTACGTCGCATCTTGCTGGTACGCCCGGCAGTCGAGGCCGGTGAGAAGCTCGGCTTCCTGCCCGGCGACCTGGCCCAGAAGATCGACCCGTACCTGCGCCCGCTGTACGACGCCCTGTACGAGATGCTCGGCTTCGAACACGTGGCCAAGCTGATCGAACGCCAGGTGATCGAGATCGCCCCGCTGGCCTACATGCGCGGCCGCACCCTGAACAACAGTTTCATCATCCTCGACGAGAGCCAGAACACCACCGTCGAGCAGATGAAGATGTTCCTCACCCGTATCGGCTTCGGTTCCACTGCCGTGATCACCGGTGACATCACCCAGGTCGACCTGCCGCGCGGCACCAAGTCGGGCCTGGCCCACGTCATCAGCGTGCTCAAGGACGTGCCGGGCATCAGCTTCACCCATTTCCAGCCCAAGGACGTCGTGCGCCACCCGTTGGTCCAGCGCATCGTCGAAGCCTACGAGCGCTTCGAGAATGCACAGGCGGGCCCGACCGAAGGCAAACCGCACGATGCTTGAGCTCGATCTGCAACTGGCCACCCAGGCAAGCGCCCCGAGTGAAGAACAGTTCCGCCAATGGTGCGCCCTGGCCCTGCGCCAGCGCAGTGCCGATTCTGAACTGACCATCCGCCTGGTCGACGAAGCCGAAGGTCGCGAGCTGAACCACACCTGGCGGCACAAGGACTACGCCACCAACGTGCTGTCCTTCCCGGCCGATGTGCCCGACGACCTGCTCGACATCCCGCTGCTGGGCGACCTGGTGATCTGCGTGGCGGTGGTGGAGCGCGAGGCCGCCGAGCAGGGCAAAGCCCTCGAAGCCCACTGGGCCCACCTGGTCATCCACGGTTGCCTGCACCTGCTGGGCTACGACCACATCGACGACGATGAGGCCGAGGAAATGGAAGCACTGGAACGAACGTTGCTTGCCGAACTGGGTCACCCCGACCCGTACGCCGACGACGAACACGACGCACCCCACACTGATATCTGCAAGGATCACGAGTAACCGCCATGAGCGAAGATCGATCGAGCAACGGGCAAAAGTCCTGGCTGGGCAAACTGACCCAGGCTTTTGCCCATGAGCCGAAAAACCGCCAGGAGCTCCTCGAGCTGCTGCGCGAAGCGCACCAGAACAAGCTGCTCGACAGCGAGGCCCTGACCATCGTCGAAGGTGCGATCCAGGTCGCCGACCTGCAGGTGCGCGACATCATGGTGCCGCGCTCGCAGATGATCAGCATCAAGGCGTCGCAGACCCCGCGCGAGTTCCTGCCGGCAGTGATCGACGCTGCGCATTCGCGCTACCCGGTGGTCGGCGAGAGCCACGACGACGTGCTTGGCGTATTGCTGGCCAAGGACCTGTTGCCGCTGATCCTCAAGGAGAACGGCGACAGCTTCAACATCAAGGACCTGCTGCGCCCGGCCACCTTCGTGCCCGAGTCCAAGCGCCTGAACGTGCTGCTGCGCGAGTTTCGCGCCAACCACAACCACATGGCCATCGTCATCGACGAATACGGCGGCGTGGCGGGCCTGGTGACCATCGAGGACGTGCTGGAGCAGATCGTCGGCGACATCGAGGACGAGCATGACGTCGAGGAAGACAGCTACATCAAGCCGCTGCCCAGCGGCGACTTCCTGATCAAGGCCCTGACGCCGATCGAGAACTTCAATGCGTTCTTCGACAGCGAGTTCTCCGACGACGAGTTCGACACCGTCGGCGGCCTGGTCATGAGCGCCTTCGGCCACCTGCCCAAGCGCAACGAAACCACCGAGATCGGCCCGTACCGCTTTCGCATCCTCAATGCCGACAGCCGCCGGATTCACCTGCTGCGCCTGACCCCCATCACCCGTTAAGGACAACCATGCGCTGGATCACCCGCCCCGGCTGGCCCGGTAACCTGCTGGCCGTGGCGGCCGGCGCCCTCACCCCGCTGAGCCTGGCCCCGTTCGATATCTGGTCGCTGTCGCTGCTGTCGCTGGCGCTGTTCTACCTCGGCCTGCGCGAGCTGAGCCCGCGCCAGGCGCTGTGGCGCGGCTGGTGCTACGGCTTCGGCCTGTTCGGTGCCGGCACCTGGTGGATCTACGTCAGCATCCACGACTACGGCGGCGCCTCGGCGCAGCTGGCCGGCGGCCTGATGCTGCTGTTCTTCGCCGCCATCGCGTGGTTTTTCGCCCTGCCGGCCTGGCTGTGGGCGCGCTGGCTGCGCCGCCCTGAAGCACCGCTGGCCGACGCCCTGTGCTTTGCCGCCCTGTGGGTGGGCCAGGAGGCGTTCCGCGGCTGGTTTCTCACCGGTTTCCCGTGGCTCTATGCCGGCTACAGTCAGCTGGACGGTCCGCTGGCGGGCCTGGCCCCGCTGGGCGGCATGTGGCTGGTGTCCTTCACCCTGGCCCTGACCGCCGCCCTGCTGTGCAACCTGCATCGCCTGCGCGAGCGCAAGGGCTTCATGGCCATCGGCGCACTGCTGCTGTTCGCCCCGTGGATCATCGGCCTGGCGCTCAAGGGCCATGCCTGGACCGTGCCTTCGGGCGAGCCGCTGCAGGTCGCGGCAATCCAGGGCAACATCGAGCAGGAACTGAAGTGGGACCCCGAGCAGCTCAACCGGCAACTGGCGCTGTACCGCGACATGAGCTTCAGTTCCCGGCCCGTGGACCTGATCGTGTGGCCCGAAACCGCAGTGCCGGTGCTCAAGGAGCAGGCCCAGGGCTACCTGGACATGATGGGCAGCTTCGCCACTGACCGGCATTCGGCGCTGATCACGGGTGTGCCGGTACGTGAGGTGGTGCACCAGCAGCGGCGCTACTACAACGGCATCACCGTGGTCGGCGAGGGTGACGGCACCTACCTCAAGCAGAAGCTGGTGCCCTTTGGCGAGTACGTGCCCCTGCAGGACATGCTGCGTGGCCTGATCGCCTTCTTCGACCTGCCGATGTCGGACTTCGCCCGCGGCCCCGAAGACCAGGCCATGCTGCAGGCCAAGGGCTACCACCTGGCGCCGATGATCTGCTACGAAGTGGTCTACCCGGAACTGGCCGCCAGCCTTGCCGCCAAGAGCGACATCCTGCTGACCATCAGCAACGACACCTGGTTCGGCAAGTCGATCGGCCCCATCCAGCACCTGCAGATGGCGCAGATGCGCGCCCTGGAAGCCGGGCGCTGGATGATCCGCGCCACCAACAACGGTGTCACCGGCCTGATCGACCCGTTCGGCAAGATCACCGCGCAGATTCCGCAGTTCGAACGCGGCATCCTCTACGGTGAAGTGGTGCCGATGCAGAAACTCACGCCCTACCTGCACTGGCGCTCCTGGCCGCTGACCCTCCTGTGCCTGGGCCTGTTCGGCTGGGCCCTGCTGGCCAGCCGCATTGCCAAGACGGTCTAGTAGAACAGGCGATAACCCAGCAGGCCGACTGCTTCGTTGAGCAGTTGGCCGCTCTGCCACATGGCCCGGCTCTCGGGCATCCAGCCGCCGAACGGGCGTGCATAGGCATGCCCCAGATAGCCAACCGGCGCCGCCACCACGTCGAACCCCGCCTGTTCGAAACTCCACACCGCACGCGGCATGTGCCAGGCCTGGGTGACCACCACCACACGCTTCACCCCCTGCGGCAACAGCAGCGCGGCGCTCATCTGGGCGTTCTCCCAGGTGGTACGGCTCTGCTCTTCGAGCCAGCGTACCGGCACGTCGAAATCGCGCTGCAACGAATCGGCCATCAATCGCGCCTCGCTCGGCGGCGTACCGTAGTGCAGCCCACCGCTGGTCAACAGCGGCAGGCCGCTGGCCTTGGCCAGTTGCGCCGCGTAGCGCATACGCTCCAGTGCCACGCCGGTGGGCTGGTCGGCCCCACCCCAGGCCGGGTCACCGCGCTCGCGCCCGGCGCCCAGCACCACGATCGCGTCGGCCTGCCCGGCCAGCGCCTGCCACTGCTGCGGCGCAAGCGGCGGCACACGCTCCAGCTGGCGCGCCGCGAACTCCACCACCACCGGCAGGCTCATCAGCCACAGCCCGCCCAGGCCGGCGATGAAACACAACAGCGAGGTACGCGGCCAGGACCGGCGCAGCCACCACGCTGCCAGCAGCAGCAACAGCAGCACGCCGGGCGGCAGAATCAGTTGTTTGATGAAATAGCGAAATGGCATCAGGCACCTCCATGGATGCCCAAGGCTACAGACAAACGGCGCCTGGCAACAATGCCGCCAGGCGCCGATCAATGGGAATCATGGTGCCAGTGGCGCACTCCGCCTGCGCCTGATTGTGCCCGGCAACTGCCTATCTATTTGCAGTGCAGCTTTCCGGGCTTTGCCGTGTGGGTGGAACGCGCCGCCTGCTTGAGCCAGACGACCTTGGCCCTGGACGGCGGCTGCGCTTGCTGCATCGCTTCGGCACGACCCGGCGCCCCCTCCGGCAACGACGCCAGATAGGCCCTGATCACGTCGAATTCGGCGCGGCTCAGGCCACGCAGTTCCAGTTCGGCAGGCATTTCATCACGCAATCGAGCGGCCGTACGGGCGACATCCAGGGCAAGCCCCAGGCGATCGAGCAACCGCTCGTAAATCTCCGGCTTCAGTGGTTCCAGCTGCGACTCTCCCATCCGTTCACCTCATTGAAGATAAGATTCATCTCCCCCCACACGTCAGCTTAGCGGCACTCCCAAAACCAGCCCGTTGCCGCGACCAACGGAACGCCGGCCGATCCGGTGCAATCAGGGTTTCCCACGATGGACGGGGGTCATGTATGCTACGGCGTTCACTCTTGACACCGGATTGCCGGGCACAACGGTTTTGAACCAGCCTGGATAAGGTCTCCCATTTCTCAGCGCAAAGTAGCCATGCACGAACTCTATCAGCCCCGCGAAATCGAAGCCGCCGCCCAGTCTTACTGGAACGAGCACCACTCTTTTGACGTCAGTGAACAGCCAGGCAAGGACACCTACTACTGCCTGTCGATGTTCCCTTACCCAAGCGGCAAGCTACACATGGGGCACGTGCGCAACTACACCATCGGCGACGTGATCGCGCGCTACCAGCGCATGCTCGGCAAGAACGTCCTGCAGCCAATGGGCTGGGACGCCTTCGGCATGCCGGCGGAAAACGCCGCGATGAAGAACAACGTGGCACCGGCCAAGTGGACCTACGAAAACATCGATTACATGAAGACCCAGCTCAAGAGCCTGGGCCTGGCGATCGACTGGACCCGCGAGATCACCACCTGCAAGCCGGACTACTACCGCTGGGAGCAGTGGCTGTTCACCCGCCTGTTCGAAAAGGGCGTGATCTACCGCAAGAACGGCACCGTGAACTGGGACCCGGCCGACCAGACCGTACTGGCCAACGAGCAGGTCATCGACGGCCGTGGCTGGCGTTCCGGCGCGCTGATCGAAAAGCGCGAAATCCCGATGTACTACTTCAAGATCACCGCCTACGCCGACGAGCTGCTGGAAAGCCTCGACGAGCTGCCGGGCTGGCCTGAGCAGGTCAAGACCATGCAGCGCAACTGGATCGGCAAGTCGCGCGGCATGGAAGTGCAGTTCCCCTACGACCAGGCCAGCATCGGCGAAGCGGGCACGCTGAAAGTCTTCACCACCCGCCCCGACACCCTGATGGGCGCCACCTACGTGGCAGTGGCCGCAGAGCACCCGCTGGCGACCCTCGCAGCCAAGGGCAACCCTGAGCTGCAGGCGTTCATCGACGAGTGCAAGAGCGGCAGCGTTGCCGAAGCCGACGTCGCCACCCAGGAGAAGAAGGGCCTGGCCACTTCGCTGCTGGTCGAGCACCCGCTGACCGGCGAGAAGCTCCCGGTGTGGGTCGCCAACTACGTGCTGATGCACTACGGCGACGGCGCAGTCATGGCCGTACCGGCCCACGACGAACGCGACTTCGAGTTCGCCACCAAGTACAAGCTGCCGATCAAGACCGTGGTGCGCACCAGTGCCGGCGATCAAGTGGGCAGCGAATGGCAGGCCGCCTACAACGAGCACGGCCAGCTGATCAACTCCGGCGCGTTCGACGGCCTGGACTTCCCCGGCGCCTTCGATGCCATCGAAGCCGCCCTGATCACCAAGGGCCTGGGACAATCCCGCACCCAGTTCCGCCTGCGCGACTGGGGCATCAGCCGCCAGCGCTACTGGGGCTGCCCGATCCCGATCATCCATTGCGACGCCTGTGGCGACGTACCGGTGCCGGAAGACCAACTGCCGGTCATCCTGCCGGAGAACGTGGTTCCGGACGGCGCCGGCTCGCCGCTGGCGCGCCTGCCTGAATTCTACGAATGCAGCTGCCCGAAATGCGGCCAGCCGGCCAAGCGCGAAACCGACACCATGGACACCTTCGTCGAGTCGTCCTGGTACTTCGCCCGTTATGCCTCGCCCAACTACGACCAGGGCCTGGTCGACCCTAAGGCGGCCAACCACTGGCTGCCGGTCGATCAATACATCGGCGGTATCGAGCACGCGATCCTGCACCTGCTGTACGCGCGCTTCTTCCACAAGCTGATGCGCGACGAAGGGCTGGTCACCTCCAACGAGCCGTTCAAGAACCTGCTGACCCAGGGCATGGTCGTGGCCGACACCTACTACCGTGTCGCCAGCAACGGCGGCCAGGACTGGTTCAACCCGGCCGACGTCGAAGTCGAGCTGGATGCCAAGGGCAAGGCCATCAGTGCACGCCTGAAGACCGACGGCCTGCCGGTGATCATCGGTGGCACCGAAAAGATGTCCAAGTCCAAGAACAACGGCGTCGACCCGCAATCGATGATCGAAGCCTACGGTGCCGACACCTGCCGCCTGTTCATGATGTTCGCTTCGCCGCCCGACATGAGCCTGGAATGGTCAGACTCCGGCGTCGAGGGTGCCAACCGCTTCCTGCGCCGCGTCTGGCGCCTGGCCCAGGCCCACGTTGGCCAGGGTCTGCCGGGCAAGCTGGAGCTGGGCAACCTGAACGACGCACAGAAGCTGGTACGCCGTGCCACCCATTCGGCGATCCGCCAGGCCAGCATCGACGTGGGCCAGCACAACAAGTTCAACACCGCCATCGCCCAGGTGATGACCCTGATGAACGTGCTGGAAAAGGCCTCGCAAGCCACCGACCTGGACCGTGCACTGATCCAGGAAGGCCTGGAGACCGTGGCCCTGATACTGGCGCCGATCACCCCGCACATCAGCCACGAGCTGTGGCAGCGCCTGGGCCACACCCAGGCCATCATCGATGCCGGCTGGCCGGCGGTCGACGAAAGCGCGCTGGTGCAGGACACCCTCGAACTGGTCATCCAGGTCAACGGCAAACTGCGCGGGCACATCGAAATGCCGGCCGGCGCCAGCCGTGAAGAAATCGAGGCCGCCGCGCGCAGCAACGAGAACGTGCTGCGTTTCACCGAAGGCCTGAGCATCCGCAAGGTCATCGTGGTACCTGGCAAGCTGGTCAATATCGTCGCCAACTGAGAGCAACGGGCGCCTTGATGGCGCCCGCACCGCCTACAAGGTTCAAGGGAGCAACAAGATGATCAAACGCAATCTGCTGGTGATGGGCCTGGCGGTCCTGCTCAGCGCCTGCGGTTTCCAGCTGCGTGGCACCGGTGTCACCGAGCTGAGCCTCAAGGAAATCGACCTGAGCGCGCGCAATGCCTATGGCGAAACCGTGACCCAGCTGCGCCAGGTACTGCAAACCAGCGGCGTCAACGTGCACACAGGTGCGCCGTACAAGCTGATCCTGACCAACGAACAGGAAAACCAGCGCGCGGCCAGCTATGCCGGCGCCGGCCGTTCGGTGGAGTACGAGCTGACCACCGAGCTTAGCTACGAGATCAAGGGCCTGGACAACCTGAGCCTGCTGAACGACAAGATCGAAGTGCAGAAGGTCTACGTGCACGACAGCAACAACCTGACCGGTTCCGATCAGGAAGCCGGCCAGATCCGTGACGAGATTCGTCGCGAGCTGGTGCAGCGCATGGTGCTGCGCCTGCAGCAACTGACCCCCGAGCAGCTCGACAGCCTGCAACAGCAGGCCGATGAGCGGGCCAAGGCCGAAGCCCAGGCGCTTGAAGCTGCACGCCGTGCCCAGGATGCAACCCCCCAGCAATCGCCGCTGGAACTGCCGGCCAACTGAGCCTGAACGGGGCGCTTCGGCGCCCCGTCTATCTGTCCTATGAAGCTCACACCTGCCCAACTGCCCAAACACCTGCAAGGCAACCTCGCACCGGTCTACGTGATCAGTGGCGACGACCCGTTGCTGTGCCAGGAAGCCGCCGATGCGGTGCGCCTGGCGGCTCGCCAGCAAGGGTTCGACGAACGCCAGGTGTTCAGCGCCGACGCCAACTTCGACTGGGGCACCCTGCTGCAGGCCGGTGCCAGCCTGTCGCTGTTCGCGCAAAAGCGTGTGCTGGAGCTGCGCCTGCCATCGGGCAAGCCCGGCGACAAGGGCGCGGCGGCACTGATCGAATACTGTGCGCGCCCGGCCGACGACACCCTGCTGCTGGTCAGCCTGCCCAAGCTTGATGGCAGCGCGCAGAAGACCAAGTGGGGCAAGGCCCTGATCGAAGGCCAGCAGGTGCAGTTCGTGCAGATCTGGCCGGTCGACACCCAGCAGCTGCCGCAATGGATCAACCAGCGCCTGGCCCAGGCCGGGCTCTCGGCCCAGCGTGATGCGGTGGAGCTGATCGCCGCACGGGTCGAAGGCAACCTGCTGGCCGCAGCGCAGGAGATCGAAAAGCTCAAGCTGCTGGCCGACGGCAACACGATCACGGTGGAAACCGTGCAGGCAGCAGTGGCCGACAGTGCACGTTTCGACGTGTTTGGCCTGGTCGATGCGATCCTCAACGGCGAGGCCGCGCATGCGCTGCGCATGCTCGAGGGGCTGCGCGGCGAAGGGGTCGAGCCACCGGTGATCCTCTGGGCACTGGCGCGCGAGCTGCGTGTACTGGCCGGCCTGGCCCAGCAGTTCGCCCAGGGCGTGCCGCTGGACAAGGCGTTCAGCCAGGCTCGCCCGCCAGTGTGGGACAAGCGCAAGCCCTTGATGAGCAAGGCCCTGCAGCGTTACTCGGCGCAACGCTGGGCGCAGCTGCTGCAGGATGCCCAGCGCATCGATGCGCAGATAAAGGGCCAGGCCCAGGGCTCGCCCTGGGTGAGCCTGTCGCGGCTGTCGCTGTTGATGGCGGGTCAGCGGCTGGCATTGCCTGCCGAGTAACCCCCCTGACGGTCAGCACCGGCGAAGCTTCTGGGGGCCGCTGCGCAGCCCATCGCCGGCAATGCCGGCTCTGCCCTTGCCTGCGAGGGGTTCAGCGCCTATATTGCGCCCACACCCATCTGAGCAGGACCTCTGCCTTGAGCAAAAAGCCCGCAAAGCACCGGCCCAACAAGGCCAAATCGATCATCGCCCAGCCCTTGTTCCGCAGCCGTCAGGAACCCGCCGGCAAAGGCAAAGGCAGCTACCGCCGCGAAGCCTTCCAATCGAGAGATTGGGAGGCTTCTCACTTTTTGGCCGCATGAAAGCAAGAAACCCACAGGCATGATATGGTCGTCACCTGACCTGAAATACCTGGCCCCATGCATGCCCTTATGCCCCTCCCGTCGCCGGCAACTTCGCCAGCTGACCGCAGCTTCCAGCCTTATCCTGCTCGTCGCCTGTGCCGAGCAACCTACCGTCGCCGACACCCTGCCCCTGGCTCCCGCGCAACCTGCCCCGGTGGTCACCCTGCCCACCCCGAACACCGACGCCAGCCCGGAAATCCAGCCCCTGCAGACCTTTGCCCAATGGCAAGCCGGCTTTCGTCAGCAGGCCCTGCAGGCCGGCATCACCCCGGCCACCTTCGACCGCGCGTTCATCGGCATCACCCCCGACATGGACGTGATCAAGGCCGACCGCAGCCAACCCGAATTCACCCGGCCGGTGTGGGAATACCTCGAGGGCGCGCTGTCGCCCCTGCGCGTTCGCAACGGCAAGAAGCTGCTCGACCAGCATGCCGTTCTGCTCAGCCAGCTGGAGCAACGCTATGGCGTGGACCGCAGCGTACTGGTGTCGGTATGGGGCATGGAGAGCAACTTCGGCCAGTTCCAGGGCAGCAAGTCGGTGATCCGCTCCCTGGCCACCCTGGCCTATGAAGGACGCCGCCCGGCATTTGCCCAGGCGCAGCTGATCGCGGCCCTGCAGATCCTGCAGAACGGCGATATCCAGCCCGAGGCCATGCTGGGTTCGTGGGCCGGCGCAATGGGCCAGACCCAGTTCATCCCGACCACCTACAACACCCACGCCGTGGACTTCGACGGCGACGGTCGCCGCGACATCTGGAAGAGCTCGGCCGATGCGCTGGCCTCCACCGCGCACTACCTGCAAAGCTCCGGCTGGAAACGTGGCGAGCCCTGGGGCTTCGAAGTCCAGGTGCCAGGCAGCTTCGACTACTGGCTGGCCGATGGCAGCCTGCGCAAGAGCGTGGCCGAGTGGCAGCAACTGGGTGTGACCCTGCCAGCCGGTGCCCGTGCCCCGGCTGGTACCGAACAGCTGTCGGCCGCCCTGCTGCTGCCGGCGGGCGCCCGTGGCCCGGCATTCCTGGTGCTGGACAACTTCCGCGCGATCCTCAAGTACAACAACTCGTCGTCCTATGCGCTGGCCGTAAGCCTGCTGGCGGAACGCTTCGACAACTCGGGCTTCATTCGCGGGTCGTGGCCCAAGGATGACCTGCCGCTGAGCCGCAGCGAGCGGATCGAGCTGCAGCAACTGCTCAGCGCCAACAATTATGACGCGGGTACCGCAGACGGGATCATCGGCGCCAACACGCGCAAGGCCATCCGCAGTGCGCAGCAGGCGCAGGGCTGGCCGGCCGATGGCTACCCGACGCACAAGCTGCTGGAAAGCCTGCGCAAGCGCTGACAGCGCGACGGCAGGGCCGGCTCCCACAGCCTGTAGGAGCCGGCCTTGCCGGCGAAGAAGCCAGTGAGCCATCAACAAAAAGGCCCCCGTACCATCGCTGGTACGGGGGCCTTTTTTCAGCCAGTCACACGCCGGTCACAGCTTGATCTTGGCCTCGTGCGCCTGTTGGTCGGCATGGTACGACGAACGCACCAGCGGGCCCGAGGCGACGTTCTTGAAGCCCATCTTGTAGCCTTCCTCGGCGAACCAGGCGAAGGTGTCCGGGTGCACGAAACGCTGCACCGGCAAGTGGCTGCGCGATGGCTGCAGGTACTGGCCCAGGGTCAGCATGTCGATGTTGTGCTCGCGCATGCGATGCATCACCTCGATCACTTCCTCGTCGGTCTCGCCCAGGCCCAGCATCAGGCCGGACTTGGTCGGTACGTGCGGCACCAGCTCCTTGAACTTCTGCAGCAGGGTCAGCGACCACTGGTAGTCCGAACCCGGACGCGCGGCCTTGTACAGGCGCGGCACGGTTTCCAGGTTGTGGTTGAACACATCCGGCGGCTCTTGGGCCGTGATCGCCAGTGCCACGTCCATGCGTCCGCGGTAGTCCGGCACCAGGGTTTCCAGCTGCACGCCCGGCGACAGCTTGCGGATCTCGCGCAGGCAGTCGGCAAAGTGCTGGGCACCGCCGTCACGCAGGTCGTCGCGGTCCACCGAGGTGATCACCACGTACTTCAGGCGCAGGTCGGCGATGGCCACGGCCAGGTTCATCGGCTCGTCGACATCCAGCGCTTTGGGCCGGCCGTGGCCGACGTCGCAGAACGGGCAGCGACGGGTGCAGATGTCACCCATGATCATGAAGGTGGCGGTGCCGCCCGAGAAGCACTCGCCCAGGTTCGGGCAGGAAGCCTCTTCGCACACGCTGTGCAGCTTGTGCTTGCGTAGCAACTGCTTGATGCGGTCGACTTCCGGCGACACCGGGATGCGCACGCGGATCCAGTCAGGTTTTTTCGGCAGTTCCTCGGTCGGGATGATCTTGACCGGGATACGTGCAACCTTTTCGGCGCCACGCAGCTTGACGCCAGCTTCGACCTTGGGCCGTGGGGCCGGGCGCGCGCTGACGTCCTGAGTGGGAATAAGGGTTTGCTGCGGTTCTTGCACAACAGTATTCATATTCAGTCGATTCCGCCCGCAAGGGTCGTCTGCTCAGCATAGTCGAGGTGCTTGACCAGCTGCCCGCGCAGCCTTGCCCTTACCTCGGTGAGTTCGATCGGGCCTGCCTGATCGCGCAGCTGGGTCATGGCCAGCCCCGCATACCCGCAGGGGTTAATCCGGCGGAATGGCGCAAGGTCCATGTCCACGTTCAAGGCAAGGCCATGGAAAGAACAGCCATTGCGAATGCGCAAGCCGAGGGAGGCGATCTTCGCCCCGTCGACGTAGACGCCAGGCGCGTCGAGCTTGGCCGCCGCCTCGACGCCATAACTGCCCAGCAGCTCGATCAGGCAGCGCTCCATGCGGCTGACCAGGTCACGCACGCCAAAGCCCAGGCGGCGTACATCGAGCAACAGGTAGGCCACCAGCTGACCCGGTCCATGGTAGGTCACCTGGCCACCGCGGTCGGTCTGCACCACCGGAATATCTCCCGGCAGCAGCAAGTGCTCGGCCTTGCCGGCCTGGCCCTGGGTGAACACCGGCGGGTGTTCAACCAGCCACACTTCATCGGCCGTGCCCGGGCCACGCTGGTCGGTGAACCGACGCATGGCCTCGAGCACGGCCGTGTAAGGCAGCAGGCCGAGGTCGCGAAAGCCGAGGCTGGCCGACATCAGAGCACCATTTTCACGATTCCGGTCGCGCGCAGGGCACTGTTGATGTTCTGCAACTGGTCTTCACTGGTGGCAATGATGTGCAGCTGCACCGTGGTGTACTTGCCTTCCTTGCTCTGGCGCTCGGCCAGGGTCTTGAGGTCGACCTCGGCGTATTTCTTGAGAATCTCGATCACCGTGTCCCTGAAATGGACCACGGTGTCGCCGATTATCTTGATCGGGTAATCGGCGCAGGGGAATTCGATCTTGTGCGACTTGACGTCTGGTTCGGTCATGGCAGTAACGGCCTCGTAAGCCGTGGCAACAACAATGCCCCCGCGTGAGTGTGCGGGGGCATGGCAGGTCACGATATCAGTTGAACAGCCCGTAGAAGAATAGCCGAATGCTATCCCACGCACGACGCAGGAAACCACCTTCCTCCACGTCGTCCAGCGCGATCAGGTCGGCGCTGTGTACCACATTGTCATCCAGTTTG
This sequence comes from Pseudomonas sp. 8209, assembly GCF_028682105.1. Lineage (NCBI taxonomy): Bacteria > Pseudomonadati > Pseudomonadota > Gammaproteobacteria > Pseudomonadales > Pseudomonadaceae > Pseudomonas > Pseudomonas sp. 8209. Next base: position 152,724 of record NZ_JANIAH010000008.1, read on the forward strand.
ACTTCCACTTTACCGATCACGTCACCTTTGGCGATGGGCGCGGTCAGCTGCGGGTTCATGGTCATGCTTGCAGCCAGCTTCTTCAATTGGCCTTTAGGCAAAGTCATGCTCAGGTCTTCGGCAAGACCTGCCTTGACCTGGGCTGTCTTGCCCTTCCACACCGGCGCCTGGGCCAGTTCGGTGCCCTTCTGGTAGAAGGTCTGGGTCTCGAAGAAGCGGAAACCGTAGGTCAGCAGCTTCTGGGTTTCGGCAGCGCGCGATTGCTCGCTGTTGGTACCGAACACCACGGCGATCAGGCGCATGCCGTCACGTACTGCCGAGGACACCATGCAGTAGCCCGCCTCGTCGGTGTGGCCGGTCTTCAGGCCGTCGACGGTCTTGTCGCGCCACAGCAGCAGGTTGCGGTTGGGCTGCTTGATGTTGTTCCAGAAGAATTCCTTCTGCGAGTAGATCGCGTAGTGCGCCGGATCCTCGTGGATGATCGCCCGTGCCAGCACCGCCATGTCGTGCGCCGAGGAGTAGTGCTCGGGGTTCGGCAGGCCGGTGGGGTTCATGAAGTGGCTGTTGCTCATGCCCAGGTCGGTGGCAGTCTTGTTCATCATGTCGGCGAAGGCGTCTTCACTGCCGGCAATGTGCTCGGCCAGGGCGACGCTGGCGTCGTTGCCCGACTGGATGATGATGCCGTGCAGCAGGTCGCTGACGCTGACCTGGGTGCCGACCTTGATGAACATGCGCGAACCGCCGGTACGCCAGGCGTTTTCGCTGACGGTGACCGGATCGTTCTCGCCGATCTGCCCGCGACGGATGTCCAGGGTGGCGATGTAAGCGGTCATCAGCTTGGTCAGGCTCGCCGGAGGCAGGCGCTGGTCGCCATTGTTCTCGACCAGGATGTTGCCGCTGGAGGCTTCCATGAGCACGTAGGACTTGGCTGCCAGTTGCGGCGGCGACGGCATCATCTGCTCTGCCGCGAAAGCGGCAGGAGCGATCATCAGCGGTACAAGCAGGCAAAGGCGTTTGGCAAAGCTGGTTATGTTCATCCGTCTCTCGAAATGGCTATTGGGCTCATGCCCTCGCGGGCAAAACGTATTCCAGGCGCTGGGCCTGGCGAGCAAAACGGCCATTGTACATGGCTGCTCTGCCCGACTGCATGACAAACCGATCAGTCCCCCCGATCAGTCTGCCGTGACGACTTTGGGTTGCCCCAGGTTGGCCAGGCGTACGCTGTCCTGCATCTGCTGGGCCTCGCCCTGGCTGTTGATCGGCCCCAGGCGCACGCGGTGCAGGGTCTGCTGGTTGCGCACGATGGAACTGATGAACACCGGCGCGCTGACCATGCCGCTGAGCTTGGAGCGCAGCAGTTCGGCCGCATCCGGGTTGGCGAACGCGCCGACCTGCAAGTAAAGACCATTGCTCGCCGGCCCGCTGCCGTTGTTGGCAACCTGCACCGGCACCACGGCCGCCGCGTGCTGCTGCGGCGGCGGGGTCCATTGCTCGACGGTGCCGGTACTGGCCGGCAGCGGCTGGGTCTGGGCCACCTGGGGCTGGTTGAGCACCATCGGCGCCTGCTGACCACGCTGGGCCCACCATTGCTGCGGGTCGATGCCCTCGACGCGCACCCGGGCGGTACCGGTTTCGGCGTAGCCGAGCTTCTTGGCCGCGGCGTAGGACAGGTCGATGATGCGGTCCGAATAGAACGGACCACGGTCGTTGACCCGCAGGATCACGCTGCGCTGGTTGTCCAGGTTGGTCACCTTGACGTAGGCCGGCAGTGGCAGGGTCTTGTGCGCCGCACTCATGCCGTACAGGTCGTACACCTCGCCATTGGCGGTGTTCTGCCCGTGGAACTTGGTGCCGTACCACGACGCCGTGCCCTCGGCGCGGTAGTTGCGCGAGTCCTGGATCGGGAAGTAGGTCTTGCCCAGCACCGTGTAGGGGTTGGCCTTGTAGTTGCCGGTGTGCACCGTTGGGGTGGCGTCGGGGATCTTCGAGACATCCACGTCCCACCACGGCGCGCCGTCCTTGTGGGCCCGGTTGATGTCCAGGCCCGGCTTGGCGCGAACCACGTTGCTGCCACCTTGCGGCGTCGGGCGGCTGGAGGAGCAGCTGACCAGCAACAGACCCAGGGCCGCGCAACCGATCAGTTTGAGAGATGTGTCAGTAAACAGTACGCGCATTACCTGGCGCCCCTTGCCTGGACCAGCTGATCCGAGAGTTGATGTACCGCCATGGCGTACATCACGCTGCGGTTGTAGCGAGTGATCGCGTAGAAATTCTTCAGGCCCAGCCAGTATTCCGGGCCGTTGTCGCCTTCGAGCCGGAAGGCGGTGACCGGCAGATCATCGCGCAGCGCATCATGACTCGACCAGCCCAGTGCCCGCAACTGCGCGACGGTCTTGACCGCCTCGATACCCGGGCTCAGGCCCTCGTCGACACGTTCGCCACGCACCTGGGCGCGGCTGACCACGCCCTCGCCGGCCACCCAGCCATGGCGCTTGAAGTAGCTGGCCACGCTGCCGATGGCATCGTCCGGGTTGGTCCAGATATTGATGTGGCCGTCGCCGTCGAAGTCCACGGCATAGGCGCGAAAGCTGCTGGGCATGAACTGCGGCAGGCCCATGGCGCCGGCGTACGAGCCCTTGAGGGTCAGCGGGTCGACCTGCTCTTCGCGGGCCAGCAGCAGGAACTCGCGCAGCTCCTTGCGGAAGAACTCGGCCCGCGGCGGGTAATCGAAGCCCAGGGTCGACAGCGCGTCGATCACCCGGTAATTGCCGGTGTTGCGGCCAAAGAAGGTCTCCACGCCGATGATCGCCACGATCACCTGGGCAGGCACGCCGTATTCCTTTTCGGCGCGCGCCAGGGTGGCCTCGTGCTGGCGCCAGAAGTCCACACCGCGGGCGATGCGCGCGTCGGTGATGAACATCGGCCGGTATTCCTTCCACGGCTTGACCCGCTCGGCCGGGCGCGAGATCGCATCCAGGATCGACTGCTTGCGCTGCGCCTCGCGAAACACCGCCATCAGTTGCTCGCCGGCAAAACCGTAGTCGCGGGTCATCTCGCCGACGAACTCGGCCACCTGGGGCGAGCCGTCATAATCGGCGGCACTCGCCTGCTGACCTGGGGCCAGCAGCCCCAACAGCCCGACCCAGGGGGCACAGCGAGCCACCCAGCCACGCATTGCTTGCATTGAATTGTTCACCTTATTCAAACCTGCGCGATCCATTTGCGGTGCGTGTGGATCGACATCAAAACCCCAAACGCTGACAGCAGCGTCACGAGCGAAGTTCCGCCATAGCTGATGAAGGGCAGCGGCACACCCACCACGGGCAACAGGCCGCTCACCATACCGATATTGACGAACACGTATACGAAGAAGGTCATGGTCAGGCTGCCGGCCAGCAGCTTGCCGTACAGCGTCTGCGCCTGGGCCGTGATCACCAGGCCGCGACCGATCAGCAGCAGGTAGATCAGCAGCAGCGCGCAGATGCCCACCAGGCCGAATTCCTCGCCGAGCACGGCGATGATGAAGTCGGTGTGGCTCTCGGGCAGAAAGTCCAGGTGCGACTGGGTGCCGAGCAGCCAACCCTTGCCGAATACCCCACCCGAGCCGATCGCCGCCTTGGACTGGATGATGTTCCAGCCGGTGCCCAACGGGTCGCTTTCCGGGTCGAGGAAGGTCAGCACGCGCTGCTTCTGGTAGTCGTGCATGACGAAGAACCACATCGCCACCGCCACCGGCACTGCCGCCGCCAGCACGCTGAGGATCCAGCGCCAGCGCAGCCCGCCCATGAACAGCACGAACGCGCCCGAGGCCAGGATCAGCAACGCGGTGCCCAGGTCGGGCTGGCGCACGATGAGAATGAACGGCACACCGATCAGGATCAGGCTGATCATCACGTGCTTGAGGTGCGGCGGCAGGGTGCGCTTGGCCAGGTACCAGGCGATGGTCGCCGGCATGATGATCTTCATGAACTCCGACGGCTGGAAGCGGATCACCCCGGGGATGTTGATCCAGCGCGTGGCGCCCATGGCGTTGTGGCCCATCACGTCCACCACCACCAGCAGGATCACCCCGCCGACGTACGCCAGTGGCACCCAGCGCGCCATGAAGCGTGGCTCCAGCTGGGCGATGACGAACATCGACACCAGGCCCAGGCCGAACGAGGACGCCTGCTTGAGCAGCATGTCCCAGTTCTTGCCGCTGGCCGAATACAGCACGAAAAGGCTGCCGGCGGCCAGGGTCAGCAGCAGCACCAGCAGCGGGCCGTCGACATGGATGCGCTGCAGGAAGCTGGCGCGGCGGCGCATCACGTCCTCGCTGGAGAGCATGCGATCGAAATTACTCTTCACGGGCCGTTTCCTGCGCGGTTGTAGGGTTGGCTGGCGGGGCGGCCGGGGTGGTCACCGACACATTGGTCGGGGCGCCCGCGGGGTTGGCGTATTCAGGCTTGAGGCGACCGTTCTGGTCGAGCAGCCAGGCGTCCATCACCTGGCGTACCACGGGGGCGGCCACGCCGGAGCCGGACTCGCCGTTCTCGACCATCACCGACACCACAATCTTCGGGTTTTCGGCCGGGGCGAAGGACACGAACAGGGCGTGGTCGCGGTGACGCTCCTGCACCTTGTTGCGGTCATACTTCTCGCCCTGCTTGATCGCGACCACCTGCGCAGTACCACTCTTGCCGGCGATGCGGTACTGCGCGCCGATGGCGGCCTTGCGCGCGGTACCACGGGCACCGTGCATCACCATCTCCATGCCGTGGGTGACCCTGTTCCAGTCGGCCTTGTCACGCAGCACGATGTCTTCCATCGGGTTCTCGTCCACCGGGCGCACGCCCTCGACGGTCTTGGCCAGGTGCGGGCGGTTCCACTTGCCCTTGCTGGCGATCAGCGCGGTGGCCTGGGCCAGTTGCAGCGGCGTGGCCTGCATGTAGCCCTGGCCGATGCCGAGGATCAGTGTCTCGCCGGGGAACCAGGCCTGGCGCCGGGTCGCGCGCTTCCAGTCACGCGACGGCATCAGCCCGGAGGATTCCTCGAACATGTCCAGCGCGACCTTCTGGCCGATGCCGAAGCGGTTCATGTAGGCCGAAAGCCGGTCGATGCCGACCTTGTGCGCCAGGTCGTAGAAATAGGTGTCGTTGGAACGCATGATCGCCGTGTCGAGGTCGACCCAGCCATCACCGGTGCGGTTCCAGTTGCGGTACTTGTGGTCATAGTTGGGCAGTTGGTAGTAGCCCGGGTCGAACACCCGCGAGGTGGCCGTGACCGCGCCGGTGTCCAGGCCGACGATGGCCACTGCCGGCTTGATCGTCGACCCCGGCGGGTACAGGCCGCGCAGTACGCGGTTGAACAGCGGGCGGTCGATCGAGTCGCGCAGCTCGGCATAGGCCTTGAAGCTGATGCCGGTGACGAAGGGGTTGGGGTCGAAGCTCGGCTGACTGACCATCGCCAGCACTTCACCTGTGTTCGGGTCGAGCGCCACGATCGCGCCACGACGACCGCCCAGCGCCGCTTCGGCGGCTTCCTGCAGCTTGATGTCCAGGCTCAGGACGATGTCCTTGCCGGGGATCGGATCGGTACGCTTGAGCACCCGCAGCACCCGGCCACGGGCGTTGGTCTCGACCTCTTCGTAGCCGACCTGGCCATGCAGCTCGGCTTCGTAGAAGCGCTCGATACCGGTCTTGCCGATATGGTGGGTGCCACTGTAGTTGACCGGGTCGAGGGACTTGAGCTCTTTTTCGTTGATGCGCCCCACATAGCCGACCGAATGCGCAAAGTGCGCACCCTGCGGGTAATGGCGTACCAGCTGCGCCGCCACCTCCACACCCGGCAGGCGGAACTGGTTCACCGCTATCCGGGCGATCTGCTCTTCGGTCAGCTCGAACAGGATCGGTACCGGCTCGAAGGGCCGACGCCCCTGGCGCATGCGTTTTTCGAACAGTGCCCGGTCGTCCTCGGTCAGCTCCAGCACCTCGACGATGGAATCGAGCACCTGCTGCCAGTCACCGGAACGCTCGCGGGTCATGGTCAGGCTGAAGCTTGGCCGGTTGTCGGCGACGATCACCCCGTTGCGGTCGAAGATCAGCCCGCGTGTCGGCGGGATCGGCTGCACATGCACCCGGTTGTTCTCCGACAGCGTGGAGTGGTAGTCGTACTGAATGACCTGCAGGTAGTACAGCCGGGCGATCAGCACGCAAATCAGCAGCACGATCGCGACTGCGCCGACCACGACGCGGCTACGCACCAGGCGGGCGTCTTTCTCGTGGTCCTTGAGGCGAATCGGCTGCGACATTGAAAAGGCTTACGACTATTTGTGGTAAGGGTGCCCGGACAACACGGTCCAGGCGCGGTACAGCTGTTCGCCGATCAGTATCCTTACCAACGGGTGCGGCAAGGTCAGCGGCGACAGCGACCAGCGCTGCTCGGCCCGCGCACAGACTTCCGGCGCCAGCCCTTCGGGGCCGCCGACCATGAAGTTGACGGTACGCGAGTCGAGGCGCCAGCGGTCCAGTTCGACCGCCAGCTGTTCGGTGCTCCACGGCTTGCCGTGCACCTCGAGGGTGACGATACGCTCGCCCGGCTGGACCTTGGCCAGCATGGCCTCGCCCTCCTGACGGATCAGGCGGGCAACGTCGGCATTCTTGCCGCGCGTGTTGAGCGGTATCTCCACCAGCTCCAGGGACAGCTCCGACGGCAGGCGCTTGGCATATTCATGCCAGCCGTCCTCGACCCATTTGGGCATGCGCGAGCCGACCGCGATCAGACGCAGACGCACGGGGCTACCTTATTCCTGGTCTTTGTTGAGCTTGGCGAAGTGCTCGTGGGTGTGCTCCGGGCTGTGGTGCTTGCCATCGGCGGCACGGCTCTGCTCGGCACCTTTCCACAGGCGCTCCAGGTCGTAGAACTGACGGGCCGAGGCGGTCATCATGTGCACGATGACGTCGTCCAGGTCCAGCAGCACCCAGTCGCTGTCGCCCTTGCCTTCTTCGCCCAGCGGACGAACGCCCTTCTCCTTGACCATCTGGCGGACCTTGTCCAGCATCGCGCTGATCTGGCGGTTGGAGGTACCGGTGGCGATGATCATGTAGTCGGTGATGCTCTGCTTGTCGCGAACGTCGATGACCAGGACGTCCTGGGCCTTGACGTCTTCAAGGGCAGCTACCGCGACCTTGACCAGCTCTTCGCCTTTAATCATTTCTTGCTTGCTCATATAAAACTCATTCAACTCGTAGGTATGAGGCGCCGTTGGCGCACTCAGTTCGGCACACGGTACAGGCCGTGCGCATCGATATAGGCCAGTACTGCGTCCGGCACCAGAAACCGCACCGACTTGCCGCTGGCCAGCAGCTGTCGGATCTGCGTGGCCGACACCGACAAGGGTGTCTGCCAGACGAATGCTATGTGCCCGGCCGGCCCCTGCAGGGCTTGCGGGTCACTCACCGAACGTGCGGCCAGCAGGTTGCGCAGGGCATCCGGCGACTCGACGTCGGCATCCGGGCGCTGAAGCACCAGGATATGACAGTGTTGCAACAACTCTTCCCAGCGATGCCAGCTCGGCAGGCCGCAGAATGCGTCCCAGCCCAGCAGCAGGAACAACTGGTCGTCAGCGGCCATTTCGGCGCGCATCAGCTCCAGCGTATCGATGGTGTAGGACGGCTTGTCCCGGGCCAGCTCACGCGCATCGACGCTCAGCAGGGGCACGCCCTCGACCGCTCGTTCGACCATGGCCAGGCGATCCTGCGCCGACACCTGCGGCATGTCGCGGTGCGGCGGGCGCGCATTGGGCATCAGGCGCAGTTCGTCCAGCGTCAGCACTTCGGCCACCTCCAGCGCACTGCGCAGGTGACCGATGTGCACCGGATCGAACGTGCCGCCGAGCACGCCGATGCGCCGGGCGGGCGACGGCGTGGCAGCAACGGCGAGCGGGCTGTGCTCGGCCAAGGTCAGAACGACTCCTGACCGCGCAGCTGGCCGTCACCGATCACCACGTACTTCTCGCAGGTCAGCCCTTCCAGGCCGACCGGGCCGCGTGCATGCAGCTTGTCGGTGGAGATGCCGATCTCGGCCCCCAGGCCGTACTCGAAGCCGTCGGCAAAGCAGGTCGGGGTGTTGATCATCACCGACGAGGAGTCGACCTCGGCGGTAAAGCGCCGGGCCTGACCCTGGTGTTCGGTGACGATCGAATCGGTATGGTGCGAACCATAGTGGTTGATGTGCTCGATGGCCGCATCCAGGCCATCGACCACGCGAATCGACAGAATCGCCGCCAGGTACTCGGTGCTCCAGTCGTCTTCGCTGGCCGGCAGTGCCTCGATGATCTGCCGGGTGCGCTCGCAGCCCCGCAGCTCCACGCCCTTGTCGCGAAACTGGCTGGCCATCGCCGGCAGGAACGCCGCAGCGACCGACTGGTCGACCAGCAGGGTTTCCATGGCGCCGCAGATGCCGTAGCGATAGGTCTTGGCGTTGAAGGCGATGCGTTGGGCCTTGTCCAGCTCGGCGTGCTCGGCCACGTACACGTGGCAGATGCCGTCCAGGTGCTTGATCACCGGCACCCGTGCGTCGCGGCTGACCCGTTCGATCAGGCCCTTGCCGCCACGGGGCACGATCACGTCGACGTACTCGGGCATGCTGATCAGCGCGCCCACCGCCTCGCGGTCGGTGACCTCGACCACCTGCACCACCGCCGCGGGCAGGTCGGCCTCGGCCAGGCCGCGCTGGATGCAGGCGGCAATGGCACGGTTGGAATGAATGGCTTCGGAGCCGCCACGCAGGATGGTGGCGTTGCCCGACTTCAGGCACAGGCTGGCAGCGTCGATGGTCACGTTGGGGCGCGACTCGTAGATGATGCCGATGACGCCCAGCGGTACGCGCATCTTGCCGACCTGGATGCCGGAGGGGCGATAGCTCATGTCGCGGATGGCACCGACCGGGTCCGGCAGGCTGGCCACCTGGCGCAGGCCGACGATCATGCCGTCGATGCGGGCCGGGGTCAGCGCCAGGCGCTCGAGCATGGCCGGCTCCAGACCATTGGCGCGGCCGGCAGCCAGGTCCAGTTCGTTGGCGGCGCCCAGCTCGGCGCGGGCGGCGTCCAGGGCATTGGCGGCAGCGTGCAGGGCGCGGTTCTTCTGCGCGGTGCTGGCGCGGGCAATCACGCGCGCGGCCTCACGGGCGGCGCGACCCAGGCGGGTCATGTAGTCAAGAACGGACTCAGTCATGGGCTCAGTGTCTTGGCGGAGGGGAAAATCGGCTGATTATAACTGCCATGCAGGTATACGCCCAGCGGTGTCAGGCGGATGGTCGAAAACAGTGTATGAAGATGTACCGTAGCGCGTCCCTTCGCCGGCAAGGCCGGCTCCAGCAAAGCCCCGCCGCCGACCCGGACCATAAATTGCTATTATCGCGCCCATGACCGAATTCGCCCCCTGCCCGCCCCGGGCCCTCCCCGACAGCTTCTTCGACCGCGACGCCCAGACCCTGGCCAAGGCCCTGCTCGGCAAGGTAATCCGCCATCGTCAGGGCGAGCTGTGGCTGTCGGCGCGCATCATCGAGACCGAAGCCTATTACGTCACCGACAAGGGCAGCCACGCCTCGCTGGGCTACACCGAAAAACGCAAGGCCCTGTTCCTCGACGGCGGCCACATCTACATGTACTACGCCCGTGGCGGCGATTCGCTCAACTTCAGCGCCCACGGCCCCGGCAACGCGGTGCTGATCAAGTCGGCCTACCCCTGGGTGGATGCCGTCAGCGACCACAACAGCCTGGCGCAGATGCAGCTGAACAACCCCGACGCCAGCGGCCAGCCGCGCGCCGACCAGCGCCTGTGTGCCGGCCAGACCCTGCTGTGCAAGGCCCTGGGGCTGAAAGTCCCGCACTGGGACGCCCAGCGCTTCGACCCCGAGCGGCTGTTCGTCGAAGACTGCGGCATAACCGTGAAACACATTATTCAGACCACACGCCTGGGCATTCCCCAAGGGCGCGACGAACATCTGCCCTACCGTTTCGTCGACGCCGACTTCGCCGCGCACTGCACCCGGAACCCACTGCGCCGTGGGCAAGTCGAAGGCCGCGACTATTTCTTACTGACACAAGGAAACTGACACCATGGGCCCATGGCTCGACAGCCTGACCGGCTGGCTGACCGCGAACCCGCAATGGCTCGGCCTGGCAATCTTCATCGTGGCCTGCGTCGAATGCCTGGCCATCGCCGGGCTCATCGTGCCCGGCACCATCCTGCTGTTCGCCGTGGCGGTTCTCGCCGGCAGCGGCGCACTGGGCCTGAGCGAAACCCTGCTGCTGGGCTTTCTGGGCGGGCTGCTGGGCGACGCGATTTCCTACACCCTGGGCCGGCGCTTCCACCAGAACATCCGGCGCCTGCCGCTGCTGCGCCACCACCCCGAATGGATCGGCAGCGCCGAGAGCTACTTCCAGCGCTATGGCATCGCCAGCCTGCTGGTGGGGCGCTTCATCGGCCCGCTGCGGCCGATGCTGCCGATGGTGGCGGGCATGTTCGACATGCCCTTGCCACGCTTCATCGCCGTCAGCCTGTTGGCAGGTGCCGGCTGGGCGGTGGCCTACCTGCTGCCCGGCTGGGCCACCGGCGCGGCCATGCGCCTGCCGCTGCCCGAAGGGTTCTGGACCGAAGCAGGCATCATCGCCGCCGGCCTCGCACTATTGATCGGCCTGAGCATCAGCACCAGCCTGCGCAGCAAGCGCTACGGCACACGGCTGATCGCCGGCCTGAGCCTGGTAATGCTGGCTACGGTGTTCATCGGCTGGCCGTACCTGAACGATTTCGACCAGGGCCTGATGACCCTGGTGCAGGAACACCGCCGCGCCACGCTGGACGGCACCATCGTACTGATCACCCGCCTGGGCGACTTCCGTACGCAGTTCGTGGTGGGCGGTGTGCTCACCGGCCTGCTGCTGCTGAGCCGGCAGTGGCGCCCGGCGATCTTCGCCGCCTGCACGCTGATGGGCACGGCGCTGGCCAACGGCACACTCAAGTGGCTGTTCGCCCGCGCGCGCCCCGAAGTGCTCAGCGACCCGCTGACCTCCTACAGCATGCCCAGTGGCCACAGTTCGGCGTCATTCGCGTTCTTTCTGACGCTGGCGGTGCTGGCCGGTCGTGGCCAGCCGCCACGCATGCGCCTGACCTGGATTCTGCTGGGGTGCCTGCCGGCGATGTCGATTGCCCTGTCCAGGGTCTACCTGGGTGCACACTGGCCCACCGACATCCTCGCCGGCTCGCTGCTGGCCTGCTGCGTGTGCGCCGCCAGCCTGAGCCTGGTGCAGCACCGCGAGCCGCTCGGCGCCATGCCGCTCAAGGTGTGGTGGCTGATCCTGCCGGCCTGCGCCGGCACCCTGGCGTTCTTCGCCCTGCATGCCTTGCCCCATGCCCTGCTGCGCTACCAGTACTGAGACCTAGGCGAACAACTCGCCCTGCAGCCGCTCGAGCAGCGCCTGGATCGCGTCCAGGCGCTGGCGGGGTGAATCGATGGCCAGCAGGTCGAGCTTGTCTTCATCCTCGAAGGGCAGCAGGTAGGCCAGCTGGTTGGCCAGTGCCTGCTGGCCGATGACCTCGACCGGCATGTCCAGTGCCGCCACCATCGGGTGCTCGCCCAGCGCGCCGAGCAAGGCCAGCAGGTCGTGATCGTCCTCCTCCAGGGGGGCGTCGGGCTGTTCGCTGCGCCAGTTCACGTCGGCCAGCAGCAGTTGGTCCTTCTGCACCTCGTAGGGGCCGACATCGAAGCGCCGCACACCCTCGACGCGAATGCCCAGCAGGCCGTTGTCCTGCTGCTGGAAGTCGCGTATCAACGCCTCGCAGCCGATTGTCGCGAACCCCGACGGGGCATTGCCCACCTGCTCGCCTTCGAGGATGCACACCACGCCGAACCCGCCGCCCTGCTTCATGCAGCGGCCGATCATGTCCAGGTAACGCGCCTCGAAGATCTGCAGGTCGAGCTTGCAGCCGGGGAACAGCACGGTATTGAGTGGAAACAGGGGCAATGTCATCGAATATCCTCAGGCAACCAAGCTGACCGCCAACGGCAGGAACACCGCCGTGACCACTCCCATCAGGCTCATGCCCAGGGCCGCGAAGGCCCCGGTTTCCTCGCTTTCTTCCAACGCCACCGCCGTGCCCACCGCGTGCGCACTGATGCCCAGTGCCATGCCGCGGGCTTCCGGGCTGCTCACCCCGCAGGCCGACAGCAGGGCCGGGCCGAAGATCGCCCCGATCACCCCGGTGATCAGCACGAACACTGCCGCCAGCGCCGCCACCCCGCCGATCTGCTCGGCCACCAGCATCGCAATCGGCGAAGTCACCGACTTGGGCGCCATGGTCATCAGGATCATGTGTTCGGCACCGAACCACCAGCCCAGCAACAGGCAGGCACAGGTCGCGACCAGGCCGCCGATTACCAGCGTAGTCAAGGTCGGCCACAACAGCTGGCGAATACGCCGCAGGTTCAGGTAGAGCGGGACCGCCAGGGCCACGGTGGCCGGGCCCAGCAGGATGTTCATGATTTCGGTGCTCTTGCGGTACTCGGCGTAGGACACGCCGCACGTCACCAGTACACCGATCACCACCAGCATCGATACCAGTACCGGCTGCAGGAAGATCCAGCGGGTCTTGTCATAGGCCGCCAACACCAGCTGATAGGCCCCCAGGGTGATACCGATGCCGAACAGCGGGTGGTGGATGACCGCATCGAGGGCGCCGTGCCAGTCCATGCTCATGGCTTTTCCTCACGACGGGCCTGACGGGCAATCATCTTCTGCATGAGCACGCCACAGAACGCCAGGGCGATCAGCACCGACAGCACCAGCGAACCGACGATGGCCCAGAAGTCGGCAGCAATGTCGGCGGCGTACACCATCACCCCCACCGCCGGCGGCACCAGCAGCAACGGCAGGTAGCGCAGCAGGCTGCTGGCCGCCTCGCTCAACGGCGCACTGACCTCGCCGCGCAGCATCAGGTACGCCAGCAACAGCACCAGCCCGATGATCGGCCCCGGCAGCATCGACAGAAACAGGTGATTGATCGCCGTCCCCAGCAACTGGAACAGCACGAGCCACGTCAAACCACGCAACAACATTGCACTTCTCCCTCAGGCCTGGCGGCCATTATAAGCACGCTAACGACTGGTCTATACCCCGATATTCGCTGAAACAACGGTGACTTGACCGCATCCGGTCGGCGTGCTGATCTTAAGCAGTCGAACCTGTAGCAGTCACAACAAAATCAAAGACAACCAGGAGAGTCGCAATGCCCTATGTACCCGTTGCAGAGCTGGCGCAGTACGTTGGAAAGGAACTGGGACGTTCCGAGTGGCTGACCATCGACCAGGAGCGCATCAACCTGTTCGCCGAGGCTACCGGCGACTTCCAGTTCATTCATGTGGACCCGGTGAACGCGGCAAAAACGCCATTTGGCAGCACCATTGCCCACGGTTTTCTAACCCTTTCGCTGATTCCCAAGCTGATGGAAGACATCCTCGTGCTGCCCGAGGGGCTGAAGATGGTCGTCAACTATGGCCTGGACAGCGTGCGCTTCATCCAGCCGGTGAAGGTCGGTTCGCGGGTTCGGCTCAAGGTCGACCTGAGCGAGGCCGTCGAGAAGAAACCGGGCCAGTGGCTGCTCAAGGCCACCACCACCCTGGAAATCGAAGGCCAGGACAAACCCGCCTATATCGCCGAGCCGCTGTCGCTCTGCTTCGTCTGACCCGCCCAAGGTGAAACAGCTGCCAGCGGCTGTTTCACCCGCGACAAACTGCGGCATACTCGGGGCCTGACTTGCCCGGACCCCGCCATGCGCCCATTCGTACCCCTTGCCCTGACCCTGCTGCTCGCCGCCTGTGGCGACGGTGAACCGCTGTCACCGCTCGATGCCCGCCTGCCCGATGGCGGCCGCTACCGTGGCGACGTGGTCAATGGCCTGCTGCAGGGCCCGGGGCGCATCGACTACCCCAACGGCAGCTGGTATGCCGGCAACTTCCAGCAGGGCCAGTGGCAGGGCCGCGGCGAATGGCACGGCAGCAATGGCGAGGTGTACCGCGGCGAGTTCCAGCAGGGTCTGTTTCACGGCCAGGGCGAGCTAACCACCCCGGGCAGCCACTACAGCGGCGGCTTCAAGCTTGGCCGGCGTGACGGCGAAGGCACCCTCAGGGAAGGCCAGGTGCAGTATCGCGGGCAGTTCAAGGACGACCAGTACAACGGCGCCGGCGAACTGACCCTGGCCGACGGCAGCCAGTACCAGGGCCTGTTCGCCAAGGGCAAACCCCACGGCGAAGGCATCCGCAGCGATGCCAGTGGCAACCAGTTCAGCGGGCGCTTCGTCGACGGCCAGTTGCAGGGCAGCGGCACCTTCAACAGCGCCGAAGGCGACCAGTACATCGGCGAATTCAAGGACAACCACCTGCAAGGTCGCGGCCGTTACGAAAATGCCGATGGCGACGTTTGGATCGGCCAGTTCCGCGACGGCTCGCTGACCGGCAAGGGCGAGCTGTTCGGCAGCGACGGCAGCCACTACAAGGGCGAGTTTCGCGACTGGCGCTTCGCCGGCCAGGGCCGTCTGCAATTGCCCGACGGCAGCCTGTACGTCGGCGGTTTCGAAAACGACACCTACCAGGGCAAAGGCCGGCTGACGCAGGTCGACGGCAGCGTCGAAAGCGGCCACTGGGTCAACGGCCTGCGCGTGCGCGACGAACACGGGCGCCTGTTGCCCGACCCCCTGGAGCTGGCCCTGCTCAAGCAGGGCACCCTGCTCGACAAGGCGCTGGCCCAGGTACCGGCCTCCACCCCGGCCATCGAACTGTACAGCCTGGCCCTGGCCGGCGATGGCAACCAGAGCGTGTTCATGCGCGAGGCCGACTACGTCAGCGACATGCTCAAGACCCGTTTCGGTGCCACTGGCCAGGTCGCCCTGGTCAACCACCGCGACCACATGGCCGACCGCCCCCTGGCCACCCGCGAGAACCTGGCGCGGGCCGCACGCACCCTGGCCGAGCGCAGCGGCCCCGAAGACCTGGTGTTCATCTACCTGACCAGCCACGGCAGCCACGAACATGAACTGGTGCTGGATCTGCCGCGCCTGCAACTGGCCGACCTGCCCGCCGATGAACTCTCGGCCGCGCTTGCCCCACTAAAGGAACGTGACAAGATAATCGTGATCTCTGCGTGCTACTCGGGGGGTTACATCGATTCACTCAAGGACGACAAGACCTTGATCATGACCGCATCGCGTGCCGACCGGGTGTCATTCGGCTGCTCCGAAGAGGCCGACTTCACCTATTTCGGCGAAGCACTGTTCGCCCGGGCACTGAACCAGACCGACGACCTGCAGCAGGCCTTCGAACTGGCCAAGACCACGGTGCAGCAGCGCGAGCAGGCCGATGGCTTCGAGGCTTCAGAACCTCAGCTGTGGGCGCCGCAACGGGTGCTGCAGCACTGGCAGAAACTGCGCCAGCAACAGGCACGAAAAGCACTGCAAAGTGCCGATGCGGTACAAGCAGAAAATACAAGCAGCCACTAAGCTGACTGTATCAAGGGAGAGACATCATGTACCTGACGCCTCAGCACATCCTGATTGCCGGAGCCACCGGGCTGACTGGTGAGCATTTGCTGGATCGGCTGCTCAACGAGCCGACCGTGAGCCGTGTGCTGGCCCCCACGCGCCGGCCGCTGGCCGAACACCCGCACCTGGAGAACCCGGTCGGCGACCCGGCGGTGTTCCTGCCGCAGTTGAGCGGCCGCGTGGACATCGCCTTCTGCTGCCTGGGCACCACCATCAAACAGGCAGGTTCGGAAACGGCGTTTCGCGCCGTCGACCTGGACATGGTGGTGGCGTTCAGCAAGCGGGCGCGGGAAATGGGTGCACGGCACCTGCTGGTGGTCAGCGCGATTGGCGCCGACCCCAAGTCGTCGGTGTTCTACAACCGGGTCAAGGGCGAGATGGAACAGGCACTCATGGCGCAGGACTGGCCGCAATTGACCATCGCGCGGCCGTCGGTGCTGCTGGGCGAGCGTATCGAGCCTCGGCTCGGTGAACAGTTTGCCGGGCCGTTGTCGCGGCTGCTGCCGGGCAAGTACCGCGGCATCGAAGCCTGCCAACTGGCGCGGGCGCTGTGGCGCCTGGCGCTGGAAGAGCAGGACGGGGTCCGGACCGTGGAGTCCGATGAACTGCGTAGATTGGGTAAGTAATTCAAAGGCCTCATCGCGGGTCGAGCCCGCTCCCACAAGGACAGCTCAGCCCCTTGTGGGAGCGGGCTCGACCCGCGATAAGGCCGCTGGCTACAACCCGCCGGTAGCCTGAAACCCCACCCCCAGCACCGTAAGCACCGACAACGGCAGCAACACCGTATCGAGCACTGCACTGCCCGGCAGGTCCAGCCCCGGGTACGCCGGTGCCGGCGCGCCAAAACGGTCTTCAGGGCAGCAACCGCCCCGCAGCGCATACAGATCCAGCCGCGTACCCGAATACACCACCGGTGCCCCCGGCTTGGCCGCATCCAGCGTGCGCACCGTGGCGCAGCCGCTGCTCAGTGCCAGCACCGCCAGGCCTGCCACCAGCAGCGCCTTCACTCCTCGCCGCCAACATGGTGCTCGCCCCAGCGCGGCAGCATGTCCTGCGGAACATCCAGCAGGTTGAGAATCCGCGCCACCACAAAATCCACCAGGTCGTCGATGGTCTGCGGTTGGTGATAGAAGCCCGGCGAGGCCGGCAATATCACCGCGCCCATCTGCGACAGCTTGAGCATGTTCTCCAGGTGGATGGTCGAGAAAGGCGCCTCGCGCGGCACCAGAATCAACTGCCGACGCTCCTTCAAGGTCACGTCCGCGGCCCGCTCGATCAGGTTGTTGCAGGCCCCGGTGGCGATTGCCGACAGCGTGCCGGTGGAACAGGGCACCACCACCATCGCTGCCGGCGCCCCGGAGCCCGAGGCCACCGGCGACATCCAGTCCTCGCGCCCGTATACCCGGATCTGCCCGGCCGCAGCGCCGGTGTACTCGGTCAGAAACGCCTGGATCGACTGCGGCTTGGCCGGCAACACCACGTCGGTCTCGGTCGACATCACCAGTTGCGCAGCCTTGGAGATCAGAAAATGCACCTCGCGGTCTTCACGCACCAGGCAATCGAGCAGGCGCAACCCGTACTGCGCCCCGGAGGCACCGGTCATGGCCAGCGTGATGCGCTCCGGGCCGCTCATCGCAGTGCCTCGGCCAGCTTGCCGTGCAGCCCGCCAAAGCCGCCGTTGCTCATGATCACCACCTGGGTGCCCGGCGCGGCCTGGCTTTTGACCCGCTCGATGATCGCCTCGAGACTGTCGGCGACAATCGACGGCACCGTGCACTCGGCGGCGGTGGCGGCCAGGTCCCAGCCCAGATTGGGCGGTGCATACCAGATCACCTGGTCGGCATCGCACACGCTCTGGGGCAGGCCATCACGGTGGGCGCCCAGCTTCATGGAGTTGGAGCGCGGCTCGATCACCGCGATCAACGGGGCGTCGCCGATGCGCTTGCGCAGCCCGTCGAGGGTGGTGGCAATGGCGGTCGGATGGTGGGCAAAGTCATCATAGATGGTCACACCCTGGACTTCAGCGACCTTTTCCATGCGCCGCTTGACGCTCTTGAACGCGCTCAAGGCGGCAATCCCGATGGCCGGCACCACGCCCACATGGCGGGCAGCGGCCAGGGTGGCCAGGGCGTTGGCCACGTTGTGCTGGCCGGTCAGCTCCCACTCCACCACGCCCTGGCCTTGGCCTTCAAAACTGACTTCGAAGCGCGAACCGTCGGCGCTGAGCAGTTTCACCTGCCACTGGCCACCGGCGCCGGTGGTCTGCACCGGGGTCCAGCAGCCCATCTCGATCACCTTCTGCAGGGCCGGCTCGGTGGTGGGGTGAATGACCAGGCCTTCGCTCGGGATGGTGCGCACCAGATGGTGGAACTGGCGCTCGATGGCAGCCAGATCAGGGAAGATGTCTGCGTGATCGAACTCGAGGTTGTTCAAAATGGCGGTGCGCGGACGGTAGTGCACGAACTTGGAACGCTTGTCGAAGAACGCGCTGTCGTACTCGTCGGCCTCGACCACGAAGAACGGCGTGGCGCCCAGGCGCGCCGACACCGAGAAGTTCTGCGGCACACCGCCGATCAGAAAGCCGGGGCTCATCCCGGCATGCTCCAGCACCCAGGCCAGCATGCTGCTGGTGGTGGTCTTGCCGTGGGTGCCGGCCACGGCCAGTACCCAGCGGCCCTGCAGCACGTGGTCAGCCAGCCACTGCGGGCCCGACACGTAGGGCAGGCCCTTGTTCAGCACGTACTCCACCGCCGGGTTGCCCCGCGACAGTGCGTTGCCGATCACCACCAGGTCGGGGGCCGGCTCCAGCTGGGCGGCGTCATAGCCTTGATGCAGCTCGATGCCCTGGGACTGGAGCTGGGTGCTCATGGGGGGATAGACGTTGGCGTCGGAGCCGGTGACGCGGTGGCCAAGCTCCTTGGCCAGCACCGCCAGCGAGCCCATGAAAGTACCGCAGATACCGAGAATATGAATGTGCATGGTCGACCTCACGAAACGTGGAGGCAGGGTAGCTTAGGGTGGGAAAAATCGCATCCTGAGTTTGCCTAGGCGCCCCGTGCAATCCCGTGCTTGCGCAGCTTGCGGTACAGCGTATTGCGGCTGACCCCCAGTTGCGCCGCTACCTGGGTCATGTGCCAGCGCTTGTGCTCCAGCGCCTGCAGCAGCGCGGCCCGCTCGGCGTCGTCCAGCGGGTGTTCGGCCTGCGGCCTGGCCACCGTGGGCTCGAGCGCTGCCGGGGGCTGGCGCACTACCGGCGGCAGGTCGTCGAATGCGATGCGGCCATCCTCGCACAGGGCCACCAGGGTACGCAGCACATTGCGCAACTGGCGCACGTTGCCGGGCCAGGCAAATTCCAGCAGCGCCCGGCGTGCCGACGGCTCGAGCCGCACAGGTTGGCCCGCGGCCTCCTCGGCCAGGACAAAGTCGAGCAACTGCGCCTTGTCGCTACGCTCACGCAATGCCGGCAGGGCGACCTCCAGGCCATTGAGGCGGTAATACAGGTCTTCGCGAAAGCTGCCGGCCTCGACCCGGCCCAGCAGGTCACGGTGGGTGGCACTGATGATGCGCACATCCACCGCCTGCGGCTCGCCGCCGATCGGTACCACCTGGCGCTCCTCGAGCACCCGCAGCAGGCGCGTCTGCAGGGCCAGCGGCATGTCGCCGATCTCGTCCAGCAGCAAGGTGCCGCCGTCGGCCTGTTGCAGCTTGCCGCGCATGCCCTCCTTGCGCGCCCCGGTAAAGCTGCCGCCGCGATAGCCGAACAGTTCGCTCTCGATCAGGCTCTCCGGGATCGACGCACAGTTGAGCGCGACGAACGGTTTTCCCGCGCGCTGGCTGGCCTGGTGCACGGCCTTGGCGAAGGCCTCCTTGCCACACCCGGTTTCGCCGTTGAGCAGCAGCGGCACGTCGCGCTCGAACACCCGCAGCGCACGCCGAAAATCCTGTTGCAGTGCCGGGTCGACCAGGCAGATGCGTTGTGCCGGCATTGGCGTGCTGGTGGCCGACGGCGCAAGCGGTGGCGCCATCGCACGGGCCTGGCCGCGCAGGCTGGCGAACAGCACACGGCCATCGCGGGTACGCAGCGGCCAGCTGGTGCTGGCGGCCGCCGTGGCACGCCCGAGCAGTTCATCCAGCGCGCAGTCGAAAAACGCCTCCACTGGCTGGCCGAGCAGCCCACCGCGTGCCGTTGCCAGCAGGTTCAGCGCACTCTGGTTGACCGCACAGATACGCCCCTCGCCATCGAACGCCAGCAGCCCCTCGCTGAACAGCCCGACCGATTCGGCCTGCAGGTGAAAGCGCAACAGCCAGTGGTTGTCGAAATGGCGCAGGAAGTAGCAGCTCTCGATCATCTTGGCCGAGAGGTTGACCAGCGCCATGGTGTGGAACTGGCTCTGGCGCGACATGTCGGGGCGCGCCGACGACACGTCGAGCACTGCCAGCAGCTCGCCCTGCGGATCGAACACCGGGCTGGCCGAGCACGTCAGCCCGGTATGGCGCCCGCGAAAGTGTTCATCCTGGTGAATGGTCAGGGCCTGGCGCTCGACCAGGCAGGTGCCGATACCGTTGGTGCCTTCGCAGGCCTCGCTCCAGTCGGCGCCCAGCCAGAGCCCGGCGCGCTCGAAGATGCGCCGCTCGGTGGGTGCGGTGACGCAGTTGAGGATCACCCCGCGCGCATCGGTCAGCAGAACCGCGTGCCCGGCGCCGCAGAGTTGCTGGTGCAGGCTGTTCATCTCGTTGCCGGCGATCTGCAGCACCTGCTGCAGGCGCTCACGGCTCTCCAGCAGCCGCCCGTGCTCGAGCACGGTGGGCGCAACGCTCTGGGCCGGGTCGAGGTGGTAGTCCTCCAGGCAGCGCAGCCAGGAACGGGCGATCGACGGGTCGCTGCCCGGCCCCTGCAACAACGCCTTGCCCTGGGTGACGGTGAGCACTTGCCGGGCGTGCCGGCTCAGGTGATTGCTCTGCACTTTTTATTGTTCTCCGCACACGAGATGAACCCAGCATCCTCCTGCCGCCAGTGCATTGCAATGGTGGCGGGACCGTCGGGTCACGTTGTGTGCCACAACGGGTACAGAGTGTCACCCAGGCTGTGCCGGGGCTGGCACACAGCGCCTGCGGGGCGCCCTCCGCGCCGCGCCAAGCCCTTGATTTCACTAGGCCAGCGGGCAGTGGCCCGTGCCTTGCACTACGCTTTACATCCTCCCTACAAGCACAATAGCCAGGAGACACACCATGCGTTACGCACATCCCGGTACCGACGGCGCGATCGTTTCCTTCAAGAGCCGCTACGGCAACTACATCAACGGCGAGTTCGTGCCACCGGTCAAAGGCGAGTACTTCACCAACACCTCGCCGGTCAACGGCCAGCCGATTGCCGAGTTCCCACGCTCCAGTGCCGAAGACATCGACAAGGCGCTGGACGCCGCCCATGCGGCCGCCGATGCCTGGGGCACCACCTCGGTGCAGGCACGCTCGCTGATCCTGCTGAAAATCGCCGACCGCATCGAGCAGAACCTCGAACTGCTGGCCATCACCGAAACCTGGGACAACGGCAAGGCGGTGCGCGAAACCCTCAACGCCGACATCCCGCTGGCCGCCGATCACTTTCGCTACTTCGCCGGCTGCCTGCGCGCCCAGGAAGGCAGCGCCGCTGAAATCGACGGCAACACCGTGGCCTATCACATCCACGAACCGCTGGGCGTGGTCGGGCAGATCATCCCGTGGAACTTCCCGATCCTGATGGCCGCCTGGAAGCTCGCCCCGGCCCTGGCCGCCGGCAACTGCGTGGTGCTCAAGCCGGCCGAACAGACCCCGCTGGGCATCAGCGTGCTGCTCGAAGTGATCGGCGACCTGCTGCCACCGGGCGTGCTCAACGTGGTGCAGGGCTATGGCCGTGAAGCCGGCGAAGCGCTGGCCACCAGCAAGCGCATCGCCAAGATCGCCTTCACCGGCTCCACCCCGGTGGGTTCGCACATCATGAAATGCGCCGCCGAGAACATCATTCCCAGCACCGTGGAGCTGGGCGGCAAGTCGCCGAACATCTTCTTCGAAGACATCATGCAGGCCGAGCAGAGCTTCATCGAGAAGGCCGCCGAAGGCCTGGTGCTGGCGTTCTTCAACCAGGGCGAGGTGTGCACCTGCCCGTCGCGCGCACTGGTGCAGGAATCGATCTACCCGGCGTTCATGCAGGAGGTGATGAAGAAGATCAAGCAGATCAAGCGTGGCGACCCGCTGGACACCGACACCATGGTCGGCGCCCAGGCCTCCGAGCAGCAGTTCGACAAGATTCTCTCGTACCTGGAAATCGCCGAGAAGGAAGGCGCCGAACTGCTCACGGGCGGCAAGGTGGAAAAACTCGAGGGCAACCTGTCGACCGGTTACTACATCCAGCCGACCCTGCTCAAGGGCACCAACAAGATGCGCGTGTTCCAGGAAGAGATCTTCGGCCCGGTGGTCAGCATCACCACCTTCAAGGACGAAGCCGAGGCCCTGGCCATTGCCAACGACACCGAATTCGGCCTGGGCGCCGGTGTATGGACCCGCGACATCAACCGCGCCTATCGCATGGGCCGCGGCATCAAGGCTGGCCGCGTATGGACCAACTGCTACCACCTGTACCCGGCGCACGCCGCGTTCGGCGGGTACAAGAAGTCCGGCGTGGGTCGTGAAACCCACAAGATGATGCTCGACCACTACCAGCAGACCAAGAACCTGCTGGTGAGCTACGACATCAATCCACTGGGCTTCTTCTAGGAAGCCCGGCTGCAAGCGGCAAGCTTCAAACAGCAAGAAAAAGCAGACCCCATGCGATTTGCCTTCTCTTGCGGTTTGCAGCTTGAAGCTTGCAGCTGTTCTGGCCCCTTTCGTGCAAGACCATCACCACAGGCCGGCACCCGCCGGTGACTAAAAAAAGAACAGGTGAATCCCCATGCCAAGCGATCATTCCGGCAACGCGCCGGCTTCCGTCGATTTCGAAAAGGTCGGTTCCGAGTATTTCCAGCAACGTGAACTGAAAAAAGGTGCCGCAGGCTGGGTCCTGCTGGTGGGTCTGGGCGTCGCCTACGTGATCTCCGGCGACTACGCCGGGTGGAACTTCGGCCTGGCCCAGGGTGGCTGGGGCGGCATGTTCCTGGCCACGCTGCTGATGGCCACGATGTACCTGTGCATGTGCTTTTCGCTGGCCGAACTGTCCTCGATGATCCCCACCGCCGGCGGTGGCTACGGCTTCGCCCGCAGCGCCTTCGGGCCCTGGGGCGGGTTTCTGACCGGCACCGCGATCCTCATCGAATACGCCATCGCCCCCGCCGCCATCGCGGTGTTCATCGGCGCGTACTGCGAATCGCTGTTCGGCATAGGCGGCTGGGTGATCTACCTGGCGTTCTACATCATCTTCATCGGCATCCACATTTTCGGCGTGGGCGAAGCGCTCAAGCTGATGTTCATCATCACCGCCGTGGCCGCGATTGCCTTGGCGGTGTTCCTGATCGCGATGGTGCCGCACTTCGATTCGAACAACCTGTTCGACATCGCCAAGACCGACGCAGCCGGCGCCAGCAGCTTCCTGCCGTTCGGCTACGTCGGCGTGTGGGCGGCAATCCCCTACGCCATCTGGTTCTTCCTGGCGGTCGAAGGCGTGCCACTGGCCGCCGAAGAAACCAAGAATCCCAAGCGCGACCTGCCCCGCGGCCTGATCGGTGCGATGCTGGTGCTGCTCAGCTTCGCGCTGCTGATCCTGGTGATCGGCCCGGGCGGCGCCGGCGCCGAAGCACTGAAAAGCTCGGGCAACCCGCTGGTGGAGGCGCTGGCCAAGGCCTACGGCGGCTCGACCTGGATGGGCGGCTTCGTCAACTTGGTGGGCCTGGCTGGCCTGATCGCCAGCTTCTTCTCGATCATCTACGCCTATTCACGGCAGATCTTCGCCCTGTCGCGCGCCGGCTACCTGCCGCGCAAGCTGTCGCAGACCAACCGCAGCAAGGCTCCGGTACTGGCGCTGATCATCCCCGGCATCATCGGCTTTGCGCTGTCGCTGACCGGCCAGGGCGACCTGCTGATTCTGGTGGCGGTATTCGGCGCTACGCTGTCCTATGTACTGATGATGGCCGCGCACATCACCCTGCGCATAAAACGCCCCAAAATGGAGCGTCCGTACCGGACCCCGGGCGGCATCTTCACCTCGGGCGTGGCGCTGGTGCTGGCCTGCCTGGCGGTGGTCGCAGGTTTCCTGGTCGACCCACGGGTGGTGATTGGCGCTGCGATCATCTATGGCGTGCTGATTGCGTACTTTGCCTTCTACAGCCGGCACCACCTGGTGGCCGGTACGCCGGAGGAAGAGTTTGCCGCGATCCAGAAGGCCGAAGAGGCCTTGCACTGACCGCCCCGCGCCGCAGGCCTGGCCTGCGGCGCCATGGAGATTGCGTATGAGCAGTTTTGTACACACGGTGGGCACCCAGACCTACCGCTTCGACAGCCTCAAGGACGTCATGGCCAAGGCCAGCCCGGCCCGCTCCGGCGACTTTCTCGCCGGGGTGGCGGCCGGCAACGACGCCGAACGGGTGGCCGCGCAGATGGCGCTGGCCGATATCCCGCTCAGTCACTTCCTCAGCGAGGCGCTGATCCCTTACGAAGACGACGAAGTCACCCGCCTGATCATCGACACCCACGACAAACAGGCCTTTGCCGCCGTCAGCCACCTGACCGTGGGCGGGCTGCGCGACTGGCTGCTGAGCGAGCAGGCCGACGAAGACAGCCTGCGCGCCCTGGCCCCGGGGCTGACCCCGGAAATGGCCGCTGCGGTCTCGAAGATCATGCGCGTGCAGGACCTGGTGCTGGTGGCGCAGAAGATCCGCGTGGTCACGCGCTTTCGCGGCACCCTGGGCCTGCGCGGGCGCCTGTCCACCCGCCTGCAGCCCAACCACCCCACGGATGAGCCGGCCGGCATCGCCGCGAGCATTCTCGACGGCCTGCTGTACGGCAACGGCGACGCCATGATCGGCATCAACCCGGCCACCGACAGTATCGCCTCGATCTGTGCCCTGCTGGAGATGCTCGACGCGGTCATCCAGCGCTACGACATCCCCACCCAGGCCTGTGTGCTGACCCACGTCACCACCTCGATCGAGGCCGTCAACCGCGGCGTACCGCTGGACCTGGTGTTCCAGTCCATTGCCGGCACCGAGGCGGCCAACGCCAGTTTCGGCATCAACCTCAACCTGTTGCAGGAAGGCTACGACGCCGGCCTGAGCCTGAACCGCGGTACCCTCGGGCAGAACCTGATGTACTTCGAGACCGGCCAGGGCAGCGCGCTGTCGGCCAACGCGCACCATGGCGTCGACCAGCAGACCTGCGAAACCCGGGCCTATGCCGTGGCACGGCATTTCAAGCCGTTTCTGGTCAACACCGTGGTCGGCTTCATCGGCCCGGAGTACCTGTACAACGGCAAGCAGATCATCCGCGCCGGCCTGGAAGACCACTTCTGCGGCAAGCTGCTGGGCGTGCCGATGGGCTGCGATATCTGCTACACCAACCATGCCGAGGCCGACCAGGACGACATGGACACGCTGCTGACGCTGCTGGGGGTGGCCGGGATCAACTTCATCATGGGCATCCCCGGCTCCGACGACATCATGCTCAACTACCAGACCACCTCGTTCCATGACGCGCTGTACGCACGCCAGACCCTGGGCCTGAAACCGGCCCCGGAGTTCGAGGCGTGGCTGGCGCGCATGGGCATCTTCACCCAGGCCGATGGCCGGGTGCGGTTTGGCGACAACCTGCCACCGGCCTTCCGCCAGGCGCTGGCGCAACTGGGATAAGCGAGCCATGGACAAGCAACCCACGCAGCACGACAACAGCGACAACCCCTGGCTCGACCTGCGCCGCCTGACCCCGGCGCGGATCGCCCTGGGGCGCACCGGTACCAGCCTGCCGACCCGCGCACAGCTGGACTTCCAGTGCGCCCACGCCCAGGCCCGCGATGCCGTGCACCTGGCATTCGACCATGCGGGCCTGCGCGACCAGCTGAGCGAACGCGGGCGCGACAGCATTCTCTTGCACAGTGCCGCCAGCGACCGCCACAGCTACCTGCAACGCCCGGACCTGGGGCGGCGCCTGCATGAGGAATCGGCCCGGCAACTTCGCGAGCACGCCCAGGCCAACCCGGGCGGGGTCGACCTGGCGATCATCGTGGCCGACGGCCTCTCGGCCCTGGCGGTGCACCGGCACACGCTGCCGTTTCTCAACCGTCTGCAGGAGCACATCGATGCCGAGGGATGGTCCACCGCCCCGGTGGTGCTGGTGGAGCAGGGCCGGGTGGCGGTGGCCGATGAAGTCGGCGAATTGCTGGGCGCGAAAATGACCGTGATCCTGATCGGCGAACGTCCGGGCCTGAGCTCCCCCGACAGCCTGGGCCTGTATTTCACCTACAGCCCCAGGGTCGGCCTCACCGACGCCTACCGCAACTGCATTTCCAACGTACGCCTGGAGGGGCTGAGCTACGGCATGGCCGCCCACCGCCTGCTGTACCTGATGCGCGAGGCCTGCCGTCGGCAGCTCTCGGGGGTCAACCTGAAGGATGAAGCCCAGGTCCAGACCCTGGAATCAGACGCCGACACCCCTAAAAATGGAAACTTCTTACTCGGCAATGATTGAGAACTGACCACTTTTTAGCGGATTGCGCTTTTTTCGCGCTTTAGGCAGCATCTGGGGTGACGGCTGCCCGAGGTTCGCCGCCACTCCCCATGGACCCGAGGCCTGCTTATGCGAATTATCAAAGCAACTCTTGAGCATCTGGATCTGCTCGCCCCTCTGTTCGTCAAATACCGCGAGTTCTATGGGCAATTGCCCTATCCGGACTCTTCGCGCTCGTTTCTGGAAAAACGCCTGGAGCGCGACGAGTCGATCATCTACCTGGCGCTGCCGGACGACGATGACAACAAGCTGATGGGTTTCTGCCAGCTGTATCCGAGCTTTTCGTCGCTGTCGCTCAAGCGCGTATGGATACTCAACGACATCTATGTGGCCGAAGACTCGCGGCGCATGCTGGTGGCCGACAACCTGATGCGCGAGGCGAAGAAACTGGCCAAGGACACCAACGCCGTGCGCCTGCGCGCCTCGACCAGCAGCGACAACGAGGTGGCAATGAAGACCTACGAGTCGATGGGGTTCAAGGCAGATACCGAGTTCAAGAGCTATATCCTCCCGATCCATTCCGACTGACGGGCATCCTTCGTCAGCAAAGCCGGCTTCCACAGGTCTGCGCACTGGCCATGTAGGCGCCAGCCTTGCTGGCGATGGGCTGCATAGCAGCCCCGCTGCGCTGGGGCCCAGAAATCCGCCGCTACAAACTGCTCCGCCATAATCACGCCATGCCCGTATAATGCGGCCTTTCAATTTGTGTGAAATTTTACCCTTACCCCGGGTAACGGCTACACACTTCGCACTGCCAGTCCTCGCATGCCCGTAGAGCCGGGTCTTGAACAAGGTGCCGTACATGGATTTCAACCCGCTGGACCTCATTCTGCATCTCGATACCTACCTCGATTTGCTGGTCAACAATTACGGTCCGTGGATCTACGCCATCCTGTTCCTGGTGATCTTCTGCGAGACCGGCCTGGTCGTCATGCCGTTCCTGCCG
This sequence comes from Pseudomonas sp. 8209, assembly GCF_028682105.1. Classification (NCBI taxonomy): domain Bacteria; kingdom Pseudomonadati; phylum Pseudomonadota; class Gammaproteobacteria; order Pseudomonadales; family Pseudomonadaceae; genus Pseudomonas; species Pseudomonas sp. 8209. The sequence goes on from NZ_JANIAH010000008.1 coordinate 179,925, forward strand.
GGCGATTCGCTGCTGTTCATCGCCGGTGCCGTGGCCGCCGGCGGCGGCATGGACCCGGTACTGCTGTGCGGCCTGCTGATGGCGGCAGCCATCCTGGGCGACAGCACCAACTACGTGATCGGGCGAACGGCCGGGGAACGCCTGTTCCGCAACCCCGACTCGAAGATCTTCCGCCGCGACTACCTGCAGCAGACCCACGACTTCTACGAACGCCATGGCGGCAAGACCGTCACCCTGGCGCGCTTCCTGCCGATCCTGCGCACCTTCGCGCCTTTCGTCGCGGGCCTGGCAAAAATGGTCTATCCGCGTTTTCTGATGTTCAGCGTCGCCGGCACCATCCTGTGGGTGTGCGGCCTGGTGACGCTGGGCTACTTCTTCGGCAACGTGCCGTTCATCAAGTCCAACCTGTCGCTGATGATCGTGGCGATCATCCTGCTGTCGCTGGTGCCGATGATCATCGGCCTGGTGCGCAGCCGCATGGGCCGTGGCCAGGCCAAGGCCCAGTAACCCGCGCACATGTGGAGCCTGAGCGCCTGGCGGCGCCGTCGTACCCTGGCCCGCTACCCGATCGAGCCGCAGCAGTGGCAGCGGGTACGCGAGGGCCTGCCGATGCTCGACGGCATCAGCGACGAAGAAGATCACTGGCTGCGTGAAGCCTGCATCCTGTTCCTGCAGCAAAAGCACCTCACCACCCTGCCCGGCGTCGACGCCGATGCCGAGCAGCGCCTGCACCTGGCGGCCCAGGCGCAACTGCCGCTGCTGCACCTGGGCGATCTGAACTGGTACCAGGGCTTCCATGAAATCGTGCTCTACCCCGATGACTTCGTCAGCCCCCAGCGACATCGTGATGCCAGCGGTGTGGAGCATGAATGGGACGGCGAACACAGTGGCGAGGCCTGGCAGCAGGGCCCGGTGATCCTGGCCTGGCCCGGGGTGCTGGCCAGCGGTGGCTGGGAAGGCTACAACCTGGTGATTCACGAACTGGCGCACAAGCTCGACATGCTCAACGGCGATGCCAATGGCCTGCCGCCGCTGCATGACAGCATGCGCGTGGCGGACTGGGCGCAGGCCATGCAGCAGGCCTACGACGATCTCAACCGCCAGCTTGACCGCAACCCCGATGCCGAAACGGCCATCGACCCCTACGCAGCGGAAAACCCGGCCGAATTCTTCGCCGTGACCAGCGAGTACTTCTTCAGTGCCCCGGACCTGCTGATGCAGGCCTACCCCGCGGTTTACGCGCAACTGAGCGCGTTCTACCGCCAGGATCCGCTGGCCCGCCTGCAACAGCTGCAACGTAGCCATCCGCACTACCAGCACACGACTAATTGACCAGGCCGGGCATCTGGCCGGGCGTGGCAAGCGTTACGGAATGTGCCTATAATCGCGACCAATTTTTGGCCAAACATGGGGGCAATGCCCAATGAGCTACAGCAAGATTCCGGCTGGCAAAGACCTGCCGAACGACATCTACGTCGCCATCGAGATTCCAGCCAACCACGCACCGATCAAGTACGAGATCGACAAGGACAGCGATTGCCTGTTCGTGGACCGCTTCATGGCCACCCCGATGTTCTACCCGGCCAACTACGGCTTCATCCCCAACACCCTGGCTGACGACGGTGATCCGCTGGACGTGCTGGTGGTGACCCCGTACCCGGTAGCCCCAGGTTCGGTGATCCGTGCTCGCCCGGTCGGTATCCTGCACATGACCGACGACGGCGGCGGCGACGCCAAGGTCATCGCCGTACCGCACGACAAGCTGTCGCAGCTGTACGTCGACGTCAAAGAGTACACCGACCTGCCGGCACTGCTGCTGGAGCAGATCAAGCACTTCTTCGAGAACTACAAGGATCTGGAGAAAGGCAAGTGGGTCAAGATCGACGGCTGGGGTGACGCAGAAGCGGCCCGTGCCGAGATCACCAAGTCGGTGGCAGCCTACAAGGGCTAAGCACTGCGCTTGAGGAAAAGCCCCGCGATTGCGGGGCTTTTTTGCATCTGCGGCTCGCTGCTTGAACCAACAGCGTCCGATTATTCCTACAACACCAACAGAACCCCCTGTAATACCCCCGCTTTTGCCCGCGAAACACTTCAACCCAATGTTTATATAAACCCTTCTTTTCCCTCACTAAACTCAATCACCATGAATACATCTGGTGATCGTTTGAAAGCGCTCCTGCGCGAGTGCAACCTGACCGCTTCCGACTTTGCCGCTCAGCGCGGGGTGACGCCGCAGCATGTGAACAACTGGTTCCAGCGCGGCGTGCCCATGGCGCGTCTGGACGAGATTGCCGAGCTGCTGTGCGTACGCCCTCGCTGGCTACGCACCGGCGAGGGCCCCAAGCACCACAACCCGCTGCCGCGGGTCAGCCGCAACCGTGGCGAGCAGGAGCAGCAGGCCCCGGACCACAGCCTGTTCGCCGCGCATGGCGAGCAGGACGTGCTGCTGCCCTTCTACCATGCGCAGCCCCGGCAGTTTGCCGAAATCCCTGGCCGCCACCTGCGTTTGCCGCGCTGTGCGCTGGACAACCTCGGGGTCGATGCTGCGCAGGCGCTTTGCGTGAGCATGCCCGACTACAACATGAACCCCTTGCTGCAGTACGGCGCGACCTTGGCGATAGACCGCAGCCTGACCCGCGTGATCGAGGGCGAGATATACGCGCTGCTGCACAACGGGCGCTTGCGCGTGCACACCTTGAGCGAACGGGCCAATGGCGCATTGCGTCTGCACAGCCATGACGGTGACGAATTTCCGAGCGAAACCTACAGCCTGTCGCAAATCCGCAACCAGGGTCTGGAGGTACTGGGGTGGGTGTTCTGGTGGGCTCACCTGCGGGATGATCGCCCGCGCTAAAGCGGTTGCAGCGGTTTTTTTGCTGGGCATTGCGATCCATTCCCAGTATGCTGTGCCGCACTCAAGCCCCGGTTGCAGCCTTGCATCCTGAGGGCGTGGCGCGGCACACACTGCCCCCGCCACCCCCGGCCCCAGCGCCGGATCACGATTTGAAGGCGGTTGCGGCTTACCAAAAGTCAGCCAAGACTGTCCCCGAGAAGCCGGCCACAAGCCGGCTTTTTAATTTCTACAGCCCTTGATTTACGGGGCTCCCGCCTAGACCACCACCGCCAGCCCATACTTTGGCCCATACGTTGGCGGCAATCTGCATTCCTTCGCTACCAGCAGCGACCAGTTGAGCTGGATCACCACCACAAAGCTCTCTATAGCCGCTCTGTAGGCTTGGAGTGGAAAGCGTGGGGATAAATGAGGATTCGTCAGGCTTCATTCTGTGACTGCCCCAGCAGCTTCAGAAACTCGATGGCGAGCCTGCGGTTCTTGGGGGTGAGCGCTTGGAAGTTCCGGCGCACTAAAATCACCTCGTTGCTCTGATCTGATGCAGCCTCTTCGCCACTTTCCGAGTCAGATTCCGCTACAGCGTACAGCTCGGAAGTCTTCGTGCCCAGCGCATGGCTGAGCTTGTGCAGCAGCTCTAGGGACGGCAGTTGCTGCGATCTTTCGATCTTGGACAGGTTGCCCGCGTAAGTCCCCGCCTCCAGAGCAACCGTCTCTAGAGTGAGCCCCTTTTCCAGTCGAACCTTGCGTATAGCTGTGCCGATATTCATCAAGCGATTCTGTGGACGGGTTTCCAGCAGGGCAAAGTTACAGAGGAAAAACTTTCGCACATAATTTTTCCTTGTGAGAACATTTGCTGAGCGGCGGATTGCTTTAGGTGCAATTTCGTCAACCGGCGTGGTCTCCTAGGACGGAAAACGAATGGGTGCTCAACAGGGAAATGGTCAGGGGGACGTATCTGGACGGCGAAACGCTTGCGATTTTTGGATCAGCCGCTCGCGCTTGGGCTGGCTCAGCGTTAGATTCGACGGTGGTCCGTGCTATCCCGAAATGGTTGAGTCGCTCAAAGAGATGGTTGATCGATATGGGCACCTGATTAAACGCGGGGATAAAATCTCAGGATCTGAGTGGCTGCGACGCATCGAGCGAGGCAACGCGCGGATCACCAACCGCGAAAGGCAAGCGATTCATACACTTATGTAACGCAATCCAGGAGATCAGTACCGAATCCCCCACCTAGGCCACTTTCACATAGTCATCTCCTTGCCAACCGATTCGAATCGATAGCCATCCAGCATTATCAAAGCGCTCCCCGTGAGTAGCCTATTTTGCGACCACGTGCGATCTGGATCGGCAGCAATCGACCGAGGAACAGATATGACAATCCTCTCCCACGGGCCGGGCATTTCAGCGAGACGCTGAGGCTAGACGCTAGGATAAGATCTGTAAGCCATGGTCATCCTGTCATTGGTGCTTCACACGACTGTGTGCAAAAATAGCCGTTGACAAGGAACGCCGGCGGTTTAGCCGGCTGTTAATCTTTGAGTGACGGCACGTAGACCCAGGAGATTTGCATGGCAACGGTTGTTGGTTTTATTAGCGAGAAGGGAGGTGTAGGGAAAACCACCTCCTGCTACCATGTTGCGGTTGCTTTAAATCGATATCATGGAAAAAGAGTATTGGTGATAGATGCTGATTATCAGCGCGGTGGAATTTCAGGTAGATTCTTTCCCTCACTGATTGAGAATTTTGGGATTGTAAGCCCAACTGGCTCCACTCTCTACCAAAAATTTCAGCAACTTTATAGCGCCACGACTCAAACTTCCGATATTGAAATCTCTAACTTTAGACCAGGCTTGGACGTAGTCCCTGCAGATTCCCGCCTATCCACAGTCTCCATTAACAAGTTACCAAGCACAAATAACATCCGAGAGAATAACTTCTCCCTCCTTGCGCACATGAAGACTATAGATTTGGTTTTGCGCCCTTTATACGAACAATATGACTACATACTGATAGATTCACACCCTGAAATATCAGATGTTCTAAAGTCAATAATTTATGCGTCTCACTATTGTGTATCACCGGTAAAGCTTGATAGACAGTCAGCTATCGGAGTTGCCTCAGTCATGGCAGAAATTTCAAATGTCAACTCTGACATAGCTATGATCCGAGGAGCTCTTAACATAGAGGACAACTATCAAAACACCATCTTTTCCGGCGCCATCGGTATGATGGCAAGAGAATACGCAGAGGTCCTGAAATACACCGAACACTCCGAATATAATCTATTACGTAGATCAGGACCAGTATTTGAAAACTACGTTACCGAAGGTGACGGCCTAAGGATGGCGGCTGCTAACAGGCAAGCCGTTTACGATGTCGGCGGAGCTAATGCAGCGAAGCAAGCTCAGCAATTTCGCGAACTAACAGTTGAATTTATGCGGACGTGCCCATGATTAATCTTGCTCAGTTAATTTCCTGGCTCGGGGTCGAAGGGGCCAAAGCTGGCTTGGACAAAAGCGACCTGACTATATCTGAAATTCTAGACCTGACACCAGGTGATAAGCCTCCACAAACCAGCAAAACTCGGCGATCAGAAGCAATTGAAATGGCCATTGAGCTAAAACGGAAGGAGCTTTACAAGTCCCCCGAAGAGCTAATGGAAATGGACATTGACACTCTAAAACTATACTTCTCTGATTATAGATTTAGCAGGCAAGAAATTTTATCTCTGCTTGAGACGCTCGACATTCGCCCTAGCGGCGAAGCAAGAAAAAAGCTTAACGATTTTGCAGCGAGAGAGATAAGTGAAATAGGAAGGTTTAGGCGTGTTGCCAATGGAAAAACAAGCTTTGACCCGTCCAATAAAAAATGAGTTCGTGGTAAGAACTGGGCAACCACTTACCTCTAACACTTCCGGGTGACCTGCCCCATTCATGGCCTGGGCTTAAGACCAGGCCATAGCTATTCAACGCCTACTAGTCAGCACCTTAGTCTTCCGGCGATTCAATAAATCATCGCTTGGATGCATCAATTAGCAGCGCGCATCCATCATGCTCGTGCTCTATATCACCCCTAGAAACCCAAAAACAAACGAAAACACCCTAAATATAACCACCTGAGCATGCATCATATCTTCTCTTATACTTGACGAAAGTACATGACGGCTCACAGAAAGCCTTAAACCATCTTCATATTAGTCGTTTGAAAGAAACCGCTAACGCAGCCCTACTGACTTTAATTTCTCCACTACGAACTTCAAATGCAGCGCTAAACATTGCACTACTCATCGAATTTATTGCAAAATCCCCACAAGCCCTTACAGTAAATAGGTAAGCTGATTTTATTTCCTCCCAAAAAAATCAACATGTAATCGCTTCATAAATTCATGCGAAGGGACAGTAAGCAATGTCAAATGAAGAGGCGAATGAGTTAGGCCAAGGCTCAAGTCCTGTTGGGCGAGGCGGTGCCGGCGCGTACATCGAGGGCGAGCTTGGCGCTTTTTACCTCTTGTCACTCCTTGCTGGCATCGAGCCACGAGGGTTGCCAGGGTCGCGTATTCAACGTGTTCGCTTTCAGGGCACGGAGCTTGGTTACTCCCTAGATGATCTTGTTGTGCATGGTCTTTCCGATGCTGGAGAGACGCTTCTGGAGATCCAGTCAAAGCGCACGATCACGTTCTCGCCTAAAGACACAGTGTTCAAGGACGTCTGTAGTCAGATCGCACGAAGCTCTGGACATGGCATACCGGAGACACAGCATCAACTAGCGGTTGCTACACAGCGAACGAGCCGCGCTATTTCAGGCCCGTATCAAGATGTGCTCCAGTGGGCGCGGACAGCGGACAGCGGGACCGAATTCTTTCGGCGACTGTCGGCAAAGGGGGTGGCCGGATCGGAAATGAGGCGGTTTGGCGAAACTTTCCGAGCAAATCTCGTTGAGGCTGGCGTTCCGGACGACGACAGCATTCTCTGGGGTTTCCTCCGGCGGTTTCTGATCATGGAGTTTGATTTTGAATCGGGCGCGCCATTGACGAGGACCTACGCTTTATCGATTGCTCGTCATGTCCTGGCACCGGAAGATGGAGCCCTAGTAGAGGCACTTTGGGCAAATCTGATCCAGATCTCTCTTGAGAAAGCTAAGACGGGGGCAGCGATAGCGCGCGACGAACTTCGAGGGGTACTCGTTGATCGCGGCTTTCATTTCACCGGAGACAGAGACTTTTCTGCCGCTCGGAAGAGGTTGGCTGAAATGTCCCGCCAAGCGATTTCCGAGATCGGCAACACCGTGGCAGGCGTGCGTCTTTCACGTCAGCGTGCAGCGGAAGCGCTTGATGACGCTCTTGACCATCATCGCTATGTCGAGATACGGGGTGGTCCTGGTGTCGGCAAGTCGGCAGTGCTCCGACAACTGGCAGAGCGTATTTCTGGCGAAGCTAATGTCTTGGTGCTTGATCCGGTAGGCACACCGGAAGGCGGATGGCCTGCCTATTCCCAGTGGCTTGGCATACATGCGACTGCGGGAGAGTTTCTGACTGATCTCGCGGCCAGCGGAAGTGGTGTTTTGCTCATCGATAGCCTTGAGATGTTCACAACCCCAGGACGTCGCCGAACGGTCAACGACCTTCTACGTGAGGTCGCTGCGATCAATGGGTTCTTGGTCGTTACAACGGCACGGCCGGATTTTGGTATTGACGGAGATAACTGGCTCGCCTCCGAAGCACTATCTGCGCTTGGACCAAGCCAGACCGTCGTCGTTAGCGAACTTGACGACATGGAAGTCGAGATACTAGGCGAGCAGACTCCGGAACTCCGAGCGCTTCTTGCACCTGGCCATGCTGCAACCGCTATCGCGAGAAACCTGTATCGCTTATCGCGTCTATTGAAAGTCCCGTCATCCACGTCAATCCGCACAGAAGCGGCGCTTGCAAATGACTGGTGGCGGACCGCAGATCATGCAGAGATGGTGGACCGACGTGCCTCCCAGCGCCTAATTGCGGACCTCGCAGACGCCGCGCTCGCGGGTGACGACGTCATTGAGTCCCGGGATGACACGCCCGCTCGGATCCATCTACTGCGTTCGCAGACTTTGGTAGAGCCCAGACGTGATCACCTTAACTTCTACCATGATGTGCTACGAGACTGGGCCGTGGGCGCGCGGGTGCATGAAGACTATGCTGCGATAGGCAGACTTGATCTCGCCGCTCCAGTGTCAGCTAAGATCGCGCGCGGAATCGAGTTTGCTGGACGTCTGTCGCTGGAGTTAACGCAGGACGGCAATCAATGGCTTGACCTTCTAGCAGTACTCTCTCCCGCCGGATCGCATAGTTCATGGCGGAGGCAGGCGCTTCTGGCCATTATGCGCTCAGAGCTGTCGGCAGCACTTCTTCAGCGAAGCAGTGCGGAGTTACTTATTAACAATGGTGAACTGCTCCTAGAGCTCTGTACCGTCATCGCAGCAGTAGAAACGGTGTCCCCTGCTGACCTCGCTCGCGAGTTGTCCGGCGACGTGACCGTCGCGACTGCTTCACTTCCGAAATCGATACGAATCGCAGCAACCGCATCTCCTGCCAAGCTTCTGAATTGGTGCGTCGCGCACTCGGAGGAAATACCGATTCAGGCAATTGGCGCTGTTGTACGGCTCGTACAGACGCTTCTCCCTTATTTCTCGAGTAGATCTACCACTGCCGCTTCGGTAGCCGGCATGTTGTTTAGCTGGCTGCGACAGCTTGATGAGCCAGAGGCTTGCGCGACCATTCCTGGAAGAGATCCTAATTTCTTCGGTCAGGAATATATGCGAATGCTCGCGGATCTAAGGATGATGTCGCTACTTTTATCCGTCCATGCGCCGGAGCAGATCAAAGCCTACTTGCGCGCATTGATCAAAGAAAAAGACTCCTACAAGGTCAAGGATATCCGTCCGTTGAGTGCAGCAATCGCGCCAGTGGCTCCAAAGGAGTTCGCGAAGCTGATCGAGGCAAGCCTGCTTGAGGAAACTGGTCGCAGAAATTCGGGAATGCGTCGCGAAGGTGCACTGAGTTTTGCCGACAGTGACTACCTACCTCCATCGCCTGCACAGCCCCCATTTCTCGATTTGCTTGGGGCAACTCCTGAGGTAGGCCTTGATCTCGTGCGACGGCTCGTCGATGAGGCCATCACGTTCCACTACGGCGACAGGAACCCAGGAACAGATGGCTTCACAATTGCTTTTGTTGACGGCCCGAGGTTCTTTCCTTGGGAACGAACCTACTTCTGGTCGAGAGACCAGGCGAGCGAGTACTCGGTTGCGTCTGCTCTCATGGCCCTGGAGGCATGGGGGCATGACCGCATCAAATCAGGCGATTCGTTAGAGTCCGTAATCAACGACATTCTTGGCCCCGACGGTGGTTGCGCGGCCTACCTTCTGGTTGCGGTCGATATCATGTTGTCTCATTGGCCAGCTAGCCGTGAGCTGTTGGTGCCTTTGGCGGGCTGCCCTGAGCTTCTTGCAACGGAGCGGGGGAGAACCTTACATGACAAACTGACGGGACTCCTGGTGGGAACAGAACCCGCCGGAAGGGTGCGCCTCGCTGACCTTCAGTCCAAACCATCGCGCCGTATTGTCCTTGAGAACTGCCTGCCGAAATACCTAGGGGAAGACACCGCGTCCGTTCGCTTGCGTGGATTACTTAAGGCAGCTGTGGCAAGACTGGGAGCTTATAGCGATCACGCCGACTTCGGAGACCCTGCCTTCATGGGGGTCTATGCCCTTAGTCTGCTCAATCTCGAAAACTGGATCGAAACCGAAGGCCGGCGCCAGTATCGTCTCCCCGCTGCTGAGGAAGAGCATCTTGCCCACTTGCACCGTAATCGAGAGATCCATCTGCGTGCCAGTGAAATTGAAGCAGAGATTCAACTGGCGGTGGACGATGTAACACGAGGATCTACCAGACTTGCACGCGAGGCGGCAGAGTTCGCGGCTGGCAAACTTCCCGACTTCGATACCGATACACTGAAATCCCGCTCGACTCAGTTGGCTGCAACCGCACTGCTCGTTGCCCGAGATGGGGACGATGAACTGCTAGGGCATTACGAGAATTGGGTGCGTGACGTTGTTGCGATGACGCTAGCGCAGGACGAAGGGTTGCCGCACAGATCTACCGCTTCCATCGCGTACAACCGTCAAGCTCTTGTCGTGCTCGCTCTGATCCACCTTTGGCAGCGATGCGGGCAGAAGGTAGACCGGAACTTGCTAATCGAGAGCGCTGCGCGACGAGACTGCTGCTCCGTAGCAGCGCTATCACTGGTACTGGATTCCATCATCCAAGAAGATCCTTGGCTGCTGAAGTCGGTTTTGCGCGTAGCTTTAAAGGCAAGCAGATGGCGGTGGGGTCCTTGGAACGAGGACGAGGTAGAAAAGCAGGCGTATACGCAAACCAAAGACAAGGGTGACAAGCTTGCCGTAGTCGCGGAAATCGCGTGGCTAGATGGCGGTAAGGAGCCACTATGGCCGACGTTTCCTGATGAGGAACCGCATATCAGGCATGCACCAAAGATCCGCGTCAAGGATGAGCAAGAATTCGACAGACCACATCCTGAGCCTATGGCAAGCGTTCATGTTGATAGCCAGGCTGCGGGGCTCTGGCTCAGCCTCCTAACAGATCGGAAGTTGCCTGCTTGGTATGCGGAGCTTGTTCTGGCCTATTCCAATTGGTCGGCCAAGATGAACGGATGTGGCCAACCGCTCGAAGCAGAGATCGATCGTGCACCCACGGAGTGGAACGAGCAGTTTTACATATTAGTAGCGCACCAACTGATGGAGGCGGACGCCAGTCGATTCGACGACTTGCTTAAGCTGGTCGAACAACTCCCCGATCGCTCTTTCAGCGACGTATCGGAAGTATTGATTCACGCGGTGGATGTCTGGTACTTCAACAGCACATCACGGTCACACATCAGGCCACTAGAGCTACGCGAGCGGCTGGTCAACCGGACGATAACTCTGCGCCGCTGGCTCCGTACTCTGAGGCCTGGAGATCTCTCCGCAGATATCGACACTGGCGGCATGATCGCCAAGCTGCTCATGAATACCCACAGTCCGTTCAGCGGCACTCGTAGCTACTTGGTGCCCGCTGTGTTCGACCGTATCGATCCTATTCTCGATACGCTTCGACCATTGCTGACAGGGGGGCCTACTCCTTTCGTTGCGCTCTGCACGATGAACACACTGTCAGTGGCGTACAGGGCGCGCCATCTCGATCTTGTTTTATTTGCAGCGGAGTCATGGCTGGACCGTCTGCCCACCGATACAGGGATGTGGATAGAGCTGGGGATTGGACGAAAGATCGTTGAGTGGTTCGTCGCAGCTATTGCCGAACAGCCATCGCTTTGTGAATGGAAGCATCCTATGCGGCGTCGTATCGATGCGCTCATAGGCCGTCTCATTGGACTAGGCGTTCCGGGTGCATATGAACTCGAGCAGCAAGTAAAGCGACCATGACCTATGACCTGCCTGTCGTAACATCCGGCCCGCAGAAAGCGCTAGCGGTTTTTCGCGACCCGTTGACCTTCAGGTTCGCCCGCCACGATGCACTTCGGTCATTAGGCTTGCAGGGGCCGTCATTCAGTGGGTGCTGGAACGTACCCAAGCCGATACTCTCTGCACCTTGAAACAGGTGAAACTTGGCCCAAAAAGGGGCAGAAATCGTAATGTTTCCCAGAGAAAAGTGAGGCACCAAACAACAAAGCAGCGCCTAGTCGGCACTGCTTTTGAGTCTGCTCCCGCCTCACTGCTCTGTGTCATTCAAGACTTCGAATCAAGCTGGTCTGCCACCCATTGCTCGATTTCGACGGAGTCCCAACCCACAGCACGCCGTCCGATTTGCTTCCGCTGCGGAAACTTCCCCTGCTTCATCAGCGCATAGATATGGCTACGCCGAAATCCACACATCTGCTCCGTCTCCTTGAGCCGCATGATCCGACGAACGCTCCGCTGCTGAACCACCTGGGTTTCTTGCTTGCCCCGCTTCATTTCCAACCCTTACGCCTCTATGGCGGTCAATGGACTCGTGGCAAGGGAAGCTACGCATGAAAACGCGCACATTAAGGTAATGCGCGCGTTTATTTTTTTGCCTTGTTCAAAACCCGCCTCACTTGGGACGGTGATTTCTCCAACCGCCTGGCGATCACCGACGTGACAAGTCCCTGCTCCTTGAGAGCAATTGCCTCTTCGTACCAGGTCGGCTTTTCGATCTTCTCGCGGTTCCTTTCAACCGTTGCTCGCTGCTTCGCAAGGACAGAGGCCTTCAACTCGTCCACGAGGTCATTCACCACACCAGAGCCTTCGACTTCCGATAACTGAACAAGGGCGTGAATAGTATTCAGGTCCACGAGGATGGCGCCGCGATGTTCAGGTGCTTTACGGATCTTACGGGCGCTGTAGTAAAGGGCCAGGGCACCAACCTCGATGCGATGATACTCACCCCATTTCTCCAACTCATCGATCCACACCGCCGCGTTTTCTCGGCTGAGTCTTAACCCATCCAGCACATCCTCTGGTGCGAACGACAGCAGCAGCTCAGCTATCACGTCCCGTTCCATGCGATGCCCTTAGCGACTCGTTTGCATTTCAAGGTGGATAGCATCACCAAGCGCGAGTGTGCTGACGAAATCGGCCCACGACTCCATCAACGCTCGCCTCTTTTTAAAGAGGTCCGAGCGCGAGTATGCCCCCTCGGTCTGATCTCGCTCGTCGTGAGCAAGCGCCAGCTCACAAACCTCACGTGGATGACTGGTGTTCTCTCCAGCCCAGTCACGGAAAGAGCTACGGAAACCGTGGCGGGTGATGTCGTCATGGTTCATGTCATGCAGCAGGTTTCGGATTGCGTTGGCGTGCATGACTCCACTCTTTCCTCGGCCAGGAAAAAGAAAGTTACTTTCTTCAACACGCGGCAACGCCTTCAACATCTCAATAACCTGCGGCGCCAGCGGAATGCTGAAGGCTTTTCTCATCTTCATACGCTCCGCTGGCAAGACCCAGATACCTGCATCCAGGTTGAACTCCGACCATTGAGCTTCTCGCACCATATGCGCACGAGCGGCGGTGAAGATCAGTAATCGGGCGGCGACCGCCGCACGGAATTCGCTCTCGGCAAGCCGGTGCATGAGCGCAGGCACTTCCTTCCAACTCATCGCGGCGAAGTGCTCTCGTATCCGTGCTTTCTTTTTGTCGGCCTTGTTCAGCAGCTTATCCAGATGGCCCCGCCAGCGAGCCGGGTTTTCCCCATCGCGCAGATTGCGCGCCTTGGCAGCATCCAGAACCAGCTCGATCTGCCCACGCACCTCATCTGCCGTTCGCGTTTTGGTGGACCAGATAGGCTGGAGAACCTTGAGCACCAGGTCGGTATCGATCTCACCGACTGGCACCGCACCAATCCCTTCGAAGGCATACAGTTCCAGCTTCCTCAGCCAGCCCCTTCGCCATTTTTCAGACCATCCAGGGCCATGAGCCTCGGCATATTCCTTTGCCATCTGCTCGAACAGAACGCGCTTCGCATCCTCAGCGCGGCGCTGACTGATCAGGCGGTCACGCTCATTATCTCGGGCGCTCTTGGGACAGATTCCGTTAGCCCGCAGCTTGCAGGCATCAGCGTGTTTGATGCGGGCTTCCGGCAAAGAGACTTCCGGGTAAACGCCCAGTCCCATTTCGGTCGTTTTCTTGTTGAGCTTGTACTTGTAGATCCAGCTAGTACCGCCGGTCTCCCCCACCTTGAAGTACAAGCCGTTGCCATCGTTCTCCAGACCTTTCTCACCAGCCCTGGCGAGCTGCTCCACCTTCTTGACCGTCAGCTTCCCCATCAATCCTCCGCGACGTACATCCTCACAGCCCACACCCCAGCCCATACTTTGGAGGCTGGCTTTCCTTGGTGGCATCTGGCCTTTAGTGGACGAACATACACGGAAAACCCAGTAAAACCCAATGGTTACCGGGATCGCATATAAAATCAGTGGAGTTCTCTGGACAACCTATAAGCCGGCCACAAGCCGGCTTTTTAATGCCCAGAAAAACCCTCCCCCCCCCCCCTGAAGCATCAGTATTGGTAGCGCAGCGTCACCGCAAAATTGCGCGGATCACCGTAGTACAGGCCGCCGAAGTTGTTGGAAGTGGGCAAGGACTGGTAGTAGACCTTGTCCAGAACGTTGTTGAGGTTGTACTGCACGCTGAACTGTTGGTTGATCTGATAGTGCGCATGCAGGTTGAGCAAGGTGTAGCCGCCCTGCTTGATGTCGTACCCGGTCACGTCGGCGGCAGTGCGGCTCTGTGCATAGACATCGCCGCCCACACGCCAGTGGTCGAGGACACCGGGCAAGCGGTAGTCGGTTGCCACCTTGAGCAGGCGGCGCGGGATCTTGCGGTAGTAGTCCGACCCCTTGCTGGCGCCCGCCACATATTCGGGATCGCTATAGGTATAGCCAGCGCTGACATTCCAGTTCTCCAACGGCTCGCCGGACACCTCCAGTTCGAAGCCACGGTTACGCACTTTTGCGCCTGTTTCATAGCACTTGCTCGTCCCCGTCACACCACAGGTGGGCGACACCGGCAACGCCTCGGGCATGTTCTCCAAGCTCGTCTGGAAGATTGCCAGCGAGGTGTTCAGCCGACCATCGAAGTATTCACCCTTGATGCCGGTTTCGTAATTCTCGCCTTCGATCGGGTCAAGCAAGGTATTGCCGACACCGTAGTAACTCTGTGTCTTGTAGATCTCGGTGTAGCTGGCATACCAGGTGTGGTGCTTGTCCAGGTCCAGCACCAGCCCGGCATAGGGCACCAGCCGGCCATTCTCCCGGTATTGGTCATTGGTATAGGGGCTGGCCACCTTGTAGTCCGACCAGCTCACCCGCGTACCGACGATCAGGCTCAGGTCATCGGTCAGGCTGAAGCGCGAGGCACCATACAGGCCGCGCTCCTTGCGGGTGTAGTTGTAGTCTGCGCCGATAGCATTGAGGATCGGGCTGGGCAGGGCACTGTAGTCGAAGTCGGTGATGTCGATCGTCGGGTTGTTGGTGGCGCTCTTGATCACCGCGTCGAACTCGTCCTTGCGCGTGTTGGCCCCGAGCATCAACTGATGCTTGCGCCCGAACAGCTCGAAGGGCCCGGTAGCATAGAGGTCCAGGGCGAACTGGGTGTCTTCGTAATCGGCCTGGGAGACGGTCATGCGATAGTTGTCGCCCGCTACCCGGTTCGGGTACGCGGAGAGAAAGTCGGCGTCCGACCAGATCGCATTCATGGCCAGGGTCAACTTCCACTCGTTGTCGAAGGTGTGCGTGAGGTCGCTGAACAGCGTGTAGTTGTTGCGATCCAGATGGGCCCACTTGCCGTTGAGGTTGGTGGAACGCGAAAGCGGATAGAAGGAGCCGTCACGACGAGTGTTCAAGCCGCCCCAGTCATAGCCGTTCTGGTTGTCTTTCTGGAGAGTGGCGCCCACCGTCAGTACGGTGGAATCGTTCAGATCCGCCTCCCCCACCAGGTACAGCAACTGGTTGTCACGCTCGGAGCCGTCGCGGTAGCTGTTGGCGTTGTTGTAGTAGGCCACTGCACGGCCGCGAACATTGCCCGTAGGGGTCAGTGGCCCGGAAACATCCACCTGGCCACGGTAGTTGTCCCAGGAGCCTGCCCCCAGCTCCGCGCCCAGACGAAAGTCCTGGGTCGGCCGTTTGCGTACCAGGTTGATCGCCGCCGACGGGTTGCCCGTGCCCTGCATCAGGCCGTTGGCGCCGCGTACGACCTCGACGCGGTCATAGATGGCCATGTTCGAGGTGGACATGACGTCCATGGAGTAGTTTTCCGAGATGTTGGTCGGAATGCCGTCATATTGCAGGTCGCTGATCTCGAAGCCGCGCGAGTAATAGGTGGAGCGATCAGTGCCGATCTTGGTGAGGGTGATACCGGTCGCCGTGCGCGCGATGTCGTCCAGGCTCTGGATGTTCTGGTCGTCCATCCTCTTGCGGGTGATCACCGTCACCGACTGCGGTGTTTCCCGCAGGCTCAGGGCGAGCTTGGTCGCCGTGTTGGTCGAACCCGTGGTGTACGAACCGGTGCCCTCGGTCGTGGCGCCCAGGCCCTGCCCGTTGACGGTGGTGGCGCCGAGCACGACCGCGTCCGAGGAACCGTCCTGGACCAGCAGATACCCACCATTGGCCTGGCGCTGAGCGCGCAAGCCGCTGTTGGACAGCAGCAGCGCCAGCCCCTCATCGACCCCATAGGCACCATCAAGGCCCGGGGTGGTCAGCGCGTGGATCTGCCGCGGATCGAAGGAAATCGTCACACCCGCCTGCACGCCGAACTGGGTCAGCGCGCTACCCAGCGGGCCTGCGCCGATGTGGTAGGCGATACGGCTCTGGGCGTGAGCCGCAGCAGGCATCAGCACCACCCCCGGCACACTCGCCATCGTCAGGCCGAACATCGCCAGGCGCACTGCGCGGGGCAATGAGATCGAGGGGGAGAAGCAAAGCTGGGGCATGAAATGATCCTTCTGTTGTCTTGGCAGAAATCCGCTGTCATCGCGGCTCCTGTCATTGACGGATGAGAATCATAATCAGCAAGGTGCTCCGCGTATTTTCTGTCAGTGACGGTTCAGACAGCCTCGACACTGACCCAGTAGCGGGTCAGGTAACGCAGCTTCACCGGCAAGGTCCGGGTCAGGTTTTCCAGGACCGCATCTGTATCGTCGATACGGAACGCTCCGGAAATGCTCAGGTCGCGAACCGCTCCGGCGCAGCGCAGCACGCCCGGGCGATAGCGCCCCAGCTCGTCGATGAACTCCCCGAGGCGCCACTCGTCGACACTCAGCATGCCCTGCACCCACGCGGTCGAACCCTGTGCCAAGACACCGGCAGGATCGGCGCGATCAGGATCGAACGCCGCCTGCTGACCGGCCTCCAGACGCACTGCCCGCTCCGGGTGACGGCGAGGACGGAGCTCGACCGCCGACTGCAGCACACCCACGCGGGTCCGGTCCGTCATCTGGCGCACGCTGAAGCGCGTCCCGAGCGCGTGGATGCGCCCGTCCTGGGTCTCGACGATAAACGGCCGCTGCCCAGGATCCTTGGCGGTTTGCACGAGGATCTCCCCGCGGTAAAGACGGATAAGCCGAAGTTGCCCGTCGAAGCTCGCATCCAGCGCGGTGTTGGCATTGAGTTCCAGCTGCGACCCGTCGTCCAGCCGCAGCGAGCGACGCTCGCGCGCGCCCGTGCTCTGCTGAGCGAACAGGCCATGGTTCGCCAGCGGTTTGCCGATCATCCAGCTGCTGCCCCCGACGGCCAGCAACACGCCGAGGATCTTCAATACCTCGCGGCGTTGCGCCTGGGCCGCATCCAGCCCTGACCGGGCGGCATGTGCGGGTACCGTTGCCCATTGCCGCTGGAACGCCTCGACCCGCGCCCATGCCTCGGCGTGCAAAGGATCTGCCCCCAACCATTGCTGCCAGGCCCGGGTGCAAGCCTCGTCCACCCCTGCATCGTTGAGCTGCACGTACCAGGTCGCAGCAGCCTCGAGGGTCCGACGATCGAGCGCCGAGCTCATCAGTTGTCCGCCAGCAACAGGCACTCGGTCATGGCTCGCACCAGATGGTTCTTCACCGTGGTGACCGAGACCCCGAGGCGTTCGGCCACCGCCACATAGGTCTGCCCTTCCAGCTGCACCGACAGAAAGATCTCCCGGGTACGCTTGCCCAGCCCGTCCAGCAGGCTGTCGACCGCCACCAGCATCTCGAGAATGGACAAGCGCACCTCAGGTGATACCTCGACCGGTTCAGGCTTCTGCGCCAGGGCCACCAGATACGCCTGCTCGATCGCCCGTCGCCTCGACTTGTCGATCAACAGCGAGCGCGCAATTGCAGTCAGGTAGCCCCGCGGCTCTCGGATCGGCGCGGCGTTGCGTGCCGTCATGACCCGCACGAAGGTGTCCTGGGCCAGATCCGCAGCATCGGCCGAATTGCCCAGGCGCATGCGCAACCAGCCTTTCAGCCAACCGTTGTGTTCGGAATAAAGCTGGTGAAGTGCCAAAGGCTCGAGTGCGGACATAAGGGGGCCATTAAATATGCAAATGGTAATTGATCGCATTATTTAGGGCGAGCGCAGTTCGTGCAAGGGGCAATCCGCCCGCCAGGTGTGCATCTGGCCTGATGATGCCCAGGGCAAACTACGCACCTGCCCCCTCTCCCTGCCCGCGAAAACCCAACCTCCAGCACTTTCCCTGATGACACCCCACCCATTAAGTTGCACTCTGCACCAAACTGATTCAGCCGGAACCGATTTTGATGGAAAGCACACCCCCGACCGTTGCCGCCGAGCGCCTGCTGGAAAGCGCGCGACGGCTGTTCTGCCGTGAAGGCATTCATGCAACGGGCGTTTCGCGCCTGCTCAGCGATGCCAAGGTCGCGCGGCGCACGCTGTACGAGACCTATGGCTCCAAGGAGAACCTGCTGCGTGCCGTGTTCGATCGCGAGGCAGCGATGTGGTTTGGCTGGTTTGACCAGGCACTGCCTCAGCGTACCGACGACCCGGAGCAACGCCTGATCTTTCTGTTCGACCTGCTCGAGGAATGGTTCGCCAGCGGGCGCTTCTTCGGCTGCCTGTTCACCAACGCCGTCGCCGAACACGACAAGTCTTCCAGCTGGGTACGTGACCTGGCCCAGGCGCACTTCGATCGGGTGCATGACCGCATCGAGCAACTGGCCGCGGCCTGCGGGCTGCCGGAACCGGCCTGGGTCGCGCAGCAGATCTCGCTGCTGATCGACGGTGCCATCGCCACCGCGATGGTTTCGCGCAACGCCAGAAGCGCACAGGTTGCGCGCTCGATCCTGCTGACCCTGCTGCGCGAAGCGAAAGCCGCCTAGCCCGCCCCCTGCACCGCTGCCGGTGCAGGCCTCGGCGCCTATATGCTAATGGGGCATAAGCTAAGCTTAAAATATTAGTTCTGCTTATATCGCAGATCTCACATACTTCACGCGCCTGCCGAGAACGATCGGTCTACCTGTTTTGGGATGCGTGTGATGAGAGATTTTTTCCAGCGATTGTTCTCCACCAGTGGCGCGCAAGCGACGCCCGCACTCCAGTCCAACCTGAGCCGCCGCTCGTTCATGTGCGCCTGTGGCTGCGGCATGCTGGCGCTGAGCGCCGCCGGCACCGCGCTGCTGGCAGCGGCCAGCAAGGTCGAAGCTGCCACCGGCGGGCCGCTGCTGCGTGTGGGGCACATGCCCGCCGGCTGCGTGTCGCACCTGCTGCTGGCAAAGCTGCGCGGTGATTTTGCGGCGGCCGGCCTGCAGGTGGAGCTGACGCAATTCAACAGCCCAAGCGATGCCCTGCAGGCCTTGTTGGCAGGTCGCCTGGAACTGATGCACGGGCCCTGGACCATGACCGCAGCCGCCTACGCCAAGGGCACCCAGGAGCTGCGCATCATCGGTGGCTCGGGGCAAGGCGGCATCGAACTGGTGGCGCGCAACGGCTCGGTGGCCAGCCTGGATGAATTCATCGCCGCCGCAGGCAGCGGGCTGCGCGTCGGCACCCTGCGTCTGGATACCCTGGAACTGGTGGGCTACGGCTCGATGGCGCGCCACGGCAAATCCTACAACGACTATCAGATGACCTTCTTCCCGAGCATGGCCGGGATGGGCGAAGCCATCGCCAACGGCCGCCTCGACGTGTGCACCCTGGCACAGCCCTATGCCCAGAACGTGGTCAGCACCACCGGCGCACGCTACCTGAGCGACTCCAACGCGGTGTGGGGCCCGGAGGCCGCCGACTGCGTGATCACCACGCAGGTGCGCACCAGCCAGGAACAGGGGCCGCTGCTCAAACGCTACCTGGAACTGCTGCAGGCATCGGCCACTGCGATGAAAGCCGACTTCGACAACGCCATCCAGCAATTGCAGCCGATCTACGGGGTATCCAACGAGGTGCTCAAGGTGGCCCTGGCACGCCAGGCGCCCAACCCGGTCATCAGCCCGGTAGGCGTGGCCGGCCTCAAGCGCGGCGCCGGCTACCTGGTCGAACTGGGCTACTTCACCGACAACCCGATCGATGCGGTTCTCGACCTGCGCCATCAACCTGCTGCCCAGGTGACGGGATGAACCAGGCCGTTCTGACCCTGAGCCGGCAGCCCGACGTGCGCCGTGCCCCGCGTTATCTGGACGCGCTGCGCGACACGCTGTGGTTCCTGCTGGCGTGGGCATTGCTGATCGGCGCATGGGAGCTGGCGGTGCAGTCTGGCTGGCTGGATGGCCGCGTGCTCCCGCCGCCTAGCGTGACCCTGCCGTATGCGTTTTCCGGTGAAGCGGTGGTGGGTTTCGGGCAGCAGCGCAGCGGCTTGCTGGAGGCCCTGCTGGTGACCCTGCTGCGGGTCAGCGGCGGGTTGCTGGCTGGCAGCCTGGTGGCGCTGCTGCTGGCGGTGATCACCACCGAGGTGAAGCTGCTACGCCGCCTGATCCTGCCGCTGGTGCAGACCCTGGCGCCGATCTCACCGGTGGCCTGGGTCCCCTTCACCATCGCGGTGATCGGCATCGGCGGACAGGCCGCGGTGTTCGTGGTGTTCCTGGCCGTGCTGGGCACCATGACGCTGTCGCTGGTCGCCGCGCTGGATGCCATCGACCCGCAGTACCTGAACATCGCCCGCAACCTGAGGTGCACGCGCCAGCAGATCTGGCTGCGCGTGCGACTGCCGGCAATCGCCCCCAGCGCGATGACCAGCCTGCGCATGGCGTTCTTCGGCGCGTGGATGGCGGTGCTGGCCGGGGAGATGGCGGGAATCAATTCCGGGTTGGGCTACATGATCATCATGGCCCAGCAGATGTACAACATGCCGTTGGTGATGGTGGGTGTGATGACCATTGGTGTCGTGGGTTTCGTGGTGGATCGCCTGATGCTGTTGCTCGGACGCCGCCTGACCGGGTGGGCGTCATGAGCCGGGGCGCCACGCTGAGTTTTCGTGGCCTGAGCAAGCAGTTCGAAGGCGGCACACGGGTCGAGGTGGGTGACCTGGATATCAAGGCCGCCAGTTTCACCGTGCTGCTGGGGCGCAGCGGGTGCGGCAAGAGCACCCTGCTCAACATCGCCGCGGGCCTGCAGCAACCCAGCACCGGGCAGCTGCTGTACGACGGCCAGGCAGTGAGCGGCAACCAGCCCGACAGTGCGCTGATCTTCCAGCAGAACAACCTGTTCCCGTGGATGAGTGCGGTGGAAAACATTGCCATCGCCCTGCTCAACCGCGGGCTGGACCGTGAAGCGGCCACCCGGCGCGCCGAGCAGTTGCTTGCCGACGTGGGCCTGGCCGAATTCGCCCGGCACCGGCCGGCGGCATTGTCTGGCGGCATGTGCCAGCGCATCGCCCTGGCCAGGGCACTGGCCCTGGAGCCACGCCTGCTGCTGCTCGACGAGCCGTTTTCGGCACTGGACGCACAGACCCGGCGCCTGATGCAGGGCCAGTTGCTGCGCGCCTGGAACACCAGCGGCGCCACGGTGCTGATGGTGACCCACGACCTGCAGGAGGCGCTGCTGCTGGCCGACCGTATCGTGCTGATGGCCAGCACGCCCCACGGCCGCATCGCCCAGATCCTGGAAATCGACCTGCCGCGCCCGCGCCAGGTGCGCTCGGCGCAACTGCTTGACCTGCAAGAACGGCTGGACGCGTTTCTGACCCACGAAACCCGGCTGGCCGAGCATTTCTAGTCGACACGGGACCTCCCGATTAACTGATTGGCACACGGTCATTCGACCGCCATGCCGCCCCTTGAAGAGCACAGACCATGAGTGAAACCACCCACCGCGTCACCATCAACGGCCTCCAGGCCAACGCCGGCCGAGCAGTTCGCGAACGCATCCGGGCCGATGGCGAGGGTGACATCGCACGCCCGCTCTACCACACCAGTGTGCAGTGGACCGAGGGCTACCAGACCCTCACCAAGGTCAAGTCCGGTGCCGTGCTGCACGGCGACGAGCCCTGCGCCTACGGTGGCGCCGGCCTGGGCGCCACGCCCCAGGAACTGTTGCTGGCGGGTATCGGCAACTGCCTGGCGGCCACCTACATCGGCGGCCTGTCGGCATCCGGAGTCAAGGTCAACAGCCTGGTGCTGGACGTGAGCGGCCGCGTGGATTTCCGCGCCGCATTTGGCGTGACCAGCGGCAACCCGGGCTTTGAAAGCATCCAGGTGCAGGTGTCGATCGATACCGAAGAATCACCCGAGCACGTGGACGCATTGCTGGCCAAGCTGCTGCCGACCGCGCCGATCCCCGACACCATCATGCGTCCCGTGCCCCTGACGGTGGAGGTGCAACACACCGGCGGCGCCACCCATGGCTGACAACGCGCACAGGGTGCTGGTGGTGGGTGGCGGGCCGGCGGGGCTGTCCTGCGCCTACGAGCTGGTACGCGCCGGCCTGCGCCCGCTGGTGCTGGAGCGCACGCAGGCCGTGGGCGACGTGTGGCGCAACCACTATGACGGCCTGCGCCTGAACACCGGGCGCTGGTTTTCCGGGTTGCCGGGCGGGCGCTTTCCATGGGCGGCAGGCCGCTGGCCGAGCCGCGATGACCTGGCCCTGGTGCTGGCGTCACTGCCGGCCCGGGGCGGCTTCGAGGTGCTGACCGGGTGCGACGTGGAATCGGTCGGCTACCTTCAGGCGCAATCGATGTGGCAGGTGCGCTGCCGTGATGGCCGCGAGTGGCGCGCACCGGCGCTGGTGGTCGCCACCGGTACCTCGTGCGTACCGTCGATCCCGCAGTGGCCGGGGGCACAGCGCTTTGCCGGGCAGATCGTGCATGCCGCGCACTTCGGCAATGCACGTGCCTACGCCGGCAAGCACGTGGTGGTGGTCGGCAGCGGCAATTCGTCCTGCGAGATAGCCAGCCGCCTGGTGCCCCATGCCGCGTCGGTCACGCTGTCGGTGCGGCGCGCGCCGCACTTTCTGCCCAAGAGCCTGTTCGGCGTGCCGCTGGCGGCACTGGGTACGCTGATCCGTCGGCTGCCACCCCACGCGAGCGACGCGGTGCTGAGCTGGTTGTCGCGGCGCTGGGTCGGCGACCTGTCGGCCTACGGCCTGCCACCACCGGCACAGGGCGTGTCCGGGCTGGGCAGTGTCACGCCGACGCTGTTCATGCCGGTGATCGACGACCTGAAACAGCGCCGCATCAAGGTGGTCGGCCCGCTGCTGGAACTGAACGAGCAAGGCGCCGTGGCCCACACCGGCATCGACCGCACCGAGCGCTGCACGCTGCGCATGGACGTGATCGTTGCGGGCACCGGCTACACCACCGGCCTGGAGGCGCTGATCCAGTACCCCGAGGCGCTCACGGCAGACGGCAAGCCGACCGTGGATGACGACGGCCAGTCGAGCGTTGCGCGGGGCCTGTTCTTCATCGGTTACCGCAACCCCTTGAGCGGGCAACTGCGCGAAATCGGCCTGCAGGCGCCTGGCGTGGCAAGGGCGGTCAAGGGCTATCTCGACGCCACGCAACTGGCGCCTTGCACCGGCTCGGCGAAGGTTTCCCTGTAGGCGTAAAGCCCCGGGGTGCCACCGGTCATGATGAACAGCACGTTTTCGCCGCGGCGATAGCGGCCCTGTCGCAGGTCGGCCAGCAGCCCGGCGAAGGCCTTGCCCGAGTACACCGGGTCCACCAGCACACCTTCGCAGCGCGCCATCAGGCGCACCGCTTCGAGCATGGCCTGGGTCGGCAGCCCGTAGCCTTCGCCCAACTGGCTGCCATCGATGTTGATCGCACTCGCATCGAGGCTTGCAGCATGGCCCAGCAAGGCCAGCGCCTGGCGAGTCAACTGCAGGGTCGTGGCCGCCGCGGTCTGCTGGTCGGCCAGCACCGACCAGGACCTGACGCTCGCCGCACCCCGCCCCAGTACCTCGAACCCCGCCGCAAGCCCGGCATGGGTGCCGGCGCTGCCATTGGGAACCACGACCTCGTCGAATCGCACGCCCATCGCGGTTTCCTGCTGCACGATCTCTTCGGCGCAACGGGCGTAGCCCAGGCTGCCAAGCGGCGTGGAACCGCCGGTGGGAATGACCAGCACCTTGCGACCTGCCGCACGCAACTGCTGCGCGCGCGCCTCGGCCGCTGCCAGTGCATCGGCGCCCCTGTCCAGCACCTGCACCCTGGCCCCGAACAGCTGGTCGAGCAGCACATTGCCATTGAGCTCGTAATCGCGATCGGCCCTGGGCACCGCACGGCTGAGGATCAGTTCGCATTCAAGCCCCAGCCGGGCGCACACGGCGGCCGTCAACCGGGCGTGGTTGGACTGGATGCCGCCCACGGTGATCAGGGTGTCGACGCCGTTCTTCAGCGCCTCGCCCAGGTGGAACTCCAGTTTGCGCAGCTTGTTGCCGCCACCGCCGACAAGCATGTGGTCATCGCGCTTGAGGTACAGGCCGACACCCATGGCCGGCAGGCCCAGATGGTGCTCGATACGCTCGGCGCGTTGTATGCCGGTGGCGCCCTGCAGCAGATCGGCGCGCTCGAATGCGCCCAGCGCCTGGCTCAGTACATGTCGCATGAGATGACCCCTCGTGCTCTGGTTCAATGCCACGGACTATAGGGATAAACTAAAGCGCAATAAACGCACGCCAGGTTAGCAATTGGATCACTCAACGTTAGCAATCATCTCCTCTCGGATCACTCGATGAGCAAGCTCAGGCAGATGGAAGTATTTGTTGCCGTGGTCGAAGCCGGCAGCTTTGCCGGGGCGGCTGCCGCGCTGGGGATGTCGGCGGTGATGGTGGGGCGGCATGTCCAGAGCCTTGAGAAAACCCTGAACACCCGGCTGGTTCAACGCACCACACGCCGGCAGACCATAACTGGCGAAGGCCGCATCTTCTATGCCGAGGCCAGGACCGCCCTGGAGCAGGTCGCCTACGCCTACAACCGGGTAGAAGCCTCCAGCGACGCACCCAGTGGCCTGCTGCGGGTGACCGCGCCGATGACACTGGGGATATCGCTGGTCGGCCCGCTGGTGACCGAGTTCATGCAGCGCTACCCGCAGGTTCAGGTCGAGCTGATCCTGAGCAACGAGGTGGTGGACCTCTACGAGAGTGCATTCGACCTGGGCTTCAGGATCGCCGAGCTGGTTGACGCCAACCTGGTCTCGCAGCCCCTGCCGCCCTATCAGATGGTGATCTGCGCCGCCCCGAAATACCTCGAGAAGGCCGGCGAGCCGAAAACACCGGAGGCGCTCCACGCCCACCGAATCCTCACCCACACCTCCTGGAACAACCGCTTTGCCTGGCCACTCAAGCAGGCTGGCAAGGAGGTGTTCTGGCCCGAGCAGGCGGTGCTTCGCAGCAACGATGGCCAGGTACTGCTGCAGGCCGCCATTGCTGGCAGCGGGATCCTGATGCAGCCGGACTTTCTGGTGGCCGCCGCGCTGGCGAACAAGGAGCTGGTGAGCATTCTGGGGGCGTATGTACCGGCCCACAAACCGGTGCAGATGGTGTATCCACGCTCGAAGAAGTCACTGCCCAAGCTCACTGCCTTCGTCGCGTTCATCCAGGCGCGGCTCGGCTTGCCGAGTCAGCCCTGATCGCAGGGCCGGCGGGCCGTCAGGCCTGCGCCGCGTCGCGCACCTGCATCAGCGCGAAGCCCAGCAGGTTCAGGCCGCGCCAGCGGTCCGGCCGGTGGGCGTTCTGGTCATCCTGCGCCAGGCCGATCCCCCACACCCGGTCCACCGGGCTGGCCTCCACGATCACCCGCGTGCCGGTGCCCTGCAGGAAGGCCCCCAGTTCCGCGTTCTGGGAAAACTTGGCCTGGTTGGCCCGCACCACGATCGCGAAACGCTCCTGTGCCCACCGCGCCTCGTCGAACCCACGCACCTGGCGTCCGAGTGCCTTGGCCGCATTGGGATCGGTCGCCTCGATGATCCGTGCCCGCGTCTGTTCATCACCAAACAGCGCCGCCTTCTCGGCCATCATGTAGTGCTCGGCCGACTGGTACGACTGCCCGCCCACCTCGAACGGCGCCACGTACCACTGGCTGAAACACGAGGCGGTGACACCCTTGCGGCTCACCTGATGGCCCCAGAAGAATACGAACTCGGGCCTTTCGCCGGCCAGGTAGCGGGACACCAGGTCCTCGAGCATCTGTGAATCGTTCACGCTGATTGCCTCTCCAATAACACCATTGCAACGGTCATCCGGCCGCAGCACCGAACGGTGCCTGCCGGCCAGGACGGTGATACTACCGCGTAATGCAGCACCCGCTCACAGCGCCTCCAGAAATGCCTTCAACGCCTTCAACTCCACCCGGTCCAGCCCCAGCGCCTCGAACTGTGCGGAGGTGACAGGAAACAGCGGATCGCCCTGCTGCCCAGGCTTCGGCACCGGCCTCGGCATGCCCACGTTGTAGAACGCCAGCACCTGATCGAGGCTGCTGGCGAAACCGTTGTGGAACCACGGGCCGGTGCGGCTCACCAGGCGCAGCGAAGGGGTGCGAAAACGCCCCACGTCCGCGGCCAGGCCGGTGACTTCATGGCGACCCAGGTCCTCGCGGCTGCGCCCGTAGAACGTCAGGCCGGCATTGTGAAAACGCTGGTCGCTCATTCCCGGCCCGAAGTGGCAGTTCATGCAGCGCGCCTTGGTGCGAAACAGGTGCAGCCCATGTAGCTGCTGGTCACTCAGCGCAGCAGTGCGGCCGCGCAGGAAGCGCTCGAACGGCGTGCGCTGCGCGACCCGCAACAGATCGCGCTGATAGGTCGCCAGGGCTGCGGCAATCTGCTCGGCACCCAGCGCCTGCCCGGGAAACGCCACGGCAAACAGTGCCGGGTAATCGGCGCTGGCACGCAACCGGGCCACCAGTTCGTCGACGCTGAAGGCCATTTCCGCCGGATCGACGACCGGCATCAGCGCCTGGGTTTCCAGGCTGTCGGCGCGGCCATCCCAGAACAGCTGTGGGGCCAGGCCACTGGTGACCACGCTCGGCGCATTGCGCCGGCCTGGCGCACGCCCATGCCCGAACGACACCCGGCGCCCATCGGCGAACGCCAGGTCCGGCTCGTGGCACGAGGCACAGGCGATCTGCCCCGACCGCGACAGGCGCGGGTCGAAGAACAGCGTGCGCCCCAGCGCTGCCTTCTGTTCGGTGTAGGGGTTGTGCGCAGGCGAGGGTGCACGCTCGGGCAGTGGCCCCAGCTCCTGCCAGGCCACGCCGGCGTCCACCTGCGGCGCCGGCCAGTGTGCCGGCGGGCGGCTGTAGGCCTCGCGCAGGCAGGCCGCATCAGCCGATGCACACAGGGGTGCGTGGTGCTGCGCCCACAGGGCCGGGCTGGCCAGCATGAGTGCGATGCCAATCAGGAACAGGCGCATCTCAGAAGGTGTACCCCACTTCCAGCCAGTACTGGCGACCCACTTCATAGGTCGACACCGAATTGCTGTTGACCGTGGCGTTGGCATTGACCGACTTCTTGTCGAGCACGTTGAACACGTCGACGTTGACGAAGATGGCCTGGTCCCGTGCGGTGGGGATACGCCAGCCCAGACGCGTGTCCCAGGTCAGCGCCGCGTCGAATTTCTGCTCTTCCCACACATCCACCGAGGTGCCCCTGTAATCGACGTTGCGCCCGGTGTCGCCGATGCGCTTGTAGCCGGCCCGGTAGCGCCAGAAGTTGCTCCACTGCAGGTTGGCCTGGGGGATGTCGGTGATGGTGGTCAGGCGCGCCGTCCACGGTCGGTTGTAGTTGGTCGCCGGGCGGTCCTGGTAGTTGATGAAGCTGCCCTGGTACTGGATCACGTCATTCTGGTAGTAGGTGTCGTCGGCCTGCACGTAGCTGGGCGAGGAAGCCTTGCTGTCGGTCCAGTTCAGTGCCAGCTGGCCGCCGGTCTGCGTGCCCAGCAGCGTCCAGCGCTGCATCGGCGTCACGGTCAGGGTGTAGGTGTCGGTCTCGCTCTTGCCGTCGTTGGTGTAGGTGGTGTAGTTGCTGGCCAGGTCAGGGTCGGTGGACGGCTGCCCCAGGGTGCGCCCGGACACCTGTACCACCTGGTCACGGCCCTTGCGGTTGACGTACTTGAGGCCGTACTCGATGCCGGCCCACTGCTGCACCACGCCCAGCATCAGCTCGTCGTCATAGGGGATGTCGAGCTGATTGAACAGCGTCTGGTTGCTGCCGTTGGACTTGGTCACCCAGGGTTTGTCGAGGCTCGCGCGGGTTTCGTTGAAGCGCAGGCGGTTGCGCCCGTCCTGCAACTGCCAGCTGGTGACGCTGCGGCCGTAGTAGCGGTTGGCACCGGCACTGAGCAAGGTGGTGCGGTCACCGAACACGTCGTACTCCAGGGAGAAGCGCGGTGCCCAGGTGGTCTTGTCCATGTAGTCGTCACTGTCCACGCGCACGCCGGGGCGCAGGGTCAGCTTGCCCAGGGTGATCTCGTCCTGCACCCAGCTGCCCCAGGTGGTGGTGGTGAAATCGAATTCGCCGGGGGCATAGCGGGTGCGGCTCTTCATGTACTGGCCGGCCCAGCCACTGACGGTCTCGCCCATGTTGCAGGCAACGGTATCGGTCACCCCCGCGCTGTTGGTACAGCTGTTGGTGGCGGCCGGGGCCACATAGGTACTGCTGTCGGTGAGGCGCTCGTAGCGTACGTACTGGCGGGAGAACTCCAGGCCGGTCTGCGGGCGGTGAATGGCGCCCAGCCAGTCGAAGCTGCGCCAGTCGGCATTGAGCTTGTACTGCCAGGTGCGCTGCTGCTGTTCGATATCGCCCCAGCCCCCCTCCAGGGTGTTGGCGGTGGTCTTGCTGCCGATGCCCCAGTCCTTGGTGGTCGACTTGCGCCAGGTCCAGTAGTCGGCCGAGTCCGAGGTGCGGCTCTGTTCCTGGCGGCTCCAGGCCAGGGTCTGTTCGACGCGGGCCAGGTCGCCGTCCCACACGGTGCGCAGGTTCAACTGGGTACCGCCAACCTTGTTGTCATAGCCGGAGTTGGCGACGTTGGCCCGGAAGTAATGGCTCTCCTCGGGCGCGTGGGTCACGCTGGTCTCGACGGTGAGCCGGTCGCTGGCCTGCCACACCGACTTGAGGAAGTAGTTGTCGATGCGCCGCTCCTGCTTCTCCTTGTGATAGCCCATCTCTTCGACGTTGTTGTAGGAGTAGAGGCTCAGCGGAATGGTCGAGCGCTTCTGGCTGAAGTTGCCGATCAGGCCGAAGGTGTCGGTCAGGTGGCCTTGCAAGGTACCGCGCACGATGACCTTGTCGAACTCGGGCTGCTCGTCGGGCGAGCCGGAGTTCTCCATGCGCTGCTCTTCCGTCTCGTCGATGTGGTATTTGGTCCAGGCCGAGCGCGTGGTCTGTACCGAGAACTTGCCGTGCAGGGCCTTGGTCGGGGCGCGGGTCTGGGCGTCGATCACCCCACCGTTGAAGCCGCCATAGGCGGCCGGCACGTTGCTGTCCAGAACCGTGATGTTCTCCAGCAGGTCGGTGTCCAGCGCCAGGCCCTGGCTGCGCCCCGGCACCCTGTCCAGCAACTGCACGCGGTCTTCGGCCGGGTCGATGTCGTTGTTCATGTTGATGCCGTCGACCAGGAAGGCGTTCTGGTAGAACGCCGCGCCGTTGATGCTGATGTTGGCCGGGGCGATTTCTCCGGGTGTCTTGCTGCTGAGCTGGTTGTCGTCGAACTGAACGTTGGGGTGGCTGCGCAGCAGGCTGGTGATGTCGCCGTTGCCGGCCGGCATTGCCTCGATAAGCTCGCGATCGATATGGGTTTCACCCTGTGGCAGCAGCGCCCGTTCGCGGACCTTGGTGTTTTCCAGCTGGATCTGGTCGGCACGCGGACGCACCACCCGTTGCAGCAGCAGCGCGTCGTCGCCGATATGCACCCATTCCAGGTCGCTGCCCTTGAGCAGGATCGCCAGCGCCTGATCGGCGCTCAGCTCGCCACGCACCGGCGGGGCACTGAGGTTGCCCAGCAACTGGCTTTCGACACTGATCTGCAGGCCGGTCTGCTGCCCCAGCGCCATCAGCGCAGAGCCCAGCGGCTGGCGCGCGATATCGATGCTGTGGCGCGCCGGCTCGTCATCGGCCAGCACCGGCAACGACACTGCCAGCCCCACTGACAGCAACAGCAGGCGCGCACTGCGCCGACGACCCTGCAACGACTCTTGGGTGCGAATGGACATGCTCTGGTGAACTCCCCGTGCGGCGCGAACGATACGCGCCTGTAAATGAGAATCTGTACGATTAACTCAGCGGGGCAATAAACGAACGGCGATGGGGAATTTCCAGAACTTCGTGAATTTATTTTTTTCCAGGCGGCGAAGCGCGCTCACGGATGACCGTGATGTACGGCCCCCATTGCGTCAGCTGCCCGCCCAGCGGGGCGATGGCCAGTTGCAGCGCGCTACCTGGCGACCGCAGGTTCAGCGACGCGGTGATGCGCCGCTGGCCCAGGGCACGGTCCTGCAGCAGCAACACGCCGGGGTAATACGCACGCAGTTGTTCGATGACTTCGGCCAATGGACGGTCGTTGACCAGCAACTGCCATTGGCGCCATGCCGCAACCTGCTCCAGCTGCACCCGGCTGCGCTGCGCCGGGCCCTGGTTCAGCCCCACGCGCAGACTGTCGCCCGCGCCCAGCGCCGGCGCTGCCAGTTCGCCGCGCCTGTCACGCACCTGCACCGAGCCGCTCTGCACTGCTACCGACACCGCGCTGCGGCTCAGGTCCACATCGAACGCCGTGCCGGTGACGGTCACCTTCACGTCTTCGGCCTGCACCGTGAAGGGCCGCGCGGCGTCATGGCTGACCTCGAAGAATGCCTGGCCCTTGAGCAGCGTGACCGCACGCGCACCCGGCTCGAACGCCACGCGGATGGCGCTGTCGCTGCCCAGTTCGATGTGGCTGCCGTCGCTCAGGCGCACCTGCCGGTGCTCGCCCGCCGTGCTGCTGTAGTCGGCCGGCGGCGCACGCCCCACCAGCAACAGCACGCAGGCCGCCAGCGCGCTCGCCGCCAGCGCCCGGCGTGGCCAACTGCGCCGGCGGGCTGCCATGCGCGGTGCGGCGGGCACCTGGTGCGCCGTTGGTGGCTCCAGCGGGTCGATGCCGGCGCTCAGCATCCAGACCTTTTGCACCTTGCGCCAGGCCGCCGCATGGCGTTCGTCAGCGGCCAGCCAGCGCGCATGGGCCTGGTGCAGCAGCACGTTGTCCGGTTCGACATTGCATTGCAGCAGCCAGTCCATGGCGGCCTGCCACACCGGGTCGTCCTTCAGCGAGCCGGGCGTTCGGCAAGACGGGGTGGTATCAGTCATCGGCCAGATGCTCCGCACAGTGGGTCAGTGCGTCACGCACCAGTTGGTGCGCCAGACTAGTCGAAATATTCAAGCGGGCGGCAATTTCCTGAAAAGTCATGTGCTGCAAGCGGTGCATGTGAAAGGCCTGCCGCGCCCGCTCCGGCAGCAGCGCCAGGGCGTCCTGCAGCACACGCAACTGATCGCGGTGCAGGGCCTGGTGCTCCGGCGACGGTGCGCTCGACGGCAGCTCATCGAGCCGTTCGCCGCCATCGGGCTGGCGGTTTTCCAGGGTCGTGCGGCGTAGCAGGTCGAACGACAGGTTGCGCACGATGCGGTACAGGTACCCCACCGGATTGCCCAACTGCGCACCGGCGTCGGCCTGCCCGCAGAAACGCAGCCAGGCCTCCTGCACCACGTCCTCGGCCTGCGCACGGCAGCCGACGATGGGTGCCGAATAGTCGACCAGCGCAGCACGGTGGGAAAGGTACAACTGGAGTTTATCGCTGGGGCAGGACACGGCGACGACCATTGAAGGCAGGAGCGGGTTGGGAGGGCCGCTATTCTGCATTCAATTGCGAATGATTATCAACTGAAATATCAGGCCTGCTCCTGCGCCTTGAGGTGAGCTAGCCCGCCACCACCGCGGGTTCATGCACTGTCACCCGGTTGCGCCCGCCGTGCTTGGACAGGTACAGCGCATGGTCGGCCCAGGCAATCAGTTCGGCGTGGCTGCTGGAGGGCTGGCTCAGATCGGCCACGCCCAGGCTGATGGTGAAACGGATGTCCTGCCCCTCATGGCTGACGCTCAGGCGTTCGACCGCCTTGCGCAGGCGCTCGGCAAAGATCAGCGCGCCGGCCTTGTCGGTGTCCGTCAGCACCACGCCGAACTCTTCGCCACCGTAACGGCCGGCCACGTCGCTGTCGCGGATCTGCTCGCGAACCACCCTGGCCACCTGGCGAATGACGGCATCGCCCGCCGGGTGACCATAGGTGTCGTTGACTCGCTTGAAATGGTCGATGTCGAACATCACCAGGCTGGTGGCATTGCCATAGCGCTGATTGCGCGCATGCGCCAGTTGCAGGCACTCCTCCCAATGCCCGCGGTTGTACAGGCCGGTCAGGCAATCGGTGCTGGACAGCTTCTGCAACTGCGCGTTGGCGGCCTGCAACTGGTGGCGGTTGGTGGCCACATCGGTCACGTCGTAGATCACCAGGCAGATCTGGCGGATCTCGCTGTCGGTGGAGCGCAACGGCAGCAGCGTGGTGTTCTGGTACATGAAATCCACCTGGCCGGTGATCGGCTGGTAGTTCTTGAACCGCACCAGGTACGGGCGCTGCTCCCAGATGGTGAAAGCCGGGGTGCCCAGGGTCGCGACGCTGTCCACCTTGTGGCTGAACCATTGCCGGTCGACCTCGGGGAACAGGCTGAAGAAGCACTGGTTGTAGGCATCCCTGGGCTGCACCCCCGAGCGGTTTTCCATGAAGGTGTTCCACACCTGCACCCGATGTTCGCGGTCGAGCACCACCACGCCCACATCGATGCTCTGCACGATGCTCAGCAGCCAGTGAAATTCCTTCAGGTCGATAGGATCGCGCATGGGCTCAGTTCATCAGGTAGGCAAGTTTATGGGTCAAGCGCTCGATGGAGTCTTCGGTGAACAGCAACAGCAGGTCGAAACGGATATCGTGCCCTTCCAGGCTGTAGCTGATCTCGACCGCCAGGGTTTTCTGCCAGCGTTGGCCGTTGACCTGGATAAGCTCGTCGATGGTGCCGTGCTGCCCGAGGATCTGCGGGTGGCCCTGGGAGAACACCACGTCGATCTGCTCGGCAATGCTGCTCAGGCACGCACCGATCAATACGCTGGAGAAGTCCAGCAACAGCTCCATGTCGGAATACTCGATGCTCTGGTGGCGCATCAGCTTGGCCATGTCGGCGATTTCCGAATCGTGGAACATCAGCAGGGCCTCGCCGGCGATGCCGCTGCCGATGAAGCCCTGGCAGATTGCCGTGAGCCGCTGGCTGCTGCCCGCGTCGGCCAGCGCCATGTGCAACTCGCCCACCTCGAAGAGGTTGACGCTGGGCACCGGCAACTGCACGAACACGCCCAGCACCTTGGCGATCAGGGCCGCGGCGCGGCCGATGGCGACGTTGACCGTTTCGCTGAACACCTCGCGAAAGCCGATGACGGCAGTCGCCGCGCCGGCCAGCGGTGTCGCCGAGCGCTCACCCAACAGCCCCAGCTGGGCCAGCAGGCGGCGCAGCTCGTCCTGGTCGAAGGGTTTTTTCAGAAACGCCAGCGCGCCCAGGTCCAGCACCCGGCGCACGGCCTCTTCCTGCACATCGCCCGAGATCACGATGACCTTGGGGCTCAGGCCTTCGTCACGCAGCGCAGCCAGCACCTGGTAGCCATCCATGGTGGGCATGGTCAGGTCCAGCAGCACCACCTGGCCCAGGCCGCGGCGTATGGCGTCCATGGCCTGGCGCCCGTCGCTGGCCTCGGTAACCGTTACCGGCCAGTTGGCGGGCAGCGCGCGCAGGACCTGCTTGCGGGCCACCATGGAGTCATCGCACACCAGCAAGGACATCGTTGACACAGACGGGGCGCTCATCGAGTGAATATCAATATAAAAAGTAATGGCATCATGCCATGATCCGACGCCAGGTTCTACGTACCCGCGGCGTCAGCGGTGCTGAGCGAATCCACTTGCACATTCCCTGCCAGGCCATCGCGCAGCATCTGCACGAATGCCTCCCGCGCCGGATGTCGCCCCGCCCCCTCGTGCCAGTAGAACAGGTTGTCGACCGCCTTCAGGTCGGCGAACTCGTGCCCGATCCACCCTGCGCCCTGGCGGTACTGCTCGTAGATGCCGCGCGGCACCAGCGACACCCCGGTGCCGGCGCTGACGCAGCTGACTATCGCACCGTAGCTGCCGATGCCCACGATGGGCAGCTTGTGCCCCTGGGCCTGCAGCCAGTGCTCCAGTGCCGCCCGATACGGACAGCCTTCAGGCCACATGAACACGGCCTTGCCCACCAGGTCCGCGGCGCTGCGCAGCGGCCCCAGTGACGGTGCGCCGATCAGCAGCAGGTCTTCCTGGTACATCAGGGTGCGGCGCAGGTGCGGGCGCTCGACATCCACCGCCACGATCGCACCATCGAGGCGGTGGTTGAGCACATCGTCGAGCATCTGCGACCAGGTGCCGGTGCTCAGCTCCAGCGTCACCTCGGGATAGCGCGCATGGTACTGCGCCAGAAACCGCGGCAGACGCCCGCTGGCCGAGGACTCGATGGCGCCGATGCGCAAGCGTCCGGATGGTTTGGCGGACGGCGCCAGCGCCTGCCTGGAGGCCTCGGCCAGGGCCAGCATCTGCGTGGCATAGGGCAAGAAGGTTTCCCCCGCCGGACTGATCACCAGCCCGCGCCCGCGGCGATGGAACAACGGCACGCCCAGCTCGGCCTCCAGCGCCTTGATCCGCGCCGTGATGTTGGACGGCACGTAGTGCAGCACCTCGGCCGCACGGGCAATGCTGCCGGTGTCGTGGACGGTCTTGAACATGCGGATCTGCATCAGCTCCATACATCACCCAAAGTGAACGATTGGCTCAGTATAAGTCGATTGTAGTGAGCAGTAGGCGTTCCGATACTGAGCGCACCCGCCCTTCGGAAGCCCACCCCATGACCCGCCCCAGCTCACTGAAAATTGCCTGCGCCGTACTCTTCGTGCTGCTGTGCTGGGCCTACTCGCCCACCGGCATCCGCCTGGGCTTGCAGGGCTATGCGCCCACGCATCTGGCGCTGGCGCGCTTTATCGTGGCGTCGCTGTTCATGGCGGTCATCGCGCTGCTGCGCGGCATCGCCCTGCCCCGGCTCAGGGACGTGCCCACCCTGCTGTTGCTTGGCCTGTTCGCGGTCAGCCTGCACCATGTGGCCATCAACTACGGCCAGCGTGGGGTCAGCGCCGGGGCGGCCAGTGTGCTGGCGCAGTCCACGCCGCTGTTCAGCCTGCTGATCGCGCACTGGGTGTTCAAGCAGGTGGCCGGGGCCTGGCATTGGGGCTGCCTGCTGCTGGGCATGGCCGGCGCGGTGATCGTGGTGGCCGGCGATCGCGGGCTCGGTCAGTTCGACCCGCACGGGTTGCTGATTCTGGTGGCGGCATTGTCGTGGAGCATCTATTTCGCCCTGCAGAAACACCACGGCCACCGCTACGACGCGCTGACCATCACCTGCTACACCGTATGGTCGGGCACTGCATTGCTGATGGTGTACCTGCCGGGGCTGCTCGACGACCTGGGCCACGCACCGCCCCAGGCCAACACTGCGGTGCTGGTGCTGGGGGTATTCCCCAGCGCGCTGGCCTACCTGGCCTGGGCCTGGGTACTGCGCCACTGCGAGGTCACCCGGGTGACCCTGGCGCTGTACCTGATACCCGCCTTCGCCATGCTGATCGCCGCAGCGCTGCTGGGCGAGCGGCCCTCGGCATCGGTGATGCTGGGCGGGCCGTTGGTGCTGATCAGCGTGCTGGCGCTGAACCTGAGGCCGCCTCGGCTGCCGGTTCAGCCGGGTCGCCAAACTTCACATTGAAGTAGTCGAGCAGGGTCTGGCCACGACGCAAGGTACTGCGCACCTCTTCGCTCTGCGCCAGCAGTTCGGCGCTGGGCCTGGCATGCTGTTCAGCCGGCAGCGGCGTCGACCACGCCTTCACCTCAGGAGGTATGCCCGCCTTGGGCCGGTTGTTGACCCAGTGCGAGATATGGCACGGCAAGGTCCAGCCGCCGAAGGCCTGCACAAACAGAAAGCCAAACCAGTGCTGCCACCACGGGAAGTTGTCGCGATAGCCCTGGCGGGCCATGTGGAAGAACGCCACGGTGCCCTCCTCGAACTCTTCATCGGGCGCTGGCGGCAGGCTCGCCGGGCCCTCTTCCATGTACACCCGGATCGCTTCCCATTCGGCAATCGCCGCGCCCAGGTGGCCGCTGGGCACGTTGATCCACAGCACATTGCCGGTGTCGGCCTGACGCAGGCAGAACATCAGGTTGAAGGCGGGCAGCACGGCGTACTCGGTGACGGTGCGCCCCGCGCTGACGCAGGCGATCACCGACTCCCACGGCACGAAGATCGGCGCCGCGCCCCGAGTGGGCACGAACGCCACCTCGCGGCGCTGGCGGTTGAAGCGTATCGGCGGGTGAATCGTCACCTCGCGCATCACCCGCAAGAACATCCCCGCATACAGCAACGACAGGCAGGCGATGAAGCCCCAGATGAACCCGTTGGCCATGAAGTCGGAGAAGGTGCTCCAGAACGGCTCCACATGGCGGCGTGCCCAGGAGCCGAGCAAGGCAGTGAGCATGAAACAGGTAACCACGCCCATCACCGAGGCGATGCCGCAGCGCGCCATGAACTCGAAGTTGCCCTGGCCGATGGCAAAGTCCAGGTACACCTCGTTGGATTCGCGGTGCAGGTTGCGGCTGCTGTAGGCCGGCATGCCGGTGGGGATCGGCAGGGGCGAGAGGTAGACGATCTCGGTGCCGGCCACCCGCTCGAAGTCACCGGCGTGGGGCAGGCGTTCGTATTTGCTGTCGGTCATCGAGCTATTCCTCTTCCAGCGTCAATGGCCGCGCCATGTCTTTGATCCAGTGCCACAGGATGTAGAAGATGGGGCTTGCGCAGCAGACACCGATCAACAGCAGCCCGACAGCATTGTTGAGCAGCTGGCGCGGGTTGCACTCCAGGGGGCCGCTGTTGCCCTTGCCCATGCGCACACAGCCATGCTCCGGATAGGCCATGACATAGGCGCCCCAGGCAAACAGCGCGGCCAGCAGGGCGAACAGCAGCATCAGGCCCACCTCGGTATCGCGATTGCCCAGGCGCTCCCAGCGTTGCGCCAGCCGCAGGTTCAGCATGCGTCGACATCCTTGTTCATACAGGCTCCTATGAAAAACGGCGCACAGTATCACGCAAATAGTCGTCGAGCAGTTTTACATCGCCGTGGGGCCTGGGCAGTGCCGGGGCGGCTCCCCCTCGTGCCAGCTCGCTCTCGATGAACTGGTGCAGCAGTACGCGGCGAGGCCCGTAATCGGCTTCGCTGGCGATGCGTTTGACGCGAAGCAGCTCGTCCAGGTCGGCCAGCAGCAGCGGGTCGTGCAGGGTCGCCTCCACCAGTTGGGCGAACGCGGTGGGCGGCATGCCCAGGCCCTGTTCGATCCAGCGCACCGCCAGCAACGGGCGCAATACGTAGAGGTACTTCTTCAGGCGCACCTCTTCGCCCTGCAGGTAGATGCGAAAGTTCTTGGTAGCCATCGACAGGTAGTGGTGAAACGCCGCCTGCGGCGAATGGAACTGTCTGGCCAGGCCGCGCAAGGCTTGCAGCGCCCCCGGCTCGGCGCGGTACACCAGCGGCGAGTCGAGCCATTCGAGCAGGGTCGGGTTGGCATTGCGCAGCAGGCGCAGGGTCTTGCGCAGCTCCCAGCCACTGATGTCGAGTTCGTCGGTGAGCGGGCGCTCGATCACGTCGCGTGGCTCGTCGATGCGCAGGTACCAGTCCTGGCGGTGCACGTAGATGAAGCGCACGTCGAAGTCGCTGTCGGTGGAGGCAAAACCCCAGGCGCGGCTGCCGGATTCGCAGGCGTAGAGCACGCGCACGTCATGCTCGCGCTCGATGCGTTGCAGTTCTTCGAGTACCCAGCTGCGCATCGCACTGGGCAGGGGGTGACGGTCTTCCATGTTCATGTTCGAATCCTCGTTGTACCCCTTCGCCGGCACGGCCGGCGAAGAGGCCGTCAGCCTTTCACACACACCACCTGACGCAACGTGTGCACCACTTCCACCAGCTCGCGCTGCGCCGCCATCACCGCATCGATGTCCTTGTAGGCCATCGGGATCTCGTCGATCACGTCCTTGTCCTTGCGGCACTCCACATGCGCGGTGGCGCGCACCTGGTCCTCAAGGGTGAAGGCCTGTTTGGCCCGGGTACGGCTCATGACCCGCCCGGCACCGTGGCTGCAGGAGCAGAACGATTCCTCGTTGCCCAGGCCGCGAACGATGAAACTCTTGGCGCCCATCGAGCCTGGAATGATCCCCAACTGGCCCTTCTGCGCCGACACCGCGCCCTTGCGCGTCACCAGGATCTCCTGGCCGAAGTGCTGCTCTTTCTGCACGTAGTTGTGGTGGCAGTTGACCCCCTGCAGGTTGGCCTCGAACGGCTTGCGGATGACCTGGCGCGTTGCCTCGATCACCGCGTGCATCATCAGCGCACGGTTCTGCCGGGCAAAGTCCTGGGCCCACTCCACCGCCTGGACGTAGTCGTCGAAATGGCGGCTGCCTTCCTCGAAGTACGCCAGTTCCTTGTCCGGCAGGTTGGCGATGTGCTGGCGCATGTCGGCCTTGGCCAGCTCGATGAACAGGTTGCCGATGGCATTGCCCACGCCCCGCGAGCCGCTATGCAGCATGAACCACACGCGGTCGGCCTCATCCAGGCACACCTCGATGAAGTGGTTGCCGCCGCCCAGGGTGCCCAGGTGCTGGCGATTGTTGGTCTTCTGCAGTTGCGGGTACTTGTCGGTGATCGCCTTGAAACGCCCGGCCAGGGCCGACCACGCCTGATCGGCGACGGTCGGTACGTGGTTCCACGCGCCCTGATCGCGCCGGCCGAAGGTCTTGCCGTGGGGCACTGCCTTCTCGATGGCGCTGCGCAGCCCTTGCAGGTTGTCGGGCAGGTCGGCCGCCATCAGCGAGGTGCGCGCCGCGATCATGCCGCAGCCGATGTCCACGCCCACC
The DNA here is from genome assembly GCF_028682105.1 of Pseudomonas sp. 8209. Classification (NCBI taxonomy): domain Bacteria; kingdom Pseudomonadati; phylum Pseudomonadota; class Gammaproteobacteria; order Pseudomonadales; family Pseudomonadaceae; genus Pseudomonas; species Pseudomonas sp. 8209. The sequence continues at coordinate 218,784 of NZ_JANIAH010000008.1, forward strand.
GCCGCCGGGATGATCGCGCCCAGGGTAGGGATCACGCTGCCAATGGTCGAGCCCTTGCCCACGTGCACATCGGGCATCACGGCCAGGTGCTTGAAGATGAACGGCAGGCGCGCGGTGTTCATCAGTTGCTGGCGTGCGTCCTCGTCCACCGGCACGCCCTGGGTCCAGAGCTTGATCGGTTTGCCGTTGGCCACTTCGAGGATGTTCATGTGTTTCATCTCAATTGTCCTTGTAGCCCGCCAGGCCCGAAGGCCTGGCAGGTGTCATGCGGTTTTCAGGCTGACCAGCCCATTCAACACCTGATCCAGCCCGCCGAATACCGAAATCCGGTCGATGCGCTCGGCCACCCGCTCCAGGGTTTCCAGCTCCTTCAGGCGCAGGGCCGTCGGGTTGTCTTCCATGACCTTGGCGGTGTTGAGCAGCGAACGGGTCGCCGAGGTTTCCTCGCGGCGCCGGATCACGTTGGCCTGGGCCGCCTTCTCAGCCTCCACCACCTGCGCCAGCAGGGTCTTCATTTCACCCGGCAGAATGATGTCGCGCACGCCCAGGCCGCTGACCTCGATGCCGCTGCCCACCAGTTTCTCGGCCAGGTACTGGCTGACGGTGTCGTCGATCAGTTGCTTGTTCTCCAGCAGCTCGTCGAGGGTACGCGTGCCCACGGCCGCACGCAGGCCGAACTGCACCTCGCGGTACAGGTGCTCCAGCGGTTTGCTGAGGCTGGCGAAGGCCATCAGCACGTCGCTGTAGCGCCAGTTGGCCGCCAGGTTCAGGCGCAGGCTGACCTTGTCGCGGGTGAGGATCTCCTGGCCGCTGACCTCCAGCGACTGGATGCGCATGTCGACCATGTCGACGCTCACCTGGCGGTTGAAGCGCCAGAAGCCGTACTGACCGGCCGGCAGCAGCTCGACCACTGCGCCATCGACCTTGAGCACGCCCACATGGAAGGCCGGCACCGGCGCCAGCAGCACCGCATCCAGCCCGGCCAGGGTGCGACCGCGCAGCTTGGGCTGACCGAGCTGGCCGAGCAGGATCGGCTCCAGGCGATAGCTGTGGGTCAGGTCGATGCGCTGCAGGGTCTGCGCGCTCTGGCCCTTCCAGTACAGCTGGCGGCTGCCCGGTGGCAGCAGTTCCGCCAGTGCGCCATCCTCGAAACGCAGGCCCACTTCGTGTTCGGCCAGGTCCATGCGCTCGAAGTACTGATCCACCACCGCCGGCTTGCTCTGGCGCAGGTAGCCGGCCAGGCGGTGCTCGAAGCGCGGGGTGTTGAGGCTGAAGGTTTCCACCGTCAGCCGGTTATGCAGGTCAAAGCGCTGATGCACGCCCGGTTCCAGGATCGACACGAAGTCGCCCTCGCAGAACAGCAGGCCGCGTTCGTTCTTTTTCACGATGAAGCGCTTGAGCAGTTTCATTCTGTATTTCCCTTTCAATGAATTCCGTGGTGCCGGTGCTGCCGGTACGCCGAGCGCTGCAGGTGGGGCCCGGGGGGAGGTGCACGCGTCGGGACATCAGAGTCCTTTGCCGACCGAGTCCTTCGGTCCGACGTTGCGCCTTGCCCCGGGCCCGGCCAGCAGGCCGGGCGTACCAGCGGTGGCGGGGGCGTCCTTCGCGACAGTCAGCCATCCTGGCTGCAAGTGCGTTGCCCTCGCCTCACCGGCGGGTGTTACGGGTACAGCTACCGTGGAGGGTATGTAACGAGTTCTAGGCTCGTTGGCGGCCCCATCCGGGGTTGCGCCAGCGACCGGTCGTTGCGGCGGCGGCATGCACGACACCAACACCAGGGGTGGGCTCGTGCACCGGTGGGGTTGTGAACCCCGACCCGTTGGCCTGCTTGGCGATGCGGTCGAAAGCGTTATTGCGAGGGGCGTGCCAGGTTTCGTCAAAGCGCTAGAATTTATTTTCAACTCATTGATTTATAAGTGTTTTATTTTCATCTTCGTTAAATCAACCTGCGCACCGGGCAAATGCTTGAGGGCTTTTATGTATACTTTTATCTCTTCATTTATCCAAAAAGATAAACAGCATGCACAAGCGCAGCGTTGCCATCGGCTTCATCGGTACCACCCTCGACCGCAACGGAAAGGGTGCCGCGCGCTGGAACAAGTGGCGGCCCACCGTCGCGCTGTGCCAGCAGCCTGATCTTTCGATCGACCGCCTGGAGCTGATTCACGGCAAGAGCGAACGTGATCTGGGCCTGGCCGAGCGCCTGCGCGAGGATGTACTCAGCGTGTCGCCCCACACCGAGGTGCGCCTGCACCGCTTGGCTCTGCACAACCCGTGGGATTTCGAAGAGATGTACGGCGCGCTGCATGACTTCGCCAGCAGCTACCACTTCGACACCGAGCACGAGGACTACCTGGTGCACATCACCACCGGCACCCACGTTGCGCAGATCTGCTGGTTTCTGCTGACCGAGGCGCGCTACCTGCCGGCGCGACTGGTACAGACCTCGCCGGCGCGCGGCAAGGAAGAAGAGCGTGACCCGGCCGGCACCAGCACGCTGATCGACCTCGACCTGTCGCGCTATGACCACATCGCTTCGCGCTTTCAGCGCGAGCAGGCGCACAGCCTGGCGTTTCTCAAGGCCGGCATCGCCACGCGCAACGTGGCGTTCAACCACTCCATCGAGCAGATCGAGCGCGTCGCCCTGCGCTCAACCGCCCCGATGCTGCTGGTGGGGCCGACCGGTGCCGGCAAGTCGTTCCTGGCCCGGCGCATCCATGAACTCAAGCGCACGCGCCACCAGCTGGAGGGCCGCTTCGTCGAAGTGAACTGCGCCACGCTGCGCGGCGACGGCGCCATGTCGAGCCTGTTCGGGCATATCAAGGGCGCCTTCACGGGAGCACAGAACGCCCGCGACGGCCTGCTGCGCGCCGCCGACGGCGGCATGCTGTTTCTCGACGAAATCGGCGAACTGGGCGCCGACGAACAGGCCATGCTGCTCAAGGCCATCGAAGAGAAGCGCTTCTTCCCGATGGGCGCAGACAACGAGGTGCAAAGCGACTTCCAGCTGATCGCCGGCACCCACCGTGACCTGCGCAAGCAGGTGGCCGAAGGGCTGTTTCGCGAAGACCTGTATGCGCGCATCAACCTGTGGACCTTCGAACTGCCGGGGCTGGCCGGGCGGCGCGAAGACATCGAGCCGAACATCGATTTCGAACTGCAGCGCCACGCCCGCGAACAGGGCCGCAACGTGCGCTTCAACCTTGAAGCCAAGCGCCAGTACCTGGCGTTCGCCCATTCACCGCAAGCACGCTGGGCCGGCAACTTTCGCGAGCTGTCGGCCTCGATCACGCGCATGGCGACCCTGGCCGACAGCGGACGCATCGACGAGCCCCTGGTCAGCGAAGAGATCACCCGGCTGCAACGGGCCTGGGGGGTTGCCGCGCCCACCGAGCCGTTGCTTGAAGGGCGTGAGCTGGACCTGTTCGACCGCCTGCAACTGGAGGCCGTGCTGCGGGTGTGTCGCGATGCCCGCTCGCTGTCCGACGCAGGGCGCCAGCTGTTTGCGGTGTCGCGCCAGGACAAGGAAAAACCCAACGATGCCGACCGCCTGCGCAAATACCTGGCGCGCTTCGAACTGGACTGGAACCAGCTGCGCAGCTGAGCTGCCATGCTAGAATCCGCGCCCCGGCCGTATTGGCCGGCACACTTTCCCTTCCACCGAAAAAGGACTCTCGGTCTTGTCGTTCATGACATCTCCTCGTCTGCACTTTGCCACCCTCAGCCTGTTCACCGCCCTGAGCCTTACCGCCACCGCCAGCTTCGCCGACGAAGACGAGGCCGTTGCCAAGGGCCGCTGGCAGGGCCTGGCCGGCATGGCCAACCTCTACCTGAACGATGCCGACGCACAGGAATTCATCGATGCCGGCGACAAGGAGAAAAGCGAGCACGACAACATGGCTGGCGCCCTGGCCTATTACCTGACGGCCGCACGCCTGGACCCGAAGAACGCCTATGCGTCCTACCAGGCCGGCGCCGCCCTGGCCTCGATGGAGAAGTTCGATCTGGCTGGCGACCTGCTCGACCAGGCCCGCGAGCGCGGTTTCTGGCAGGCCGTGATCCTGCGTGACGACGACGAGCTGGAGAGCATGAAGGACGCACCGGCCTACAAGAAACTGCTGCAGAGCGCCGAGGCCAACTACGCCAAACAGGCCAAGGATGCCGGTGCGGCGGCGTTCAGCATCCCCGAAGGCAAGGCCCCGGCCGGCGGCTGGCCGGTAGTGGTGTGGTTGTCCGGCTACGGCACCGAAGGCAGCAAGGGCATTCGCATGCGTGAAGAGCTGGTGGGCGAACGCGCCGTACTGGTGGGCGTGAACGGCACGCTCAAGCGCGACGAGGGCCAGTTCATGTGGCAGCAACACACGGTCGAGCCGACCGAGAAAGCCGTGGCGGCCGCGCTCAAGGCCCTGGAAAAGCAGACCCGCATCGACCGCTCGAACGTGGCGCTGATCGGCTTTTCCCAGGGCGCCGAACATGCGGCGCACCTGATCGCCGAATACCCGCAGCATTACAGCGGCGCAGTACTGCTGTCGCCGGGCGGCTTTCGCATTCCATTCGCCGTGCAGAAGGCCAAGGACAAGCGCATCGTGATCGTGCACGGCGCCAAGGAGCATTCGAGCAACCTGGAACTGACCGCAACCACGCAGAAGGCGTTCGAAGGCAGCAACCCGGTGCAAAGCCACGAACACCCGGCCGGGCACACCTTCCAGGATGACTGGGAAACGGCGTATCGCGGGTACCTCGATTACGCGTTGGGGCTGACCCCGGCGGGCTGACTACAGCGCGGCTTTCGCCAGCAAGGCTGGCTCCTGCAGGGTTGGGATAAACGGCAGGAGTCAGCCTTGCTGACGAAGAACCCTTCGAGATCTGTCCAAAAGTCCTACAGCAGGCCCCAAAAAACCATTCTATGCTTGCACCTGAGTTCGACGCCCCTGTGGCTCGAAGCTGGGGGGCTGTTATCGATGCACCGGGGCGCCGCAAGCCAATCCCGACACCGATACAGCCCCTCTTTTTTTGCCTCAGCGCAGCCCCAACTGCCCCCGCAGGTAGTCATACAGCCCCGACGCACTCTTGCGATAGCCATCAGCCGTCAGGTGCACCAGGTCGCCTCGCGCCAGCCCCTCTGCCTGCCACCGCGCAATCGAGCACTCCCCGCCCATGTAGGCCTGCCAGTCCCAGAACAGCACGTTGGCCTGGCGTGCCACCTGGCGCTGGATCTGCACCACCTGCGGCAACGACTGCGGGCGCCGCGTCGCGCAGGTGCGCGCGCCACGCTGCTTGATCGAATCCGAAGGCCCCACCAGCAGGATCACCGCCCGTGGCTGCACCCGCTTGAGCTGGGCCACGGTACGGCGCAACTGGTCACGGTACTTGGCCATGTCCAGGGTGTTGTCGAACGCCTCGTTGGTGCCATAGGCCAGAATGATCAGGTCCGGGCGCAGGGCCTTGAGGTTTTCCTGCCAGCCAGCCTGCCATTTGTCCTGCACCTCCAGCCGCGCACCGTTGATACCCAGGGCCGAATAGGTCACCCCGGCGTTCTTCTGGCCCTGGATGTACCAGCCACCCAGCACCGTGCCCGGGTGGGCATTCAGGCTCATGTCCACCGGCAGGCTGATGCTGTTGAGCGGCGGGCTGAAGCGCCACTGCCCGTTGCTTGCGGCCAGCATCACGCGGCGCGCCGCGTTCTGCCCGCCACGGGCGGTAAGGCTGCTGTTCTCCCGCGCCTGGTACAGGGCCGAGATACGGTAGCGCTGGGCACTGGGTTCACGCGCCTCCAGGCGCACGCTCGGGTTCGCCGCCAGCGGTACCGACAGGTAGCCCCCCAGCGGGAACTGGGTGCTTTGCTGGTTGCGCGCCGACACCAGCTCCCACTGGCGCCTGGCCGTCTTGAGGATCAGGTTGTCGTAGCGCGTGCCAGGTACCGGTGTCGCCGCCACAAAGCCTATGCCGCCATCGCCGTACTGCGACTGCAGCAGGCGACGCATCTCGCCGCTGAACAGGTCGGCGGCAGTGTGCGAATCTCCGAATTGCACGATATTGACCGGTGTGCGACTGGAGGTGCGCAGCTTGCCGGCCAGCACCGCAAGGTTGCCGTCACGGCTGCCGGTCGCCTTCTGCTGCACGGCGAGGGGGCGCGCGGCCGGCGCGTTGACCGCCGCCACCGGGCTGCAGCCCGGCAGTGCGCAGATAAGCGCCGCCAGCACCAGGATGTTGTGCGCTCGGCGCATGCTCAGTGTCCCGTTACGGTCAGGCCCGGGAAGGCGATCATCGACAGTACCTGCTCGGCGATCAGCTTCTGGCCCGTGGTGGTGAAGTGGATGCCGTCGTCGACACGGGTCTTGACCCGTTTGCCCTGGCTGTTCTGCAGGGTATAGGAGAACTCGTCGGCCTGGTAACCGAGCACGCCGTTGGCCGACACGTAATGCTGCTGGTACAACTGCGCCTGGCTTTCATACAGCCCGCTGAGATAGGCCATGGCCGTCGACAACTTGGGCTTTTGCATGTTGGGCGGGCCGACCCAGATTACCTGCACATTGTGCGCACGGGCCTCGTCCAGGATCCGGTCGATGCGCTTGCGGTACAGCGCCTCCCACTCAGGCGATTTGAAACGCAGGAACGGCTTGCCCTTGGATTCGGGCATGTCCCACGGGTCATTCGGGCCCAGGAACACCACCATCAGGCGGATGTTGGGGTGATTCTGCAGCGTGTCGGACACCGTCTGCGGCCAGTTGAAAAAACCGGGGTACGCCAGGCCCGTGCTCTGGCGGCTGAGGTTGACGCTCTTGATCTGGTAGCGCTTGAGCAAGGTGTTGGCCAAGTGCGGCGCCACGCCCTGCATCAGCGAGTCGCCCACCAGGAACACTTCGTCGCCAGCCGCCAGGCTCACGGCCTTGGGCGGCTGCCCCGGCACCAGCGGTTGCGCCGCCACCTTGACCGGTTGCACGGCGGGCTGCGCGGCGGGCGCCTGCGCCACAACCGGCTGCACTGCCGCTGGCTGCACAGCAGGGGGCCTGGCCGCAGGTGTCGGCGCCATCACCGGTACCTTGGCAGGCGCCGGCGCCTTGGCATGCGGCTGCGCCAGGTCAACCAGCACCACCGGCATACTGGGCGGCAGCTCGACCGTCGGCATGCCCTCGGCCTGGGCCAGCAGGGTCTGGCGCTCCAGGCTGTCGATGAAGCTGCTGCGCGCATCCCCCAGGGCCTGGGTCAGGTTGCCGCCCAGGCGCCACGCCTGGCTCTGCCCTACCCAGGGCAGCTCGCAGCTCTGGTGATACTTCTGCTGGCAGTACAGGCTGATGGAGTTCTGGTTCAGCCAGAACAGCAGCAAGGTGGTGACCAGGATCGCGTACAGCACCTTGGCCGCGCCCATTTGCGTCTTGAACAGCTGACCGGTACTAGAAGCTTGCATAGATGAACCCCGGCACGCCCGATTGCGAAGCGAAGATGACCAACGACACGAACAGCCCCAGCGGGATCGGGTAGAGCTGCCAGGGCAGCCGGCTGCTGGCGGCAAAACCCTGGCGCAGCAGCGCCAGCACCTGCGGGTACACCGCGATGTACAGCACGCAGCCCAGCAACAGCAGGCCAGTGGTGCTCAACAGCCCGCCCAGGCTCAGGCCGGCGATGCCGCCGAGCATGTCCAGCGCATCATCCAGGCTCGCGCAGCGAAAGAAGATCCAGGCGAAGGCGACGTAGTGGAAGGTCAGCAGGCGCGCCAGCACATCCGCGCCCGGCCAGCGCATCGGTTGTGGCAGCACGTAGGTTGAGGCCTTGTACAGCGCCAGCCCCACGCCGTGCAGCGCCCCCCAGATGATGAAGTTGAGGCTCGCGCCGTGCCACAAGCCGGAAACCAGCATCGCCAGCAGCATGTTCAGGTTGCCGCGCCATACGCCCTGGCGGTTGCCGCCCAGCGGGATGTACACGTAGTCGCGAATGAAGGTCGACAGGCTGATGTGCCAGCGCCCCCAGAACTCCTTGAGGTTGCGGGCCGCGTAGGGCGCATTGAAGTTGGCCGGCAGGCGAAAGCCCAGCAGCAGCGCCACGCCGGTCACCAGGTTGGTGTAGCCGCTGAAGTTCAGGTAGATCAGCAGGCTGTAGCCGTACACGCTCAGCAGCAGTTGCTCGGCGCTGAAGCCGCTTGGGGTCTCGAACACCGGGTCGACCCACTCGCTGCCCAGCCAGGCACTGAAGAAGAACAGCTTGACCACCGCCAGCGCAATCAGCCCCAGCGCCCGCTGCGGCTCCAGCACCTGGCGGATCTGCGCCGGGCGAATCTGCGGCAGCATGTGCGCGGCGCGATTGACCGGGCCGGCCACCAGGCTGGGGAAGAAGGCCAAGTACAGGGCCAGGTCCAGCGGCGCGGCCGGGGCCATTTCACCGCGGTTGATCGACACTAGGTAGCTGACCGAATGGAAGGTGTAGAACGACAGCCCGATCGGCAGCAGCACCTCCAGCACCGGCAGCGAGACGTCCAGGCCCAGGTCGGCCAGCGCGGCCTGCACGCCCCCCACGAAGAATTCCTGGTATTTGAAGACATAGAAGCAGCCCAGCACCAGCAGCAACACCATCAGGTAGGTGAAGCGCCGTCCGGGATGTCGCGCGCTGAACAGCCCCAGCAGGTAGACCAGCAGGGTGTAGCCGAGCAGGATGTACAGCGAATCGAGGCTGAAGCTTGCGACCAGCGCATAGCTGCCCGCCAGCAGCAGGACGTTCTGCAGGCGAACGCTCCAGCAAAGGCTCCAGTAGACCGCGAAAAACAGAGTGAAGCAGAGGCCGAACTCGATCGAAAGAAAGCTCACAACGTAGTCCATTACGCGACATGGAAGGGGGGACCCTGACCCGGATACAACCCGCGGCGCAGAGCGGGCGCGATTATGGCAGACAGCAGTGAGCCCCCACAATGCAAGCGGTGCAGGAAAATCAAGCCTGTTCCCACGGCATTTATGCAACAGAATGCGACGAAAGATCACAGGCGCTGATTTGCTCCCCCTGCCCTGCTCTGCTAGTGTCGCGCCGTTCAAACCGCCACCAGAGACAGCCGCCATGGCCCGAAAAAAAGCTGCCATTGACTTCGAGCAATCCCTTGCCGACCTGCAAGCGCTGGTCGAACGCCTGGAGAACGGCGAACTGTCGCTGGAAGACTCGCTGACCGCCTTCGAGCAAGGCATCGGCCTGACCCGCGATTGCCAGAGCGCCCTGACCCAGGCCGAGCAGAAGGTCCAGGTGCTGCTGGAGCGCGACGGCGAGTTGCGCGCCGAGCCGTTCGACGCGGAACAGCCGGAATGATCGCCGCCTACCAGGCCCGTTGCCAGGCCCAGGTGGATGCCGCGCTGGAAACCCTGTTCCACGCCCCCTCGAGCGAACTCGAGCGCCTGTATGCCGCCATGCGCTACAGCGTGATGAACGGCGGCAAGCGGGTACGCCCGCTGCTGGCCTATGCCGCCTGCGAGGCGCTGGGTGGCGCCAGCAGCGATGCCGACGGCGCCGCCTGCGCAGTCGAGCTGATCCACGCCTATTCGCTGGTGCATGACGACCTGCCGGCAATGGACGACGACGACCTGCGTCGCGGCCAGCCCACCACCCACAAGAAATTCGACGAGGCCTGCGCGATCCTGGCCGGCGACGGCTTGCAGAGCCTGGCCTTCAGCGCCCTGCTCGACCCGCGCCTGAGCCCGCAGGGCGATGCCATTCGCCTGGCCATGGTGCAGGCCGTGGCCCAGGGCGCCGGCCCCGCCGGCATGGTCGGTGGCCAAGCCATCGACCTGGGCTCGGTGGGGCTCAAGCTCGATCAGACCGCGCTGGAATACATGCACCGGCACAAGACCGGCGCGCTGATCGAAACCAGCGTCAAGGTCGGCGCCCTGGCCAGCGCGCGGGCCGATGCCCAGACGCTTGCGGCCTTGCAGCAGTATGCCCAGGCCATCGGCCTGGCGTTCCAGGTGCAGGACGACATCCTGGATGTCGAGAGCGATACCGCGACCCTGGGCAAGCGCCAGGGCGCAGATATCGCCCGCGACAAGCCGACCTACCCGGCATTGCTGGGGCTCGAAGCCGCCAAGGCCTACGCGCTGGAACTGCGCGACCAGGCGCTGGCAGCGCTGGCTGGGTTCGATGACAAGGCCGAGCCGCTGCGGGCGTTGGCGCGGTACATCGTCGAACGCCGCAGTTGACGGCAGCGGCCCTTCGCCGGCAATGCCGGCTCCTGCATCGAACCCTGTAGGAGCCGGCATTGCCGGCGAAACGCACACCACATACCTCAATGGGCAGCCTTCACCGCAATAAGGTAAACTGCCGCCTCATCACACCTATAACGATTCGCCTGATGCCCACGACGTTTCAAGAGATCCCCCGCGAACGCCCGGTCACGCCGCTGCTTGACCGTGCCGATACGCCAGCCGGCCTGCGTCGTCTGGCCGAAGCCGACCTGGAGAAACTGGCCGACGAACTGCGCCAGGAGCTGCTCTATAGCGTCGGCCAGACCGGCGGGCACTTCGGTGCCGGCCTGGGCGTCATCGAACTGACGATCGCCCTGCACTACGTCTTCGACACGCCGGACGACCGGCTGGTGTGGGATGTGGGCCACCAGGCGTATCCGCACAAGATCCTCACGGGTCGGCGCGAACGCATGCACAGCCTGCGTCAGAAGGACGGCCTGGCCGCCTTCCCGCGCCGCGTCGAGAGCGAGTACGACACCTTTGGCGTCGGGCACTCCAGCACCTCGATCAGCGCCGCGCTGGGCATGGCCATCGCCGCCCGCCTGCAGAACCAGGCACGCAAGTCGATTGCAGTGATCGGTGACGGCGCGCTCACCGCCGGCATGGCCTTCGAGGCGTTGAACCACGCCCAGGAAGTCAACGCCGACATGCTGGTGATCCTCAACGACAACGACATGTCGATTTCGCGCAATGTCGGCGGCCTGTCCAACTACCTGGCCAAGATCCTCTCCAGCCGCACCTATGCAAGCATGCGCGAGGGCAGCAAGAAGGTGCTGTCGCGCCTGCCCGGCGCCTGGGAGATCGCCCGCCGCACCGAAGAGTATGCCAAGGGCATGCTGGTGCCCGGCACCCTGTTCGAAGAGCTGGGCTGGAACTACATCGGCCCGATCGACGGCCACGACCTGCCTACCCTGATCGCCACCCTGCGCAACATGCGCGACCTCAAGGGGCCGCAGTTCCTGCACGTGGTGACCAAGAAGGGCAAGGGTTTCGCCCCGGCCGAGGTCGACCCGATCGGCTACCACGCGATCACCAAGCTCGAACCGCTGGACGCCCCGGCCACCGCGCCGAAAAAGGCCGCCGGGCCGAAGTACTCGGCGGTGTTCGGCCAGTGGCTGTGCGACATGGCCGCCGCCGACCAGCGCCTGGTGGGCATCACCCCCGCCATGAAGGAAGGCTCGGACCTGGTGGCGTTCAGCGAACGCTACCCCGAGCGCTACTTCGACGTGGCGATTGCCGAGCAGCACGCGGTGACGCTGGCGGCGGGCATGGCCTGCGAGGGCGCCAAGCCGGTGGTGGCGATCTATTCGACCTTCCTGCAGCGCGCCTACGACCAGCTGATCCATGACGTGGCGGTGCAGAACCTCGACGTGCTGTTCGCCATCGACCGCGCCGGCCTGGTGGGCGAAGACGGCCCGACCCACGCCGGCAGCTTCGACCTGTCGTTCCTGCGCTGCATCCCCGGCATGCTGGTGATGACCCCCAGCGACGAGAACGAACTGCGCAAGATGCTCAGCACCGGGCACCTGTACAACGGCCCTGCCGCCGTGCGCTACCCGCGTGGCAGCGGGCCGAACGCGACGATCGACGGCGACCTTGAGCCGCTGGAGATCGGCAAGGGCGTGATTCGCCGCCAGGGCAGCAAGGTCGCCCTGCTGGTGTTCGGTGTGCAACTGGCAGAAGCGCTGAAGGTGGCCGAAAACCTGGATGCAACCGTGGTCGACATGCGTTTCGTCAAGCCGCTGGATGAAGCGCTGGTGCGCGAGCTGGCTGGCAGCCATGAACTGCTGGTGACCATCGAAGAGAACGCCATCATGGGCGGCGCCGGCTCTGCGGTCAGCGAGTTCCTGAGCGCTGAAGGCGTGCTCAAGCCGATGCTGCACCTGGGCTTGCCGGATGTGTACGTCGAGCATGCCAAGCCGGCGCAGATGCTGGCCGAATGCGGGCTGGATGCTGCCGGGATCGAGACTTCGGTGCGTCAGCGGATGCAACTGCTGGGCCTTTAGACCCTTTCGCCAGCCAGGCTGGCGAAGGGCGCATCAGCCCAGCTGACGCGGTACCCGGTACAGGTAAAGGATCACCACGCTGGCGATGGCCAGCAGAATCTGCGGCACTCCCTCCAGGCCCACGAACACCGACAGTGCGGCCACCCACGCCGGCAGGCAGGCAAACAGCATCGACACACGGCGAACCCGCGCCAGCTCTATCCAGGCCGCCGGCTCTTCAGCGCTGTTCAGCGCCTTTTCAGTGGCAATCAACGCACGCTTGTAGGCGCTGAAACGCGGCAGGCTGAAGAACATCGAGGCCAGCCCGGCCAGAAACACCGGCATCACCAGCAGCGGGACACGCGCCACGCTGCCTCCGAACGCCCAGCCGAACACCAGCAGCGGCGCCAGGGCAATCGCGAAGAACTGCCACCAGGCGAACGCCAGCCGCCGCTTGACCTGGCCGCGGGTCACGCCCGACCGGCCTCGCCCTGGTGCTCGTTGCCCATCATGTGGCCGAGCTTGCCGGCCTTGGTGGCCAGGTAGTGCTTGTTATGCGGATTGTGCCCGGTGTGCAGCGGCACGCGCTCGGCTACCGCAATGCCCATGGCGGTGAGGGCTTTTACCTTGCGCGGGTTGTTGGTCATCAGGCGCAATGACGTGACGCCCAGGTGCTCGAGCATCGGCTGGCACATGGCGTAGTCACGCTGGTCGGCGGCAAAGCCCAGGCGCTCGTTGGCCTCGACGGTGTCGGCGCCGCCGTCCTGCAGTTCGTAGGCGCGAATCTTGTTCAGCAGGCCGATGCCACGGCCCTCCTGACGCAGATACAGCAGCACGCCACGGCCTTCGCGGGCAATGGCCTGCAGAGCGGCCTCCAGCTGCGAACCACAGTCGCAGCGCTGGCTGAACAGCGCATCGCCGGTCAGGCATTCGGAATGCAGGCGCCCCAGTACCGGCTCGCCATCGGCTACATCACCCAGGCTGAGCACAACGTGCTCGCGGCCGGTGGCTTCGTCGAGAAAACCATGCATGGTGAACGTGGCAAAGGGGGTGGGCAGCTTGGAAGCGGCAACAAAGACGACGGGCACCTTGTGCTCCTGATCAATAACGTGAAATTTGATGTGCGCCGATTGTAACAGCAGCGTAAGGCAGGTGCTTAGGCTGAATTCTTGGGCAAACAGATCGAGAAGTTAGATGCTGGCACGTGCGCCCTGCCCGGAATCGGAAACGGATACGGCTGCTGCCAGCGCTCGAAGATCTCGCGCAATTCACCGCTGGCGATCAGTTCGTCCATGCGCCGATCGAACAGCGCCCGGAGCGCACAGGCCTGCTCGGTCCTGGCAAAGGCCAGGTACAACGGCAACTCGGCGATGTGGGTGCGGCGGAACCGGGCCTTGTCACGGGCCTGGTTGTACACGTAGTCCACCTCGGTCTGGGCATCGATATAGAAGTCCACGCGCTTGAGTTCGAGCATCGGCAGGATGCCGTCGCGCCGCTGCACCTCGCGAAACTCCTTCACATCGGGCAGGTAGCGCTGGTACTCGTAGCCACGCACCCAGGAGAGCTTGTAGCGGCCGATGGTGGCGGCGCTCGGCACCGGCAGGCTGGCCAGCCCCAGAGCGTAGATATGGTCCTGGTCGAAGGCGTTGCGCGGGTAGAGGTAGTCGTTGCTTTCCTGCTCGTAGGAGCCGACCCAGGCATCGGCCTCGGCGCGCTTGACCAGGCCCACGGCGCGGCTGTAGGGCACGCTGATGGCGAGCACCTTGACCCCCGCCGGCTCGAACACCTTGCGCAGCACGTCCCAGGCCATGCCGCGCCCTTCGACGTCGGTGTAGTCCGGCCAGATCTCGCTGGCCAGGCGCACCTCCTGCGGCAACGCGGTCGGCTCGCCAGCCCAGGCGATGCCGCCACCCAGCGCCAACACCAGCAGCAACACTCGCCATGCGCGCATCAGGCCACTCCCTTCAGGTGAAACTCCACACCAGCGCCTGCATGCCCAACCAGGCGAACACGCCGGCCAGCACGTCATCGAACATGATGCCGAAACCGCCATGCACATGCCGGTCGATCCAGCGGATCGGCCACGGCTTGAGTATGTCGAAGAAGCGGAACATCAGAAAGCCTGCCAACAACCATAGCCAACCTTCCGGTACCAGCCAGAGGGTTATCCACATGCCGACCATCTCGTCCCAGACGATGCCCTCGTGGTCATGCACGCCCAGGTCGTCGGCGACCTTGCCGCACAACCATACGCCGAACAGCATGGTCAGCCCCAGCATCAGCCAGTAGCCCCAGTCGGGCAGCATCTGCCACAGCGGGATGAACGGCACGGCCACCAGCGAACCCCAGGTGCCCGGCGCCTTGGGCAGGGTGCCGGAGCCGAAGCCGAAGGCCAGAAAATGCCAGGGGTTGCGCCAGACTGAAGGCGGCACGTTTTCTGCCGGCACCTGATTGGGGTGATCGGTCACGGTGTCTCCCTAAAAATGTTGATAACCCCGCGTGCGCGGGGTGATGTCCGCCCCGGCGTGGTCACGCAGGCTGACGCCGCTGCCCGCCTCCACCCGACCGACCACGTGCACCGGCCAGCCGGCAGCCTGCAGGCCGGCCAGGTGCGCGGGGGGCAAGGTGAAGGCAATCACGTAGTCGTCGCCACCGGTGAGCGCGGCCTGTCGCGCACCTTCCAGGCCCAGCAGGCCCTGCAGCGCCGCACCCAGCGGCAGCTGTTCGAGCGACAGCACAATCGACACGCCCGAGGCCGTGGCAATGTGTCCGCAATCGGCCAGCAGGCCATCGGAGATATCCAGCGCCGCGCTGGCCTTGCCTCGCAGCGCCTGACCCAGCGCCAGTTGCGGTGGCGGCGACCAGTAGTGCGCCAGCAGCGGCTCGGCCAGCGCCACCGCCGCCTCGCGTTCGCCAAGCACCAGCGGCAAGGCCCCGGCAGCGTTGCCCAGCTCACCGCCGACACACACCAGGTCACCAGGCCGCGCACCGCTGCGCGTCAGGGCCTGGCCGGCAGGCACGCGGCCGAACACGGTCATGGTCAGGCTCAGCGGCCCATGGGTGGTGTCCCCGCCTACCAGGCTCAGGCCGCATTGTCGGGCCATCAGGTTCAGACCCTGGGCATAGGCCTTCAACCAATCGGCGTGAACCGTCGGCAGGGTCAGGGCAAGGGTAAAGGCCACGGGGGTGGCGCCCATGGCTGCCAGGTCACTGGCAGCCACCGCCAGCGAGCGCTGGCCGAGCAGGAACGGTTCGCACACAGCCGGGAAATGCACCCCGGCCACCAGCGTGTCGGTGGACACGGCCAGTTGCTCGCCGGCCGGCAGCGCCAGCAGGGCGCAATCGTCGCCGATCCCCAGGGCGACCCCGTCGCCGGCCTGCGCACAGGGCGCGGCGGCGAAGTAGTGGCGGATCAGCTCGAATTCACCCATGGGCAGGCAGCGCCGCAATCAGCGCTTGAACGCCTTCACTTCGGCTTCGCGCAGCCGCGGTGCGAGCTTGTCGAGCACACCGTTGACGAACTTGTGCCCGTCAGTGGCGCCGTACACCTTGGCCAGCTCGATACCTTCGTTGATGACCACGCGATAAGGCACGTCGACCCGCTTGATAAGCTCCCAGGTGGACAGGCGCAGCACCGACAGCTCGACCGGATCGAGCTCTTCGAGCACGGTGTCCAGGCAAGGCGCGAGGGCCTTGTCGATTTCTTCCTTGATCGCCGGCACGCCGTGCAGGATCTCGCGGAAGTAGGCACCGTCGACATCGGTGAAATCGTTATCGACCCGGAACTGCGCTTCGATCTCGTTCAGCGAGTGCTTGGCCATGTGCCACTGGTACAGCGCCTGGGTCGCGAGCTTGCGGGCTTCGCGACGCTTGGCGCTCTTGGAGGGCTTGCCAGCATCCGCAGGTTTTGGATCGCGCGGGTTGAAACGATCGCTTTCGTCGCTAATCACTTGGCCTCCAACTGCGCCAGCAGGCTGACCATTTCCAGGGCGGACAGGGCCGCTTCGGCGCCCTTGTTGCCGGCCTTGGTGCCGGAACGCTCGATGGCCTGTTCGATCGAATCGACGGTCAGGACACCGAAGGCAACCGGCACGCCGAACTCCATGGACACCTGGGCCAGGCCCTTGGTGCATTCGCCCGCCACGTATTCGAAGTGCGGGGTGCCACCACGGATCACGGCGCCCAGGGCGATGATCGCGGCGTATTCGCTCTGCTGGGCGACCTTCTGTGCCACCAGCGGAATCTCGAACGCACCCGGTGCACGGATGATGGTGATGTCGCTTTCGCTCACGCCGTGGCGAACCAGGGCATCAACGGCACCGCTTACCAGGCTTTCGACGACGAAGCTGTTGAAGCGGCCAACCACCAAAGCATAGCGACCTTTGGGGGCAATGAAGGTACCTTCGATGGTCTTCAGGGACATTGCGGGGTTCTCATCTTAAAGAGCCAGGCCGCAACGGTGCGGCCTGTGGGAGTTTTGTTCCGGATCAACAGCGGGAAACCAGCCCCTGCTTTATTCGGAGGGCACGTATTCTACAACTTCCAGATCGAATCCGGATATCGCATTGAACTTCATTGGCGAACTCATCAGGCGCATCTTGCGTACGCCCAGGTCGCGCAGAATCTGCGAACCGGCACCCACGGTGCTGTAGGTGGTGGGTGTCTTGACCTGGCTGCTGTCGGCGCTTTCGCGGATATGCGCCAGCAGCACGTCGCCGTCCAGCGGGTGTCCGAGCAGCAGCACCACGCCGCTGCCGGCCTCTGCCACGGCGCTCATGGCGGCGCGCAGGCTCCAGCGGCCGGGCTGCTTGACCAGCAGCAGGTCGCGCAGCGGGTCCATGTTGTGCACCCGCACCAGGGTCGGTTCCTCGGCGCAGATCTTGCCCAGGGTCAGGGCCATGTGCACGTCGCCTTCGACCGAATCGCGGTAGGTCACCAGGTTGAACTGACCCAGTTCGCTGTCCAGCGGCTGCTCGGAAATCCGCTGAATGGTACGTTCGTGGATCATGCGGTAGTGGATCAGGTCGGCGATGGTGCCGATCTTGATGTTGTGCTCGGCGGCGAACACTTCCAGCTCGGCGCGACGCGACATGGTGCCGTCGTCGTTCATCACCTCGCAGATCACCCCGCTCGGCTCGAAACCGGCCATGCGCGCCAGGTCGCAGGCCGCCTCGGTGTGGCCGGCACGGGCCAGGGTACCGCCGGGCTGGGCCATCAGCGGGAAGATGTGGCCCGGGCTGACGATGTCTTCGGCCTTGGCGTCCCGGGCGGCGGCGGCCTGCACGGTGCGCGCGCGGTCGGCGGCGGAGATGCCGGTGGTGACGCCTTCGGCAGCTTCGATCGAAACGGTGAACTTGGTGCCGAAGCCCGAGCCGTTGCGCGGGGCCATCAGCGGCAGCTTGAGCAGCTCGCAGCGCTCGCGCGACATCGGCATGCAGATCAGGCCACGGGCGTGCTTGGCCATGAAGTTGATGTGTTCGGCCTTGCAGCACTCGGCGGCCATGATCAGGTCGCCTTCGTTCTCGCGGTCTTCGTCATCCATCAGGATGACCATTTTGCCCTGGCGAATGTCTTCGACCAGTTCTTCGATGCTGTTGAGCGCCACGCGGCACCCCCTTCTAAATCAGGATTTCAGGTAGCCGTTGGCGGCCAGGAAACTTTCGGTGATGCCACCCTTGCCCGGCTCGGCGGCCTTGTCGCCCAGCAGCAGACGCTCCAGGTAACGGGCCAGCAGGTCGACCTCAAGGTTAACCCGACGCCCGGTGCGGTAGTCGGCCATGATGGTTTCAGCGAGGGTGTGCGGCACGATGGTCAGCTCGAACTCGGCGCCATCGACCTGGTTGACCGTGAGGCTGGTGCCATCGACGGTGATCGAGCCCTTGTGGGCGATGTACTTGGCCAGCTCGGCCGGCGCGCGCAGGCGGAACTGGATGGCGCGGGCGTTATCGCTGCGCGAGATGACCTCGCCGACACCGTCGACGTGGCCGCTGACCAGGTGGCCGCCCAGGCGGCTGCTGGGGGTCAGGGCCTTTTCCAGGTTGACCCGGCTGCCTACCTTGAAGTCGGCAAAGGCGGTGCAGTCGAGGGTTTCGCGGCTGACGTCAGCCCAGAAACCGTCGCCAGGCAGTTCGACGGCGGTCAGGCACACGCCGTTGACGGCGATGCTGTCGCCCAGTTTCACGTCGCCCAGGTCGAGCTTGCCGGTTTCGACATACACGCGTACGTCGCCGCCTTTGGGGGTGAGTGAACGGATGCTGCCGATGGATTCGATGATGCCGGTGAACATGAGTCCTCCTTCAGAACGGGTCGCGCAAGGCGCAGGCCGCGAATTATACGCCGGGCGCAGGCACAGGAATGGCAGTGACTCGCCAGTCATCGCCTACGGCGCGCATGTCGGTGATGTTGAGGGCCTGCGCTTCGCTCATTCTGGCCAGGGGCCAATCGAGCAATGGGCGGGCACTGGAGCCGAGAAACTTGGCAGCGATGAAGAGCTGGTATTCGTCCACCAGGCCCTGTTGCGCGAAGGCACCGGCCAGGCCCGGGCCGGCCTCCACCAGCACCTCGCTGGCACCACGCCGGGCCAGTTCGCGCAGCAGCGCGGGCAGGTCGACGTGCCCGTCGGTGCCGGGCAGGCTCAGCAGGTCATGGCCGGCCTGGGCGTACTGCGCAACTGGCGCGGCGGCCGTCACCACCAGCACCGGGCCGGCCTGGAAGAACGGCGCCGTCAGCGGCAGGCGCAGGCGCCCGTCGATGAGCACGCGCAACGGTGGGCGGGCCATCGCCAGGGCGGTGCTGTCGGCGTCCAGCCCAAGCTCGTCGGCGCGCACGGTCATGCGCGCGTTGTCGGCCAGCACGCTCTGGGCGCTGGTCAGCACCACGCTGGAGCGCGCGCGCAGACGCTGCACCGCCGAGCGTGCGGCCGGGCCGGTGATCCACTGGCTCTCGCCACTGGCCATGGCGGTGCGCCCGTCCAGGCTCATCGCCAGCTTGACCCGCACAAAGGGCAGGCCGTGTTCCATGCGTTTCAGAAAGCCCGGGTTGAGTGCGCGGGCCTCGGCCTCCAGCACACCGCTGGCAACCTCGATACCGACGTCGGCCAGGCGCTTGAGCCCCTGCCCCGCCACTTGCGGGTTGGGGTCCTGCATGGCCGCCACCACCCGCGCCACACCGGCCTTGACCAGCGCCTCGGCACACGGCGGCGTGCGCCCGTGGTGGCTGCACGGCTCCAGGGTCACATAGGCACAGGCGCCACGGGCCAGCTCGCCGGCCTGGCGCAGCGCGTGCACCTCGGCATGCGGTTCGCCGGCGCGTACGTGCCAGCCTTCGCCGACCACCTGCCCGTCACGCACGATCACGCAACCGACCCGCGGGTTGGGATGGGTGGAATAGAGACCCTTGCGCGCCAGTTCCAGCGCACGGGCCATGTAGTGGGCGTCGAGCACGTCGCGTTCGCTGAGCAGGCTCATTGCTTGGAAGGCTCGCGCGCCAGGCGGTCGATTTCTTCACGAAATTCGTCCAGGTCCTGGAAGCGGCGGTACACCGAGGCGAAGCGGATGTAGGCCACTTCGTCGAGCTTTTGCAGCTCGGCCATCACCAGTTCGCCGACGACCAGCGACTTGACCTCGCGCTCGCCGGTGGCGCGCAGCTTGTGCTTGATGTGGGCCAGCGCCGCTTCGAGGCGCTCGACGCTCACCGGGCGCTTTTCCAGCGCCCGCTGCATGCCGGCGCGCAGTTTTTCTTCGTCGAAGGGCTGGCGGCTGCCGTCGGTCTTGATCAGGCGCGGCAGCACCAGTTCGGCGGTTTCGAAGGTGGTGAAGCGCTCACCGCAGGCCACGCATTCGCGGCGACGGCGCACTTGTTCGCCCTCGGCAACCAGTCGCGAGTCGATGACCTTGGTGTCGTTGGCACCGCAGAAGGGACAGTGCATGGTGGCAGGCAACAAAAAAAGGGAGGGTCATGGTAGCGCATCCCACTGGCAAGACAAGCCAAAGCAGTTACCATCCAGTGAGGAAATATCCCCCCGAAGGAATTGATCATGCCCTTTAGAGCGCTCGTTGTGCTCAGTTTTGCCGCCCTGCTGGCCGCCTGCAGCAGCGATGAACCCAAGCCGGTGCTGGCCCCCAAGGCCCCGGTAGCGGCCAAGCAACCTGTGGCCCTGGGCCCGCTGCCGGCCTACCAGCGTGAAATCAGCGGCACCCTACTTGGCATCCCGTCGGGCGCCGAGGTCGAGCTGGCGCTGCTGGTGGTCGACCCGCGCGGCCGCCCGCAACGCCTGCTGGCCAGCAGCAACCTGGACGCCAACGGCCAGGACCTGCCGTTCCAGCTGCGTTTCAACCCCGAGGCGTTCCCTGCCGGTGCGCGGGTGGAGCTGCGCGGGCGTGCCAGCCAGTCCGGGCAGCTGATCCTGCACCTGCAACCTGTGGCGGTCAGCAGCCCGCAAACCCAGGCCACCGGCCCGCTGCGCCTCGAAAAAGCGCCGTGACCGCGCCGATCCACCTGCAACAGGCGTTGAGCGGGCTGCTGGGGGACGCACGGCTGGTGGTCAGCGAGCTGCCGGCCTGCGACCTCAAGCTGTGGCTGATCGATGCGCACAACATGGACCGCGCGTTCAGCCCCGAGGAAACCCGGCGCATCCTGCACGAGCCGCCCTACTGGGCCTTCTGCTGGGCCAGCGGTCTGGCCATGGCGCGCTACCTGGCCGCCCGCCCCGAGTGGGTGGCCGGCAAACGCGTGCTGGACTTCGGCGCAGGCTCGGGAATTGCCGGCATCGCCGCCGCCCGCGCCGGGGCGCTTGAAGTGGTGGCCTGCGACCTCGACCCGCTGGCGCTGCAGGCAAGCCGCGCGAATGCCGCGCTCAACCAGGTGCAGTTGGGCTACTCCAGCGATTTCTTCGCCGAGGCCGACCGCTTCGACCTGGTGCTGGTGGCCGATGTGCTCTACGACCGCGCCAACCTGCCGCTGCTCGATGCGTTTCTCAGCCGCGGGCACCAGGCGCTGGTGGCCGACTCGCGGGTGCGCGACTTCCGTCACCCCCTGTACCGCCAACTCGACACCCTGCACGCCCTGACCCTGCCAGACCTGGCCGAACCCCACGAATTCCGCCAGGTGAGCCTGTACCACGCCAGCCGCAGCGCTTTATAGTGTTGCCATTCAAGGATTTGCGAGAGTCGCGATGAGCCAGGAAACCCCGTACATCTTCAATGCCACCAGCGCCGACTTCGACCAGTCGGTGATCCAGAACTCCCACGTCAAACCCGTGCTCGTCGACTTCTGGGCCGACTGGTGCGCGCCGTGCAAGGTGCTGATGCCGCTGCTGGAGAAAATCACCGCCGAATACCGGGGTGAGCTGCTGCTGGCCAAGGTCAACTGCGATGTGGAACAGGACATTGTCGCGCGCTTCGGTATCCGCAGCCTGCCGACGGTGGTGCTGTTCAAGGATGGCCAGCCGGTCGACGGCTTTGCCGAGGCACGCCCGGAGTCGGAAATCCGCGCAATGCTCGAACCGCATGTGCAACTGCCGCCACCGGCGGCGGCCGACCCGCTGGTAGTGGCCCAGGGGCTGTTTGCCGAGGGACGCTTCAGCGAGGCCGAGGCGCTGCTCCAGGCCCTGCTGACCGAAGACAACAGCAATGCCGCGGCACTGATCCTGTATGCCCGTTGCCTGGCCGAGCGTGGCGAGCTGGGCGAAGCGCAGACCGTGCTCGATGCGGTCAAGAGCGATGAGCACAAGGCTGCACTGGCCGGTGCCAAGGCGCAGCTGACGTTCCTCAAGCAGGCCGCCAGCCTGCCGGACGTGGCCGACCTGAAGTCACGCCTGGCACAGAACGCCGAGGATGACGAGGCGGCGTATCAGCTGGCAGTGCAGCAGCTGTCGCGCCAGCAGTACGAGGCGGCGCTGGACGGGCTGCTGAAACTGTTCAAGCGCAACCGCGGGTATGAAGGCGGCCTGCCGCACAAGACCCTGCTGCAGGTGTTCGACCTGCTGGGCAACGAGCACCCGCTGGTGCTGGATTACCGCCGCAAGCTGTTTGCTGCGTTGTACTGAGGTCAACCGCCCGCTCCCACAAGGTTACCTACCCGCGCTGTGGGAGCGGGCTTGACCCGCGATGGGATCAACGCGGTGTTCAGCCGACCCAGTGATAGACCGGCGCATCCGCCCCGCTTTCCACCCTCACCTCGCTGCTATGGCGCAAACGCACCAGCAGGCGCTTGCCGGCCGCCGTATTGCCCGCCAACCCCTCCAGCGCCTCCAGCAACTGGGGCCCGTTCAACTGACCGGCCTTGCGCAACACCTCGCGCGCCGCCTGCCACACTGCATCGTCCGGTCGAACCGGCGCCGTCGGTACAGCAGCGGCAACCGCCGGCGCCCCGGCCGCCTGCAACTGCCCGCCCAGCTGCGCCCACTCATGGGGCTCCAGCTCCACGCTCAAATCCACCGGCCATTCGCCGATGTGTCCACGAATACGCACGTTCGCACCCTCCACTCGATCAGGCGCCCATGCTCCCACGAAGTTTCATCCAGCGACACTGGTACGCAGCCGACAAGTTGTTATAACATTTCGAAACTCTTTCAGCGCCTTCCGGAGTTCCGCCCATGCGTCGTCTGCTGCTTGCCTTGCCGTTTGCCCTGCTGCCCCTGAGTCTGGTTTACGCCCATGACGACCATGACCATGAGCATGGCAGCCTGGGCGCCCATGAACATGGCGTGGCGCACCTGAACGTCGCACTCGACGGCAATGCCCTGGAGCTGGAATTCGACAGCCCGGCGATGAACCTGGTGGGCTTCGAACATGCCGCCACTTCTGCCACCGACAAGGCCAAGGTCGCGGCCGTGCGCGCCCAGCTCGAAACACCCCTGGCGCTGTTCGGCCTGAACAAGGCAGCCGGTTGCAGCGAAACCGACCAAGACCTGCAAAGCCCGCTGTTCGGCGACAAGCCGGTGCATGACGAGGATGGCGACGCCCACGATCACGAACACAGCGACATCAACGCCCATTACAAACTCGAATGCACCACCCCGGCCCAGCTCACCCGACTGGACCTGGCGCCACTGTTCAAGGCCTTCCCCGCCACCCAGAAGATCCAGCTGCAACTGGTGGGCCCCAATGGCCAGAAGGGCGTGGACCTGACCCCGACCCGCAGCGCGATCGACTTCTGACATGGGCCAGGCACTGATCGAACTGTCCCGGCTGGGTTTCGCCTGGCCCGGCCAGCCTGAGCTGCTGGACATCCCGGCGTTGCGCCTGCAGGCCGGCGAGTCGCTGTTCCTCAAGGGCCCCAGCGGCAGTGGCAAGACCACCCTGCTGGGCCTGCTGGGCGGGGTGCAGAAGGCCGACCGCGGCAGCATCCGCCTGCTCGGCCAGGAGCTGGGCGCGCTCAGCCAGGGCCAGCGCGACCGTTTTCGCGTCGATCATACCGGCTACATCTTCCAGCAGTTCAACCTGCTGCCGTTTCTGTCGGTGCGCGAAAACGTCGAGCTGCCGTGCCGTTTCTCGCGCAGCCGGGCGCAACGCGCCGGCCAGCGCTACGGCAGTGTGGACAAGGCCGCCGCCAGCCTGCTCGCCCATCTGGGCCTGAAGGACCCGGCACTGCTGGCACGGCGCGCCGACAGCCTGTCGATCGGTCAGCAGCAACGGGTGGCCGCCGCCCGCGCGCTGATCGGCCAACCCGAGCTGGTGATTGCCGACGAGCCGACTTCGGCGCTCGATGCCGACACCCGTGAAGCCTTCATCCGCCTGCTGTTCGCCGAATGCCGCGCAGCCGGCTCCAGCCTGTTGTTCGTCAGCCACGACCAGAGCCTGGCACCGCTGTTCGATCGCCAGCTGTCGCTTGCCGAACTCAACCGCGCCGCGCGCCCTGCCAGCGACCTGGAGGCCTGATGTACCTGCTCCGCCTTGCCCTGGCGAGTCTCGCCAACCGCCGCTTCACTGCCCTGCTCACCGCCTTCGCCATCGCCCTGTCGGTGTGCCTGCTGCTGGCGGTGGAGCGGGTACGCACCGAGGCCCGCGCCAGTTTTGCCAGCACCATCAGTGGCACCGACCTGATTGTCGGTGCGCGCTCGGGCTCGGTGAACCTGCTGCTGTACTCGGTGTTTCGCATCGGCAACGCCACCAACAACATCCGCTGGGACAGCTTCGAGCACTACGCCAGCAACCCGCGGGTGAAGTGGGCCATCCCGATCTCGCTGGGCGACTCGCACCGCGGTTACCGGGTGATGGGCACCACCGAAGCCTACTTCGAGCATTACCAGTACGGGCGCAAGCAGCACCTGCAGCTGGCCAGCGGGCGTGCCTTCGCCAGCGACCCGTTCGAGGTGGTGCTGGGCGCCGAGGTGGCCGACGCGCTGCATTACAAACTCGGCGACAAGCTGGTGCTGGCCCATGGCGTGGCCGCCATCAGCCTGGTCAAGCATGACGACAAGCCGTTCACCGTGGTGGGCGTGCTGCAACGCACCGGCACCCCGGTGGACCGCACCCTGCACATCAGCCTTGGCGGCATGGAGGCGATCCACGTCGACTGGCACAACGGCGTGCCCGCCCGCGGCGCCGGCCGCGTCAGCGCCGAACAGGCCCGTGGCATGGACCTCACACCCAAGGCCATCACCGCGTTCATGCTGGGCCTGAACAACAAGATCAGCACCTTCACCCTGCAACGCGAGATCAACGAGTTTCGCGGCGAGCCGCTGTTGGCGATTCTGCCCGGCGTGGCCCTGCAGGAGCTGTGGAGCCTGATGGGCACCGCCGAACAGGCGCTGTTCGTGGTGTCGCTGTTCGTGGTGCTGACCGGCCTGATCGGCATGCTCACGGCGATCCTCACCAGCCTCAACGAGCGCCGCCGCGAAATGGCCATCCTGCGCTCGGTGGGTGCACGCCCCTGGCATATTGCAGGGCTGCTGGTGATGGAGGCGTTCACCCTGGCGCTGGCGGGGATTGCCGCCGGGCTGGGCCTGCTCTACCTTGGCATCGCCCTGGCCCAGGGCACGGTGCAGGCCAACTACGGCCTGTACCTGCCGCTGGCGCTGCCCAGCGCCCACGAGTGGAGCCTGCTGGGGATCATCCTCGGCGCCGCCGTGCTGATGGGCAGCATTCCGGCCTGGCGGGCCTACCGCCAGTCGCTGGCCGACGGTTTGTCCATTCACCTGTGAGAACGCCCGTGATACGTCGTGCCCTGCTGTTGTTGCTGTTGATTGCCCCGCCCCTGTGGGCGGGTGAGCCGCGCACGCTGGAATGGCCGCAATTGATCCCCGAGGGTGCACCGGTGATCGTGCCGCAGATGACCCCACTGCACGACCTTTCGCAGTTGAGCAACGCGCTGGCCGGCGAAAGCGGCCCGGCGGCGCAGCAGCAGGCGCCCGACGCGCCGGTGGTGAAGGCACTGGATGGCCAGCAGGTGAAGCTGCCGGGCTACATCGTGCCACTGGAAGTCAGCGAGGAAGGCCGTACCACCGAGTTCCTGCTGGTGCCGTACTACGGCGCGTGCATTCACGTGCCGCCCCCACCGTCGAACCAGATCGTGCACGTGTTCAGCGAAATCGGCATCAAGGTCGAGGAGCTGTACCAGCCCTACTGGATCGAGGGGCCGATGCAGGTCAAGGCTTCCAGCAGCGAGCTGGCCGAGGCCGGCTACCAGATGGAAGCCGAGAAGATCTACGCCTATGAACTACAATAGAAGCCCCGCGCCAGGGCGTTTGCGGTTTCATTGAGCTGCGTCAAGAATCACCGCCTGTCAGCTCCTTACCATTGGACACATTAAATTCTAAACGTCCTTTGGGAGCTTCCATGAACAAGTCCTTGCTCAGCGCCTCGCTCATTGCCCTCGCGCTTGCAGCCCCTGTTGCCCACGCCCACCAGGCGGGCGATTTCATTCTGCGTGCCGGTGCGATCACCACCGCACCGAACGAAGACAGCGGCGATATCAAGCTCGACGGCACCAAGGTTGGCGGCACCAAGGCCACCCTGGACAGCGACACCCAGCTGGGCCTGGCCTTTGCCTACATGCTGACCGACCATATCGGCCTGGAACTGCTGGCAGCCACCCCGTTCCAGCACGAAGTGGGCGTCAAGGGCCTGGGCGCGGGCCTGGACGGCAAGCTGGCGAACATCAAGCAACTGCCACCGACCTTGTCGCTGCAGTACTACCCGATGGAGCCGACCTCCAAGTTCCAGCCTTACGCCGGTATCGGTCTTAACTACACCCTGTTCTTCGATGAAGACCTGAGCAGCAGCCGCAAGGCCCAGGGCTTCAGCAACATGAAGCTCAAGGACTCGGTCGGCCTGGCCGGCCAACTGGGCATGGACTACATGCTGACCGACAACCTGCTGGTCAACGCCGCGGTCTGGTACGTGGACATCGACACCAAGGCCACCATCGACGGCCCAAGCGCGCTGGGCGTGGGCAAGACCAAGGTGAGCGTGGATGTGGACCCATGGGTCTACATGGTGGGTGTGGGTTACAAGTTCTGACCATGAAAAAGCCCCGATCATTCGGGGCTTTTTTTTGGCTGCGATTCCCGTCAGGGAGATACCGCCTGCAGGAGCCGGCGTTGCCGGCGAAGCTTTTTACGTTCAGCGCCCCAGCAGGTGCGCCAGCCCATCGGCCAGTGGCGTCGGCTCGGGCAGGTCGAAGCGCGCCAGCAGCCGCGCATTGTCGGCCCGCGAATGACGGATATCACCCGCGCGCGCCGGCCCGTGATTGACCTCGGGCAACGGCCCTACCACCTTGCGCAGTGCGTCGAGCAACTGGTTCAGCGTGGTGGCGCGGTTCAGCCCCACGTTCACCGCGCCCTCCTGCACCTGCGCCTGTTCCAGCGCCTGCACCAGCACCGCCACCAGGTCGGCCACATACAGGAAGTCACGGGTCTGCTCGCCATCGCCAAACAGGTTGATCGGCGTGCCGTTGAGGGCGCGCTCGCAGAAGATGCTGATCACTCCCGAATACGGCGACGACGGGTCCTGGCGTGGCCCGAAGATATTGAAGAAGCGAAACACCACCGGCTCCAGCCCATGCTGGCGACGATAGAAGTCCAGGTACTGCTCGCTGGCCAGCTTGTCCACCGCATAGGGGGTCAGCGGCGCCTTGGGCGTGTCCTCGTCGATGGCCTGGCCTTCACCGTTGTTGCCGTACACCGCAGCGCTGGAGGCAAACAGCACGCGCTTGATGCCGGCCACACGCATCGCCTCGCACACGTTCAGCGTGCCGATGAAGTTGCTCTGGTGGGTCCTGACCGGGTCTTCCACAGAGGCCTGCACCGAGGCCACCGCCGCCAGGTGCACCACGGCCTGGCAGCCCTCGGCGGCCCGGGCCACCAGGGCGGCATCGGCCACGTCGCCCTCGATCAGTTGCAGGCGCGGGTTGTCCAGCTGCAGGTTCAGGCGCCGGCCGGTAGACAGGTCGTCGAGCACGCGCACCGCGTACCCCTTGGCCAGCAGCGCGTCGCTCAGGTGGGAGCCGATGAAGCCGGCCCCCCCGGTAATCAGGATAGGAGCATCAGCCATGACGATAGAACCGGTCCAGTAGGGTCGGCAGGCCGGCGCGCCAGGCACGCGGCTTGATGCCGAAGGTGTGGAGGATTTTCTTGCAGGCCAGCACTGCGTGCTGGGGTTCTTCGGCAGCATCCGGGCGGGCGGCGTGGGCCTGCGCAGTGGGCGCTTCGACGGCCAGCTGACGCAGTTGCCCGGCTTCGCTGAGGATCGCCTGACCCAGCGCCAGCGGCGTGGTCGCCTCGTTGCCGGCGTAATGGTAGGTGCCCCATAGTGGCGCGCCACAGTCCAGTTGCTTGAGCACCGCCAGGATCACCCGCGCTGCATCGTCGACCGGGGTCGGGTTGCCACGCCGGTCGTCGGCCAGCAGCAGTTCCTGCGAGTGCTCGGCGCGGGTCAGAAAACGCCCCAGCACGCCGTCGACGCTGTCGTCGAGCACCCAGCCAAAGCGCAGCAGCACGTGCTGCGGGCAGGTCGCGCGCACGCTCTGTTCGATGCGCCACAACGCCTGGCCACGTTGGCCGAGCGGTACCGGCTCGTCCTTTTCGCTGTAGGCCGTGGCCCGCGAACCGTCGAATACCCGGTAGCTGGAGGGTTGCAGCAAGATGATGTTGTGGTGCTGGCACAGTTCGGCCAGGCGCTCGACCGCACGCTCCTGCGAAGCCAGGCGCTGCTCGCTCACCGATTCGGCCTGGAACCAGTCGAAGTAGTAGGCCAGATTGATCAGCGCATCGGGGCGGGTGTCATCGAGCAGCTGGGTCAGGCTCGCGGCATCCCAGCCCTGGTCAGGTGGGCGCGGCGCCAGAAAGCCGATATCTTCCTCGGCCCCGAGGCGAATCAGCGCTTGCCCAAGGGCATTTCCACCACCCAACAGCATCAGGCGCATTCGCATAGAGTCAGCAGGTCCGGTCAGATAAATTGAGGGAAAGCGGATATTTTGCGGCTTCCAGCAAGCGAAGTCCAACGCGGGGCCGACTGACGCCAAAGTCTAGAGTGTGTCAGCGCAAAGTGTGACGGGTTCAACGTAGTTCAAGAAATAACCTGCGCGCCCACCAGAAATGCCCGACTGCATCTACTGTAAAAGCGTCAGCCTCGCTGGTTCATGTCGACTTGTCGACCCTTCACCCCGGGCAAGAGGACCGCTTCATGCCGATCAAGACGGCCGCACACGGACGTGAGCGTTGGCAATTCGACGAACCCAGCCCGGGCCGCGAGTGCCTGGTGGTCGAAACGTTCGACGGCTACAGCCAGGAAGGTCGGCTGCTGATCCCCGATATCGAGCACGCGCCGCCGCTGTTCATGCTCGGCGGCGCACGCAGCGACTTCACCCACCTCAACCCGCTGCTGTACCGCCTGCAGGCCCTGGGCATCGGCTCGCTGACCGGCAACCTGTCGGGGCACAGTCTGGCCAGCCTGCCGGGGGCCCGGGCGCCCTCGCTGCACACCAACCTGGCCGAGGCGCTGCGCTTCTTTCGCCACGTCGAGCATCGCTGCAACACCGTGATTGGCCACAGCCTGGGCGCAGCGCTGGCGCTGAAAGTGGCAGCGCACCATGCACGCCAGGTGAACAAGCTGGTGCTGCTGTGCCCGGCGGTCTATGCCGACAGCGCCTACGATGCACCGTTCGGCCCGGCCTTCACCCGCGCCATCAGCACCCCCCACGGATTTCTCGACAGCGACAGCTACAAGTTCCTGCGCAGCTATCGCGGCCAGGTGCTGCTGGTGCTGGGACAATACGATGGCCTGCTGGCCGCCCACCATGGGCGAACCCCGGGCACGTCGGCAGGCCATGTGGAAATCGACGGCATGCTGCGCTACAGCCCGATCCCGGCCGAAGTCATCCAGGCGCTGAGCGACACCCTACCCCCCGGGCATTTCGAACAGCTGACCCTGCCCGACTGCGACCACGGCATCGCCGCCCACCTGCGCGCCCATCCCCCACAGGCCGGGGCCCTGGCGCAGCAGGTGGCGGCATTCATTCGCCGCTGAGCACGGCACCCTTCACTCGATCTCGAACAGGCCGTTGCGAATCGGCCCGACGTTGAGCCGTGCGCGCACATCGTCATCGATGCGCGGGTCATCCGGGCGGTACAGCCGGACCTGGCGGTAGGCATTGATGCGGTTGATTTCCGCGCCCAGGTATTCCCACACCACGCGGGTACACGCCGGAGTGCGCCGGTCACCGCTGGAGACGCCGGTCTTGAGGCCGTTGAGCCGGGTGATGCGGCTCTTGAAGCTGGGAATCAGGATGGTCTGGCTCATCTCGTTGACCGTCAGCGATTCGTAGTCGATCAGAAACACCCGGTCCTGCAACTGAAAGGCCGCGCCCAGGTAGCGGCAGCGCACCCAGTCTTCGGCCTGCACGTCGGTGCTGCTGGAGCGCTCCTGGCGTTCCTGGCGCTCGAACAGGAACGTGCCGCGTTCTTCGCGCAGGTGCACCAGCGACAGCAGGATGCTGCCCGGCACCGACATGCAGTTGGAATATTCGAAGTAGTAGCCGCAGTAGCGCGACAGATTGCCCTCGTGCTCGCGCAGCGGGCGCAGCAGTTCCAGCAACGGGTCGGCT
Organism: Pseudomonas sp. 8209; assembly: GCF_028682105.1. Lineage (NCBI taxonomy): Bacteria > Pseudomonadati > Pseudomonadota > Gammaproteobacteria > Pseudomonadales > Pseudomonadaceae > Pseudomonas > Pseudomonas sp. 8209. Next base: position 249,028 of record NZ_JANIAH010000008.1, read on the forward strand.
TGGGCCGGGCTGGCAAGCGCCGAGCTGCGCGCACCGATCAGGCGCGCGAACTGTTCCGGCGGCAGGCCCAGTTCGTAGTCCTCGACGCCGAAGAAGTCGCCGATGCGCTTGAGGTTGTACGCCGTCGGCTGGCTCTGCCCGCTCAGGTACTTGTTGAACTGCGCCCGGTTGATCGACAGCTGCCGGCAAACCTCGGAAATAGAGCGGTAATGGCTGCACGCCAGCTTGAGGTTGGGGCCCAGGTGTTGACTCATTGATCAGGTACCGATTGATGCGATAGGCGCCAGTTTAGCATCAGGTCGCATCAACTCAGAGCAACCCGCGAAATTGTAACGACGTTTGTCATGACCAACCATGCGCCCCCAGGCAAACGGCGCACGCCGTCAGCCACTGTCATTCAGAACAAGAACCGAGGTCACGCCATGCTCGAAGTGCTCAACGATTTCCTTTCGGGGAAGCTCCTTATCGTGCTTATCGTCGGACTGGGAAGCTATTTCACCCTGCGCTCGCGATTTGTGCAGTTTCGCCATTTCATCCATATGTTCGGCGTATTCAAGGAATCGTTGCGCGGCCAGGCGGGCCAGTTGAGTTCGTTCCAGGCACTGATGCTGAGCCTGGCCGGGCGCGTGGGTGCCGGCAACATCGCCGGCGTCGGTATCGCCGTGACCCTGGGCGGCCCGGGCGCGGTGTTCTGGATGTGGGTGACGGCGCTGGTGGGCATGTCCAGCAGCTTCTTCGAATGCACCCTGGCGCAGGTCTACAAGCGCGCCGACGGTGACGGCCTGTACCGCGGCGGCCCGGCCTACTACATCCTGCACGGCCTCAACCTGCGCGCCATGGCAGTGGTGTTCTCGGTGTTGCTGCTGGTGACCTACGGCTTCGCCTTCAACGGCCTGCAGTCGTACACCGTGACCCACTCGCTGCAGAACGCCTTCGGCTTCGCCCCGGAGCACACCGGGATTGCCCTGGCCGTGCTGCTGGCCATCGTGTTCCTGGGCGGGATCAAGCGCATCGCCTCGGTGTCCGACCTGCTGGTGCCGGTCAAGACCCTGGCCTACATCGGCGTTACCCTGTACGTGATCGGCAGCCAGATCGAACACGTGCCGGCCATGCTCGAAACCATCTTCAAGAGCGCCTTCGGCCTGGACCCTGCCTTCGGCGGCCTGCTGGGCAGTGCCATCGTGATGGGCGTCAAGCGTGGCGTGTTCGCCAACGAAGCGGGCCTTGGCAGTGCGCCCAACGTGGCCGCCGTGGCGGCAGTGAAACACCCGGGCGCCCAGGGCGTGGTGCAGGCATTCAGCGTGTTCCTCGATACCTTCGTGATCTGCACCTGCACCGCGCTGCTGATTCTGCTGTCGGGCTTCTACACCCCGGGCTTCGAAGGTGACGGCATCGTGCTGACCCAGAACTCGCTGGCTGCCGTGGTCGGTGACTGGGGTCGCCTGTTCGTCAGCGTGGCGCTGTCGCTGTTCGTGTTCACCTGCATCCTCTACAACTACTACCTGGGCGAAAACAGCCTGCAGTTTCTGACCCGCAACCGTGCGGTGCTGATGGTCTACCGTGCCCTGGTGCTGGCGCTGATCGTGTGGGGCTCGGTGCAGAACCTGTCGACCGTGTTCGCCTTCGCCGACATCACCATGACGTGCCTGGCCTTCGTCAACCTGATCGCCCTGGCGCTGCTGTTCAAGATCGGCCTGCGCGTGATGCGCGACTACGACGACCAGCGCAAGGCAGGCATCAAGCAGCCGGTATTCGACTCGGCCAGGTTCCCCGACCTGGACCTGGACACCCAGGCCTGGCCTGCTGTCCAGCCCGCTGAAAGCGCACGCCCTGCCAGCGTGGGCGAAGCTCAAGCTCAAGCGCAACGCTGAGCAACCCTGTGCCGCCGCCCCGTTCGCGGGCGGCAGCCGATTCGCGATGCCCCTTTCTCACCTGCCTGGAATGCTCACCATGCGCGCGGTCAAGAACCTTCTCGTCCTCTACACCGGCGGCACCATCGGCATGCTGCAAACGCCCCATGGCCTGGCGCCGGCCGGTGGCTTCGAGGCACGCATGCGCGCCTGGCTGGACACGCACCCGACGCCACCCCGGGTGCACTGGCGCCTGCAGGAGATGTCACCGCTGCTCGACAGCGCCAACATGCAGCAGGCCAACTGGCTGGCCATGCAGGCGGCCATCGTCACGGCGGTGACGCGTGACGGCCACGACGGCATCCTGCTGCTGCACGGCACCGACACCCTGGCCTACAGCGCAGCAGCGTTGTCGTTCCTGCTGCTGGGGCTGGATGTGCCGGTTGTGCTCACCGGCTCGATGCTGCCGGCCGGCGCACCGCACAGCGACGCCTGGGACAACCTGCACGGCGCCCTGGCCCTGTTCGAAAGCGGCCTGCAAAGCGGCGTGCAGCTGTATTTCGCAGGCCAGCTGCTGCACGGCGCACGGGCCAGCAAACTGCGCAGCGAGGCCTTCGATGCGTTTGCCGCGCCGGCGCGCCACCGCGAAGGCAGCCGCGCCAGCGCGTTACCCGCGATACTCGGCTATGCCCAACCGCGGGTGCCGGTGAAACTGGCGGTGCTGCCGGTGTACCCCGGCTTGCAGGCCGAGCAGGTGCAGGCACTGGTGGTGAGCGGCGTGCGCGGCCTGCTGCTTGAATGCTATGGCAGCGGCACCGGCCCATCGGAAGATGCAGCACTGATGCAGGCGTTGCAGAAGGCGCGCCAGGGTGGCGTGCTGATTGCCGCCATCAGCCAGTGCATCGAGGGCAGTGTGCTGTTCGATACCTACGCCGCCGGCAGCCGCCTGCGCGAGACCGGCCTGGTATCGGGCGGCGGCATGACCCGCGAGGCGGCGCTGGGCAAGCTGTTCGCCCTGCTGGGCGCGGGGCTGGGCATCGACACCGCCGAGCACTGGTTCGCCCTGGACCTGTGCGGTGAACGGGTGGCCTGAGGCACTGCGAAAAATGGCGGAAGGCAGCCGGAGTCGAACCTGCCCGGGAACGGCTGCCGTCCCCAACCGGGTTTGAAGCCCGGCCGCGCCACCGGGCGCGATTGCCTTCCTTGAATTCAGTTGTCGCCCGGTTGAGCCAGGGCATTGTCGCGGCGAATGCGGCGCTGGTCGCCCAGGCGCCGGGTCAGGCCGATGCGATCGAAGTATTCCAGCACCTGGATGCTGCGCTTGCGCCCGATACCCAGCGCATCACGAAAAACCGTCACCTGCACCTCATCACCCGCCATGCGCAACAGCATAGCCGCCATTTGCCGCACTGTGGCCTCGGGATAGAACAGATCGCGCACCACCTGGTGCACCTGGCCCAGACGCGCCATCTTGCGCAGCAGCAGCCGTACCTCGGCTTCTTCGCTGCCGGTGGCGCGGGCCAGGTCGCGCACCCAGGGCGGATCGAAACGCGCCGCCAGCAGCAACGGTTGCACCTGTTGCCAGAGCGCCGTGTCGGCCTCGTTCAGGCGCGCCTGGTGCGTGGGCAGGTGCAGCCACGGGCCGCTGCTGGCAATCGCCTGCTCGCCCAGCAACTCGTCCACCAGGCTGATGAACGCCGGCCGCTCCAGTGCCAGGCTGGCGAAACGGCGCAGGCGGTCGCGGTCAGGGCCGAGCTGGTCGGGTTCGAGCTCGTGAAAGCGCGCCAGTTGCGCCAGCACCCAGGCCTTGAGCGCCTGCCATTGCGTCGTGTCGAACAACAGCGGCCCCTGCCGCGTGGCCACCACCTGCACCTGCGCATCCAGCCGCCAGTGGTTGCGCAAGCGATTGAACTGGCGCTCCAGGCGCTGCGGGTCGAGCCCGCCCGTGCCTTGCGCAAGCAGCGCCGGCAAGGCCTGTTCCAGGCTGTCGGCCGCCGCCAGTGCCTGCAGCTGCGCCAGCCGCTGCGGGCTGCGGCGCTGGCGGGCCGGGGCGAATGGATCGAGTACGCGCCCGCCGCCAAGGGTGCGCTGGGCACTCTGGTCGCGCAGCACCACGGAGTCGCCATGCACCGCCTGCACCGGCGCGTTGACCAGCAGCTGCGCGAACATGCGCGCCCCGGGCGCCAGCCGCTCGCCTTCCAGCAATGCGACGCGGGCGGTGACGTCCTGGGTGCCCAGGTGCAGGTGCACCGGGCTGAAATGCTCGAGTGCACGGGCTTCCCCGGCCAGCAGGTGCAGTTCGATATCCAGCCGCTGAGTAGGCGCATGCAGCCACTCGGCCAGCAGCCAGTCGCCGCGGTGGATATGCTCCAGCGCCAGCCGCTCGGCACTGATGTTCAGGGCCACGCGCTGCCCGGCGAAGGCCTGGGTCGCGACCTGGTTCTGCGCGTGCAGGCCGCGCACCCGCACCGGTTTGCCCGCCTTGCCCAGCACCAGGCTGTCGCCCACCTGAACCTGCCCGGACAACGCGGTGCCCGTGACCACGATACCGGCCCCGGCCACGCTGAAGGCCCGGTCGATGGCCAGGCGAAAAGCGCCACCCTGGCTACGCGGCTGCAGGGCGTGCTGCGCGGCGAGCAATGCCTGACGCAGTGCCTCGATACCCTGGCCGCTGACACTCGACACCGCGAACTGCGCCGCCCCGGCATACGGTCCCGGCGCAAGCAGCCCGCGCACCTGGGCCTGCACCGCCTGCACCCGCGCCGGCTCGACCCGGTCGCATTTGGTGATGGCCACCAGCGCCTGCGCGATGCCCAGCAGTTCGACGATGGCCAGGTGCTCGCGGGTCTGGGGCATCACCCCGTCGTCGGCCGCCACCACCAGCAGCACCAGGTCGATACCCTGGGCGCCGGCCAGCATGTTGTGGATAAACCGCTCGTGGCCCGGCACGTCGACAAAGCCGGTCAACGGCGCATCCGCCGCCAGCGCGGCATAACGGTAGCCAAGGTCGATGGTGATGCCGCGTTCACGCTCTTCGCGCCGATGGTCGCCAGCCTGGCCGGTGAGGGCTTCGAGCAGCGCGGTCTTGCCATGGTCGATGTGCCCGGCGGTGCCGACGATCACGTGGGCAGTACCGCCAGTTGCGTCAGCTGCGCCAGCCACGCGGGTTCGTCATCCAGCTGGCGCAGGTCGAGCCACAGCGCGTCGTCGTCCAGGCGCCCGAGCACCGGGATGGGCAACGCGCGCAAGGCCGCTTCCAGCGCCAGCAGGCTGCGCCCGCGCAGGCGCTTGGACACCTGTGGGCGCATGCACAGCGCAGCACTGGGCAGGCGTGCAACCGGCTGGCTGCCGCTGCCGATCATGCCCAGTGCAGGCAGCGCGGCAACGCTCCACGACGCGCCCAACGCCTGTGCCATGCGCGGCGCCAGGCGTTCGGCCTGGGCCAGGATCTCGGCTTGCGGCCGGGTCAGCAGGCGCAGGCTGGGCAGGCGCTCGGCCAGGCGGTCGGGGTCGCGGTACAGGCCCAGCACCGCTTCCAGCGCGGCGAGGGTCAACTTGTCGACCCGCAGGGCACGCTTGAGCGGGTTCTTCTTGATGCGCGCGATCAGCGCCTTGCTGCCCACGATGATCCCGGCCTGCGGACCGCCGAGCAGCTTGTCGCCGCTGAAGGTGACGATATCGGCGCCATCGGCCAGGGCCTGGCGCACCGTGGGTTCGGCGGGCAGGCCCCAGCGGGTCAGGTCGAGCAGGCTGCCGCTGCCCAGGTCTTCAAGCAGCGGCAGGCCGTGCTGGTGGGCCAGTTGCGCCAGCTCGGCGGTGGGCACATGGCTGGTGAAGCCTTCAATGCTGTAGTTGCTGCAATGCACGCGCATCAGCAGGCCGCTGCGCGGGTTGATTGCCGCTTCGTAGTCGCGGGCGTGGGTGCGATTGGTGGTGCCCACCTCGTGCAGCCTGACCCCGGCGCGGGCCATGATGTCGGGGATGCGGAACGCACCACCGATCTCGATCAGTTCGCCGCGCGAAATGATGCCCTCCTTGCGCGCGCCCAGGCTGTTGAGCGCCAGCAGCACGGCGGCGGCATTGTTGTTGACCACGGTCACGGCCTCGGCGCCGGTGAGCTCGCGGATCAGGCCTTCGATCAGGTCGTCACGGTCGCCGCGCTTGCCGCTGTCCAGGTCGAACTCGAGGTTGAGGGGGTGGCGCGCGGCAAGCTGGACGGCCTCGATGGCGGCTTCGGGCAGCAGCGCGCGGCCCAGGTTGGTGTGCAGCACGGTGCCGGTGAGGTTGAACACCCGGCGGATGTGGCTGCGGTGGCGGGCGGCGAGGCGTTCGTTGGTGCGGCCGGCGAGCACCTCGGGCGCCAGTTCGGCAGCGCCGAGCTGGCCGTGGCGGGCGGGCTCGCGCAGGTCATCGAGCAGTTGGCGCAAGGTGGCGAGCACGGCGTCGCGGCCGTAGCGGTCCACCAGGGGAACGCAGGCAGGGCTGCGCAGGAGGGTGTCGATGGAGGGTAGACGGTGGGTGCACTGAGTGACGTTGGAGGACATGCAAAAACGCTCCGGCCTATGTAGGAGCCGGCCTTGCCGGCGAATGGAACACCGCGCAGGGTCGGATCCCACAGTGTAGTGCGCCCTTCGCGCAAGGCCGCCCTACAGGCCCGGGGCCAGCAACAGGTTCGGCGCCAGGCGCTGGTAGCCCTCCTGATCCAGGCGCATGTCCAGTGCCAGGCTGGCCAGGTCTGCCGACAGGGCCTCCGATTGCGCATCGCTTTCAAGGTAGACCAGCTTCAGGTAACTGTGGCATTCGAGGCAGCATTCGGCCCGCAACGGCGCCTGCCCGGCGACATGGCGGTCATCCTCCAGGCTGAAGTACTGCAAGCCCTTGCTTTGCTCGCAATACACGCACTTGACCCGCACCGCATGCCATTCACAGGCACACAACGCACACACCAGGTAGCGCAGGCCGTTGTACTTGCCGCGGTGGCGGATTACCCCGGCCATCGCCGGCGAACCACATGCCGGGCACTGCCCCAGGCTGTCGCCGGGCTTGAGTTCGACGCCGGGCATGGCCAGCAGCCAATGGCTCCACGCCGCCTGCAGCGCGGCCCCCAGAAACGGCACCAGCGCCGCCGGCACCGCGCTGTACTGCCCGCCCAGCAGTGCCAGCGCCCACACCATGCGCTGCCCTGCCCCGGCCTCGCGCAATTGCGTCTGGGCCTGATGCGCCAGCGGCGAAGACGCCTCGTAGCGTTGCAACAGGGCATCCAGCCAGCCCTGCCAGGCGCCCTCGCGCACCAGGCTGTCGGCGGCCAGTGGCGCCAGGCCGTGGGTCACGCACAGCTGCAGGCGCTGCGGGTCGGGCATGGCTGCTGCCGGCGGGTTGTCCAGCAACCCCTGCTGCACGCGGCACAACCCGGCCACGAAGCGCAGGTAGTCGCCCAGCGCATGCCCCTCGGCCAGCAGGTCGAGGCGTTCGGCACGCAGCGCAAACAGCTGGGGCGGTGGCGGGTGCAGAAACGGCGGCGAACTGGCCGACGCCTGGATCTGATCGGGTTCCATCACGGTACTCAAGGCTTGGCTCCTTTGTGCGTGTCGGGCCGCTCGTCCCGAGTGACCTCCCGGTACCATAGCGCATGGTGCTTGCGCGCCCACGTGCGGCTGACCCAGCCATGCAGCATGGCGCTGACCGAGCCCTTGATCCAGATGCCGGCATAGATGTGCACGATGATGCTCAGCACCAGCACGAAGCCGGCCAGGGCATGCAGCAGGGTGGCCAGGCGAATGGTGTCGATACCGAAGTACGCGCTGAAGTAGGCACGCCAGATCACCACGCCACTCACCAGCAGCACCAGCATGCACGCCAGCAGGGTCCAGAACAGCAGCTTCTGCCCGGCGTTGTACTTGCCCACCGGTGGTACGCCCTCCTCCTCGTTGCGGATCACCCGGTCGACCCGGCGCAGCCACTGCCGGTCGGTGGCGGTGATGAAGTTGGCCCGCCAGAAGCGCAGCACCAGCCCCAGGAACAGCACGAACATCAGCACGCCCATGAACGGGTGCAGGATACGTGTCCACGGCCCGCCGCCGAACAGGTGGCTGAGCCAGAACAGCGCCGGGTGAAACAGCGCCAGCCCCGACAGTGCCGCCATGAAGAACAGGATCGCCACCAGCCAGTGGTTGGTGCGCTCGTTGGCGGTGTAACGCAGTATCGGCTTGTGCTTCATGGCCGTTGCTCCCCTGGTGCGGTGGGCTTGCCCGGGTCATACACATGCACCGACGGGTCGACCTGATGCACGCTGGTGTCAGGATGCTCGTCATCCTCTTCCTCGACCCGCTGCGGGCCGATGCGCACGTAGTGGAAGAACCCGGCCAGCACCGCCGCACCCATGGCCAGCAGCGCCAGCGGTTTGCTCACGCCCTTCCATAGCCCGACCAGCGGGCTGATCACCGGGTTGTCGGGCAGCCCCGCGTACACGCGCGGCGTGTCGGCGTGGTGCAGCACGTACATCACATGGGTGCCACCCACGCCGTCCGGGTCGTACAGGCCGGCATGCTCGAAGCCCCGCGACTTGAGGTCGACGATGCGTTCGGCGGCGTGCTCCTGCATGTCGGTCTTGCTGCCGAACACGATGGCGCCGGTGGGACAGGTCTTCACGCAGGCCGGCTCCAGCCCCACGGCCACGCGGTCGGAACACAGGGTGCACTTGTAGGCCTTGTGATCCTTCTGCGAGATGCGCGGGATGTTGAACGGGCAGCCGGTGATGCAGTAGCCGCAGCCGATGCAGTGGTCCTGGTTGAAGTCGACGATGCCGTTGGCGTGCTTGATGATCGCCCCCGGGCTGGGACAGGCCTTGAGGCAGCCGGGGTCGGCGCAGTGCATGCAGCCGTCCTTGCGGATCAGCCACTCCAGGTTGCCGTCGGCGGTCTCGTGCTCGGTGAAGCGCATCAGCGTCCAGCTTTCAGCACTGAGGTCCTGCGGGTTGTCATAGGTGCCGTGGTTGTGACCCACCTCGTCGCGCAGCTCGTTCCATTCCGAACACGCCACCTGGCAGGCCTTGCAGCCGATGCACTTGGTGGTGTCGATCAGCTTGGCGACCTGCTCCTGCTGGCGCACCGAGGGGGGCAGCGTGGTGGTGGCCGAACGGGCAATGATGTCTTGGCTGGCCATCAGATTTTCTCCACGTTGACCAGGAACGACTTCGATTCCGGGGTCTGTGTATTGCCATCGCCGAGGAACGGCACCAGGGTGTTGGTCAGGTAGCCATGCCGCGTCAGCCCGGTGAAGCCCCAGTGCAGCGGGATACCGACCTGGTGCACGGTCTGGTTGTTGACCTGCAGCGGACGAATCCGCTTGGTGACGACCGCCACTGCCTCGATATGCCCACGCTTGCAACTCACCCGCACCCGGTCGCCGGCCTGGATACCCTTCTGCTGCGCCAGCACTTCACCGATCTCGACGAACTGCTCGGGCTGGGCGATGGCATTCAGGCGCGCATGCTTGCTCCAGAAGTGAAAGTGCTCGGTCAGCCGGTAGGTGGTGGCCGCGTAGGGGTAGTCCTTGGCCTGGCCGAGGGTGTCCCACACCGAGTCGAAGATGCGTCCGGCCGGGTTGCTGGTGGCCTTCTTGTTGGTGGGGTGCAGCGGGTTGATCCCGATCGGCGTCTCGAAGGGTTCGTAGTGCTCGGGGAACGGGCCTTCGGCCATCTTGTCGACGGCGAAGAACCGGGCCACCCCTTCGGGGTTCATGATGAACGGGTTCATGCCCGCCTCGGGGGGCACGTCGGCCTTGTAGTCCGGGGTGTCGGTGCCGGTCCAGGCCTTGCCGTTCCACCATACCAGGCGTTTTTTCGGGTCCCAGGGCTGGCCTTGCGGGGTGGCCGAGGCACGGTTGTAGAGGATTCGCCGGTTCATCGGCCAGGCCCAGGCCCAGCCCAGGTTCTGCTTCATGCCATACGGGTCGCTGTTGTCGCGCCGAGCCATCTGGTTGCCCTGCTCGGTCCAGCTGCCGCAGAAGATCCAGCAGCCGGACGCGGTACTGCCATCGTCCTTGAGCTGGGCGAACCCCGACAGTTGCTGGCCGCCCTTGAGCGCAGCGCCGGTGGCATCGACCTGATCGGTCACGGCCACGCCGTTGAGCTCCCTGGCCAGCTCTTCGGGGGAGGGTTCGTCGGCGACCTTGTACGGCCAGCTGAGGTTGAGCAGCGGTTCGGCAAACGCGCCACCCTCGGCGCGGTAGCGTTCACGCAGGCGCAGGAACAGGTCGCTCATGATGCGCACGTCGGTACGGGTTTCGCCCGGGCCGTCGGCGCCCTTCCAGTGCCACTGCAGCCAGCGGCTGCTGTTGACCAGCGAGCCGTCCTCCTCGGCGAAGCAGGTGGTGGGCAGGCGGATGACCTCGGTGGCGATGTCGGCCGTGCTGACGTCGTTGTACGGCCCTGCGTTGCGCCAGAACTCCGAGGTTTCGGTGGCCAGCGGGTCCATCACCACCAGCCACTTGAGCTTGCTGAGCGCGGCAGTGACGCGGTTCTTGTCGGGCAGCGCAGCAATCGGGTTGAAGCCCTGGCACATATAGCCGTGCACCTCGCCCCTGCCCATCATGTCGAACATCTTGAGCACGTCGTAGCCTGGGATGTCGAGCTTGGGCAGCCAGTCGTAGCCCCAGTGGTTCTCGGCAGTGGCGTTGGCGCCATACCAGGCCTTCATCAGGCTGACATGGAACTTGCCGTAGTTCTGCCAGTACGACAGCTGCCCTGGGCGCAGCGGCTTGAGGGCGCGCTTGGCGATGTAGCCGTCGTAGTCCTGCTCGGCATCACCGGGCAGGGTCAGGTAGCCCGGCAAGGAGTTGGACAGCAGGCCCAGGTCGGTCAGGCCCTGGATGTTGGAGTGCCCGCGCAGGGCGTTGACCCCGCCACCCGGCATGCCGACGTTGCCCAGCAGCAGTTGCACCATCGCCGCGCTGCGGATGATCTGCGCACCGATCGAATGCTGGGTCCAGCCCAGGGCATAGAGGATGGTCATGGTCTTGCCGGGTGTGGAGCAGGTGGCGATCTCTTCCCAGATCTTCTGCATGCTGGCCTGGGGCATGCCGCAGGTCATGCTGGCGAGCTCCGGGGTGTAGCGGCTGTAGTGCTGCTTCATCAGCTGGTAGACGCAGCGCGGGTCCTGCAGGGTCGGGTCGACCTTGGCGAAACCGTCTTCACCCAGTTCGTAGCCCCAACCGGACTTGTCGGCATAGGTACGCTTGGCCGCATCGTAGCCACTGAACAGCCCGTCCTCGAAGCCGAAGCCGGCTTTGACGATGAACGACACGTCGGTGTAGTTGCGCACGTACTCGTGCTGGATCTGGTCAGTGCTGAGCAGATAGTTGATCAGGCCGCCCATGAAGGCGATGTCGCTGCCGGTGCGAATCGGCGCGTAGTAATCGGCCACCGAGGCGGTACGGGTAAACCGTGGGTCGACCACGATCAGCCGCGCCTGGTTGTGCGCCTTGGCTTCGGTCACCCATTTGAAACCGCACGGGTGCGCTTCTGCTGCGTTGCCGCCCATCACCAGGATCAGGTTCGCGTTGGCGATATCGGTCCAGTGATTGGTCATGGCACCACGGCCGTACGTCGGGGCAAGACTTGCCACCGTCGGGCCGTGTCAGACACGCGCCTGGTTGTCGAACCCCAGCATGCCCAAACTGCGAATGACCTTGTGGGTCAGGTAGCCGGCTTCGCTGGAAGCCGCCGAGGCCGCGAGGAACCCGGTGCTGAGCCAGCGGTTGACGGTCTGGCCCTGGGCGTTCTTCTCGATGAAGTTGGCGTCGCGGTCGGCCTTGACCAGCTCGGCCACGCGGTCCATGGCCTCATCCCAGCTGACGCGCGTCCACTCGTTGCTGCCCGGCTTGCGCACCTGCGGGTACTGCAGGCGGCTGGGGCTGTGGATAAAGTCCAGCAGGCCTGCACCTTTGGGGCACAGGGTGCCGCGGTTGACCGGGTGATCGGCGTCGCCTTCGACGTGGATGATGCTCTGCGCCACGTTCTTGCCCGCATCGCCCTGGCTGTACAGGATCAGGCCGCAGCCGACCGAGCAGTAGGGGCAGGTGTTGCGGGTTTCCTTGGTACGGGCCAGCTTGAAGTGGCGTATCTGTTCGGCGAAGGCCGGCGTGGGGGCCATGCCCAGCGCCGCCAGGCTCGAACCTCCAAGGCCGATGGCGGCGACCTTGAAAAATTGCCGACGGTTGAGATCCATCGTGCACTCCTGATCAGGTGGTGGACGCGCGGAGCATTGCCGGCGTCTCGTGAACAGTCACGGTGGCGGCCACTGGGTGGTCGTCAATATTCACTCTAGCCAAGATCGGGCCAAGCACCATTAAAACGGATTATCGATGCGTGCAACGGGTGCATAATCGCCAGCCTGACCACCATCGCCAAGGGACTGCATGATGCAATTGGACAAGAACGGGTTGCCGCTGCTGGAGCAGTTTGGCGAAGAAGGTTTTGTGGACTGCGTGTTTCAGGTGCAGCACCTGATGCAGGATGACGTGCACTACCACTTTGACCTGCGTGCCGCGTTCGCCGGGTACTCGGTGGGTGTGCGGGCGCGGCTGCGGCGCGACGTGCAGCCGGGGTTCGATGGCGAGATGAACGTGATACAGGCGCACTTCTACAGCGACGGGCTCGAGATCTCGTCGCTGGGCCTGGAGACCGAGCGGTTCATCGAGGCGCTGGCACAGCTGTATGAAATCGAGCTGGTCGATGGCCCCGGGGCGGTCGGCGAGCGCTTCAGCGTGATTGCGCTGCACCAGGCGGACACCGGGCTTGAAGCGGGTGCGGTGCGCCTGAAGGTGTTCGGCAACGACCGTTCGGATTCGGCGCCAGGCAGCTACTACGAAAGCTTCTTCAATGTCGACCTGCCAGCCGGTCATGTGTACTGGAACGAGAAGGACGTGGAGTATCGCGCACCGATGCTCAATGCACTGGCCGGGCTGGTGGGCCAAGGCGTGGCCGCGGCGTGAGTGCTCACGGGCCGCTTCACCTCCTGGCGGCCCGCTAGAGGTACCGCGAGGCCCGCACGTGCGCTGAACATCGCAAGCGTGTCAGGGCCGCCGCCCACCGAGGTTTCCCCAGAACGCAAAACGCCCGATGCAGCGCATCGGGCGTTTGTCTTGAAGCGCGGCGTTGGCCAGGGCTCAGAACGGGATGTCGTCATCGAAGCTGTCGAAGTCGGCAGCCGGCTGCGGCGCAGGCTGTTGCGGCGCAGGGCGCTGCTGAGGGGCCTGCTGCGGACGCTGCTGAGGCGCCTGCTGACGTGGGGCCTGGTTGTAGTTGTTGCCACCCTGCTGCGAACCGTCCTGGTTCTGCGGACGACCACCCAGCAGCTGCATGGTGCCCTGCATGTCGACGATGATCTCGGTGGTGTAACGCTTGATGCCGTCCTTTTCCCACTCGCGGGTCTGCAGCTTGCCCTCGATGTACACCTGCGAACCCTTGCGCAGGTACTCGCCGGCAATCTCGGCAACCTTGCCGAACATCGACACACGGTGCCACTCGGTACGCTCGACCTTCTGGCCGGTCTGCTTGTCGGTCCACTGCTCGCTGGTGGCCAGGCTGAGGTTGGTCACCGCGTTGCCGTTGGGCAGGTGGCGAACTTCAGGGTCCTGGCCGCAAGTGCCGACCAAAATGACTTTGTTAACCCCACGGGCCATAACGTTCTCCTAGGCTTGGCACGCCGCGGGCGCCGGGTTTACCAGCAGCTCCAGGGCCGTACGATCCAAAATTTGTGTATCCAGTTTGATATAGATGGCGGCTTCCTCTGCCACCACCACTGCGTCGGTCACACCCGGCACGGCCTTGAGGCGCTCGGTCAAGCCCGCTTCGCGCATCGCTTCTGGCGACAACGGCAAGCGCAGGCTCGTCACGTAAGGTGGTTCGCGCATAGTAACAGCTATGGCCAACCAAAGGGCACAGAGGCCTGCGCACCCCAGGAAAACCACGCTCAAGCCGCCATGCTGGAACAACCAGCCACCCATGATCCCGCCCAGCGCCGCCCCCAGGAACTGGCTGGTGGAATACACCCCCATCGCCGTGCCCTTGCCACCGGCCGGCGACACCTTGCTGATCAGCGAAGGCAACGAGGCTTCGAGCAGGTTGAAGGCGGTGAAGAAGATCACCGTGCCGATCACCAGTGACTGCAGGCTGTTGCCCAGCTCCCAGAAAAACAGCTCTGTGAGCATGAGCACACTGACCGCGCCCAGCAGGACACGTTTCATCTTGCGCTTTTTTTCACCGTAGATGATGAACGGAATCATTGCGAAGAATGAAACCAGCAAGGCGGTGAGGTAGACCCACCAGTGCTCCTCTTTCGGCAACCCGCCACGCTCCACGAACGCCAGCGGCAAGGCGACGAAGCTGGCCATGAGGATGGCGTGCAGCACGAAGATGCCGACGTCCAGGCGCAGCAGGTCGGGGTGACGCAGGGTCGGCCCCAGGGCCTGCTTGGCCACGCCCGACTCGCGATGCGCCAGCGGGCCGTTGGAGGCCGGAACCACGAAGGCGATCAGGCCGATGCCCACCACCGCCATCGCTGCGGTGGCCAGGAACAACCCCGACAGGCCGAAGGCCCGCGTTACCAGTGGCCCCACGACCATCGCCACGGCGAACGACAGGCCGATGCTCATGCCGATCATGGCCATGGCCTTGGTGCGGTGCTGTTCGCGGGTGAGGTCCGAGAGCAACGCCATGACTGCCGCGGAGATGGCGCCCGCACCCTGCAGGATGCGCCCGGCGATCACGCCCCAGATCGAGTCGGCCTGCGCTGCCAGCACGCTGCCCAGGGCAAAGATCACCAGCCCCAGGTAGATCACCGGCCGACGGCCGATGCGGTCGGAAATGACCCCGAACGGAATCTGCAATACGGCCTGGGTCAGGCCATAGGCACCGATGGCCAGGCCGATAAGCGCCGGCGTGGCGCCCGCCAGGTCCATGCCATAGGTGGCCAGTACCGGCAGCACCATGAACATGCCCAGCATACGGAAGGCGAACACCATGGCCAGGCCGCCTGCGGCGCGGGTCTCGCTGCCGCTCATGCGTTCGCTGTGGGGATCGTGCATGGATAAACCTCGTGTGAACCGGCGGCGATTCTACCAGTCGGATCGGTTAACGGCATATACGCGACGCTTTGCCGCGTGGTGGCAGCGCGCCGTATACTCCTCCGTTTATGCCCGCCAAGCGAGGCCGCAGTGGACAAGATCCTGATACGTGGGGCACGTACCCACAACCTTAAGAACATCGACCTGACCCTGCCCCGGGACAAACTGATCGTCATCACCGGTCTGTCCGGGTCCGGCAAGTCATCGCTGGCGTTCGACACCCTGTACGCCGAAGGCCAGCGTCGCTACGTGGAATCGCTGTCGGCGTATGCCCGCCAGTTCCTGTCGATGATGGAAAAGCCAGACGTCGACACCATCGAGGGGCTGTCGCCGGCCATCTCGATCGAGCAGAAGTCGACCTCGCACAACCCGCGCTCGACCGTGGGCACCATTACCGAGATCTACGATTACCTGCGCCTGCTGTATGCCCGTGTGGGCACCCCACGCTGCCCCGACCACGACATCCCGCTCGAAGCCCAGACTGTCAGCCAGATGGTCGACCTGGTGCTGGCGCAGCCCGAGGGCAGCAAGCTGATGCTGCTGGCTCCGGTGATTCGCGAGCGCAAGGGCGAGCACCTGGCGGTGTTCGAAGAGCTGCGTGCCCAGGGCTTCGTGCGCGCACGGGTCAACGGCAAGCTGTACGAGCTGGACGAGTTGCCCAAGCTCGACAAGCAGAAGAAGCACAGCATCGATGTGGTGGTCGACCGCTTCAAGGTGCGCGACGACCTGCAGCAGCGCCTGGCCGAATCGTTCGAAACAGCCCTTAAGCTGGCCGATGGCATCGCCCTGGTGGCGCCGATGGACGACGAGCCGGGTGAAGAGATGATCTTCTCGGCGCGCTTCGCCTGCCCGATCTGCGGCCACGCGATCAGCGAGCTGGAGCCCAAGCTGTTCTCCTTCAACAACCCGGCCGGCGCCTGCCCGACCTGCGACGGCCTGGGCGTGAAGCAGTTCTTCGACATCAAGCGCCTGGTCAACGGCGAGCTGACCCTGGCCGAGGGCGCGATTCGCGGCTGGGACCGGCGCAATGTGTATTACTTCCAGATGCTCGGCTCGCTGGCCGCGCATTACGGGTTCAGCCTGGAGGTGCCGTTCAACGAGCTGCCGGCCGACCAGCAGAAGGTGATCCTGAACGGCAGTGGCAAGCACAACGTCGACTTCAAGTACCTCAACGACCGGGGCGATATCGTCAAGCGCTCGCACCCCTTCGAGGGCATCGTGCCGAACCTGGAGCGGCGCTACCGCGAGACCGAATCGGCCACCGTGCGTGAAGAGCTGGCCAAGTTCCTCAGCACCCAGCCCTGCCCCGACTGCCGCGGCACCCGCCTGCGCCGCGAGGCGCGCCATGTGTGGGTGGGCGAGAAGACCCTGCCGGCGGTTACCAACCTGCCGATCGGCGATGCCAGCGACTACTTCGGCGGCCTCAAGCTGACCGGGCGCCGTGGCGAGATCGCCGACAAGATCCTCAAGGAAATCTGCGAACGCCTGCAGTTTCTGGTGAACGTGGGCCTGGACTACCTGACGCTGGATCGCAGCGCCGATACCCTGTCGGGCGGCGAGGCCCAGCGTATCCGCCTGGCCAGCCAGATCGGCGCCGGCCTGGTGGGGGTGATGTACATTCTCGACGAGCCATCCATCGGCCTGCACCAGCGCGACAACGATCGCCTGCTGGGCACCCTCAATCACCTGCGCGACATCGGCAACACGGTGATCGTGGTGGAGCACGACGAGGACGCCATCCGCATGGCCGACTACGTGGTGGATATCGGCCCGGGCGCGGGCGTGCATGGCGGCCAGATCGTGGCCGAGGGCACCCCGGCCGAGGTGATGGCGCACCCGGACTCGCTGACCGGCAAGTACCTGTCGGGCCGCGTGAAGATCGCCGTGCCGGCCAAGCGCACCCCGCGCAACAAGAAGCTGTCGCTCAAGCTCAAGGGCGCACGCGGCAACAACCTGCAGAACGTCGACCTGGAGATCCCGATCGGCCTGCTGACCTGCGTGACCGGCGTGTCCGGTTCGGGCAAGTCGACGCTGATCAACAACACCCTGTTCCCGCTGGCGGCAACCGCGCTCAACGGTGCCAGCACGCTGGAAGCTGCGGCCCACGACAACTGCGATGGCCTGCAGCACCTGGACAAGGTGGTGGATATCGACCAGAGCCCGATCGGGCGTACACCGCGCTCCAACCCGGCGACCTACACCGGGCTGTTCACGCCGATCCGCGAGCTGTTCAGCGGCGTGCCGGAGTCGCGCTCGCGCGGCTACGGGCCGGGGCGTTTCTCGTTCAACGTCAAGGGCGGGCGCTGCGAGGCGTGCCAGGGCGATGGCCTGATCAAGGTCGAGATGCACTTCCTGCCCGACATCTACGTGCCGTGCGACGTGTGCAAGAGCAAGCGCTACAACCGCGAAACGCTGGAAATCAAGTACAAGGGCAAGAACATCCACGAGGTGCTGGAAATGACCATCGAGGAAGCCCGCGAGTTCTTCGATGCGGTGCCGGCACTGGCGCGCAAACTGCAGACGCTGATGGACGTGGGCCTGTCGTACATCAAGCTGGGCCAGTCGGCGACCACGCTGTCCGGTGGTGAGGCGCAGCGGGTCAAGCTGTCACGCGAGCTGTCCAAGCGCGATACCGGCAAGACGCTGTACATCCTCGATGAGCCGACCACTGGCCTGCACTTTGCCGATATCCAGCAACTGCTGGACGTGCTGCATCGCCTGCGTGACCACGGCAACACCGTGGTGGTGATCGAGCACAACCTGGACGTGATCAAGACCGCCGACTGGCTGGTGGACCTTGGGCCGGAAGGCGGCTCCAAGGGCGGACAGATCATCGCCTGCGGCACGCCGGAGGAGCTGGCCGAGATGAAGCAGTCGCACACGGGGTATTACCTCAAGCCGCTGCTGGCGCGCGACCGGGCCTGAACTGCAGGAGCCGGCCAGGCCGGCTCCTGCACAGCGGCATGCGGGCACAAAAAAAGGCCATCGGGTACGCCCCGATGGCCTTGTTCGTTGCGCGGTGGATTACATCTGCGATTGCAGGTAGTTCTCCAGGCCCAGCGACTTGATCAGACCCTGCTGCTTCTCCAGCCAGTAAGTGTGATCTTCTTCGGTGTCGGCCAACTGCACGCGCAGGATGTCACGGCTGACGTAGTCCTTGTGCAGCTCGCACAGCTCGATGCCTTTGCACAGCGCAGCGCGCACCTTGTACTCAAGGCGCAGGTCGGCAGCGATCATCTCGGGCACGGTGGTGCCGATGTCCAGGTCGTCCGGGCGCATGCGCGGGGTGCCTTCGAGCATGAGAATGCGGCGCATCAGGGCGTCGGCGTGTTGTGCCTCTTCTTCCATCTCGTGGTTGATACGCTCGTAGAGCTTGCTGAAGCCCCAGTCTTCGTACATGCGCGAGTGGATGAAGTATTGGTCACGTGCCGCCAGTTCGCCCGTCAGCAACGTGTTGAGATAATCGATTACGTCCGGGTGACCTTGCATTGCCCTGACTCTCCCTGTGTGAAAGCCATAGTTTGAACCAGGATGACTGTAAGGTCACTGCAAATTGCGCTAAAACCGCTAAAAAAGTGGGTAAACAGTAGTCAATTGCATTGAAAAACCGCCCAGATGAGGGCGGTTCTTCTTATCACTTCGACTTAGGCCAGATTGAGACCCAATGCCTTTGCGATTCCCCCTCCGTAGGCCGGATCGGCCTTGAAGAAGTGCTGCAGCTGACGCTCCACCACATCGCGCGAGACGCTGGCCATGGTGCCGGCGATGTTGGCGATCAGCAGGGCCTTCTGCTCATCGTTCATCAGGCGGAACAGCGCACCGGCATGGCTGTAGTAGTCGGTGTCTTCACGATGATCGTAACGGTCTGCTGCACCACCGAGGGCCAGTGCAGGCTCAGCGTACTGCGGGGCCTGCTTGGGTGCGTCGGCGTAGCTGTTGGGCTCGTAGTTGGGCGCCGCGCCGCCGTTGCTGCCAAAGGCCATCGAACCATCGCGCTGGTAGCTGTTCACCGGGCTGCGTGGGGCGTTTACCGGCAGTTGCTGGTGGTTGGTACCCACACGGTAACGGTGAGCGTCTGCGTAGGCGAATACGCGGCCCTGCAGCATGCGGTCTGGCGACAGCCCCACACCGGGGATCATGTTGCTGGGGCCGAACGCGGCCTGCTCGACTTCGGCAAAGTAGTTGAGCGGGTTGCGGTTGAGCTCCAGTTCGCCCACCTCGATCAGCGGATAGTCCTTCTGCGACCAGGTCTTGGTCACGTCGAACGGGTTCTCGGCACGGCTGGCGGCCTCGGCTTCGCTCATTACCTGGATGCACACGCTCCATTTCGGGAAGTCACCGCGCTCGATCGCTTCGAACAGGTCGCGCTGGGCGTAATCCGGGTCGGTACCGGCCAGGCGGGCCGCCTCGGCAGGCGCCAGGTTCTTGATGCCCTGCTTGGTCTTGAAGTGCCACTTGACCCAGGTACGCTGGCCCTGTGCGTTGATCAGGCTGTAGGTGTGGCTGCCGAAACCGTGCATGTGACGGTAGCCGTCCGGGATGCCGCGGTCGGAGAACAGGATGGTGACCTGGTGCAGCGATTCGGGCGAATGCGACCAGAAGTCCCACATCATCTGCGGGCTTTTCAGGTTGCTTTGAGGCAGGCGCTTCTGGGTGTGGATGAAGTCCGGGAACTTCAATGGATCACGGATGAAGAACACCGGCGTGTTGTTGCCCACGATGTCCCAGTTGCCTTCCTCGGTGTAGAACTTGAGTGCAAAACCCCGAGGGTCACGCTCGGTATCGGCCGAACCCCGCTCGCCACCCACTGTGGAGAAACGCAGGAAGGTCTCGGTCTGCTTGCCGACGCTGCTGAACAGCTTGGCGCAGGTGTACTGGGTGATATCGCGGCTGACGGTAAACGTGCCATAGGCACCCGACCCCTTGGCGTGTACACGGCGCTCAGGGATGTTCTCGCGGTTGAAGTGCGCAAGCTTTTCAATCAGGTGGAAGTCTTCCAGCAACAACGGACCCCGCGGGCCTGCCGAACGCGAGTTCTGGTTGTCGGCGACCGGCGCGCCACTGGCGGTGGTCAGCGTTTTGTTCTGGCTCATGCACTCTCTCCTTAATCAGACTTTTGCGGCCGGCTAATCGGCGTAGGCAGAAGTATCGACCAGGAACATGACACCATCAAATTCATTACATGACTGAGATCAATAGATTATTTCAATTCACGCAGAAACAAAAAACCGGGCACTGGGCCCGGTTCCTTGTTACAGACTGTTCGCCTTACTCAGCAGCTTCAACCGAGCCACCAACAGGACGATCAACCAGCTCGACGTACGCCATAGGTGCGTTATCGCCAGCGCGGAAACCGCACTTGAGGATACGCAGGTAGCCGCCCTGACGGGTGGCATAGCGCTTGCCCAGATCGTTGAACAGCTTACCGACGATTTCTTTCGAACGGGTACGGTCGAAAGCCAGACGACGGTTAGCAACGCTGTCTTCCTTGGCCAGGGTGATCAGCGGCTCGGCAACGCGGCGCAGTTCCTTGGCTTTTGGCAGAGTAGTTTTGATCAGCTCGTGCTCGAACAGCGACACCGCCATGTTCTGGAACATGGCCTTACGGTGAGAGCTGGTACGGCTCAGGTGACGTCCACTTTTACGATGACGCATGGGTTCATTCCTTACCAAACACTACGTTCGGTGATTACGACGATCAGGCAGTCGCCTTGTCGTCCTTCTTAAGACTTGCAGGCGGCCAGTTGTCGAGGCGCATGCCGAGGGACAGACCACGGGAGGCCAGAACGTCCTTGATTTCGGTCAAGGATTTCTTGCCCAGGTTCGGAGTCTTCAACAGTTCTACTTCGGTACGCTGAATCAGGTCGCCGATGTAGTAAATGTTCTCCGCCTTAAGGCAGTTGGCCGAACGCACGGTCAATTCCAGATCGTCAACCGGACGAAGCAGGATCGGATCGATCTCGTCTTCCTGTTCGACTACCACTGGTTCGCTGTCACCCTTGAGGTCGACGAATGCAGCCAACTGCTGTTGCAGGATGGTTGCAGCACGACGGATTGCCTCTTCAGGATCCAGAGTACCGTTGGTTTCCAGATCAATAACCAGCTTGTCCAGGTTAGTACGCTGCTCGACACGGGCGTTTTCCACCACGTATGCGATACGGCGAACCGGGCTGAACGAAGAGTCGAGCTGCAAGCGACCAATGCTGCGGCTTTCGTCTTCATCGCTCTGACGCGAATCGGCCGGTTCATAACCACGACCACGAGCTACGGTGAGCTTCATGTTCAAGGCGCCATTGGACGCCAGGTTAGCGATTACGTGATCGGGGTTAACGATCTCGACATCATGATCCAGCTGAATATCGGCAGCGGTAACCACCCCCGAACCCTTCTTCGACAAGGTCAGCGTAACTTCGTCACGACCGTGCAGTTTGATAGCCAGGCCTTTCAGGTTCAACAGGATTTCAATGACGTCTTCCTGAACACCTTCGATGGCGGAGTACTCGTGGAGTACACCGTCGATCTCGGCCTCGACTACTGCACAGCCAGGCATGGAGGACAACAGGATGCGGCGCAGCGCGTTGCCCAGGGTATGGCCAAAACCACGCTCGAGAGGCTCGAGAGTGATTTTAGCGCGGGTTGGACTGACGACCTGCACATCGATGTGGCGGGGCGTCAGGAACTCATTTACCGAAATCTGCATGGATGCACCTATTTTCTAGCCCTTACTTGGAGTAGAGCTCGACAATCAGGCTTTCGTTGATGTCGGCAGACAGATCACTGCGAGCAGGAACGTTCTTGAAAACGCCCGACTTCTTCGCGGTGTCTACATCTACCCACTCAACGCGGCCACGCTGGGCGCACAGTTCAAGGGCTTGAACAATGCGCAGCTGGTTCAGCGACTTCTCGCGAACCGCGACCACGTCACCCGGACGAACTTGGTAGGACGGAACGTTTACAGTCTTGCCGTTAACGCTGATCGCTTTGTGCGAAACCAGCTGACGGGATTCGGCACGAGTAGCGCCAAAGCCCATACGATAAACGACGTTATCCAGACGGCATTCGAGCAGTTGCAGCAGGTTCTCACCAGTAGCGCCCTTCGAGGAGGCCGCTTGCTTGTAGTAACCGCTGAACTGACGCTCGAGCACGCCGTAGATACGACGGACTTTTTGCTTTTCACGCAGCTGGGTGCCGTAGTCGGACTGACGACCGCGGCGCTGACCGTGAATACCTGGGGCTGCTTCGATGTTGCACTTCGATTCCAGAGCGCGAACGCCGCTCTTCAGGAACAGATCGGTGCCTTCACGACGAGACAGTTTGCATTTTGGACCAATGTAACGTGCCATTTATCTGTCTCCTGATTACACGCGGCGCTTCTTCGGCGGACGGCACCCGTTATGCGGGATTGGCGTCACGTCGGTGATGCTGGCGATCTTGTAGCCACAGCCGTTCAGAGCACGAACAGCGGACTCACGACCTGGACCTGGACCCTTGACGTTGACGTCGAGGTTCTTCAGACCATATTCCAGCGCAGCTTGACCAGCACGCTCAGCAGCTACTTGAGCAGCGAACGGGGTGGACTTGCGGGAACCGCGGAAACCCGAACCGCCGGAGGTAGCCCAGGACAGGGCGTTACCTTGACGATCGGTAATGGTCACGATGGTGTTGTTAAAGGACGCATGGATGTGGGCGATGCCATCAACCACTGTCTTTTTAACTTTTTTACGAGGACGAGCAGCAGGTTTTGCCATGTCTATATTCCTGTCGATTCGCTGGTGCGATTACTTGCGGATCGGCTTACGCGGACCTTTACGGGTACGCGCGTTGGTCTTGGTACGCTGACCGCGTACTGGCAGACCCCGACGATGACGCAGGCCGCGGTAGCAACCCAGGTCCATCAACCGCTTGATTTTCATGTTGATGTCGCGACGCAGGTCACCTTCAGTGGTGAACTTCGCAACTTCGCTACGCAGCTGTTCAATCTGCTCGTCGCTCAGATCTTTGATCTTCACGGCTGGGTTGACCCCAGTGTCTGCACAGATTTTCTGTGCAGTTGTGCGACCGACACCATAGATGTAGGTCAGCGAGATAACAGTGTGCTTGTTATCTGGAATGTTAACGCCTGCAATACGGGCCATTCAGTGGGACTCCAATTGACAGCTACCTACGCCCCGGAAGCCAAGAAATAGGGCGCGAGATAATATCGCTGTAGAAACAAATAATCAACCCAGCAGCGCACTAGCTGCTGGGTTTGAAGCACAGATCACACTCAGCCTTGGCGCTGCTTGTGACGTGGTTCCGCGCTGCAAATCACTCGCACAACACCTTCGCGGCGAATAATTTTGCAGTTACGGCACAGCTTTTTCACCGATGCACGAACTTTCATCACCAACTCCTCGAACCTTAAGGGTCTCTCAGCGCAGCATTCCGCTGCCACCGTAGCCTTTCAGGTTGGCTTTCTTCATCAGGGATTCGTACTGGTGCGAAACGAGGTGCGATTGTACTTGGGACATGAAGTCCATCACAACCACTACCACAATCAGCAACGAGGTCCCGCCAAGGTAGAACGGAACGTTTGCCGCTACCACCAGGAACTGGGGCAACAGACACACGGCCGTCATATAAAGAGCACCGAACATGGTCAAGCGGGTCAGAACGCCATCAATGTAGCGCGCCGACTGCTCGCCTGGACGGATGCCCGGAATAAAGGCACCGGACTTCTTCAGGTTTTCCGCTACGTCTTTCGGATTGAACATCAACGCCGTATAGAAGAAGCAGAAGAAAATAATCCCTGCACTAAACAGCAGAATATTCAACGGCTGACCAGGAGCGATCGACTGCGAGATGTCCTGCAGCCAGCCCATACCTTCAGACTGACCAAACCAGGCACCCAGCGAAGCCGGGAACAGCAAAATGCTGCTTGCGAAAATGGCTGGGATGACCCCGGCCATGTTCACCTTCAGCGGCAAGTGGCTAGTCTGCGCAGCGAAGACCTTGCGGCCCTGCTGACGCTTGGCGTAGTGAACGGCGATTCGACGCTGACCACGCTCAATGAACACCACAAAACCGATAATCGCTACTGCCAGCAAACCGATAGCGACCAGAGCGAAAATGTTGATATCGCCCGTACGTGCAGACTCGAAAGACTGCCCGATTGCTCTCGGAAGACCGGCGACGATACCTGCGAAAATCAACATCGAGATACCGTTGCCTACACCGCGCTCCGTGATTTGCTCACCCAGCCACATCATGAACATCGCACCCGCCACAAACGTGGAGACCGCGACGAAATGGAAGCCAAAGTCAGCAGAAAACGCTACACCCTGACCGGCCAGGCCGATGGACATGCCAACAGCCTGGACCAGCGCCAGGATAACGGTGCCGTAGCGGGTGTACTGGCTGATCTTGCGACGGCCAGCTTCACCTTCCTTCTTCAACTGCTCCAGCTGCGGGCTGACGGCGGTCATCAGCTGCATGATGATCGATGCCGAAATGTACGGCATGATCCCCAGTGCAAAGATGCTCATCCGTTCCAGCGCGCCGCCGGAAAACATGTTGAACAAGCTAAGAATGGTCCCCTCATTCTGTCGAAACAGTTCCGCCAGCCGGTCCGGGTTGATGCCTGGAACTGGGATGTGTGCGCCTATCCGATAGACGATGATCGCCAGAAACAGAAAACGCAGACGAGCCCAAAGTTCAGACATCCCGCCTTTACCGAGCGAAGAGAGAGCACCTTGCTTAGCCATTTATTCCTCGAACTTGCCGCCAGCTGCTTCGATAGCCGCACGCGCACCTTTGGTGGCTGCGATACCCTTGATGGTGACCGCGCGAGTAACTTCGCCGGACAGCATGATTTTCACACGCTGTACGTTTTGGTTAATCACGTTGGCATCCTTCAAGGATTGCACGGTGACAACGTCGCCTTCCACTTTGGCCAACTCGGACAGACGCACTTCTGCGCGGTCCATGGCTTTCAGGGAAACGAAGCCGAATTTCGGCAGACGACGGTGCAGCGGCTGTTGACCGCCTTCAAAGCCTGGAGCGATGGTGCCACCGGAGCGGGAGGTCTGACCTTTGTGGCCGCGGCCACCGGTCTTGCCCAAACCACTACCGATACCACGACCCGGACGATGCTTCTCGCGACGGGAACCCGGCGCTGGACTCAGATCATTGAGTTTCATCGATTAACCCTCGACGCGCAGCATGTAGTAAGCCTTGTTGATCATCCCGCGATTCTCGGGAGTATCCAGGACTTCTACAGTGTGACCGATGCGGCGCAGACCCAGACCCTTAACACACAGTTTGTGGTTAGGGAGACGGCCGGCGGTGCTTTTGATCAGCGTTACTTTGACGGTAGCCATGATCAGCGGATCTCCTCGACGCTCTTGCCGCGCTTGGCAGCAATGGATTCAGGAGATTGCATAGCCTTCAGACCCTTGAAAGTGGCATGAACCACGTTCACTGGGTTGGTCGAGCCGTAGCACTTGGCCAGGACGTTCTGAACGCCAGCAACTTCCAGGACAGCACGCATCGCGCCACCGGCGATGATACCGGTACCGTCGGAAGCAGGCTGCATGTACACCTTCGAAGCGCCGTGGGCGGACTTGGTGGCGTACTGCAGAGTGGTGCCGTTCAGATCTACCTGAATCATGTTGCGACGGGCAGCTTCCATGGCTTTCTGGATCGCAGCAGGTACTTCGCGCGATTTGCCACGGCCGAAACCAACGCGACCCTTGCCATCACCTACCACGGTCAACGCGGTGAAGGTGAAGATACGGCCGCCTTTTACGGTTTTGGCTACGCGGTTAACTTGAACCAGCTTCTCGATGTAGCCTTCGTCGCGCTTTTGATCGTTATTTGACATAACTTAGAACTCCAGTCCGCCTTCACGAGCACCATCTGCCAGCGCTTTAACGCGGCCGTGGTACTTGAAGCCAGAACGGTCAAAGGCAACTTGAGATACACCGGCGGCTTTCGCGCGCTCAGCTACCAGCTTGCCAACCTTAGTGGCCGCGTCGATGTTGCCAGTGGCGCCATCACGCAGGTCTTTGTCCAAAGTCGAGGCGCTGGCCAGGACTTTGCTGCCGTCGGCCGAAATGACCTGGGCATAGATGTGCTGCGAGGAGCGGAACACGCAGAGACGCACGACTTCGAGTTCGTGCATTTTCAGGCGTGCTTTGCGAGCGCGACGCAGTCGAGTAACTTTTTTGTCGGTCATTTGCTATGCCCTACTTCTTCTTGGCTTCTTTACGACGGACGACTTCGTCCGCGTAACGCACACCCTTGCCTTTGTACGGCTCTGGTGGACGGAAGTCGCGGATTTCAGCGGCCACCTGACCTACCAGCTGCTTGTCGATACCCTTGATCAGGATGTCGGTCTGGCTAGGGGTCTCAGCGGTGATGCCCTCAGGCAGTTCATAATCCACTGGGTGCGAGAAGCCGAGCGCCAGGTTCAGCACGGTGCCCTTGGCTTGCGCCTTGTAACCAACACCGACCAGCTGGAGCTTGCGCTCGAAGCCTTGGCTTACGCCCTGGACCATGTTGTTCACGAGTGCACGGGTAGTGCCGGCCATTGCGCGAGTTTGTTGGTCGCCGTTGCGAGCAGCGAAACGCAGCTCACCAGCTTCTTCAACAACTTCAACGGACGAGTGAACGTTCAGTTCGAGAGTGCCCTTGGCACCCTTCACCGAAAGCTGTTGGCCGACGAATTTGACTTCGACACCGGCTGGCAGCTTAACGGGGTTCTTAGCGACGCGAGACATGCTTATCCCCCCTTAGAACACTGTGCAGAGTACTTCGCCGCCGACACCGGCAGCGCGCGCAGCACGATCAGTCATCACACCTTTGTTGGTGGAGACGATAGACACGCCCAGACCGCCACGTACTTTCGGCAGTTCTTCGACGGACTTGTACTGACGCAGGCCTGGACGACTTACGCGCTTGACTTCCTCGATGACCGGACGGCCTTCGAAGTATTTCAGCTCGATGGACAGCGAAGGTTTGACTTCACTGCTGACCTGATAACCCGCGATGTAACCTTCGTCTTTCAGAACTTTGGCTACAGCCACCTTCAGGGTCGAGGACGGCATGCTTACGACGGACTTTTCAGCCATCTGGGCATTACGGATTCGAGTTAGCATGTCCGCTAACGGGTCCTGCATACTCATGGGCTAGACGCTCCTGATACAAGAAAAATTAGCCTTTCGGCTACTACAGTCACCTGATCGCAACGGGCAAAAAACCCGGGCTCAGGTGAGCCGGTCATTCTAGACACATCCCAGAAACGAAACAAGCCCCATAAGGGGCTTGTTTCGTTGCAAGATCACCGGCGGTCGGAAGATCACTCCCCCGCCGCCAGGGCCCTGCCGGTACGTCTTACCAGCTGGCTTTGACCAGACCTGGAACGTCACCGCGCATTGCTGCTTCACGCAGCTTGTTACGGCCGAGGCCGAACTTGCGGTAAACGCCGTGTGGACGACCGGTGATGCGGCAGCGGTTACGCATGCGCGAGGCGCTTGCGTCACGTGGCTGCTTCTGCAGAGCGATCGAGGCTGCCCAACGTTCTTCTGGAGTTGCATTCAGATTAACGATGGTAGCTTTGAGCTCAGCACGCTTCTTGGCGTATTTAGCAACCGTGAGCTGACGCTTCAGCTCGCGGTTTTTCATGCTCTTCTTGGCCATTTTCCTACTCCAATCAGTTGCGGAACGGGAATTTGAAAGCGCGCAGCAGAGCGCGACCTTCGTCATCCGTACGAGCAGTGGTGGTCAGGGTAATGTCCAGACCGCGCAGAGCATCGATCTTGTCGTAGTCGATTTCCGGGAAGATGATCTGCTCTTTCACGCCCATGCTGTAGTTGCCACGACCGTCGAAGGACTTGGCATTCAGGCCGCGGAAGTCGCGAACCCGAGGCAGGGAGATCGCCAGCAGGCGGTCCAGGAATTCGTACATACGATCACGGCGCAGAGTGACTTTGACGCCGATCGGCCAGCCCTCACGGACTTTGAAGCCCGCGATGGATTTCCGAGCGAAAGTCACAACGGCTTTTTGACCGGTGATCTTCTCGAGGTCAGCTACAGCGTGCTCGATGACTTTCTTGTCGCCGACAGCTTCGCCCAGACCCATGTTCAGGGTGATCTTGGTAACGCGCGGAACTTCCATCACGTTCGCCAGCTTAAGTTCTTCCTTAAGCTTGGGAGCAATTTCCTTCCGGTAAATCTCTTTCAGTCGTGCCATGGTCTTCTACCTAGCAGTGTTCAAGCATCAACCGCTTTTTGGGTCGACTTGAAGACACGAATTTTTTTGCCTTCTTCTACTTTGAAACCAACGCGGTCAGCCTTGTTGGTTTCGCCGTTGAAGATGGCGACGTTGGAAGCGTGCAGTGGCGCTTCTTTCTCGACGATACCGCCTTGTACGCCCGACATAGGGTTAGGCTTGGTATGACGCTTCACCAGGTTGATCCCACCAACGACCAGACGGTCGTCAGCGAGAACCTTGAGCACCTTACCGCGCTTACCTTTGTCTTTGCCGGCGATCACGATGATCTCGTCGTCACGACGAATCTTTTGCATGTCGGATCTCCTTACAGCACTTCTGGGGCGAGCGAGACGATCTTCATGAACTTCTCAGTACGAAGTTCACGGGTCACTGGCCCAAAGATACGGGTGCCGATCGGCTCTTGCTTGTTGTTCAGCAGAACAGCAGCATTGCCATCAAAGCGGATGATGGAGCCGTCAGCACGACGGACACCGTGGCGAGTGCGGACTACAACAGCAGTCATCACCTGGCCTTTCTTCACTTTACCGCGAGGAATTGCTTCCTTGACGGTTACCTTGATGATGTCACCGATACCGGCGTAGCGACGGTGCGAACCGCCGAGCACCTTGATGCACATGACGCGACGAGCGCCGCTGTTATCGGCCACATCGAGCATGGATTGAGTCTGAATCATAAAATTTCTCCGACCCCTAGCCCTTAGACTTCAACAGCGCGTTCGAGAACTTCAACCAGTGCCCAGGACTTGGTCTTGGCCAGCGGACGAGTCTCGCGGATGGAGACCTTGTCGCCGATGTGGCACTGGTTGGTTTCGTCGTGCGCGTGCAGCTTAGTCGAACGCTTAACGTATTTACCGTAGATCGGGTGCTTTACGCGACGCTCGATCAGTACGGTGATGGTTTTGTCCATCTTGTCGCTGACGACACGGCCAGTCAGCGTACGGACGGTTTTTTCAGCTTCAGCCATGATCACTTACCTGCCTGCTGGTTGAGCACAGTTTTCACGCGAGCGATGTCACGCTTAACTTGCGAGAGCAGGTGCGACTGCCCCAACTGGCCAGTTGCCTTCTGCATACGCAGATTGAACTGGTCGCGCAGCAAGCCGAGCAGTTGCTCGTTCAGCTGCTGTGCTGATTTTTCACGAAGTTCATTCGCTTTCATCACATCACCGTCCGCTTAACAAAGGAGGTGGCGAGAGGCAGCTTTGCAGCCGCCAAGGCGAATGCCTCACGCGCCAGCTCTTCAGAAACACCCTCGATCTCGTACAGGACCTTGCCTGGCTGGATCTGGGCAACCCAGTACTCCACGGAACCCTTACCTTTACCCATCCGCACTTCGAGAGGCTTCTTGGAGATCGGCTTGTCCGGGAATACACGGATCCAGATCTTGCCGCCACGTTTTACGTGACGGGTCAGGGCACGACGTGCCGATTCGATCTGGCGAGCGGTGAGACGACCGCGAGCAACAGCTTTCAGAGCAAACTCGCCGAAGCTGACTTTGCTACCGCGCAGTGCCAGACCACGGTTGTGGCCAGTCATCTGCTTGCGGAATTTTGTACGCTTTGGTTGCAACATTTGGCGTACCCCTTACTTAGCAGCTTTTTTACGAGGCGCTGGTGCTTGTGGTTTCAGTTCTTCTTGGCGACCACCAATAACTTCGCCTTTGAAAATCCAAACCTTCACACCGATCACACCGTAAGTGGTGTGAGCTTCGTAAGTGGCATAGTCGATGTCGGCACGCAGGGTGTGCAGTGGCACACGACCTTCGCGATACCATTCAGTACGTGCGATTTCAGCACCGCCGAGACGACCGCTCACCTGGATCTTGATGCCCTTGGCACCAATACGCATGGCGTTCTGTACGGCGCGCTTCATGGCGCGACGGAACATCACACGACGCTCCAGCTGCTGAGCTACGCTCTGAGCTACCAGCATACCGTCGAGTTCCGGCTTGCGGATCTCTTCGATATTGATGTGCACAGGCACACCCATTTGCTTGGTCAGGTCCTGACGCAGTTTCTCAACATCTTCACCTTTCTTCCCGATAACGATACCTGGACGAGCGGTGTGGATGGTGATGCGTGCAGTTTGAGCCGGACGATGGATATCGATACGGCTAACGGACGCGCTTTTTAGTTTGTCTTGGAGGTACTCACGCACATTCAGATCTGCGAGCAAATAGTCCGCATAAGTCCGACCGTCTGCGTACCAGACGGAGGTGTGCTCCTTGACGATTCCCAGGCGAATGCCAGTGGGATGTACTTTCTGACCCATCTGATCGACTCCGTTACTTGTCCGCAACCTTGACAGTGATATGGCAAGACCGCTTGACGATGCGATCAGCGCGGCCTTTGGCACGCGGCATGATGCGCTTCAGCGAACGCCCTTCGTTGACGAAAACGGTGGAGACCTTCAGGTCATCAACGTCTGCGCCTTCGTTATGCTCGGCGTTGGCTACGGCCGACTCGAGGACTTTCTTCATGATTTCAGCGGCTTTTTTGCTGCTGAAGGCCAACAGGTTGAGCGCTTCGCCCACCTTCTTCCCGCGGATCTGGTCGGCGACCAAGCGGGCTTTCTGGGCGGAGATGCGAGCGCCCGACAACTTAGCGGCTACTTCCATTTCCTTACCCCTTAACGCTTGGCTTTCTTGTCAGCCACGTGCCCGCGGTAGGTGCGGGTACCGGCGAACTCGCCCAGTTTATGGCCGACCATGTCTTCGTTCACGAGAACTGGGACGTGTTGGCGACCGTTGTGTACCGCGATGGTCAGACCGACCATTTGTGGCAGGATCATCGAACGGCGCGACCAGGTCTTAACTGGTTTGCGATCGTTCTTTTCCGCCGCCACTTCGATCTTCTTCAGTAGGTGAAGATCGATAAAAGGACCTTTTTTCAGAGAACGTGGCACTGTCGTATCCCTCTATTTACTTGCGACGACGGACGATCATTTTGTCGGTACGCTTATTACCACGAGTCTTCGCGCCCTTAGTCGGGAAGCCCCATGGCGATACCGGATGACGACCACCGGAGGTACGACCTTCACCACCACCATGTGGGTGGTCAACCGGGTTCATGGCAACACCACGAACGGTTGGGCGAACGCCACGCCAGCGTTTGGCACCAGCTTTACCCAGCGAACGCAGGCTGTGCTCGGAGTTCGAGACTTCGCCCAGGGTCGCACGGCACTCAGCCAGGACTTTACGCATTTCACCAGAGCGCAGACGCAGGGTCACATAGACACCTTCGCGAGCGATCAGCTGAGCCGAAGCACCAGCGGAACGAGCGATCTGTGCACCTTTGCCCGGCTTCAGCTCGATGCCGTGAATGGTGCTACCCACTGGAATGTTGCGCAGTTGCAGGGAGTTGCCTGGCTTGATTGGAGCCAGAGCACCTGCGATCAGCTGGTCGCCAGCACTCACGCCTTTAGGGGCGATGATGTAGCGGCGCTCGCCGTCTGCGTAGCAGAGCAGTGCGATGTGAGCAGTACGGTTCGGGTCGTATTCGATACGCTCGACAGTGGCGACGATGCCGTCCTTGTCGTTGCGACGGAAGTCGACCATACGGTAATGCTGCTTATGACCACCACCTACGTGACGCGTAGTGATGCGGCCATTGTTGTTACGACCACCAGACTTCGATTTCTTCTCGAGCAGCGGTGCGTGAGGAGCGCCTTTATGCAGCTCCTTGTTGACCACCTTGACCACGAAACGGCGGCCAGGGGAAGTCGGTTTGCATTTAACGATTGCCATGATGCACCCCTTCCTTACTCAGCACTGCTGCTGAAATCGAGATCTTGGCCGGGTTGAAGGGAGATGATCGCCTTCTTCCAGTCATTACGCTTGCCCAGACCGCGAGCGGTACGCTTGGTCTTACCCAGAACGTTCAGGGTAGTCACGCTTTCCACTTTCACGCTGAACAGGCTTTCGACGGCCTTCTTGATTTCCAGCTTGGTTGCGTCGGTAGCAACCTTGAAAACGAACTGGCCTTTCTTGTCAGCCAGAACCGTGGCCTTCTCGGAAACGTGCGGGCCAAGTAGAACTTTAAATACGCGTTCCTGGTTCATCCCAGCAGCTCCTCGAATTTCTTCACGGCCGACACGGTGATCAACACCTTGTCGTATGCGATCAGACTGACCGGATCGGAACCCTGTACGTCACGTACGTCGACGTGCGGCAGGTTGCGAGCAGCCAGGTACAGATTCTGATCAACAGCATCAGAAACGATCAGTACGTCGCTCAGACCCATGCCGTTCAGTTTGTTCA
This sequence comes from Pseudomonas sp. 8209, assembly GCF_028682105.1. NCBI lineage: Bacteria > Pseudomonadati > Pseudomonadota > Gammaproteobacteria > Pseudomonadales > Pseudomonadaceae > Pseudomonas > Pseudomonas sp. 8209. Next base: position 281,532 of record NZ_JANIAH010000008.1, read on the forward strand.
GCAGGTCTTTGGTTTTCGGTGCTTCAACAGCGAAGTCCTGAACCACGACCAGACGGTCGGTACGCACCAGCTCGGCGAGGATGGAACGCATTGCTGCGCGGTACATCTTCTTGTTGAGCTTCTGCGAGTGGTCTTGAGGACGAGCTGCGAAAGTGGTACCGCCGCCACGCCAGATTGGGCTACGGATAGTACCGGCACGAGCGCGGCCAGTGCCTTTCTGACGCCATGGGCGCTTGCCGCCACCAGCAACGTCGGAACGGGTTTTCTGCTGCTTGGTGCCCTGACGGCCGCCGGCCATGTAGGCCACGACTGCTTGGTGTACCAGCGTCTCGTTGAATTCGCCGCCGAAAGTCAGTTCGGAAACTTCGATCGCTTGAGCGTCATTTACATTTAGTTGCATGTCAGCTTCCCCTTAACCGCGAGCCTTGGCAGCCGGACGCACAACCAGATTGCCGCCAGTAGCGCCAGGAACGGCACCCTTGACCAGCAACAGATTGCGTTCAGCGTCGACGCGCACTACTTCGAGGGACTGAACGGTCACGCGCTCGGCGCCCATGTGACCGGACATTTTTTTGCCCTTGAATACACGACCAGGAGTCTGGCACTGGCCGATAGAGCCCGGGACGCGGTGGGAAACGGAGTTACCGTGGGTATTGTCTTGACCGCGGAAATTCCAACGCTTGATGGTACCGGCAAAGCCTTTACCTTTCGACTGACCGGTAACGTCTACCATTTGGCCAGCAGCGAAGATTTCTGCATTGATCAAGTCGCCAGCCTGGTACTCGCCTTCTTCAAGACGGAATTCCCAGACACCGCGACCAGCGGCAACGTTCGCTTTAGCGAAGTGACCTGCTTGAGCAGCAGTCACACGCGAAGCGCGACGCTCGCCAACAGTGACTTGCACTGCGCGATAGCCATCAGTTTCTTCGGTTTTGAACTGGGTGACGCGATTCGGCTCGATCTCAATGACCGTGACCGGAATGGAGACACCTTCTTCGGTGAAAATACGGGTCATACCGCATTTACGACCGACTACACCAATAGTCATGTTGTAAACCTCATGAGTGTACGGGGCTTTCACCCGCTATGGCCGCCCATTTCAGAGCGTTACACGACTAAGACCCGAGTCTTAGCCGAGGCTGATCTGCACTTCCACGCCTGCCGCAAGATCGAGCTTCATAAGAGCATCAACGGTTTTATCCGTTGGCTGGACGATGTCCAGTACGCGCTTATGAGTACGGATCTCGTACTGGTCACGCGCGTCTTTGTTGACGTGCGGGGAGACCAGAACGGTGAACCGCTCTTTACGGGTAGGCAGTGGAATTGGACCACGCACTTGAGCACCAGTACGTTTCGCGGTTTCCACGATTTCCTGGGTGGATTGGTCGATCAGGCGATGGTCAAAAGCCTTCAACCTGATACGGATTTGCTGATTTTGCATTGGATTTCAGACTCCAGGCTGCTATTCCCACCGGGCGCACTACGCCCGTTAAAAGGAGGCGTGATTCTATAGACACCCCCACTGAGTGTCAACCCAATAAAAAAGCCCCCGCAAAAGCGGGGGCCTTTCTAAACGATCAACGATTACTCGATGATTTTGGCTACGACGCCGGCGCCGACGGTACGACCGCCTTCACGGATAGCGAAGCGCAGACCGTCTTCCATCGCGATGGTCTTGATCAGAGTGACAGTCATCTGGATGTTGTCACCTGGCATTACCATTTCAACGCCTTCTGGCAGCTCGCAGTTACCAGTCACGTCAGTAGTACGGAAGTAGAACTGTGGACGGTAGCCTTTGAAGAACGGAGTGTGACGGCCGCCTTCTTCCTTGCTCAGAACATAGACTTCTGCGGTGAACTTGGTGTGCGGCTTGACCGAACCTGGCTTGACCAGAACCTGGCCACGCTCAACGTCGTCACGCTTGGTGCCGCGCAGCAGCACGCCGCAGTTCTCGCCAGCACGACCTTCGTCCAGCAGCTTGCGGAACATCTCAACACCGGTGCAGGTGGTGGTGGTGGTGTCACGCAGACCAACGATTTCCAGGGCGTCTTGAACGCGGACGATGCCACGCTCGATACGACCGGTAACAACGGTACCACGACCCGAGATCGAGAATACGTCTTCGATTGGCATCAGGAACGGCTTGTCGATAGCGCGCTCAGGCTCTGGGATGTAGGTATCCAGAGTCTCAACCAGCTTCTTGACAGCGGTGGTGCCCATTTCGTTGTCGTCTTTGCCTTCCAGCGCCATACGAGCCGAACCGATGATGATCGGGGTATCGTCGCCTGGGAAGTCGTAGGTGGACAGCAGGTCGCGAACTTCCATCTCGACCAGTTCCAGCAGCTCAGCGTCGTCTACCAGGTCAGCCTTGTTCAGGAAGACCACGATGTACGGAACGCCAACCTGACGGGACAGCAGGATGTGCTCACGGGTTTGTGGCATCGGACCATCGGCGGCCGAGCAAACCAGGATCGCGCCGTCCATCTGGGCAGCACCGGTGATCATGTTCTTCACGTAGTCAGCGTGACCTGGGCAGTCGACGTGAGCGTAGTGACGAATGGTCGAGTTGTACTCAACGTGAGCGGTGTTGATGGTGATACCGCGAGCTTTCTCTTCTGGAGCGCTGTCGATCTTGTCGAATTCAACGACTGCGGAACCGAAAACTTCGGAGCAGACGCGAGTCAGAGCTGCGGTCAGAGTGGTTTTACCGTGGTCAACGTGACCGATGGTGCCAACGTTGACGTGCGGAAGGGAACGATCAAATTTTTCTTTAGCCACGACAATTAACTCCTAGCCTAAAGGACTGAATCAGCCTTGTTTTTTAACGAGCGCTTCGACGATGTTCGACGGAGCCTCAGCGTATTTGGAGAATTCCATGGAGTAGCTCGCGCGACCCTGGGACATGGAACGAACGTCGGTCGCATAACCGAACATCTCTCCGAGCGGAACTTCAGCACGGACAACCTTGCCGGACACCGAATCTTCCATACCCTGGATCAGACCACGACGACGGTTCAGGTCACCCATCACGTCACCCATGTAGTCCTCAGGGGTCACAACTTCTACCTTCATGATCGGCTCAAGCACCTTACCGCCGCCTTTGGCTGCGAGTTGCTTGGTCGCCATGGAGGCCGCCACCTTGAACGCCATCTCGTTAGAGTCGACGTCGTGGTAGGAACCATCAAACACGGTTGCCTTCAGGCCGATCAGCGGATAGCCGGCAACGATGCCGTTCTTCATCTGCTCTTCGATACCCTTCTGGATCGCCGGGATGTATTCCTTCGGAACCACACCACCCACAACCTCGTTGGTGAAAACCAGGCCTTCGGTGATGTTGCCGTGTGCGTCCACGTCTGGCTGCGAGAAGCGGATCCAGCAGTGACCGAACTGACCGCGACCACCGGACTGACGAACGAACTTGCCTTCGATTTCGACGTTGTCTTTGGTGATCTGCTCGCGATAGGAAACCTGCGGCTTACCGATGTTGGCTTCGACGTTGAATTCGCGCTTCATGCGGTCAACGAGGATGTCCAGGTGAAGCTCGCCCATACCCGAGATGATGGTCTGGCCGGTTTCTTCGTCGGTCTTGACGCGGAACGACGGGTCTTCCTGAGCCAGCTTGCCCAGTGCGATACCCATCTTTTCCTGGTCCTGCTTGGTTTTCGGCTCGACAGCTACCGAAATCACAGGCTCAGGGAAGTCCATACGCTCGAGGATGATCGGCTTGTCGGCGTTGCACAGGGTGTCACCAGTGGTGACGTCCTTCATGCCGATCAGAGCAGCGATGTCGCCGGCCAGTACTTCCTTGATTTCTTCACGCTGGTTGGCGTGCATCTGCACCATACGACCAACGCGCTCTTTCTTGCCCTTGACCGAGTTGATCACGGAGTCGCCGGACTGCAGCATACCCGAGTAAACACGGACAAAAGTCAGAGTACCAACGAACGGGTCGGTGGCAATCTTGAACGCCAGAGCCGAGAACGGCTCGTTGTCGTCGGCATGACGCTCGTCGTAGTCGGCGTCGACCAGCTCTTCCTTTGGCTTCTCGATCAGGTCAGGGTGGATACCCTTGATCGCAGGAATCTCGGTAGGAGCAGGCAGGAAGTCGATAACGGCGTCGAGAACCAGGGGAACGCCCTTGTTCTTGAACGACGAACCACAGACAGCCGGAACGATCTCGCTGGCCAGGGTACGCGCGCGCAGACCGGCCTTGATTTCTTCGACGGTCAGCTCTTCGCCTTCCAGGTACTTGTTCATCAGCTCTTCGCTGGACTCGGCAGCCGCTTCAACCATGTTGGAGCGCCACTCTTGAGCCAGCTCCAGCATATCGGCAGGAATTTCTTCCTCGCGATAGGTGGTGCCTTTGTCGTCTTCGTTCCAGTAGATAGCCTTCATCTTGATCAGATCGACCTGACCCTGGAAGTTCTCTTCCGAACCGATGGCCAGCTGAACAGGAACCGGGGTGTGACCCAGACGGTTCTTGATCTGACCTACGACGCGCAGGAAGTTGGCACCGGCACGGTCCATCTTGTTCACGTATACAACACGTGGAACGCCGTACTTGTTGGCTTGACGCCATACGGTTTCGGACTGTGGCTCAACGCCGGAGGTACCGCAGAACACAACGACAGCGCCGTCGAGTACACGCAGCGAACGCTCAACTTCAATGGTGAAGTCAACGTGGCCGGGGGTATCGATGACGTTTACGCGGTAGTTGTCATACTGACCCTTGGAGCCTTTCCAGAAGGTAGTGACAGCAGCGGAGGTAATGGTGATACCCCGCTCCTGCTCCTGCACCATCCAGTCGGTGGTCGCGGCGCCATCATGCACCTCGCCCAGTTTGTGGCTCAGGCCTGTGTAGAACAGGATCCGCTCGGTAGTAGTGGTCTTGCCCGCGTCAACGTGCGCGCAAATACCAATGTTACGGTAGCGGTTGATTGGTGTAGTACGAGCCATAGAGCCCTCGCAAAAATAGTGATGCCTGAATTAGAAGCGGTAGTGCGAGAACGCTTTGTTGGCTTCGGCCATACGGTGTACGTCTTCACGCTTCTTGACTGCAGCACCTTTGCCTTCAGCAGCATCCAGCAATTCGCCGGCCAGGCGCAGGGCCATAGACTTCTCGCCGCGCTTGCGCGCGTAGTCTACCAACCAGCGCATTGCCAGGGCGTTACGACGGGACGGACGAACTTCGACCGGAACCTGGTAAGTAGCACCGCCAACACGGCGCGACTTCACTTCGACCAGCGGAGCGATGGCGTCGAGAGCTTTCTCGAAGATTTCCAGGGGATCGCTGTTCTTGCGTTCTTTGACCTTGTCCAGCGCACCGTAAACGATACGCTCGGCAACGGCCTTCTTGCCGCTTTCCATCACGTGGTTCATGAACTTGGCGAGAATCTGCGATCCGTATTTTGGATCGTCCAGAATCTCACGCTTGGCTGCTACACGACGTCTTGGCATTGATAAGCCCTCAAACGGTCTTCAGGTTAGCTCGGGACAGGGAACCCAGAGGTTGCGTGCCCGACCTTACTCTTATCGACTCAATAAAATTGATAACTGCAAATTGCTGCAAACGGCCGATTACTTCGGACGCTTGGTACCGTACTTCGAACGACCTTGGTTACGACCTTTGACGCCGGAGGTATCCAGGGAGCCGCGAACGGTGTGGTAACGAACACCTGGCAAGTCTTTTACACGACCGCCGCGGATCAGTACCACGCTGTGCTCTTGCAGGTTGTGGCCTTCACCACCGATGTACGAGGAAACCTCGAAACCGTTGGTCAGACGCACACGGCATACTTTACGCAGTGCCGAGTTAGGTTTTTTCGGCGTGGTGGTGTACACACGGGTGCACACGCCACGACGTTGCGGGCAGTTCTGCAGCGCAGGAACGTCGGATTTCTCGACGATACGCTTACGCGGCTGACGTACCAGCTGGTTGATAGTTGCCATCTACTAGCTCCACTGTTGTCTTGCGACGCTATTGTCTTGCAAGAAAAGCAAAATGGCAGGACGAAGTCCCACCAAATTTAGGGGTACAAGAGTCTAAAGAGGATCTTGCCCCTCGTCAAGGCAAGGCCCCGACATCCCCCACCCTCCCCTTCGCAACAGATTATGTCGCGAAGATCGGGTGAGGGCCGCCAGGGCCCTACGCTTTAGTTGCCGCTGGAGTTCAGCGCTTCGGTCAGTGCAGCTTCCACTTCACTGGCGCTAACACGCAACGGCTTGTCGGCATCACGGCGACGCTTGCGCTCGCTGTGGTAGGCCAGACCGGTACCGGCCGGGATCAGACGACCCACGACCACGTTTTCTTTCAGGCCGCGCAGGTAGTCGCGCTTGCCGGTTACCGCCGCTTCGGTCAGTACGCGGGTGGTTTCCTGGAAGGAAGCCGCCGAGATGAACGATTCGGTGGACAGCGAGGCCTTGGTGATACCCAGCAGTACACGAGTGAACTTGGAGACAAATTTGTCTTCCGCGCCAAGGCGCTCGTTCTCTACCAGTACCTGGGTCAGCTCCATCTGGTCGCCCTTGATGAAGCTGGAGTCACCCGACTCGGCAATCTCGACCTTACGCAGCATCTGACGCAGGATGGTCTCGATGTGCTTGTCGTTGATCTTCACGCCTTGCAGACGGTAAACGTCCTGGATCTCGTTGACGATGTACTTGGCCAGCGCGCTAACACCCAGCAGACGCAGGATGTCGTGCGGATCGCTAGGACCGTCCGAGATGACTTCGCCGCGGTTCACTTGTTCGCCTTCGAAGACGTTCAGGTGACGCCACTTCGGAATCAGCTCTTCGTACGGATCGCTGCCATCGTTCGGAGTGATGACCAGACGGCGCTTGCCCTTGGTCTCTTTACCGAAGGCGATGGTACCGCTGACTTCAGCCAGAATCGAGGCTTCTTTCGGACGGCGCGCTTCGAACAGGTCGGCAACGCGCGGCAGACCACCGGTGATGTCACGGGTCTTGGACGTTTCTTGCGGGATACGCGCGATAACGTCACCAACACCGATCTGTGCACCGTCAGCCACACCGACCAGGGCGTTGGCTGGCAGGAAGTACTGAGCCGGTACGTCGGTACCTGGCAACAGCAGATCCTTGCCGCTGGCGTCGACCATCTTGATTGCAGGACGGATTTCCTTGCCTGCAGCCGGACGGTCTTTGACGTCCAGAACCTCGATGTTGGTCAGGCCGGTCAATTCGTCGGTCTGACGCTTGATCGTGATGCCTTCTTCCATGCCCACGAAGGTCACGGTACCTTTCATTTCGGTAACGATCGGGTGGGTGTGCGGGTCCCACTTGGCGACGATGGCGCCAGCGTCGACCTTGTCGCCTTCCTTCACCGAAATCACGGCGCCGTAAGGCAGCTTGTAACGCTCGCGCTCACGACCGAACTCGTCGGCAATCGCCAACTCGCCGGAACGCGATACGGCAACCAGGTTGCCGTCGGCACGCTCAACCTGCTTGAGGTTGTGCAGACGAACCATACCGCCGTTCTTCACCTGGACGCTGTCGGCAGCCGAGGTACGGCTTGCAGCACCACCGATGTGGAACGTACGCATGGTCAGCTGGGTACCCGGCTCACCGATCGACTGTGCAGCGATAACGCCGACAGCTTCACCGATGTTCACCTGGTGACCGCGAGCCAGGTCGCGACCGTAGCACTTGGCGCAGATGCCGTAGCGGGTTTCGCAGCTGATCGGCGAACGCACGATCACTTCGTCGATGCTGTTCAGCTCGATGAACTCGACCCACTTCTCGTCGACCAGGGTACCGGCCGGAACGATGACGTCGTCGGTGCCAGGCTTGAACACGTCACGGGCGATTACACGACCCAGTACGCGCTCACCCAGCGGCTCTACAACGTCGCCGCCTTCGATGTGCGGGGTCATGACCAGACCCTGCTCGGTGCCACAGTCGATCTCGGTAACCACCAGATCCTGCGCCACGTCTACCAGACGACGGGTCAGGTAACCGGAGTTCGCGGTTTTCAACGCGGTATCCGCAAGACCCTTACGCGCACCGTGAGTCGAGATGAAGTACTGCAGTACGCTCAGACCTTCGCGGAAGTTCGCGGTGATCGGCGTCTCGATGATCGAGCCGTCCGGCTTGGCCATCAGACCACGCATACCGGCCAACTGACGAATCTGAGCTGCCGAACCCCGGGCACCGGAGTCAGCCATCATGTACATCGAGTTGAAGGACTCCTGCTCGACTTCGTTGCCTTCGCGGTCGATGACCTTCTCTTTCGAGAGGTTGGCCATCATCGCCTTGGACACTTCGTCGTTCGCCTTGGACCACAGGTCGATGACCTTGTTGTACTTCTCGCCCTGGGTTACCAGGCCGGAGGCGTACTGGCTCTCGATCTCTTTCACTTCGTCGGTGGCAGCACCGATGATGCGGGCTTTTTCATCCGGGATAACGAAGTCGTTAACACCGATGGAAACGCCGGAGATGGTCGAGTAGGCAAAACCGGTGTACATCAGCTGGTCAGCGAAGATGACGGTCTCTTTCAGACCAACCACGCGGTAGCACTGGTTGATCAGCTTGGAGATCGCCTTTTTCTTCATCGGCTGGTTGACCACGTCGTACGACAGACCTGGCGGTACAACCTGGAACAGCAGTGCACGGCCGACAGTGGTGTCGACGATGCGGGTGTTCTTAACGCTGCCGCCATCACGATCGTTCACGGTTTCGTTGATACGAACCTTGATCTTGGCGTGCAGGGCCGCTTCGCCGGCGCGGAATACGCGGTCGACTTCCTGCAGGTCGGCGAATACGCGACCTTCGCCCTTGGCATTGATGGCTTCGCGGGTCATGTAGTACAGACCCAGTACAACGTCCTGCGAAGGAACGATGATCGGCTCACCGTTGGCTGGCGACAGGATGTTGTTGGTCGACATCATCAGCGCGCGCGCTTCGAGCTGGGCTTCCAGCGTCAGCGGCACGTGCACGGCCATCTGGTCACCGTCGAAGTCGGCGTTGTACGCGGCACAGACCAGCGGGTGCAGCTGGATGGCCTTGCCTTCGATCAGTACCGGCTCGAACGCCTGGATACCCAGACGGTGAAGGGTCGGTGCACGGTTGAGCAGTACGGGGTGTTCGCGAATCACTTCGGCAAGAACGTCCCACACCTCTGGCAACTCGCGCTCGACCATCTTCTTGGCAGCCTTGATGGTGGTCGCCAGACCACGCATTTCCAGCTTGCCGAAAATGAACGGCTTGAACAGCTCGAGGGCCATTTTCTTCGGCAGACCGCACTGGTGCAGACGCAGGGTCGGACCTACGGTAATTACCGAACGACCCGAGTAGTCAACGCGCTTACCGAGCAGGTTCTGACGGAAACGACCTTGCTTACCCTTGATCATGTCGGCCAGGGATTTCAGAGGACGCTTGTTCGAGCCGGTGATGGCGCGGCCGCGACGGCCGTTGTCGAGCAGTGCGTCGACCGCTTCCTGCAGCATGCGCTTTTCGTTGCGCACGATGATGTCAGGCGCAGACAAATCGAGCAGGCGCTTCAGACGGTTGTTACGGTTGATCACCCGACGGTACAGGTCGTTCAGGTCGGAGGTCGCGAAACGACCGCCATCCAGCGGAACCAGTGGACGCAGGTCTGGCGGCAGAACCGGCAGAACGGTCAGGACCATCCACTCAGGCAGGTTGCCCGAGCCCTGGAAGGCCTCCATCAGCTTCAGTCGCTTGGACAGCTTCTTGATCTTGGTTTCCGAGTTGGTCTGCGGAATCTCTTCGCGCAGGCGGCCAATCTCGTGCTCCAGGTCGATAGCGTGCAGCAGTTCGCGGACGGCCTCGGCACCCATGCGGGCGTCGAAGTCATCGCCGAACTCTTCCAGCGCTTCGAAGTACTGCTCGTCGTTCAGCAGCTGACCTTTTTCCAGGGTGGTCATGCCCGGGTCGATAACGACATAGCTCTCGAAATAGAGAACGCGCTCGATATCACGCAGGGTCATGTCCATCAGCAGGCCGATACGCGACGGCAGCGACTTCAGGAACCAGATGTGGGCAACAGGCGAGGCCAGCTCGATGTGCGCCATGCGCTCACGACGAACTTTTGCCAGCGCGACTTCAACACCGCACTTCTCGCAGATCACGCCACGGTGCTTCAGGCGCTTGTACTTGCCGCACAGGCACTCGTAGTCCTTGACTGGGCCAAAGATCTTGGCGCAGAACAGGCCGTCACGCTCAGGCTTGAACGTACGGTAGTTGATGGTTTCCGGCTTTTTTACTTCACCGAACGACCACGAACGGATCATCTCAGGCGAGGCCAATCCGATACGGATGGCGTCGAACTCTTCGACTTGACCCTGGTTTTTCAGCAAATTCAGTAGGTCTTTCAAGGCCTTTCCTCCTGGCGGAGCAGGGAGCGGGCTTTTCAGCCGCGCTCCCGATTCGCGTCACGTGTTATTCGGTTTCCAGATCGATATCGATACCGAGCGAACGAATCTCTTTGATCAACACGTTGAAGGACTCGGGCATGCCCGGCTCCATACGGTGATCGCCGTCCACGATGTTCTTGTACATCTTGGTCCGACCGTTCACATCGTCCGACTTCACTGTGAGCATTTCTTGCAGGGTGTATGCCGCGCCGTATGCTTCCAGCGCCCACACTTCCATCTCCCCGAAACGCTGACCACCGAACTGCGCCTTACCACCCAGCGGCTGCTGGGTAACCAGGCTGTAAGAACCAGTGGAACGCGCGTGCATCTTGTCGTCCACCAAGTGGTTCAGCTTGAGCATGTACATGTAACCAACGGTCACTGGACGCTCGAACTTGTTGCCGGTACGACCGTCGAACAGCTGCATCTGACCGCTTTCCGGCATGTCTGCCAGTTTCAGCATGGCCTTGATTTCGCTTTCCTTGGCACCGTCGAAGACTGGAGTGGCCATTGGCACACCGCCTTTGAGGTTCTTCGCCAGGTCGAGGATTTCCTGGTCGGAGAAGTCTTCCAGGCTTTCCTGACGACCACCGATCTCGTTGTAGATCTCGGTGAGGAACTTGCGCAGCTCGATGACCTTGCGCTGCTCTTCGAGCATGCGGTTGATCTTCTCGCCCAGGCCCTTGGCCGCCAGGCCCAGGTGGGTTTCGAGGATCTGACCGACGTTCATACGCGAAGGTACACCCAACGGGTTGAGTACCACGTCCACCGGCGTACCGTTGGCGTCGTGCGGCATGTCTTCGACCGGCATGATCACGGAGACCACACCCTTGTTACCGTGACGACCGGCCATCTTGTCGCCCGGCTGGATGCGACGACGGATTGCCAGGTAGACCTTGACGATCTTCAGTACGCCCGGTGCCAGGTCATCGCCCTGCTGCAGCTTGCGCTTCTTGTCTTCGAACTTGTCGTCCAGCAGACGGCGACGATCAACGATGTAGGCCTGGGCCTTCTCGAGTTGCTCGTTCAGCGCGTCTTCGGCCATGCGCAGTTTGAACCACTGGCCGTGCTCCAGACCGTCCAGCACTTCGTTGGAGATGACCGAACCTTTCTTCAGGCCGGCACCACCTTCGACGACCTGACCGTTCAGGGCGCTGCGCAGACGTTCGAAGGTTGCGCCTTCAACGATGCGGAACTCTTCGTTCAGGTCCTTGCGGATCTCGTCCAGCTGCATCTTCTCGATGGACAGCGCACGGCTGTCGCGCTCGACGCCATCGCGAGTGAAGACCTGTACGTCGATGACAGTACCCTTGGTGCCGGTCGGCACACGCAGGGAGGTGTCTTTGACGTCGCTGGCCTTCTCGCCGAAGATCGCACGCAGCAGTTTTTCTTCTGGCGTCAGCTGGGTCTCGCCTTTTGGCGTGACTTTGCCGACCAGAATGTCGCCAGCGCCGACTTCAGCACCCACGTAGACGATACCGGCTTCGTCCAGCTTGTTCAGCGCAGCCTCACCCACGTTCGGGATGTCCGCGGTGATTTCCTCTGGACCAAGCTTGGTGTCACGGGCCACACAGGTCAGTTCCTGGATGTGGATCGTGGTGAAGCGGTCTTCCTGAACCACACGCTCGGACAGGCAGATGGAGTCTTCGAAGTTGAAGCCGTTCCACGCCATGAACGCGATGCGCATGTTCTGACCCAGAGCCAGCTCACCCATGTCGGTGGACGGGCCGTCGGCCATGATGTCGCTACGCTGAACCACATCACCCTTGCTCACCAGCGGACGCTGGTTGATGCAGGTGTTCTGGTTCGAGCGGGTGTACTTGGTCAGGTTGTAGATATCGACACCAGCTTCGCCGGTTTCAACTTCGTCATCTGCAACACGCACCACGATACGGCTGGCGTCGACGGAATCGATCACACCGCCACGACGAGCCACGACGCAAACGCCGGAGTCACGCGCAACGTTGCGCTCCATGCCGGTACCTACCAGCGGTTTGTCGGCGCGCAGAGTCGGTACAGCCTGACGCTGCATGTTCGAACCCATCAACGCACGGTTGGCGTCGTCGTGCTCGAGGAACGGAATCAACGATGCGGCAACAGAAACTACCTGCTTTGGCGAAACGTCCATCAGGGTGACGTCTTCCGGCGCCTTGACGGTGAATTCGTTCAGGTGACGGACCGCTACCAGTTCGTCGATCAGTTGCTTCTTCGCATCCATCGTGGCCGAAGCCTGTGCGATGACGTGATCAGCTTCTTCGATCGCCGACAGGAACACGATGTCGTCGGTAACCACACCCTCTTTCACCACGCGGTACGGGCTCTCGAGGAAGCCGTACTGGTTGGTGCGGGCATAGGCCGCCAGGGAGTTGATCAGACCGATGTTCGGACCTTCAGGGGTCTCGATCGGGCACACGCGGCCGTAGTGGGTCGGGTGTACGTCACGGACTTCGAAGCCTGCGCGCTCACGGGTCAGACCACCAGGGCCGAGTGCCGAGACACGACGCTTGTGGGTGATCTCGGACAGCGGGTTGTTCTGGTCCATGAACTGGGACAGCTGGCTCGAACCGAAGAACTCCTTCACCGCCGCCGCTACCGGCTTGGCGTTGATCAGGTCTTGCGGCATCAGGCCTTCGCTTTCAGCCATGGACAGACGTTCTTTGACCGCGCGCTCTACACGCACCAGGCCAACGCGGAACTGGTTCTCGGCCATTTCGCCGACACAGCGCACGCGACGGTTACCCAGGTGGTCGATGTCGTCGACGATGCCTTTGCCGTTACGGATGTCGACCAGGGTCTTGAGGACCTCGACGATATCTTCCTTGCTCAGCACGCCCGAACCTTCGATCTCGGTACGACCGATACGACGGTTGAACTTCATGCGACCAACAGCCGACAGGTCGTAACGCTCGGCGCTGAAGAACAGGTTGTTGAACAGGGTCTCTGCGGCATCCTTGGTTGGCGGCTCGCCAGGACGCATCATGCGATAGATCTCGACCAGCGCTTCCAGTTGGTTGCTGGTGGAGTCGATCTTCAGGGTATCCGAGATGAACGGACCGCAGTCGATGTCGTTGGTGTACAGGGTCTCGATGCGAACGACCTGAGCCTTGGCGATCTTCACCAGTGCTTCGGTGGTCAGCTCGGTGTTGCATTCGGCCAGGATTTCACCGGTAGCCGGGTGCACGATCGCCTTGGCGGTGGTGCGGCCCAGAACGTATTCCAGCGGCACGTCCAGGGATTTGACACCAGCCTTTTCCAGCTGGTTGATGTGGCGAGCGGTAATACGACGACCCTGCTCGACAATCACCTTGCCGCTGTCGTCATGGATGTCCATGACCGCGATTTCACCACGCAGGCGTTGTGGCACCAGTTCCAGGCTGAGCTTTTCGCCCGCCACGTGGAATACGTTGGTGGTGTAGAACGCGTTCAGCACTTCTTCGGTGGTGTAGCCCAGCGCGCGCAGCAGTACGGAAGCCGGCAGCTTGCGACGACGGTCGATACGGACGAATACACAGTCTTTCGGATCGAATTCGAAGTCCAGCCACGAGCCGCGGTAAGGAATGATCCGCGCCGAGTACAGCAGCTTGCCCGAGCTGTGCGTCTTGCCACGGTCGTGGTCGAAGAACACGCCTGGCGAGCGGTGCAGCTGGGAAACGATAACACGCTCGGTACCGTTGATTACGAAGGTACCGTTTTCAGTCATCAGGGGGATTTCACCCATGTAGACTTCTTGCTCTTTGATGTCCTTGATCGCTTTGTTCGACGATTCTTTGTCGAAAATGATCAGGCGGACTTTCACGCGCAGCGGTACCGCGTAGGTTACCCCGCGCAGTACGCATTCTTTGACATCAAAGGCCGGTTCGCCCAGACGATAGCCAACGTACTCCAGGGCAGCATTGCCGGAGTAGCTGATGATCGGGAAAACCGATTTGAAGGCCGCATGCAGGCCCACGTCGCGGAACTGATCTTTAGTCGCTCCCGCCTGCAAGAATTCACGATACGAATCCAGCTGGATGGCCAGGAGGTAAGGCACATCCATGACGTCCGGCAACTTGCTAAAGTCCTTGCGGATACGTTTTTTCTCAGTGTATGAGTAAGCCATCAGCGTTCCCCAGCTTGGTCACCTGCTTGTTTGGCTTCTCCCGACGGGAGCAGCCAGAAAATCGTGCAAACCCCATGGTTTGCGCCACCGTCATCGGTGGTTACCGCTCGTCATCGGCGCCGACCTGATCGGCTGCCAATAACGGAAAAAGGCCGGTGGCAAAAGCCACCAGCCATCAGCCTTTCGCTTGTCGCTCGGGCTGGAGACGCACAGTCGAAATTACTTCAGTTCGACGGTAGCGCCTGCTGCTTCCAGGTCAGCCTTGGCTTTGTCAGCGGCTTCTTTCGAAACGCCTTCAGCAACGACTTGAGGAGCGGTATCAACCTTTTCCTTGGCTTCTTTCAGGCCCAGGCCGGTCAGTTCACGAACAGCCTTGATCACGTTTACTTTCTTGTCGCCAGCGGCAACCAGAACAACGTTGAACTCGGTTTGTTCTTCAACAACGGCAGCGGCAGCAGCTGGGCCAGCAGCGGCAACAGCAGCGGTAACGCCGAAGGTTTCTTCCATTGCTTTGATCAGCTCAACAACTTCCAGAACGGTTTTCTGGCCGATTGCTTCGATGATTTGCTCGTTAGTCAGAGACATGACTTAAATCCTGTATTGGGGTGACAGCCTACGCAGCCATCAAATTAAACGTATGATTTCGAAAGGGCTTGCGGTGCCTTAGGCAGCAGCAGCTTCTTTCTGGTCGCGAACGGCTGCCAGAGTACGAGCCAGCTTGCTGGTCGCGCCTTGGATCACGCTCATCAGCTTCGCAATGGCCTCGTCGCGGGTCGGCAGGGAAGCCAACACGTCGATCTGGTTTGCGGCAAGGAACTTGCCGTCGAACGCAGCTGCCTTGATCTCGAACTTGCTCTGACCCTTGGCGAACTCAGCGAACAGACGAGCAGCAGCGCCCGGGTGTTCGTTGGAGAACGCGATCAGGGTAGGGCCGGTGAACACGTCGTTGAGGACACTGAATTCAGTGTCGGCAACAGCGCGCTTGAGCAGGGTGTTACGTACAACACGTACGTAAACGCCAGCTTCACGAGCCTCTTTACGGAGTCCGGTCATTGCGCCTACAGTCACACCACGGGCATCAGCCACGACAGCGGACAGAGCGACTTTGGCAGCCTCGTTGACTTCAGCGACGATGGCCTTCTTGTCTTCGAGTTTAATTGCCACGGGTAAAACTCCTGCTTGTTACCGTTTCATCCAGCCGAAGCCGAATGTCGTTTTGGTGTCTGACTCGGTAAGGAATCAGGGGCACCATCTGCGTAGGCTTGAGGTTTAAGGCTTGCGCCGCCTACGGTCTTGGATAGCCCCCGCCAGGCAGGGACCCCAATTTTTGCTGACGGGCGCAATTGCTCGCGCCCATCGCGGTCTTACGCGTTCAGGGAACCTTGATCGATTACCAGACCTGGGCCCATGGTGGTGCTCAGGGTAACGCGCTTGACGTAGATACCTTTCGAGGAAGCTGGCTTGATACGCTTCAGATCAGCGATCAGGGCTTCAACGTTTTCCTTCAGCTTGACGGCTTCAAAGCCGATCTTGCCAACGGAAGTGTGGATGATGCCGTTTTTGTCGGTACGGTAGCGAACCTGACCAGCCTTGGCGTTTTTGACCGCGGTGGCTACGTCTGGAGTTACGGTGCCAACTTTAGGGTTAGGCATCAGGCCGCGAGGACCCAGAACCTGACCCAGCTGACCTACAACACGCATTGCGTCCGGGGAGGCAATAACGACGTCATAGTTCAGGTCGCCGCCTTTCATTTCGGCAGCCAGATCGTCCATGCCTACACGGTCAGCGCCGGCAGCCAGAGCGGCCTCGGCAGCTGGACCCTGGGTGAACACGGCAACACGTACGGTCTTGCCAGTGCCGTGTGGCAGCACGGTAGCGCTACGAACGACCTGGTCGGATTTACGTGGGTCAACGCCCAGGTTAACGGCTACGTCGAAGGACTCGCTGAACTTCACGGTAGACAGTTCGGCCAGCAGCACTGCTGCTTCTTCGAAGTTGTAGACTTTGCCCGCTTCGATTTTCGAAGCGATAGCCTTTTGGCGCTTGGTCAGCTTAGCCATTACACACCCTCCACGTTGAGGCCCATGCTGCGAGCGGAACCGGCGATGGTACGCACGGCCGCTTCCATGTCAGCAGCGGTCAGATCAGCATTTTTGGTTTTTGCGATCTCTTCCAGCTGAGCACGGGTCACAGTACCAACTTTGACGGTGTTCGGACGCGCAGAACCGCTGGTCAGGCCAGCTGCTTTCTTCAGCAGAACCGAAGCAGGGGTGCTTTTGGTTTCGAAAGTGAAGCTACGGTCACTGTATACAGTGATGATCACAGGAGTCGGCAGGCCGGCTTCTTGACCCTGGGTACGGGCGTTGAAGGCCTTGCAGAATTCCATGATGTTCACACCGTGTTGACCCAGTGCTGGGCCGACGGGTGGACTTGGGTTGGCCTGGCCGGCCTTTACTTGCAGCTTGATGTAAGCCTGAATCTTCTTAGCCATGAGCTACTCCAATATCGGGTACAAGCGCCAGAAGGCTCCCCGGATTACTTGCGTTTTATCCCAGTGACGACAAAACCCCGCAGCACATAGGGCTGCGGGGTATGGGATGCGTCGTTCTGCTAGACCTTTTCGACCTGGCTGAACTCAAGCTCCACCGGAGTAGAGCGACCGAAGATGAGCACCGCTACCTGGAGCCGGCTCTTCTCGTAGTTAACCTCTTCGACCGTGCCGTTGAAATCAGCAAACGGACCGTCTACAACACGAACCACTTCACCTGGCTCGAACAGCGTTTTCGGCTTCGGCTTGTCGCTGCCATCGGCAACGCGACGCAGAATGGCCTCGGCTTCTTTATCGGTGATGGGTGCAGGCTTGTCTGCGGTACCACCAATGAAGCCCATGACACGAGGGGTGTCCTTGACCAAGTGCCAAGTCCCTTCGTTCATGTCCATCTGAACCAGCACGTAGCCCGGGAAGAACTTACGCTCGCTTTTGCGCTTCTGGCCATTGCGCATTTCAACCACTTCTTCAGTGGGGACCAGAATCTCGCCGAAGCCATCTTCCATGCCAGCCAGCTTTACGCGCTCGATGAGCGAGCGCATCACATGCTTCTCGTAACCCGAGTAAGCATGTACAACATACCAACGCTTAGCCACAGGACACCCTTAGCCAACAATCAAGGAAATCAACCAGCCGAGCAGGGAATCGAGCCCCCACAACAGCAGCGCCATGACCAGGACAACAGCCACCACAATAAGGGTGGTCTGCATGGTCTCTTGGCGGGTTGGCCATACGACTTTACGAATCTCGGTGCGAGCTTCCTTTGCCAGCGCAAAGAACGACCTACCCTTTGCAGTCTGCAAGGCAACAAAGCCAGCAACAGCAGCAAGAGCGAGGAGTGCAATAACGCGATACAGAATCGGCGAAGCGGAGTAATATTGATTTCCGACCACGCCTACCACCACCAAAGCGACAACAGCCAGCCACTTGAGCAGATCAAAACGAGAGTCTTGGGCTTCAGACTTGGGAGTCATCTAGAAGGATCCTGTGAAAAGAAAGCCAGACACACAAGGTGAATCTGGCAGGTCAGGAGGGAATCGAACCCCCAACCTACGGTTTTGGAGACCGTCGCTCTGCCAATTGAGCTACTGACCTAAAAGCTTATCAGGCCGACCATTATGCCGGCCTGATCGAGAGAAATCAACTACTTATTCAATAACCTTTGCTACTACACCCGCACCGACGGTACGACCGCCCTCACGGATAGCGAAGCGCAGACCGTCTTCCATCGCGATGGTCTTGATCAGAGTGACAGTCATCTGGATGTTGTCACCTGGCATTACCATTTCAACGCCTTCTGGCAGCTCGCAGTTACCAGTCACGTCAGTAGTACGGAAGTAGAACTGTGGACGGTAGCCTTTGAAGAACGGAGTGTGACGGCCGCCTTCTTCCTTGCTCAGAACATAGACTTCTGCGGTGAACTTGGTGTGCGGTTTGACCGAACCCGGCTTAACCAGAACCTGGCCACGCTCAACGTCGTCACGCTTGGTGCCGCGCAGCAGCACGCCGCAGTTCTCGCCAGCACGACCTTCGTCCAGCAGCTTGCGGAACATCTCAACACCGGTGCAGGTGGTGGTGGTGGTGTCACGCAGACCAACGATTTCCAGGGCGTCTTGAACGCGGACGATGCCACGCTCGATACGACCGGTAACAACGGTACCACGACCCGAGATCGAGAATACGTCTTCGATTGGCATCAGGAACGGCTTGTCGATAGCGCGCTCAGGCTCTGGAATGTAGCTATCCAGGGTTTCGACCAGACGCTTGACAGCGGTGGTGCCCATTTCGTTATCGTCTTTGCCTTCCAGCGCCATACGAGCCGAACCAATGATGATCGGGGTATCGTCGCCTGGGAAATCATAGGTGGACAGCAGGTCGCGAACTTCCATCTCGACCAGCTCCAGCAGCTCAGCGTCGTCTACCAGGTCAGCCTTGTTCAGGAAGACCACGATGTACGGAACGCCAACCTGACGGGACAGCAGGATGTGCTCACGGGTTTGCGGCATCGGACCATCAGCGGCCGAGCAAACCAGGATAGCGCCATCCATCTGAGCAGCACCGGTAATCATGTTTTTTACATAGTCGGCGTGACCCGGGCAGTCAACGTGCGCATAGTGACGAATGTTCGAGTCATACTCGACGTGCGCAGTATTGATGGTGATGCCACGTGCTTTTTCTTCCGGGGCGCTGTCGATCTTGTCGAAGTCAACCTTGGCAGAACCGAAAACCTCGGAGCAAACGCGAGTCAGCGCGGCAGTCAACGTCGTCTTACCATGGTCAACGTGACCAATGGTGCCGACGTTCACGTGCGGCTTGTTACGTTCGAACTTTTCCTTAGCCATCGAGACTGTCCCCCGGTAGAAGTAATAAGCAGATCAAACCGACCATTAAAACAAAGGCAGATATTTTCATATCTGCCTTGTCATATGGAGCTCTTGAGCGGATTTGAACCGCTGACCTCACCCTTACCAAGGGTGTGCTCTACCAACTGAGCTACAAGAGCGTAACACTGTGCAACAACAGCAAACCTGGAGCGGGTAGCGGGAATCGAACCCGCATCATCAGCTTGGAAGGCTGAGGTTCTACCACTAAACTATACCCGCGGAGCTTGCAGCTCTCGCTAAACTGGTGGAGGGAGAAGGATTCGAACCTTCGAAGTCGTAGACGTCAGATTTACAGTCTGATCCCTTTGGCCGCTCGGGAACCCCTCCAATGTGGCCGGCATTTTCTACTCTTGCCGTCCTGCTGTCAAGCTTTTTCTCATTAAAATCTTGAGGTTAGCTACTTTGACAACTGCTTCACTGCGTTACCACCTAGTGGTCATCGCTGTGGAGCGGGCGCCATTCTATGCAAACTATTCGATAGTTGCAACGCCTTCGCACAACATTATTTTATCTTTTAAGTCTTTGAAATCATGGGAAAGTCCGGCGAGCACCGTTGCGTCCAGCAAGCGACGGCTTTCAGGCGCTATCTGCAGCCACCACCCCTGACTGTCGGGCAGCCTCCCCACTACCTTGCGCGCCCGGATATCCAGGCTGATCAGACGCTGACGAAGGCTATTCAGTAGCTCGGGGCTAGCCAATGCCCCAAGGTAGAGACACTCATCGTCCTTCTGCGATGGCGCCTCGCGAGACTCGCTGAGTAGACGAATACCCTGCTGACTTCCCTTGTAGAGCGACAGCGATGTCACCTCTTTCGCCCTCAACGGTGCCTCCTGCTGGTGCCAGACGTAGTAGACGACATTGAGGACCAGCAATAACAGAAACAACCAGCGCATACACACCTCACTCCAGCGGACAGGCCATCGCCAGGCCTACGAACACCAGGTCGGGAACGATTCGGGCTTGCGGTACCACCTGGTGCAACAGGCCTGCGTCGCCACCGGTAATGAACAGGGTAAAATCCTCACCCCACAATGAGCGCGCCTGCTCGAGCTGAGTCAACACAAATCCATGCAGCATGAGCGTACAGCCGCGCTCTACCGCCTCGACGGTAGAGCGCCCAGGCTGCAGACTCGACAATGCACGCTCGGCGGACTCGTCGTCATAGCGGATACGCCGGGTATGGGTACGCAATTGATTGCGCATCAATGGCATCCCAGGGCAGATGAAACCTCCCAGGTGTTCCCCCTGCGCCGATACGAAATCCGATGTGACAGCGGTCCCCAGATCAATGACCACGCATGCCCTCCTGGCCAGATGGTACCCGCCAAGCAAAGCCAGCCACCGATCGAGCCCAAGACGCTCGTAATCGTCATAGCCATTGGTAACCCCGGCCAATGCAGTTGCCGAGCGCGCGCGCACTATCGACAGCCCGAACGCCTTCACCAGGGCATCACCAAGATGATCGGTCTCTTCTTCTGTACGCACACTGACCAGGCGGCAACGGGCCGGGGTATCGCCCGCAAGCGCCTCAACAGCCTCGATCAGCGCCTGGTTGGTATCGACGATGCCGCCGCCAACAACCGATGCGTCGGTGCGGATAACCCGCCACTTGATAAAACTGTTACCGCAATCGAGCTCAAGAATCATCGCGTAACCTCAAACTGAGCTCACCACCACTAAAGCTCTTCTCAACACCTTCGACCTGAAGACGCAGCGCGCCCTGACGATCGATACCGAGCACAACGCCGTCGACCCTGGTGACGCCGGCTATCAACGATACTGCACACCCCTGCCACAGGTGCCCTTGCTCCCACTCCGCCTGCAAGTCGGTAAAACCCGACTGACGATGTCGCTCCAGGTAAACCTGCAGATTCTCATTGAGCAGCGCAACCAGCTGGTTGCGATCAACCTGCTGCCCTGTTTCGAGCCGGACGGATGTCCATGCCTGATCGACCTCGCTGTTGGTCTGCATATTCACGTTCACACCAATACCCAGCACCACATGACAGACATCAGCGGGATCCCCCACAAGCTCAAGAAGAATACCTGCGATCTTGCGACCGTTGGCCAGCACATCATTTGGCCACTTCAAGCCCGCAGCATTCACTCCGACGGACTGAAGGGTACGCATGACCGCCAAACCCACCACAAGGCTCAGGCCTTCCAGTTGCCGCATGCCACCGTCGATACGCAGCACCAGGCTGTAATAGAGATTCTGCGCAAAGGGGCTTGACCAGTTTCTGCCACGGCGACCGCGCCCTGCGCTCTGATGCTCAGCCAGAACCAGAAAGGGTGCCTGGCGACCGGCACTGATCGCGCGCAACGCTTCGGCATTTGTCGAGTCAATCTCTTCATGGATGTGCATTGGCCAGAGCCGGCCTGTACCGGCACTCTCGATGGCGCTGACGTCCAACAGCGACAAAGGCGCAGCCAGCCTGTAGCCCCGCCCTCGCACCTTGTACACCGGCAGACTCAATTCAGCCTCGAGATGCTGCAATTGCTTCCACACGGCGCTGCGGCTGATGCCCAGGGCAGCACCCAAGGCCTCGCCGGAATGGAATCGACCATCCTTGAGGAGTTTCAACAACTTCAGCATGCCAATCTCGACTCACAATGAGGCACGCATGATAGCTATGCGCTGAAGGATTGCATACCTGTTGTAGGACGCGTCCTTACGGAGAAATAGCTGCGTGATCGCAGCT
>NZ_JANIAH010000009.1:0-298768 GCF_028682105.1 Pseudomonas sp. 8209
TGGGATGATCACTTCGTGGTTGAAGCCCTGGACCATGACCTGGTCTTCGTGGCCTTCCTGGTAGGTGTTGCCGACCGAATCGGCGGTGAAGGCTCCGGCGGTGATCAGGCCTTGTTTGGTGCCGGTGACGGACATGTAGGCAGGTGTTGCCATGGGGGTTTGCTCCTTGCAAAAAGTGAAGCCGAACAGGCGAAAAATGCCGTGCGACTGCAAGGAGACAATTCAAGACGCGTGCCAATTGAAATTTAGTTGTTGTTAATCAGTAGCTTGTGTTTTTACTGTACGTTTTCTGAGCACTTTTACGCGAGAAAACCCGAAAAAGTGCGCAACTTCTTGCGCAGTACTGTGCAAGAAGTTGCGCAGTTGGCTGCAGGCCACGTTGAGTATAGCCTGCAGCAATGTATGCACAGGGTTATCCACATTTGAGTGCGCAAGAAGTTGCGCAGTTGGGGAAATCGGCCGCGAGCATTTCAAGAGGCAAAACGAGCGTCGACTGACCGATCGATCGTCGCCGACAGGCACCCACTCACTGACGACTGAATGCGCTCGTCATCGCACCTCATGTGCCATGACCCTGTAAACTGTCGGCCAACTTGTTCCCCCCTCAAACGAGAGCTGCCCATGGCCAACCACGACCTCACCTTCGTTCCCGATCTCGATGCCGACTCCATCTCCTCCGACGTTGTCGGTTTCGGCGGCGTGCTGGTCTCCACCCAGATCCCGACCCGGGCAGACGGCAGCCTGGAACTGGGCGATATCACCCTGCAGAGCGAATGCACCCTGCAAGCCCTGAAGGTGGCACTGGAGCGCGCCGGCAGCTCGATGGACAGGGTCATGCACCTGACCATCTACCTCACCGACATGGCCGACCGCGCCGCCTTCAATGCAGTGTACCAGCGCTTTTTCGCCAAACCATGGCCAGTGCGGGCCGCAGTTGGCGTGGCCGCCCTTGCGGTCGAAGGCATGCGCGTGGAAGTGACGGCCATGGCGGCCAAGGGCTGAGACCAGCCGTAGGCGGTCACCTGGCTCAGGACCGCGGCAGGCAGGCCAGCATCTGACGAATACGCTGCTGGGTATAGCCGGCTCGCGCAGCCGCCTCATCGATCGACTGCCGAGTCACCGTCTGCTCGATCAACCCGCCTTTGCGGGAAAATCCGGCCTGGCCAAGCACGACGAAATCGACTGGCTCGCTGATACCGTTGTAGGCACGGATATCGCTGGCGCTGCTGGCTGCTCGCCCTTTCCGGCAGCCGTCACCCGGTTTGTCCGGGGAGGACCGAAAAGGGGGCGTCAGGCCTGACTCGACAGCGCTGCAGCGCTGCCCCACAGGGATAGGGCCGGATGCCTGTGCGGTGATTGCATTGGTGTGCAACAACTGGTGCAGCGCGATTGAGCCTTCGCCAAAAGCCGGCCCGCTTTCGCCCACAAGCGCGAACGTGTCGTGCAGGCCCTTGCCTGCGACCCAGACGATCGATCCCAGCATGCTCGCCTTGGCGGCCACCGCTATGGGCAGTGTCTCGGAGTCCAGAGGTTGCACCTGGCCATCCACCTTGTGGCGCAATGAGGTGGTGGAAACATAGCTCTGCACCGTGGCGCCGCTCACGGTGTCAAGCAGCGGCCCCTTGCGCAGGCGACCCTTGCCATTTCCGATGAGGTAGCGCCCATTGCCGCAGGATGTTCTGGCCTGCCCTGGCGCAAAGGGCTCGACTTCCATGGCATACACGCAGAACTCGGGCGTGTGCTCGGCAAACCCTTTGAGTTCCGCCTTCAGAAAAGCGTTTCGGCAATCAAGGTCGCATCGATAGCGGACACCTTTGCGCATGATCGAAAGGCCGTTGGCGATATAGGTGAACCCATGATCGCCAACGGTGTAGGCGCCCTTGCCACCATCCGGATTCACTGCCAGCCGCGCACGCACGGCGATCGAGCCATCCTTGAACACTCGCGTCACCAACACTCGGGAATCACCCTTGCTGCTGGTCAGTGTGCCAGGCGTACCGCAATCCTCGGCGCCTGAAGCCATTGACGCGGCGAGCAGAAAGCCCGCAGCAAGCCCGGACAGTACCGTTGGGCCAGACATTCTCGATCCCCCCCAGCTCAAGGACCAGCCGCAGGAGCGGCGGAGATACTGATATAGAAGTCGATGGTGACTTCGCCCTTCTGGCTATCCGTCAGATAGGCCTTCAGCGGTTTCTGGGTCTGCCTGAGCGCCTTGACCTCCACCCAGTAGCTTCTGTTTTCAGTAATCACCCTGATTTCGGCAGCGCCCTGATCGGCTGAGTCCTGGGTTGCGTAGGTGATGCGCAGGTCGCCGGAGGAGTTCAGGATCAGAAAGCGCTCCTGCCCGCCTGCCACCATGTCCAGTGTGGATCCGGATGGCAGCCCTTTGATCGAGGGCACTTGCCCCTGAAACGGGTTGCAACCGGGAGCATCACTGTCAAAGCCCGGTACAGTGGTGTAGATGCGCGCAATCCATTCATTGGCCTCATCGGCCAGCAAGGCCGCCTGGAGCTGCTGCTGGGCATTGAAACGTCCATTGATGGAAATAGGCGCCAGGCCGGCTGACCACGCGTTCTTCGTGCCGTCCGGCGGGGGAACCGGCCGTGACCCGATCGCGTCGGAGATGATCCGGTACGTCACCTCAGGGGCAGGCTGCAATGCAGCCAGGTAGTTATTGAGCGCCGCGACGATTTCGACCAGTTTCTCCTTGTACACCCTGTCGAATGCCTTCGCCCTGGAAATCGCGCCATACAACGAGTAGGCATTGGTAATCGACACGGCTCCAGAGCCAGCCTTCAGCTGGGCGATGCGCCTTATCAGCTCGTTACCCTCCTCGAGGCTGGCCCGCTCGTATATCGACTCGACACACATCACCGCTTGCACGCCACGGTGATAAAGCTGCTCTCTGGTGGGTTTGTACTGCGCAGCGGAAAAACCATAGAGCGATGCACTGCCAGCCGCAAGCGCTGCCACCTGGTGACCGTTGCCTGCAGTGACGGCCTTGTAGCCCCCAAGACCCAGCGCACCTGCCAGCGCCAATGACGATCCCGACTGCCAGTAGGCCAATCCGTTGGTCTTGCCCTGGAGCTCCATGCGGATCTTGCTGGCCAGTTGCGAGCCAGTGGCAGTCTTTGTTTCAGGCGCGATACTCTGCACATAAGGGTTGAACAGCGCACAGGATGCGAGCAGCGCGGCCCCGCCCATGACCAGCAGTCTGACCAGCCGTATCGTCATGATGCCAATCCTTTGGAAGGCTGTAACAACGACGATAGATCCGCCATGGCAAATAGCAAGTGCGCCAGTATTTAAGACGCCTGCAGCAGTCCTATGCTTCGACTCAGGGCCCAGTGCGAGCAGGATATGTTTCACCAACCCCCTGTTTCCAGTACCCTCGACGCAACTGCGGACATACATCTGATTCCATGCGAAAACTTCTGCTTGGCGCCCTGGCGCTTGTTCTGACTGCCATGCTCCTGGGCTATGGCCTGTGGACCGAACAACGCCCGGCCGGCCACTACCTGTCCGACCTTCGCGTTGAAGTGGCGCTGAACCAGGGCGTGCCCGCCGACAAGGGCAATCTGCTGGGCATCGAGCCACTGCTGTATCCGGGCGACTACCAGAACCTGGCCCTGCTGCACCGCAAGCTCGCCGCCTACCTTGAACACGCTCGCACCCAGGGCCTGGTCGGCCCGCGCACGATCGTGGTCCTGCCCGAGCATATCGGCACCTGGCTGTGGGCCCGCGGCGAAAAGAAAGAGCTGTACCAGGTCACCCGCCTGCAGGAGGCCTGGCAATGGCTGGAGCTGAGCAACCCGCTGCGCTACGGGCTGGCGATGTTCAACGCCGAGGGCGACGACCGCCGCGCCGATGCGCACCTGCGCATGAAGGCCACGCAGATGGCAGCCGACTACCAGCAACTGTTCGGCGGCCTGGCCAGGGAGTTCGGCGTGACCCTGGTGGCCGGTTCCATCGTGCTGCCCACGCCGTATGCAGAGCAAGGCATCCTTCACAGCGGCAGCGGCGCGCTGTACAACAACGGCGTGGTATTCGCCAGCGACGGCAAGGTGATCGGCCAGCCGCAACGCCAGCAATACCCCGACAGTGAAGTGCGCCGCTTCATCCGCAGCGGCGATGCCTATCCGCTGCAAGTATTCGATACACCCGCAGGCCGCCTCGGCGTATTGGTGGGCAGCGACAGCTGGTACCCGGCCAACTACCAGCAACTGGCCGCGCAGTCGGCACAACTGATCGCGGTACCCGCCTTCATCAGCGGCCGAGACAGCTGGACCGCCCCCTGGCGCGGCAACCGCCACCAGCCGATGGCCGTGAGCCTGCCGCTCAAGGCCGGCCAGGTCGAGGAAGGCCAGGCCTGGCAGCGCCTGATCGGCCACGGCCAAAGCGCCGATACCGCCCTGCTGAGCGTGTTCCTGCGCGGCCAGTTCTGGGAAATTGCCGGCGACGGCCTGGGCTTCACCTGCCGCGACGGGCACTACGTCAGTGCCAGCAGTCATCCCGGCGCGCGCCTGCTCAACCTCTGGCTGTAACCGATGAACCGACCACGGGTACGCCTGGGGGATCTGTCGGTGGGATTCATCCAGAGCCTTGCGCAGGCGCTGCAGCAACTGGGGCATGATCCGGCCCCCCTTCTGCAACGCTACGGGCTTGCGCCTGCACGGCTGGCCGAAGCCGGTGCGCGCCTGTCGATTCCGCGCTACATGCACCTGGGGCATGCCGCCATTGCACTCAGCAACGAACCGGCGCTGGGCTTGCACATGGGCCGCCTGAGCCGCCTGAACCAGGCCGGCCTGGCCGGTGTAGCCGCCGCCCAGGCCCCTACCCTGGGCGAGGCCGCGCGTACGCTGGTGCGTTTCGAGCCGCTGTACGCCGCCAACTACCGTGGCCAGTCCAGCCTCCATGAGGACAATCAGGGCGCCTGGCTGCGCTTCTATTCGATCAGCCCGTACAACGACTACAACCGCTTCGTGGTCGACTCGGTACTGGCCGGCTGGCTGGCACAACTGTCGGGGCTGGTGGGGGTGGCAGTGCAGGCGGAGCGCATGGAGATCGAGTTTTGCGCGCCCGCCTATGCCGACCGTTACCAGAGCCTGTGCAGCAGCCCGGTGCAGTTCGGGGCCACACATAATCAGTTGCGCCTGGACCGCGCCAGCCTGGCGCTGCGCAACCCGGCCCATTGCCCCAGCACCTGGCAGCACCTGTTGCAGCTATGCGAGCAGGAACTGGCGGAGCGCACGCGCATGCGCAGCCTGGCTGAGCGTATCGCCCATCTGCTGGGGCCATTGCTCAACGGCGGACGTGAACCGGACCTGGGTGAAGTGGCGGCGCAGTTGCAACTGCCCACGTGGACCTTACGGCGCAAGCTGGCCGAGGAAGGCACGCAGTTTCGGGCGATTCTGAACGACACGCGCCGCGATCTGGCTGTGACCTACATCCGCGACACGGAGCTGGCCTTTGGCGAAATAGCCTACCTGCTGGGGTTTGCGTCGGCAGAGGCCTTCCAGCGCGCATTCAAGCGCTGGAACGGCGTGACGCCGGGGGACTTTCGCCGCAGCCAGCGGCGGGGCGCATGAGCCCGATCAGAGCTCGGTAGCGTCTTCGGCCGGCTCTGGCGGGTCGAGTTCGAATGCGCGGTGTTCCAGCAGTTCTTCTTGATAGTCGTCCATTGCCTGCTCCTTGATTTTCTCGATCATGTCATTGAGTCGTGCTTCACCCTAAAGTGCCCAGGTGAAGAAAAAATGACCGTGACGTGACAGGCTGGCGCAAGGTGGCTCGCCCTTCGCTGGCAAGCCAGCGAAAATTACAAGCGCTCAGCCCATTGAGATAAACGTAGCAGGCAATCGATGATTTATCCGATGCGTCACAGTGGCGCAGGCGCGTCGGGCGTCGGGGCCGCTGGAGGCTGCGCCGGTGCGGCGGCAGGCTCGGTGGGCGGTGCAGTCTGTTCGACCGTGATCGGCGCCGCATCCTGGGGCGGCGCCACAGGCTGCGAGCTCTTGCTGTCGTCGACCAGCGGTGCAGCCGGCGCTTGCGCTGCCGGTACCGCCACCACCGGCGCTGCGACCTCGGCAGGTGCCGCAGGGGCCGGAGCCTGCGCCGGCGCGGCCTCGACGGCCGGAGCGCTTGGCGCAGCAGGCGCAGGTTCGGGCACTCCCAGGTCGAGAGCCGGCTTGGCGGGTTCGGCCTTGGGCTCGACCTTGGCCTTCTTGCTCGGCTTGGGCAGGAAACTCTCGACCAACGCAAAGTAGCGCTCGTAGAACTTGGGCGAGGTCACCGTTTCGCTGGCCACTTTGACCATGGAGTCGTCCGACGAGCCGATCGGCATCGACACCGACCCCAGCACACCCACCCCGAGGCTGGCCGAAGTGTTGGATTTTTTCAGCGCATAACGGTCCTGCAGGGCATTGGCGAACATGGTCGAGCGCTGACCGGAACCGGTGTCGTTGGCACAGACCACGTTGAAGCTGATCTGCAGGTGCGAGTCGCCCGTCTGCTGGAAGCTCTTGTTGCCATTGACCTGGCCCGGTTCGCTGGTGGTGATGATGTAGCCCTGGCTGAGCAGCGCGCGCCGGGCAGCCTCGCAGGTACCTGCTTCGCTGACCGGAAAGCTGCGCGAGAAGGTGCCCGAGTCGTCGAAGTTCTCGTGTTCGTAGATGGCGGCTTTCTTCGAGGAACAGCCGGCAACGCCCGCCAGCACAAGGGCCAGCCCGAGCGCAGTGAAGACGGTTGACTTTGACATTGAAAATCCTGCGAAAAACGGTCGGCGCCTATTGTGCATCACATCCGCAGATGACTGAAACCGCAACCGGGCGATCCGGCACTAAATTTCACCTGCACAGCGGCTGGCCTGCACTACACAGCCGTCCTGAACCATTGGTCGCGATTTTTTTCGCTCACTATTTAACCAGCTTTCCCACGTCATACCGGGAAATGTCTGACTCCCCGCTACACCTTGAGCCCATCGATACTGGCCCGGCATGCGACAGAAAATGGCAATACGCCACTACGTCAGCCACTGACCATCGACCCAGGAGCATTCAAGGTGAAAAACATATCGGTGAAAGTGAAGCTGGCCCTCGGTTTCGCGAGTATCGTGCTGCTGATGGCGCTCCTCGCCGTGATCGGCATTCGCAGCCTCAACACCCTGACCACCCGTGCCGATCGGCTGGTGTCGGTCAATCACGTGCTCGACCACACCAATGACATTCGCGCCGCGCGCCTGTCGTATGAACACCACGGCGATGAAAACCTTGCGGCGCAATTGAACACCTCTTACAGCACCCTGGTGGCGCTGATCGAGGAGAACCTCCAGCGCCTGGACGACGCAGTGTCCAGGCAGCAGTTGCAACACGTGCTGGAAAACATGCAGGGCTACATGCAGCAGTTTCGCCAGCTGCAAACCGCCCAGCAGGACATAGGCCGCATCCAGGCCGATTCCGAGCGCCTGGGCAGCAGCCTGCAGAACGATGTCCGTACACTGACCCAGGCGCTGTACCAGGACGACGCCGGCAACGTCCGTCGCGACCTTGCCACCCTCAACGACGCCCTGAGCGACCTGCGCCAGAACAGCCTGGCCATGATGCGCGAGGGCAGCACCAAACGCCTGGACACGGTGCGTGAGGCCCACACACGCGCCAATGACAGCGTGAAGCGCCTGGGCAGCGGCCACCCGCAACTGGGTAGACTGCCCTCCGACCTGGACCAGTACCTGCAACTGGCCGAGCGCTTTGCCCGCGATGTCGAGCAGCAGGCCCGCAGCCGTACGGTGCTGGTGAGCAATATCGAAACCAGCCTGGAAGCGATCAATACGCTGATCGCACGCCAGAATCAGCTCAGCGTCGACGAGTCCAGCCACAGCCGTGCGCTGATGCTCGGGCTGCTGGTTGGCGCCATGCTGCTGGGCGGTGCGATCGGCTGGGTGATCATCCGCCAGATCACCCAGCCGCTGCAGCAGGCCGTAGTGATCGCGCGTCGTATCGGTGCCGGCGACTTGAGGGATAACAGCAGCGAGCTGCGCCGTGACGAGTTTGGCCAGTTGCTCCTAGCCCTCTCCCAAAGCGGCGACAACCTGCGCGGTGTGCTGGGCCAGGTGGGCACCGTTACCGCTCAGTTGTCAGCGGCGGCCGAGCAGCTCTCGGCCATCACCGAACAGACCCGTGCCGGCGTCGACAGCCAGAAACTGGAGACCGACCAGGTCGCCACGGCCATGAGCGAAATGGTAGCCACGGTGCAGGAAGTGGCGCGCAATGCCGAGCAGGCCAGTACCGCCACCCGCCAGGCCAACAGCCAGGCCAGCCAGGGCAATCTGGTGGTACAGCGCGCACTGACCCAGATCGACCAGTTGGCCGACGACATCGGCACCTCCGCCGACGCCGTCGGCAGGTTGTCCGAAGAGAGCGAACGCATCGGCAGTGTGATGACGGTGATCAATGCCATCGCCGAGCAGACCAACCTGCTGGCGCTCAACGCCGCCATCGAGGCGGCACGTGCCGGCGAGGCCGGGCGTGGCTTCGCCGTGGTGGCCGATGAGGTGCGCGGGCTGGCCCAACGCACCCAGCAGTCCACCGCAGAGATCGAGACATTGATCGGGTCATTGCAGCAGGGTGCGCAGAGGGCTGCAGAACGCATGCACACCAGCCAGGGCATGGTCGGTACGACAGTCGGGCTGGCCAATGAGGCAGGCGTGGAGCTGCAGGCCATCACACACACGGTCACGCACATCCAGGCCATGAACGTGCAGATCGCGACCGCCGCCGAACAGCAGAGCGCGGTAGCCGAAGAGATCGGTCGCAGCGTGATCAGTGTGCGTGATGTGGCCGAACAGACGTCCACCGCCTCGGCGCACACTGCCACCTCGGCGGCAGAGCTGGCGCGCCTGGGCACTGAGCTGCAAGGGCTGCTTTCGCGCTTCAAGGTCTGAGGGGCATATTCTTTCGCCAGCAAGGCCGGCACCTGCAGGCAGTACGTCGCCAGCAGGTGCCAGCCTTGGCGGCCAGGCTTTTCTGCAGGCACAAAAAAAGCGACCCTAAGGTCGCTTTTTTTGTTGCTTCGAGGAGTTCAAGGGCCTCGAGGCGGATATGGCGCAGCGGACGGGACTCGAACCCGCGACCCCCGGCGTGACAGGCCGGTATTCTAACCGACTGAACTACCGCTGCGTATCGCACAGGCTTTCACCTGTTTGAAACTGGGATCTGGCCTGAAGCCTTGGCTTCGGACCTCAAACCGGTTGTTGAACCGATCTGGAGAAAAGTGGCGCAGCGGACGGGACTCGAACCCGCGACCCCCGGCGTGACAGGCCGGTATTCTAACCGACTGAACTACCGCTGCGCATAGTGGACTTGCGTCCTGTTCCTCTCTGGTAACACCGTCTTTCGAAAGTGTCGGGCCAGGAACATCTCAGGAAGTGGTGGGTGATGACGGGATCGAACCGCCGACCCTCTGCTTGTAAGGCAGATGCTCTCCCGGCTGAGCTAATCACCCGTGTGCTTCGCTGAGGTGGTGAAATTTACGCAGGTATCGAACCTAAGTCAATACCAGTGTTGAAGTTTTTTTCACTTTCGTAAAAAAACAGCTGCAGGCTTCAAGCAACAAGCTGCAAGTAAAAGCAGAATCAAAAGCCGATTGCACAGGTTCTTGCAACGTGCCGCGTGAAGCCTGCCGCTTACGTGTAAATCATCTTCTTGGTCATGCCACCGTCCACCACGAACTCCTGGCCGGTGACAAAACCCGCGTTGCGCGACAACAGCCATGCCACCATCGCCGCCACATCTTCTACGGTCCCTACCCTGCCCGCCGGGTGCTGCGCATGGTCGGCCTCGCTCAAGGGCTCAGCACGGCGCAGCGAAGGGTCCCGCGCATCGATCCAGCCAGGGCTGACAGCGTTGACGCGGATCTCCGGGCCCAGGCTCATGGCCAGTGCGTGGGTCAGGGCCAGCAGCCCGCCCTTGCTCGCAGCATAGGCCTCGGTATCGGGTTCGGACTGTGCCGCACGGGTGGACACCAGGTTGACGATGGCGCCGCAATGCGCGCGCAGGTAAGGCGCACAGTGCTTGGCCAGCAGCATCGGGCCACCCAGGTTGACCGCCAGCACGCGGTTCCAGTGGTTCAGGCTGAGGCTTTCGAGGGTGGTATTGTGCGGGTCGGCAATCGCCGCGTTGCACACCAGCGCATCCAGGCGTCCGAACTGCCCCAGCACCTCGGCCACGCCCACCGTCACCTGGGCCTCGTCGGCCACGTCCATGCCGACGAACCAGGCGTTGTCACCGAGCACCTTGGCCACCTTCGCGCCACGGGCCCGATCCAGGTCGGTGAGCACCACTTGCCAGCCCTCGCTGATCAGCCAGGCCGCGATGCCCAGGCCGATCCCGCGTGCAGCGCCGGTTACCAGCGCCACACGCCCGTTGTGGCTGCTCTCGCTCACCGACCAGTCGATCACAGCGCCGCCAGACCGCGCGCCAGGTCGGCCTGCAGGTCGCCCACGTCTTCCAGGCCCACGGCAACCCTGATCAGGCTGTCGCGAATCCCGGCGGCCTCACGCTCCTGCGGCGCCAGACGGCCGTGGGAGGTGGTGGCCGGGTGGGTGATGGTGGTCTTGCTGTCACCCAGGTTGGCGGTGATCGAAATCAGCCGCGTGGCGTCGATGAAGCGCCATGCGCCCTCCTTGCCACCCTTGACCTCGAAGCTCACCACCGCACCGAAGCCGCGCATCTGGCGCTTGGCCAGCTCGTGCTGCGGGTGGCTTGGCAGGCCGGCGTAATGCACCTTCTCGACACCGTCCTGCTGCTCCAGCCACTCGGCCAGGGCCTGGGCATTGGCGCAGTGGGCGCGCATGCGCAGGTTCAGCGTTTCCAGGCCCTTGAGGAACACCCAGGCGTTGAACGGGCTCAGCGTCGGCCCCGCAGTACGCAGAAAGCCCACCACTTCCTTCATGTGCTCATTGCGTCCGGCGACCACGCCGCCCATGCAGCGGCCCTGGCCGTCGATGAACTTGGTCGCCGAATGCATGACGATGTCTGCGCCCAGCTTCAATGGCTGTTGCAGGGCCGGAGTGCTGAAGCAATTGTCCACCACCAGCAGCGCGCCCCGGGCATGGGCGATCTCGGCCAGCGCGCCGATGTCCACCAGCTCGGCCAGCGGATTGGACGGCGACTCGACGAACAGCAGCCTGGTATTGGGCTTGATCGCCTGTTCCCAGCCAGCCAGGTTGGCCAGCGGCACGTAGTCGACCTGCACGCCGAAGCGCTTGAAGTACTTCTCGAACAGGCTGATGGTCGAACCGAACACGCTCTGCGAGACCAGCACGTGGTCGCCAGCGCTGCACAAGGCCATCACCAGCGACAGGATCGCGGACATGCCTGTGGAGGTGGCGACCGCCTGCTCGGCGCCTTCCAGGGCGGCGATGCGCTCCTCGAAGGCCCTTACGGTCGGGTTGGTGTAGCGCGAATAGACGTTGCCTGGAACCTCGCCGGCGAACCGCGCAGCGGCATCGGCCGCCGTACGGAACACGTAGCTGGAAGTGAAGAACAGCGGGTCGCTGTGCTCACCTTCCGGCGTGCGATGCTGGCCGGCGCGTACCGCCAGCGTATCGAAAGCGACCCCGTCGAGGTCGCTGTCCAGGCGCCCGGCATCCCATTGCTGTGTCATGCCGTTGCTCCCCTTGTCAGTTGTTGTAAAGGTCGATGATCGCGCTGACCGCCTGGTTCTTGACCTTGGAGGCGTCGTTGCGCGCCTGCTCGATCTTGTCCAGGTAGGCGGCGTCGATGTCGCCAGTCACGTACTGGCCATCGAATACCGCGCAATCGAAATGCTCGATCTTGATCTTGCCACCACCTACAGCCTCGATCAGGTCCGGCAGGTCCTGGTAGACCAGCCAGTCGGCGCCGATCAGTTCGGCCACGTCCTGGGTGCTGCGGTTGTGCGCGATCAGTTCATGAGCGCTCGGCATGTCGATGCCGTAGACGTTGGGGAAACGCACCGCTGGCGCGGCGGAGCAGAAGTAAACGTTCTTCGCGCCGGCTTCGCGGGCCATCTGGATGATCTGCTTGCAGGTGGTGCCGCGCACGATCGAGTCGTCGACCAGCATCACGTTCTTGCCGCGGAACTCCAGCTCGATGGCATTGAGCTTCTGGCGTACCGACTTCTTGCGCGCGGCCTGGCCGGGCATGATGAAGGTACGGCCGATGTAGCGGTTCTTGACGAAGCCTTCACGGAACTTCACGCCCAGGTGGTTGGCCAGTTCCAGCGCCGCGGTACGGCTGGTGTCGGGAATCGGGATGACCACGTCGATGTCGTGCTCGGGACGCTCGCGCAGGATCTTCTCGGCAAGCTTCTCGCCCATGCGCAGGCGCGCCTTGTACACCGACACACCGTCGATGATCGAATCCGGGCGGGCCAGGTAAACGTGCTCGAAGATGCAGGGGGAAAGCTTGGGCGCGATGGCGCACTGGCGGGTGTGCAGCTTGCCTTCTTCGGTGATGTACACCGCTTCGCCCGGCGCCAGGTCGCGGATCAGGGTGAAGCCGAGCACGTCCAGCGAGACGCTTTCGGAGGCGATCATGTATTCGACGCCTTCGTCGGTGTGACGCTGGCCGAACACGATCGGGCGGATGCCGTTCGGATCGCGGAAGCCGACGATGCCGTAGCCGGTGATCATCGCCACCACCGCGTAGCCACCCACGCAACGGTTGTGCACGTCGGTCACGGCGGCGAACACGTCTTCCTCGGTCGGTTGCAGCTTGCCGCGCACCGCCAGCTCATGGGCGAATACGTTGAGCAGCACTTCGGAGTCGGAGTTGGTGTTGACGTGGCGCAGGTCGGACTCGTAGATCTCCTTGGCCAGTTGCTCCACATTGGTCAGGTTGCCGTTGTGCGCCAGGGTGATGCCATACGGCGAGTTGACGTAGAACGGCTGGGCCTCGGCCGAGGTCGAGCTGCCCGCAGTCGGGTAGCGCACATGACCGATGCCCATGTGGCCCACCAGACGCTGCATGTGACGCTGCTGGAACACGTCACGTACCAGGCCGTTGTCCTTGCGCAGGAATAGTCGGCCATCATGGCTTGTAACGATACCGGCAGCATCCTGGCCGCGGTGCTGGAGCACGGTTAGCGCGTCATACAGCGCCTGATTGACGTTCGACTTACCGACGATACCGACGATGCCACACATGCGACGCAACCCCTACATTATGAAACTTGACGGATCAGCACTCAGGGCGCTTTGGGCCCAAGCAACTGTTCTTGAAACGGGAGATCAGCCGGTGCGCTGATTCCGCTGGCTAGCCACTGGCTGGTCAGCCCCAGAATGAGGTTTTTCGACCAGTCAGCCACCAATAGAAATTGTGGCAGCAGGCGAGACTCCTGCCACCACGGGTCCTGTTGTACCGGCCCCAGGCTCAGCAGCCCGACCGCCACCACGACGAGCAGGGCCCCGCGAGCGGCGCCGAACGCCATGCCCAGGAAGCGATCGGTCCCGGACAACCCGGTGACGCGAATCAGCTCGCCGATCAGAAAATTGATCATTGCCCCCACCAGCAAGGTGGCGACGAAAAGAATGGCACATCCGGCTATCACCCGCGCCGATGGCGTCTGGATGTAGCCTTCAAGGTACTGCGAGATACCGCCACCGAACATCCAGGCGACCGCACCGGCGATGATCCAGGTAAGCAGCGACAAGGCTTCCTTGACGAAACCGCGCTTGAGACTGATCAGCGAAGAAACGGCGATGATCGCGAGAATCGCCCAGTCGACCCAGGTAAATGCCACAGTGCTGCCTGCAAACGGATAAGGCGGCGCATTTTACCAGAGCGGTGGGCTATCGGTAAGCGGTGATTTGCCGTCCGGCGGCGGCCGGACGGCGGGGGGGTCAGCTACGTTCGGGCTGGAAGCGCACCACAAAACCCTTGAGGTTCTGCTGGCGGTTGATCACATCGCGCAGGCGCTCGGCTTCGGCACGCTCGATCAGCGGCCCGACGAACACCCGGTTGGTACCTTCGGCCGAGCGAATATAGGCGTTGTAGCCCTGGCTACGCAGGGTTTTCTGCAGGTTCTCGGCATTGGCGCGGTTGGACAGGCTGGCCAGTTGCACCGACCAGCTCACCGGCAGGCCATTGCCATCGACCTTGGCAGGTGCACTGGCAACCGGCTTGGCCGGGGCCGCCGCAGGCTTGCTGACCGGCGCAGGCGTGGCCGGCTTGGCCTCCGCCACCGGCGCGGCGGGCGCTGGGGTGGGTGCAGTCACCACCGGTGCCGGGGCAATGGGCGTGCTCGGTGCGCTGGGTTCCTGGGCGGTGAGCGCCTCATCCTGGATCACCTGCGGCTCGGGCACCTCCACCGGCTCCACATGCACCTGCGGCAAGGCCGGCACAGACGGGGCGGCGGGCGCCTCGACATGCACCTGGCGCAGCTCGTCCTCACGGGTGAACAGCATCGGAAGGAAGATCACCGCCAGTGCCACCAGCACCAGCGCGCCCACCATCCGCTGCTTGACGACTTTATCCAGCAACGCCATTTGCCCCGTCCTCCATGGTCTGCCGGCTCAGCCACTGCAGGGCCTCGCCGACACAGAAAAATGATCCGAACAACAGGATCTGGTCGTCTGCCGTCGCTTGCGCGCACTGCCCGTCAAGGGCGTCGGCGACGCTTGCATACGACTTCAAGTCGGCGCCAAGGTTCTGCAACGCGGCCTGCAACTCGCTTGCAGGCCGGCTGCGGGCGGTGTCCAGTGGCGCAACCGCCCAGTGGGCCACTTGCGCATGCAGAGGTTCGATCACCCCGGCCAGGTCCTTGTCAGCCAGCAGGCCGAACACCGCCAGGCGCCTGCCGGCCACCGGGCGCGAAGCCAGGCGCTGAGCGAGGTACTGGGCCGCATGTGGATTATGGCCGACGTCGAGCAGAATGCTCAGGTGCTTGCCCTGCCAGATGAACTGGCGACGGTCGAGACGCCCGACGATACGGGTGTCGCGCAGTGCCTGGGCGATCTGCGCGGCATTCCAGGGCAGGCCGGTCAGCAGGTAGGTCTGCAACGCTAGCGCCGCGTTTTCCATGGGCAGATCGAGCAACGGCAGGTCGTGCAGCTCGACAGCATTGCCGTGCGCATCCACGCCCCGCCACTGCCAGTACTGGTCGGTGCTGGACAGGTCGAAGTCGCGTCCGCGCAGCAGGAACCGGCAGCCTAGTTCGCGTGCCTTGTCCAGCAGCGGCTGCGGCGGGTCGAGGTCGCCACACAGCGCCGGCTTGCCGGCACGGAAAATCCCGGCCTTCTCGAAGGCCACCGACTCACGGGTATCGCCAAGGAAATCGCAATGGTCGACACCGATACTGGTGACCACGGCAAGGTCGGCGTCCACCAGGTTGACGGTGTCGAGCCGCCCGCCCAGGCCAACTTCAAGCACCACGGCGTCCAGCGCCGACTGCTGGAACAGCCAGAACGCCGCCAGGGTACCGGCCTCGAAGTAGGTCAGGGAGGTCTCGCCACGCGCCGCTTCGACGGCGGCGAATGCCTGGCACAGCTGCGCATCGCTGGCTTGCTGGCCGTCGATCTGCACCCGCTCGTTGTAGCGCAGCAGGTGCGGCGAGCTGTAGACCCCGACCTTCAGGCCCTGGGCCTGCAGCAGGCTGGCCACGAAGGCACAGGTAGAGCCCTTGCCATTGGTGCCGGTAACGGTAATCACCCGAGGCGCGGGCTGGCCCAGCCCGAGGCGCGTTGCGACCTGCCGCGAACGCTCCAGGCCCATGTCGATTGTCGACGGGTGCAACTGCTCGAGGTAGGCGAGCCACTCGCCCAGGGTGCGCTGGGTCATACGTTGGCAGGCACCGGTGGTACCACGATCGGCTCGATCACGGGGGCGACGAACTTCGGCGTCGGCAGGCCCATCATCTGTGCCAGCAGATTGCCGAGGCGCGGGCGCAGTTCGGATCGGGCGATGATCATGTCGATGGCACCATGCTCCAGCAGGAACTCGCTGCGCTGGAAGCCTTCAGGCAGTTTTTCGCGCACGGTCTGTTCGATAACCCGTGGGCCGGCAAAGCCGATCAGCGCCTTGGGCTCGCCCACGATCACGTCGCCGAGCATTGCCAGGCTGGCCGAAACGCCGCCGTAAACAGGGTCGGTGAGAACCGAGATGAACGGAATGCCTTCTTCGCGCAGGCGCGCCAGCACGGCGGAGGTCTTGGCCATCTGCATCAGCGAGATCAGCGCTTCCTGCATGCGCGCGCCGCCCGAGGCCGAGAAGCAGACCATCGGACAACGGTTTTCCAGGGCATAGTTGGCGGCACGCACGAAACGCTCGCCGACGATGGCACCCATCGAACCGCCCATGAAGGAGAACTCGAACGCACTGACCACCACCGGCATGCCCAGCAGGGTACCGCTCATGGAAACCAGGGCGTCCTTTTCGCCGGTCTGCTTCTGCGCAGCAACCAGGCGGTCCTTGTACTTCTTGCCGTCGCGGAACTTCAGGCGGTCGACCGGCTCCAGGTCGGCACCCAGCTCATTGCGGCCTTCGGCGTCGAGGAAGATGTCGATGCGTGCACGTGCGCCGATGCGCATGTGGTGATTGCACTTGGGGCACACATCCAGGGTCTTTTCCAGCTCCGGACGATACAGCACGGCCTCGCAGGACGGGCACTTGTGCCACAGCCCTTCGGGTACCGAGCTCTTCTTCACCTCGGAACGCATGATCGAAGGGATCAGTTTGTCTACCAACCAGTTGCTCATGCTTTCTTTCTCCAGTAGCGGCGACCGGCAGGCAAAAGTTGCCGGGTCACGCGTATGCCCTTGAGCTCAATTCGTGTATGACGCGATGATGAACCGTGGCCGGCGGTGCGCGTTCAGCGCGGTACCACCCTGCCCCAGCTTCATCGTCAACCTGTAAAGGCGACGCCGGTGGCGTCACCCGGTAATTTCGATCGACCCGTGGGCGCGATCCGGCAGCAACGGGCTGCGAAAGCTATGGACGATGGCGCACCGCCAGCCGTCACATCGAGCATTCGCCCGCCCCTCACGCCTGGCGCACCGCGCGCATGAACGCCTCGATGCGGGCCGGATCCTTGATGCCCTTGGCCTGCTCCACCCCACCACTGACGTCCACTGCATAAGGATGCACCTGGGCGATGGCCGCCCCGACATTGTCGGCCGAGAGGCCGCCAGCCAGGATGATCGGCTTGCTCAGGTGCTCGGGTATCAGGGACCAGTCGAACGCCTCGCCGGTTCCGCCCGGAACGCCGGCCACGAAAGTGTCGAGGAGGATGCCGCTGGCCTTGGCGTACTGCTGGCAGCCGGCCTCCAGGTCATCCCCGTGGCGAACCCGCAGGGCCTTGATCCAGGGACGGTGGTAGCCGTCGCAGTCGGCCGGAGTTTCGTCGCCATGAAACTGCAGCAGGTCCAGCGGCACGGCGTCGAGGATCTCGTTTAGCTCACAGCGGCTGGCGTTGACGAACAGGCCCACGGTGGTGACGAAGGGCGGCAGTGCAGCGATGATCGCCCGCGCCTGCTGCACGTTCACCGCCCGCGGACTTCTGGCGTAGAACACCAGCCCGATGGCGTCGGCGCCCGCCTCGGCCGCGGCCAGCGCATCCTCGATGCGGGTAATCCCGCAGATCTTGCTGCGAACGGCGGACATGGCCTGTGAACCTCAGCTGAACCGGAAAGCTCCGGATGTTAGCAAATGCCTTGCGGGCCGTCAGCCGTCAACGACTCGTAACCCGTAAGGAAATGTGGCCCGATGAAACGCTCGGGCAGTTCGAACTCGTCATGGTATTCCACCTGCACCAGGTACAGCCCGAACGGGTGCGCGGTCACCCCGCCGGTACGACGCACGCGGCTTTCGAGCACTTCCCTGGCCCACTCGGGCGGACGCTCGCCGGCGCCGATGGTCATCAGCACGCCGGCAATGTTGCGCACCATGTGGTGCAGGAAGGCGCTGGCACGGATATCCAGCACGATCATGCGCCCATGCCGGCTCACCCGCAGGTGATGGATCTGCTTGATCGGCGACTTGGCCTGGCACTGGCCGGCGCGGTAGGCGCTGAAGTCATGGGTGCCCACCAGGTAGGCTGCGGCTTCGGCCATGCGCCCGGCATCGAGTGGGCGGTGATTCCAGGTGACCTGGTCGCCCAGGTGCGCCGGGCGGATCTGGTCGTTGTAGATCACGTAGCGGTAGCGCCGGGCAATGGCCTTGAAGCGCGCGTGAAAGTGCGCCGGCATCTGCCTGGCCCACGACACGCTGACGTCATGCGGCAGGTTGATGTTGGCGCCCATGGTCCAGGCCTTCATGCTGCGCACCGCCCGCGTGTCGAAATGCACCACCTGGCCGCTGGCATGCACGCCGGCATCGGTACGCCCGGCGCACTGCAGCGACACTGGCGAGTCGGCGACCTTCGACAGCGCCTCCTCGAGGGTCTGCTGCACGCTCGGCACGCCACTGGCCTGGCGTTGCCAGCCACGGTAGCGGGTGCCTTTGTATTCCACGCCCAGCGCGATTCTGAAAAAGCCTTCGGCGGCCATTTCGGCTGCGGCGTTATCGATGATTTCCAAGGGGATACAGCCTGTCGGTTTACGCAATGGCGCGGATTATAACGACAACGG
Source organism: Pseudomonas sp. 8209 (assembly GCF_028682105.1). Classification (NCBI taxonomy): domain Bacteria; kingdom Pseudomonadati; phylum Pseudomonadota; class Gammaproteobacteria; order Pseudomonadales; family Pseudomonadaceae; genus Pseudomonas; species Pseudomonas sp. 8209. The sequence continues at coordinate 18,599 of NZ_JANIAH010000009.1, forward strand.
CAGCCACGAGGGCTGCCGTTGGCCTTTCAGGTGGGCGTTCAGCTCATCTGCGAACGCAGTTCGATGGCTTCCTTGCGCTGGGTCTCGGTACCTTCCTTCATCACTTCGTCGAGTATCTCGCGGGCGCCGTCGTTGTCGCCCATGTCGATGTAGGCACGTGCCAGATCGAGCTTGGTGGCGGCTTCGTCGGTACCGGAGAGGTAGTCGAACTCCGGCTCGTCGAGCATCAGGTCGGAGGCGTCTTCGGCGGTGAAGTGCGGCGCGATGGAAGGCTGTTCGAGGTTCTGCGAGAGCTTGTCGAGCTCGGCATTGACGTCGTCCAGCTCGGCGGCAAAGCTGGCGTCCAGCGGGTCCGGCTCGTCGGCCAGGGACAGGTCGAAATCATCGGCCAGGTCCGGGAAGCTGTCGTCCAGCCCCAGTGAGTCATCGAACGCCGCCAACTGGGCCTCGATATCCAGTGGCGCTTCAGGCGTAGCGGCGGGTGCAGCTTCAGGCGCCGGTGGCGCAAGGTCGGCGCCCATGTCGAGGTCGAAGTCGGACAGGTCATCCAGGATTGGCTCAGGCTCGACCGGTGCAGGTTCGGGCATCGGCTCGGCAGGCACCTCGGCGGGTGTCTCGGCCGGCACTTCAGTCACTGCCTGCTCCTGCACGTCGGGCACGTGCGGCGCTGGCGTCTCGGCCTGGGCCTGGGCCTGGGTCTGCTCTTGCAGCAGGGTATCGAAATCGAGGTCGTCGAGCGCCGCGATATCGGCAGGCGGCGTGGCCTGCGGGGCCTGCGGATCATCGATCTGAAGGTCTGCCAGGCCCTCGAGACCTTCGAGGTCTTCAAGGCCTTCCAACCCCTCCAGGTCATCCAGGCTCAGGTCGAAGGCGCTGTCCAGGTCGTCTTCGCCCGGCAACTCGATTGCCGGCTCGGGCTGCGGGTCGTCCTGCAGCAGGTCCTGCACATACTGGGCATCCAGCTCGGCGGCCAGGGCCGCAGCGCTGACGCCCGCTGCGGCCACGCCGAGCATGGCCGGGTAACGCTGCTTGAGCGATTCGACATCGGCGTGGTTCTGACCATTGGCAACCAGTTGGCGCTCGTGGCCGACAAAGGCGTCACGGTCGCCCTGGCGGGCATAGACTTCCATCAGCTTCAGGCGCAGGTCGGCGCGCTCGGGGGCCTGCTCCACCGCAGGCTCCAGCAGCTCGGCGGCATGGTTCAGACGACCGCGGGCAATGCTCAGGTCGACTTCCGCCAGCAGGGCATCATCATTTGGCGCGGGGGCGTCCTCGGCCGGTGCCTGCATGGCAGGCGCGATGACGGCCGGTGCCACCACCGCAGCCGGGGCCGGAGACGGAACCTCTACCGGCTCGGGCGCGGGCTGGACCACGGGGACCGGCTTGGGCTCGAATTCCGGCTCCAGCTCCAGTTCGGACTCCGGGTCCAGCCTGTCATAGGTGGGTGCTACCTCGGCAGCCGCAGCCGCTGCAGCGGAGGCCGCCACCACACCCGGCGCCAGGGTCACGCTCGGCGCGGAGACCTCCAGGCCCTCGAAACTGCTTTGCGGCAGGTCCATGTCCGGCCCCAGGCCCAGGTCGCTTTCCTCGGCCAGGGCTCGCGCCATGCGCATGTGCTTTTCAGCCTCCTGCTGGGCACGACGCTTGCGCGCCAACAGCAGCAGAAGCAACAACAGCACCAACAAGGCTGAACCTGCGATCAGCGCCAGCAGCCAGCTGTTGCCCAGCAGGTCGTCGAGCATCTTGTCCGAATCGCTCGGGGTAACGGCAGCCGGCGGCGTTTCGGCCACCGGCGCGGTATCCACGGCAGCCGGCGCCGGGGACACCACCGCTTCGCTCGGTACCGCCTGCTGCAACTGGGCATCGATCGCCGGCTGCTCGGGCGCAGGCACGCTCGCCGGCGCGGCGCTCTGGGCTTCCAGGCGCGCCAGCTGGTCGTTCTTCAGTTCGATCAGGCGCTGCAGCTTGTCCAGCTGGCTCTGCAGATCCGCCACACGGCTTTTCAGCTCGGCGTTGTCACGCCGGGTGGTGTCGAGGCTCTCTTCGGCCATCGCCAGCTTGTCGGCCAGGGCCTTGCTGTCGCCAGCCGCACCTTTGCCGCCGGGTGCCACCAGCTTGAGGTTGTCCTGCTGGGCGATACGCGCCGGGGCGGCGCCGGCCGCGTCACGCCGGGTGGCGTCGAGCTGGCGCGCACGCGGGCCCAGACGGCGCCCCTCACGCCAGGCCGCATACTGCTCGGCCACTTCCTTGACGGCCTGGCCCTGGGGGATGGCGGCGATCTGCTGCTGGTCGGGCAGACGCAGTACCTGGCCAACCTTGAGCTGGTTGATGTTGCCGTTGTAGAAGGCATCGGGGTTGAGCGCCTGGATCGCCAGCATGGTCTGCTGCACCGATCCACCCTGGCGCGCCTTGGCGGCAATCTGCCACAAGGTGTCGCGACGCACGGTGGTGTGGCGGGCGGGCGCGGTCACCGCAGGGGTGACGCCCGAAGCCGCCTGGGCCGCTTCGGGAGAGAATTTGGAGGCGTCGATCAGTACGCTGTAGTCGCGCAGCAGGCGGCCCTGGGGCCACATCACCTGCACCAGGAACTTGACCATAGGGGCCGGCAGCGGCTGACTGGAGGTCACCCGCAGCACGCTCTTGCCACTGGGGTTGATCACCGGGGTGAAGGTCAGGTCGTTGAGGTACGCCTGGCGTTCGACCCCGGCCTTGCTGAACTCTTCGGCCGGCGCCAGGCTGGGCACCACTTCGGCGGGAGTGAGGTCACGCACATCGAGCAATTCGATCTCGGCATCCAGCGGCTGGTTCTGCCCCGACTTGAGGGTCAGCTCGCCCAGCCCCAGCGCATGCGCCATACCCGAGGACAGCGCCGATGCCGCGGCTATTGCTAACACCAGTTTGCGAATTCGAAGCATGACCTCATCCTTTGTATGAACCTTCCCCGGCTACCGAGAAGAAAGTGAAAAACCGCCGTGAGGCATTTGACTGGCATGACCACCGGATCATGTTGGCAAGGTGCCCCGCAAGCGCGTGACGGCCGCTCACTTCCAGTATTTCAGAAACAATGTGCAAATCGTCGCCAAGTATCTTTTACGCAAGGTGTTTTATCAACAACTCCGCCAGCTGTACGGCGTTCAACGCCGCGCCTTTGCGCACGTTGTCGGTGGTCAGCCAGAGATTGAGCTGTTCGGCTTCGTCGACACCGCCACGCACCCGCCCGACATACACCACATCCTGGGCCACCGCATCGCCGACCGGGGTCGGGTAGTCACCCGCCTCCACCAGTTCGACACTGTCGGCGTGCTCCAGCACGGCGTTCACCGCCGCCAGATCGACCGCCTTGCGACTGTGCACGGCCACAGTGTAGCTATCGCCGAAAAACACCGGGACTTGAACACAGGTCACGGAAATCTTCAGCGAAGGCAGGCCAAGCAACTCGCGCAGCTCACTCACCAGGCGACGTTCCAGCGCGCCATGGCCCTCGCTGTCGCTGGTACCCACCTGGGCCAGCAGGTTGAACGCCACCTGGCGATCGAAGAAGCGCGGCTCCAGCGGACGCGCATTGAGCAACTCGGCAGTTTGCCGGGCCAGTTCGCCCACCGCCTCGCGGCCCTGTGCCGACACCGCCATGCACGCCGTCACGTTGACCCGTTCCAGTTCCAGCAGGTGCTTGAGCGGGGCCAGCACCACCGCCAGGGCAACCGCGGCAGCGCTCGGGCTGACCAGTTGCACGGGCAGGCTCTGACTGTCGATAGCCTGTGGATTGGCCTCGGGCACCACTGCTGCCACCTGTTCGGCCGACAGCGCGCCGGACAGATCGATCACCGCACACCCGGCGGCACGCGCCTTGGCGGCGAAACTGCGGGTAACCGCAGGGCCTGCGGCGAAGAACGCCAGCTTGACCTGGCTGAAGTCGAAGGCATCGACTTCGCGCACGCGCAGGTTCTTGCCACGGTAGTTCACCGAGCTGCCCGCCGACTCGTTGCTGGCCAGCAGGTGCAGGGTGCCCAGGGGAAAATCGCGCTCCTCGAGGATTTGCACCAGGGTCTCGCCGACGGTGCCGGTGGCGCCGATCACGGCGATATCGTAGGTCTGAGTCATGGACAGTGCCTCTGGCAGAACGGGGGGAGCGGCACTTTACTCGGATTGCCGCAGCGAGACCACCCGGTGCCGGCAAAGGCATCAGGCCACCACAAAAAAGCCCCCTGCGTCGCAAGACGAGGGGGCCTGTTCTACCGCGCAGCAGCGATCAACGTTCCAGCAGGATCCGCAGCATGCGACGCAGCGGCTCGGCCGCGCCCCACAGCAGCTGGTCGCCCACGGTGAAGGCGCCCAGGTACTGCGACCCCATGTTCAGCTTGCGCAGACGCCCTACCGGGATGTTCAGCGTGCCGGTGACGTTGGTCGGGCTCAGCTCCTGCATGCTGATCTCGCGCTGGTTCGGCACCAGCTTCACCCAGGGGTTGTGCTGGCTGATCATGCCTTCGATGTCGGCGATCGGCACGTCCTTGTTCAGCTTGATGGTCAGCGCCTGGCTGTGGCAACGCATGGCGCCGATGCGCACGCAGATGCCGTCGACCGGGATCGGGTTCTTGAAACGACCCAGGATCTTGTTGGTCTCGGCCTGGGCCTTCCACTCTTCACGGCTCTGTCCGTTGGGCAGTTCCTTGTCGATCCACGGGATCAGGCTGCCGGCCAGCGGCACGCCGAAGTTCTCGGTCGGGTAGGCGTCGCTGCGCATGGCCTCGGCAACCTTGCGGTCGATGTCGAGGATGGCCGCCGCCGGGTTGGCCAGGTCATCGGCAACCGCCGCATGGGTAGCGCCCATCTGCTTGATCAGCTCGCGCATGTTCTGCGCGCCAGCGCCGGAGGCCGCCTGGTAGGTCATGGCGCTCATCCATTCGACCAGACCGGCTTCGAACAGGCCGCCCAGGCCCATCAGCATCAGGCTGACGGTGCAGTTGCCACCGATGTAGTTCTTGGTGCCGGCGTCCAGCTGCTGGTCGATGACCTTGCGGTTGACCGGGTCCAGCACGATGACCGCGTCATCCTGCATGCGCAGGCTGGAAGCGGCATCGATCCAGTAACCCTGCCAGCCGGCTTCGCGCAGCTTGGGGAACACCTCGTTGGTGTAGTCGCCACCCTGGCAGGTCAGGATCACATCGAGGGTCTTGAGCTCTTCAATGCTGTACGCATCCTTGAGCGGAGCAATGTCCTTGCCCACGGATGGCCCCTGGCCCCCGACATTGGAGGTAGTGAAGAACACCGGCTCGATCAGATCGAAATCCTGCTCTTCGAGCATCCGCTGCATGAGCACGGAACCGACCATACCGCGCCAACCGATCAGACCTACACGTTTCATCGCAACTACACCTTCGCTAAAAGTGGGCCGCCGCCTGGAAGAAACCAGCGGCGGGCCCGAGAGATTACAGATTCCGCAGCGCTGCGACTACTGCGTCGCCCATTTCCTGCGTACCTACCTTGCTGCAGCCCGCCGACCAGATGTCGCCGGTGCGCAGGCCCTGATCCAGCACCAGGCTCACGGCCTGTTCGATGGCCTCGGCCGCCGCCTGCTGGTTGAAGCTGTAACGCAGCATCATCGATACCGACAGGATGGTCGCCAGCGGGTTGGCGATGCCTTGCCCGGCGATGTCCGGGGCCGAACCGTGGCACGGCTCGTACATGCCCTTGTTGTTGGCATCCAGTGACGCCGACGGCAGCATGCCGATGGAACCGGTGAGCATGGAAGCCTCATCCGACAGGATGTCGCCGAACATGTTGTCGGTGACCATCACGTCGAACTGCTTGGGCGCGCGCACCAGTTGCATGGCGGCGTTGTCGACGTACATGTGGCTGAGCTCGACATCCGCGTAGTCCTTGGCCACGTCCTCGACGATTTCACGCCACAGCTGGCTGGAGGCGAGCACGTTGGCCTTGTCCACCGAGCACAGCTTCTTGCCGCGCACGCGGGCCATGTCGAAACCGACACGGGCGATGCGGCGGATTTCGCTCTCGCTGTACGGCAGGGTGTCGTAGGCCTGGCGCTCGCCGCCTTCCAGTTCGCGGGTGCCGCGCGGCGCGCCGAAGTAGATGCCGCCGGTCAGCTCGCGCACGATCAGGATATCCAGGCCGGCGACGATTTCTGGCTTGAGCGAGGACGCATCGGCCAGCTGCGGGTAGAGAATGGCCGGACGCAGGTTGGCGAACAGGCCCAGTTGCGAACGGATTTTCAGCAGGCCGCGCTCAGGGCGGATATCACGCTCGATCTTGTCCCACTTCGGCCCGCCCACCGCGCCCAGCAGCACGGCGTCGGCCTGGCGCGCACGTTCCAGGGTCTCGTCGGCCAGCGGCACGCCGTGCTTGTCGATGGCCGCGCCACCGATCACATCGTGCGCCAGGCTGAAGCCGAGCTGGAACTTGTCGTTGGCCAGTTCCAGCACCTTGACCGCCTCGGCCATGATTTCCGGGCCAATGCCATCACCTGGGAGAATCAGAATCTGCTTGCTCATGGGTTCCTCATCATTCAATTCAAGCGGTGCGCCGCACTGGCGTACCGGGGAAAACTCAGCGTTGGGCCCAGAGCACGATCACGTCGGTGCTGAAGGAGCCATCGGCTTCTATCTGGTAATGCTGGCGAACTTCGTCGCCCATCGCCTGCTGCAACTGGCGAATCGCCGCACGCATCGGCTCGGGGGTGCGCATGCGCTCCACCCACGAGGTGTATTCCAGGCGCAGGCGCTGGCGCGTGTGGCTGCGGGTGCACAGGCCGGCTTCGCTGACCTGTTGCAGCCACTCGCCGGCAGAATAATCGCGCACGTGGCTGGTGTCGCGCAGTACTTCGACGCTTTGCAGGTAGGTGTCGAGCAGCGGGCTGCCCGGCGACATGACGTCGACGAACGCGGCCACGCCGCCGGGCTTGAGCACCCGGCGCACCTCGCGCAGGGCCAGGCCCAGGTCGCTCCAGTGGTGCGCCGAGTAGCGGCTGAAGACGAAATCGAACGAGGCGTCGGCGAACGGCAGGCGCTCGGCGGCGCCACGCTCGGTGACGATGTTGTTCAAGCCGCGCTCGATGGCGGCGGCGCCGACCACGTCGAGCATCTGCTGCGACAGGTCATAGGCGACCACTTCGGCCACCAGCGGGGCGACATGGAAGCTCACGTGACCGGCACCGCAGCCAAGGTCCAGCAGGCGGGCGTCGGCGTGCCCGGCAAGCTCGGCCTGCAGCAGGGCGAATTCGCTACCCTGGGCATGCACGGCGCTGCTCAGGTAGGCAGAGGCTTGTTCGCCGAACTGGCGCTGGACGACTTCGGTGTGGGCGGTGCTGCGGGTCATCATGGATCTCCTGGGGCGGCTTGGCCGGCACATCACTGCATCATTCAGGCGTCGCGAAACAACCAGGGCTGGCTAGCACGGTGCCTGGCTTCAAACGCTGCAATCGCATCGCCATCCTGCAAGGTCAGGCCGATGTCATCCAGGCCGTTGAGCAGGCAATGCTTGCGGAACGCGTCGATCTCGAAGTGGAGCACCTTGCCGTCCGGCCGCGTCACGGTCTGCGCCTGCAGGTCGATGGTCAGCTGGTAGCCCGGGTCCGCCTCAACCTGCTTGAACAGCTCGTCGACTTCCTCGTCGCCGAGGATGATCGGCAGCAAGCCGTTCTTGAAGCTGTTGTTGAAGAAGATGTCGGCGTAGCTGGGCGCAATGATGCTGCGAAAGCCGTACTCTTCCAGCGCCCAAGGCGCATGCTCGCGGCTCGAACCGCAACCGAAGTTCTCCCGCGCCAGCAACACGCTGGCCCCCTGGTAACGCGCATGGTTGAGCACGAAATCCTGGTTCAGCGGGCGCTTGCTGTTGTCCTGGTAGGGCTGACCCACGTCCAGGTAACGCCATTCGTCGAACAGGTTCGGGCCGAACCCGGTGCGCTTGATCGACTTCAAGAACTGCTTGGGGATGATCTGGTCGGTGTCGACGTTGGCACGGTCCAACGGGGCGACCAGGCCGGTGTGCTGGGTAAAGGCTTTCATGCTGCGCTCCCTTGGATCAACTCGCGTACATCGACAAAACGACCGGTTACTGCGGCAGCCGCCGCCATTGCCGGGCTCACCAGGTGGGTACGCCCACCGGCGCCCTGGCGCCCCTCGAAGTTGCGGTTGGAGGTGGAGGCGCAATGCTCGCCACTTTCGAGGCGGTCCGGGTTCATCGCCAGGCACATCGAGCAGCCCGGCTCACGCCATTCGAAACCGGCCTCGAGGAAGATCTTGTCCAGGCCTTCCTGCTCGGCCTGCGCCTTGACCAGGCCCGAGCCCGGCACCACGATGGCCTGCTTGATGGTCGAGGCCACCTTGCGGCCCTTGGCGATCACGGCCGCGGCGCGCAGGTCTTCGATGCGCGAGTTGGTGCACGAACCGATGAACACGCGGTCGAGCTGAATGTCGGTGATCGCCTGGTTGGCGTTCAGGCCCATGTACTTGAGCGCGCGTTCGATGGAACCGCGCTTGACCAGGTCGGCCTCGGCCGCCGGGTCCGGCACGCGCTGGTCGACCGCCAGCACCATCTCGGGCGAGGTGCCCCAGCTGACCTGCGGTTTGATCTGCGCCGCGTCCAGCTCGACCACGGTGTCGAACACCGCGTCGCTGTCGGACACCAGGTCTTTCCAGGCTTCGACGGCCAGGTCCCACTGCTCGCCCTTGGGCGCATACGGACGACCCTTGACGTAGGCAACGGTCTTCTCGTCGGTGGCCACCAGGCCCACCCGCGCACCGGCCTCGATGGACATGTTGCAGATGGTCATGCGGCCTTCGACCGACAACTCGCGAATGGCGCTGCCGGCAAACTCGATGGCATGCCCGTTGCCGCCGGCGGTCCCGATCTTGCCGATCACGGCCAGCACGATGTCCTTGGCAGTGACGCCGAACGGCAATTGCCCTTCGACGCGCACCAGCATGTTTTTCATCTTCTTGGCCACCAGGCACTGGGTAGCGAGCACGTGCTCGACCTCGGAGGTGCCGATGCCGTGGGCCAGGGCGCCGAACGCGCCGTGGGTGGAGGTGTGCGAGTCGCCGCAGACCACGGTCATGCCGGGCAAGGTGGCACCCTGCTCCGGGCCGATGACGTGGACGATGCCCTGGCGCACATCGTTCATCTTGAATTCGGTGATGCCGTATTCGTCACAGTTTTCGTCGAGGGTCTGCACCTGCAGGCGCGACACCTGGTCGGCGATGGCCTCGATGCCGCCCTTGCGCTCTGGCGTGGTGGGCACGTTGTGGTCGGGGGTGGCGATGTTGGCATCGATGCGCCAGGGTTTGCGGTTGGCCAGGCGCAGCCCCTCGAAGGCCTGCGGCGACGTCACTTCGTGAATGATGTGACGGTCGATATAGATCAGCGCCGAACCGTCGTCGCGCTGCTTGACCAAGTGCGAATCCCAGAGCTTGTCGTAGAGCGTTTTGCCAGCCATCAGACTTTCCTCATCAGTCTTTCTATGCCAATAACCCCTTGGCTTGTACGGACGATGCTATGGGGTTAGATTGAATAACTCAAATTCATATTTTTTATGCTTTGGATAACTTTCAGGAATCCAAACCCGAGGAACTCATTCCGTGGACCTGGCCAACCTTAGTGCCTTCATCGCCATCGCTGAAACCGGGAGCTTTTCCGGTGCCGGCGAGCGCCTGCACCTGACCCAGCCGGCCATCAGCAAGCGCATTGCCGGGCTGGAGCAGCAGCTGGATGTGCGCCTGTTCGACCGCCTTGGCCGCGAGGTGAGCCTGACCGAAGCCGGCCGTGCCCTGCTGCCGCGCGCCTACCAGATCCTCAACGTGCTGGACGACACCCGGCGGGCCCTGACCAACCTCACCGGCGAGGTCAGCGGTCGACTGACCCTGGCCACCAGCCATCACATCGGCCTGCACCGCCTGCCGCCGCTGTTGCGGGCGTTTACCCGTCAGTACCCGGCTGTGGCTCTGGACATCCAGTTTCTGGACTCGGAAGTGGCCTACGAGGAAATTCTGCACGGGCGCGCCGAAATCGCCGTGATCACCCTCGCCCCCGAGCCCCACAGCCTGGTGCGCGCGGTGCCGGTATGGGACGACCCGCTGGATTTCGTGGTCGCCCCCGAGCACCCGCTGGCCTGCAAGGGCGCGGTGGGCCTGGCGGACATTGCCCACCACCCGGCCGTGTTCCCCGGCGGCAACACTTTCACACACCATATTGTGCAGCGTCTGTTCGAGGCCCAGGGCCTGGTCCCCAACATCGCCATGAGCACCAACTACCTGGAAACCATCAAGATGATGGTGTCGATCGGGCTGGCCTGGAGTGTGCTGCCGCGCACAATGCTCGATGAGCAGGTTGCATCCATCGACTTGCCGGGCATACAGCTGTCGCGCCAGCTAGGCTACATTCTGCACACGGAACGAACGTTATCGAATGCGGCCAGAGCCTTCATGGCCCTGCTCGACAGTCACGCAAGCCCGGCGTAGCCCGCCCCTGCCCCGGGCGGCCCGCCACCAAGGACGTATCACCCGCCAAAGGTCTGGTACCGATGCCCAAGTCAGCCAATCGTTTTGCGCGCCTTCCCCGTATCCACGCAGCAGACCCCCAGGAGCTGGAACAGGCCTGGGAAAGTGCGCCGCAGTTGCTCGCGGCGCTCAATGGTGCGCACCTTGGCGCCTGGGTGTGGGATGTGGGCAGCGGGCGCATCAACTGGTCACGAGGCACCCAGGCACTGTTTGGCTTCGATCCGCATCAACCGCTGACCCACGACATCGACTACCTCGACCTGCTGCCGGAAGAGGACCGCGCGCGCATGCGCCAGGCCTTTCATGCAGTGCTCAACGGCGAGCCGGTGGACCAGGCCCTGCGCCATCGCATCCGCTGGCCGGACGGCAGCCTGCACTGGCTGGAAGTGAACGGCAGCCTGGCCACCAACCGCGACGGGCGCCTGCAGATGATCGGGGTGGTGCGCGAGATCACCCGCCAGCGCGAACGCGAAACCGCACTGATCAACTCCGAAAAGCGCTTTGCCACGCTTTTTCACCTGAGCCCGAACGTGGTGCTGCTGACCCGGCGCGCCGACGGGCTGATCCATGAGGTCAACCAGCACTTCGAGAACATTCTTGGCTGGCCCGGCGCCCAGGTCATCGGGCGTACCACGCTGGAACTGGGCCTGTGGGCCAACCCCAGGCAGCGTGACCAGGTGCTGGAGGCCACCAGCGGCAACAACGGTCCGGTGACCCTGGAAGTGCAGTTTCGCGCCAGCAGCGGGCAGGTCCACGATGGCATCCTCAGCACCCAGGCCATCGAACTCGAAGGTGTCACCTACCTGCTCAGTACTTTCGTCGACACCAGCGAGCGCAAACGTGCCGAACAAGCCCTCAAGGACAGCCAGGAGCGCCTGGACCTGGCACTGGACTCTGCCCAGTTGGGTACCTGGGACTGGCACATCCCCAGCGGCATGCTGTACGGCTCGGCCCGCGCGGCACAACTGCACGGCCTGGCGCCGGTGCCGTTCCACGAGTCGTTCGAGGCGTTTTTCGAAGGCGTGCCCGAGCTTGAGCGCAGCGGCATGCGCCAGGCCTATCGCAGCCTGCGCGAAGGCCCCGCGGGCAACTACCAGATCACCTACCGCATCCAGCTGGAAAACGGCGCCTCACGCTACCTGGAGAGTCGCGCACGGCTGTACCGTGACGACCAGGGCAACCCGCTTCGCATGGCCGGCACCCTGCTGGACATCACCGAACAGGTTGAACGCGAACAGCGCCTGACCAGCTCGGAGGAAAAGTTCGCCAGCCTGTTCCAGGTCAGCCCCGACCCCATCTGCGTCACCCGCCAGGACACCGGCCAGTTCATCGAGATCAACCAGGCGTTCACCCAGACCTTCGGCTGGTGCGCCGACCAGGTACTGGGTCGTACCGCCGAACAACTGGGGCTGTGGGCCGAATCGGCCGCCCGCGCACGACGCATCGAGCAGGTGATTCGCGACCAGGCGTTGAACAATGTCGCGGTGGTGGTCAATCACAAGGATGGCCAGCCCCTGACCTGTGTGATTTCCAGCCGCCTGATCAAGGTCGACAACCAGCCCTGCAGCGTCACCACCCTGCGCGACATCACCCAGCAGCAACGCGGCGAAGCCGCACTCAAGGCCAGTGAGGAGAAGTTCGCCAAGGCCTTCCACTCCAGCCCCGACGCCATCACCATCACCGAGCGCGACAGTGGCCGCTACCTGGAGGTGAACGACGGCTTCTGCCGGCTCACCGGCTACAGCGCCGACGAGGTGATCGGCCAGAGCATGGCTCAGATCGGGTTGTGGGCCGACGACAAGCAGCAGACCCTGCTGTTCGGTGAAATGCGTGAGCGCGGGCGGGTGCACCACCGCGAAATGCTGGGGCGCAACAAACGCGGCGAAATCCTCACCGTGGAGGTGTCGATGGAGCCGATCACCCTCAACGAGACAGACTGCCTGCTACTGACTGCCCGCGACGTCAGCCAGCTCAAGAATGCCCAGGCGCAGATCCGTCACCTGGCCTACCACGACCCGCTGACCAACCTGCCCAACCGCGCCCTGCTGATGGATCGCCTGAGCCAGCAGATCGCCCTGCTCAAACGCCAGAACCTGCGCGGCGCCCTGCTGTTCCTCGACCTCGACCACTTCAAGCACATCAACGACTCGCTGGGCCACCCGGTGGGCGATACGGTGCTCAAGATCATCACAGCCCGGCTTGAAGCCAGCGTGCGCCTGGAGGACACCGTGGCGCGCCTGGGGGGTGACGAGTTCGTGGTGCTGCTGAGCGGCCTGGAAGGCAGCCGCGAAGAGGTCACCGACAAGGTTCGCCAACTGGCCGACACCTTGCGCGAACTGCTGGCCGAGCCGATGTCGCTGGACGGCCAGCGCCTGCAGGTAACCCCCAGCATCGGCGTGGCGCTGATCCCCGACCACGGCACCACGCCGGCCGACCTGCTCAAGCGCGCCGACATTGCGCTGTACCGCGCCAAGGATTCGGGTCGCAACACCACGCAACTGTTCCACACCACCATGCAGAAGGCCGCCAGTGAACGCCTGCGCATGGAGAGCGACCTGCGCATGGCCCTGGCCAGGGGCGAACTGGCGCTGCACTTCCAGCCCCAGGTGGATGCCCGTGACAACCGCATCGTCGGGGCCGAGGTGCTGCTGCGCTGGCATCATCCGCTGTTGGGCCAGCAGCCGCCCAGCCAGTTCATCCAGGTGCTGGAGGAAAGCGGGCTGATCCTGGAGGTGGGCAGCTGGATACTAGACGAAGCCTGCGATGCCTGCTCGCGCATGCTGCAGGACGGGCTGATCGATCCGATGGATTTCAGCCTGTGCGTGAACATCAGCCCGCGCCAGTTCCGCCAGAACGATTTCGTCGAGCGGGTGCGGCGCAGCCTGGACGACTACCGCCTGCCCTACCAGATGCTCAAGCTGGAGATCACCGAGGGCATCGTGATCCAGAACCTGGAGGACACCATCAGCAAGATGCGCGAGCTGAAGGCGTTCGGGGTGAGCTTTGCGATGGATGACTTCGGCACCGGCTACTCGTCGCTCACCTACCTCAAGCGCTTGCCGGTGGATGCGCTGAAGATCGATCAGTCGTTCGTGCGCGATGCACCGCTGGACCCCAATGATGCAGAGATCGTCAAGGCCATCGTGGCCATGGCCAGAAGCCTGGACCTGGCAGTGATTGCCGAAGGGGTGGAGCTGTCGGAGCAACTGGAGTTTCTGGAGCGGCTGGGGTGCCATCTGTACCAGGGGTACCTGCACAGCCGGCCATTGCCGCTGAACGAGTTCAGGGCGATGCTGCTGCAGGCACCGGCGGACTACTGACACACCGCAGTACGGCAGTTGCCAGCAAGCTGGCTCCTGCTGTGAAGAGGCGCGCGAACCGGGCACAAAAAAGGGCACCCGAAGGTGCCCTCTTTCACTCAGCCCACACTCAGTTCAGCGCAGGTTTCTCACCGTTGATCGGGATGCGCTTGGCCTTGGCTTCTTCAGGCACAACACGCAGCAGATCGACACTGAGCAGACCGTTGGCCAGGCCCGCCGACTTCACTTCGATGTGGTCAGCCAGGCGGAAGGACAACTTGAAGGCCCGCTGGGCGATGCCCTGGTGCAGGTAGGTGACGCTTTCACCACTGCTGTCACGCTTGCCGCCACTGACGGTCAGAACGCCTTTTTCCACTTGCAGGTCGAGGTCCTCTTCCTGGAAGCCAGCTGCAGCAACGACGATTCGGTAGTGGTCTTCGCCATGTTTTTCAACATTGTAGGGTGGGTAGGTGCTACCCGACTCGCTACGTGCCGCGGATTCGAACAGGTCGTTGAAACGGTCGAAGCCAACGGATTGACGGAACAGTGGAGCCAGAGAAAATGCGGTAGTCATGGTACATCTCCTGAAATATCAGCGAGTTGGTGATTGCGCGACCCGACTTCGGCATCGCGTACTCCCTAGATAAGGACCCGCCCTAACATTTCAAGCATCGACCACAAAAATTTTTTCAGGCCGCCTCGCTGACCGGAATACCCAGCAGCCGCGCCACGCGATCACAGTCGGTCTCGCGGCGCAGTTCGGTAAACAGTGCCGTGGCTTCGGGGTAGGTACGGGTCAGCATCGCCACCCACTGCTTCAGTCGCCCCGGTGCCTGACGCTCGGTCATCTGTTCCCGGGCCTGCACCCAGAAGTCCTGCAGCAGCGGTTGCAGTGCCTGCCAGTCCAGCGGCACGAACTCGATGCCCTGGCGCTCGGCGGCAATCTGCCGGGCCAGGTCCGGGCGCGACACCAGGCCGCGACCGAGCATGATGTCCTCCACGCCGCTGACCTCGCGGCAGCGGCGCCAGTCTTCCAGCGTCCACACCTCGCCGTTGGCGAACACCGGCACCTTCACCACCTCTTGCACCCGCGCCACGTACTCCCAATGCGCCGGCGGCTTGTAGCCGTCGACCTTGGTGCGTGCGTGCACCACCAACTGGTCGGCACCGCCTTCGGCCAGGGCGCGGGCGCAGTCCAGCGCACCGTCCGGGCTGTCGAAGCCCAGGCGCATCTTGGCGGTGACCGGGATATGCGCAGGCACCGCCCGGCGCACTTCGCGCAGGATGGCATGCAGCAGCTCGGGCTCCTTGAGCAGCACCGCGCCGCCGCGGGACTTGTTCACGGTCTTGGCCGGGCAACCGAAATTGAGGTCGATGACGGGGGCGCCCAGCTCGCAGGCCAGCACCGCGTTATCGGCCAGGCATGCCGGGTCGGAGCCCAGCAACTGCACACGCAAAGGCACGCCGGCGGCGGTTTGCGCACCGCGGCCAAGCTCCGGGGCCAGCTTCTCGTACACATGCGCCGGCAGCAACCGGTCGCACACGCGAATGAACTCGGTGACACACCAGTCGATGCCGCCCACCTGGGTCAGTACGTCGCGAAGGATGTTGTCGACCAGCCCCTCCATGGGGGCCAGGGCAATTTGCATGGCGTGGGTCTCGCGCGAAAAAGGCCGGCAGTCTAGCAAAAACCGTGGCTTATCGGGCTCCGGCCATCGCGGCGCCGTAGCCCTCGATGAATTCTGCCGGCATGCGCCTGGGCTTGCCGGTGGACAGCTCGATGCACACGAAGGTGGTCTGCGCCCGCAGCAAGGTGGTGCCATCGCTTGGTCGCACCAGCTGGAAGTGACGGGTCATCTTCAGGCGCTGGTCCCAGTCGACGATCCAGGTGGCCAACTGCAGGATGTCGTCCTCATAGGCGCTGGCCAGGTAATCGATCTCGTGACGCACCACGGCCATGGCGCGGTCCAGGCGCCGGTACTCGGCCAGGTCCAGCCCCAGGCGCTGGGAATGACGCCATGCGCAGCGCTCGAGCCAGGTGACGTACACCGCGTTGTTGGCGTGCCCCAGGCCGTCGATATCCTCGGCACCGACCTGCAGGTCGATGGTAAATGGCGTTGCCCGATCCCAGCTCATGCCCGCTCCCGATCTGTAGTTAACGGGCAGAGTGTAACGGATGCTCAGGCCGATTGGCGCACTGGCCGGGCACTGCGTTGCAGCAGCGCAAGCACGCCGTCGACCAGTTGCGGGTCGGACAGCACACGCATATGCCCGCCCTGGGGCAACAGCAGCAGCTGGCTGTCGAACCACGCCTGATGAATCAGCCGCGCCTCGCTGACGGCGACCAGCGGGTCGTCCTCGGCATGCACGATGAAACCGGGCAGTTCCAGCTGGTAGACGGCCACGTCCAGGCGCGAGATCGGCACCCCGACCTCTCGCTCCACCTGGCGAATGAAGGCTGCCCGCGCCCGCGCCGGCAACCCCAGGTGCCGCGCCATGCCGCGCAGCACCTCGAGCAGGCGCGCTGGCGCGGCGATGCTCACCGCCACCTCGGTACGCAGCCCCCACTGCAGGGCCAGCAGCGTACTGGCACCGCCCATGGAATGGCCGATCACCCCGTGCAATGGGCCCAGCTCACCGGCCGCCTCGAGCAAGGCGTGGGCGAACGACACCACGTTGGCCTTGTTTCCACGCGAGCGGCCGTGGGCCGGCCCTTCGAGCGCCACCGCACAATAGCCGGCGGCCACCAGGGCCTCGATCAGATGGGCGAACTGGGTGGGGCGCCCCTCCCAGCCGTGCATCAGCAGCACCGTGGGGCCTTGCCCCCAGCGCAGCGCACTCAGGCCAAAGCGCAGGGTAATGCGCTCGGCACGCGCCAGCAGCGGCAGCTCCCAGTCGCGTGGCGGCAAGGTGCGCGGGCTCATGAAGGCCTGGCGCATCTGCCCGGCCACCCGATTGGGTGCCAGGCGTCCAACAGTGGCGTTGATACCACGAATCCAGCTCAGGCTGTTCATCACGTCGCTCCAGATCAGATCACCGCGGACTTGGCGGCACGCAACACACGGTCGGACAATTCGCTGGTACCCAGCGCACGCGCCAGGGCCAGGCCGCCGACCATCAGGGCCAGGTCGGCCAGCACCTTGTCGGCGTCTTCGGGGGTGTCGGCCAGGTTGGCCATCATCAACTCGATATGCTCGGTCAGCACCGCGCGAAAGGTCGCCGGCAACTGATTGATCTCGCCCAGAGAGCTGGGCAGCGGGCAGCCGCTGTCGACGGCATCGCGGTGTTTGCGCGACAGGTAGAAGGCCGCCACCAGGGCACGACGCGCCTCCCCGTCCAGCGACGCGTCGACCTGTGCCAGCAAGGCCCGGCGCTCGCCAAGCAACTGGCAAAAGGCTTCGAGCATCAGCGCATCCTTGTTCTCGAAATGCGCATAGAACCCACCCACGGTGAGCCCCGCAGCGCCCATCACCTGCTGCACACTGGGGTCGGCCGGGCCGTTAAGGATCAGCGCACTGCGCGCCGCATCCAAAATGCGCTGGCGGGTCTGGGCTTTTTTGTCGTGCATGGCAGGCCTCCAAATATTATGGAGCTAATATTATGCTCATAATATTTATTGGCAAGCACTTTCTCCTGCGGCCCAAGGGCGAAAGAGATTTTTTCGAGGGAAAAAACAAAAGGCTCATTCAATAATCGAATGAGCCTTGAAATCCCGCAGAGCGGGTAAAATGGCGTCCCCTAGGGGACTCGAACCCCTGTTACCGCCGTGAAAGGGCGGTGTCCTAGGCCACTAGACGAAGGGGACTTGTAACCTTCGTGCAGGCTCGTTTTCACGAACCCTGGCAAAATTGGTGGAGCTAAGCGGGATCGAACCGCTGACCTCCTGCATGCCATGCAGGCGCTCTCCCAGCTGAGCTATAGCCCCAGATTTCTAGCCTCGCGGCCCAGCGATGTCTTGCAACATCACTTGTGTAAAACTGGCGTCCCCTAGGGGACTCGAACCCCTGTTACCGCCGTGAAAGGGCGGTGTCCTAGGCCACTAGACGAAGGGGACGAACCTTCTTACCACACAACCCGGCTGCTGGAACCCGGTTGAACCCTGAGTTGTATGACCAACTCCGGATAGGGAATTTGGTGGAGCTAAGCGGGATCGAACCGCTGACCTCCTGCATGCCATGCAGGCGCTCTCCCAGCTGAGCTATAGCCCCACAATGTCGCTTTGAACTGAATCGCTTGGCTGGGTGCTTCGCGCTTCGTTTCGTTCATCGCTGTGGACGGGGCGCATATTAAGATCGGATTGAAGACCTGTCAAATAAATTTTCAACAAAATCCAAAAGAAATTTCCGAGATAACAAACACTTACCGGCCTGGGTCAGGAGAGCCCCCGCAAACTCGGGGGTCTCGCCCTTGCAGGAGCCGGCCTTGCCGGCGAAACAGGCGCTGCGCAATACCGGGTACCGCAGCGCTTTGTTCGCCGGCAAGGCCGGCTCCTACGGGAAAAATGCTCAGGCAATGGTGCCCAACAGCTTTTCCCATTCCTTGTTTTCTTTCTTCGACACACCACCCAGCAGGTCCAGCGCCTGGCGCAGGCGGTAGCGGGTCAGGTCCGGCCCGAGGATCTCCATGGCATCGAGCACCGACACCGAGCTGGCCTGGCCGGAAATCGCGGCGAACATCAGCGGCATCGCGTCACGCAGCTTGAGCTCCAGCGCCTCGACCACCGCCTGGATGCAGCCGGTGATGCGATCCTTCTCCCACTGGCGCAGCCCCTCGAGCTTCCACAGGATCAGCTGGATCACCTGGCGTACCTGGTCGGCCGACAGTTTCTTGTGCTCGAACAGCTTGGCGTCGAGCTTGAGCGCACCTTCGAAGAAGAACCCACCCAGCGGCGCAATCTGGCTGAAGGTCTCTACCCTGCCCTGCACGTGCGGCGCGATCTTCATCATGTAGTCGCTGTTGAACGCCCATTTCTGCACGCGCGCGGCAAACTCTGCGACAGGCAGCTCACGCAGCCACTGGCCGTTGAGCCACGACAGCTTCTCGATGTCGAAGATCGGGCCGCCCAGCGACACACGCGACAGGTCGAAGTGCTCGACCATTTCGGCCAGCGAGAACTTCTCGCGCTCGTCCGGCATCGACCAGCCCATGCGGCCCAGGTAGTTGAGCATGGCTTCGGGCATGAAGCCCATGCGCTCGTAGAAGGTCACCGAGGTCGGGTTCTTGCGCTTGGACAGCTTGCTCTTGTCGGGGTTGCGCAGCAGCGGCATGTAGCACAGGGTTGGCTGCTCCCAACCGAAGTACTCGTACAGCTTGATCAGCTTGGGCGCCGAAGGCAGCCACTCTTCGCCACGCAATACGTGGGTGATGCCCATCAGGTGGTCATCGACCACGTTGGCCAGGAAGTAGGTCGGCAGGCCATCGGTCTTCATCAGTACCTGCATGTCCATGCGGTCCCACGGAATCTCGACGTCGCCGCGCAGCATGTCCGGTACCACGCACACGCCTTCGGTCGGCACTTTCATGCGGATCACATGGGGCTCGCCGGCGGCCAGGCGACGCTGCACTTCTTCAGGCGAGAGCAGCAAGGCGCGCCCGTCATAGCGCGGGGTTTCGCCGCGGGCCATCTGCTCGGCACGCATCTGGTCCAGTTCTTCGGCAGTGCAGAAGCACGGGAAGGCATGGCCCAGATCGACCAGTTGCTGGGCGTACTGCTTGTAGATCTCGCCGCGTTCGCTCTGGCGGTACGGGCCGTGCGGGCCGCCGACATCCGGGCCTTCGCTCCATTCGATACCCAGCCAGCGCAGGGCATCGAAGATCTGCTGCTCGGACTCGCGGGTGGAGCGCAGCTGATCGGTATCTTCGATACGCAGGATGAATTCGCCACCGTGCTGCTTGGCGAAGCAGTAGTTGAACAGGGCGATGTAGGCGGTGCCGACATGGGGATCGCCAGTCGGCGAAGGCGCGATACGCGTGCGAACGGTGGTCATGAGAGTCTCGAACAAGAGGTGAAACAAAGGCTGGATGTTAACAGCACGGGGCCACCCGGCTCCAGCAATGGGCACGATCGGCGCTTGTGTTTGCCAAGGCAAACCTTGTTAAATTTGCTTACATTTTTGGAACGATCGTACCCATGCCTGCCCAACTCAAGCGTCGCCTGCTGATTTTCCTGACCCTGGTTCTGCTCATCGGCCTGGGCTTTCTGGCCCACTGGTACTTCAAGGGGCGCTTCTACGAGAGCACCGACAACGCCTACGTGCAGGGCGAGATCACCCGGGTTTCCAGCCAGTTGGGCGCGCGCATCGAGCAGGTGCTGGTCGAGGACAACCAGCATGTGGCCAAGGGCGACCTGCTGGTGCGCCTGGAAGGCAACGACTTCCAGTTTGCAGTGGAGCGCGCCCGCGCCACCCTGGCCACCCGCGAGGCCGAGCGCCTGCAAGCCGACAGCCGCCTGACGCAGCAGGCGAGCCTGATCGCCGCCGGCCAGGCACAGGTGTCGGCCAACCAGGCCACGCTTGGGCGTACCCAGCTGGACCTCAACCGTGCACAGGCGCTGCGCAAGCCAGGCTTTGTCTCGGAAGAACGGGTGACCACCCTGTCGGCCGAAAGCAACGTGGCACGCTCCCAGGTGAGCAAGGCCCAGGCCGATCTGCAGGGTCAACGCCAGCAGGTCAACGCACTGGCTGCCGAACTCAAGCGCCTGGACGCCCAGATCGCCACCGCCCGCACCGACCTGGCCCAGGCCGAGCTGAACCTGAGCCGCAGTGAAATTCGCGCGCCGATCAGCGGCATGATCGGCCAGCGCGCGGCACGCAACGGCCAGTACGTGCAGGCCGGCGCCTACCTGCTGTCGATCGTGCCCGATCAGGACATCTGGGTGCAGGCCAACTTCAAGGAAACCCAGATCGGCAAGATGCAGCCCGGCCAGCGTGCCGAGCTGGTGTTCGACAGCTACCCCGACACGCCGATCGAAGGCCGCGTCGACAGCCTGTTCGCCGCTTCCGGCGCGCAGTTCAGCCTGCTGCCACCCGACAACGCCACCGGCAACTTCACCAAGGTCGTGCAGCGCATCCCGGTCAAGCTGACCTTCGCCGCCGACAACCCGCTGCACGGCAAGATCCGCCCGGGCATGTCGGTGACCGCCACCGTCGATATCCGTACCGATGGCCGGTGATCAACTGATCCGTCCCGCCGGCGAACCCAGCCGGCGCGACTGGATCGCGGTGATGAGCGTGATGCTCGGCGCGTTCATGGCAGTGCTCGACATCCAGATCACCAACTCGTCGCTCAAGGACATCCAGGGCGCCCTGTCGGCGACCCTGGAAGAAGGCTCGTGGATCTCCACCTCCTACCTGGTGGCCGAGATCATCATGATCCCGCTGACCGCCTGGCTGGTGCAGCTGCTGTCGGCGCGGCGCCTGGCGGTGTGGGTGTCGGCGGGTTTTCTGGTGTCGTCGCTGCTGTGCTCGATGGCCTGGAACCTGGAAAGCATGATCGTGTTCCGCGCCCTGCAGGGTTTTACCGGCGGCGCCCTGATCCCGCTGGCCTTCACCCTGACCCTGATCAAGCTGCCCGAGCATCACCGCGCCAAGGGCATGGCGATGTTCGCCATGACCGCCACCTTCGCCCCGTCCATCGGCCCTACCCTGGGCGGCTGGCTGACCGAAAACTGGGGCTGGGAATACATCTTCTACATCAACATCCCGCCCGGCCTGATCATGATCGGCGGCTTGCTGTACGGCCTGGAGAAGAAGGAAGCACACTGGGAGCTGCTCAAAAGCACCGACTACACCGGCATCCTGACGCTGGGCGTCGGGCTTGGCTGCCTGCAGGTGTTTCTTGAGGAGGGGCATCGCAAGGACTGGCTCGAGTCGGGGCTGATCGTCACCCTGGGCAGCATTGCCCTGGTCAGCCTCATTACCTTCGTGATCGTGCAGTTCTCGAAACCCAACCCGCTGATCAACCTGCGCATCCTGCAGAACCGCAATTTCGGGTTGTCGAGCATTGCCAGCCTGGGCATGGGCGTGGGGTTGTACGGTTCGATCTACCTGCTGCCGCTGTACCTGGCGCAGATCCAGAACTACAACGCCCTGCAGATCGGCGAAGTGATCATGTGGATGGGGGTGCCGCAGCTGTTCCTGATCCCGCTGGTCCCGCAACTGATGAAGGTGATTTCGCCGAAGATCCTCTGCACCATCGGCTTCGGGCTGTTCGGGCTGGCGAGTTTCAGCTCGGGGGTATTGAACCCGGACTTTGCCGGCACCCAGTTCAACCATATCCAGATCATCCGTGCGCTGGGGCAGCCGATGATCATGGTGACCATCTCGCTGATTGCCACGGCCTATATCCAGCCGCAGGACGCAGGCTCGGCGTCGAGCCTGTTCAACATCCTGCGCAACCTGGGCGGGGCCATCGGCATTGCGCTGCTGGCCACGCTGCTGGATGCGCGCACCAAGGTGTATTTCGACTACCTGCGCGAGGCGGTGGTACCGACCAATGCCGCAGTGGCCGAGCGGCTGACCTTGCTGACCGAGAAGCTGGGCAGCGAAGGGGCAGCACTGGCCAGGCTGAGCGAGATCACCCATCAGCAGGCGATGATCATGGCGTACAACGATGCCTTCCATTTTGTCGGCATCGGGCTGGCAATCAGCATGGTGGCGGTGCTGTTGACGAAGAAGCTGCCGCAGGGGTTGAAGGCGGGCGAGGCGCACTAGACCGCGTTGAAGTCTTCGCTGGCAAGCCCGCTCCCGCAGGTACTCCATTGCCCTTGGCGTCAATGTGATCCTGTGGGAGCGGGCTTGACCCGCGAAAGGCCCGTCAGACCGTGAGCAGTCGCTCACGCAACTGCGCGATCTCGTCGCGCATCTGCGCTGCAGCCTCGAACTCCAGGTCCCGCGCCAGCTGGTACATCTTCTCTTCCAGCGCCTTGATGCGCTTGGCGATCTCGCCAGGCGAACGCAACTCGGCCTCGTAACGCTCGCGCTCCTCGGCGGCCTTGGCCATGCCCTTGCGCTTCTTGCTGCGCGAGCCGGGCACGTTGGCGCCTTCCATGATGTCGGTGATGTCCTTGACCACGCCCTTGGGCACGATGCCGTTGGCCTCGTTGAAGGCCATCTGCTTGTCGCGGCGACGCTCGGTTTCGCCGATCGCCCGCTCCATCGAGCCAGTCATGTTGTCGGCGTACAGGATCGCGCGGCCGTTGAGGTTGCGCGCCGCGCGCCCGATGGTCTGGATCAGCGAGCGCTCCGAACGCAGGAAGCCCTCCTTGTCCGCATCAAGAATCGCCACCAGCGAGACCTCGGGCATGTCCAGGCCCTCTCGCAGCAGGTTGATACCCACCAGCACATCGAAGGTGCCCAGGCGCAGGTCGCGGATGATCTCGACTCGCTCAACGGTATCGATGTCCGAGTGCAGGTAGCGCACCCGCACATCGTGATCGGCCAGGTAGTCGCTGAGGTCTTCGGCCATGCGCTTGGTCAGGGTAGTGACCAGCACCCGCTCCTCCACCGCCACACGCTTGCGAATCTCCGACAGCAGGTCATCCACCTGGGTCGTGGCAGGACGCACCTCCACCTGGGGGTCGACCAGACCGGTCGGGCGCACCACCTGCTCCACCACACGGCCGGCATGCTCGGCCTCGTAGTTGCCCGGCGTGGCCGAGACGA
Organism: Pseudomonas sp. 8209; assembly: GCF_028682105.1. Classification (NCBI taxonomy): domain Bacteria; kingdom Pseudomonadati; phylum Pseudomonadota; class Gammaproteobacteria; order Pseudomonadales; family Pseudomonadaceae; genus Pseudomonas; species Pseudomonas sp. 8209. The sequence continues at coordinate 42,071 of NZ_JANIAH010000009.1, forward strand.
AGATGGTCTGCGGGCTGACCGACTCCCATTCGTCAAAGCGCATGGGCCGGTTGTCCAACGCCGAAGGCAGGCGAAAGCCGTACTCCACCAGGGTTTCCTTGCGCGAGCGGTCCCCCTTGTACATGGCCCCCACCTGCGGAACGCTGACGTGGGATTCGTCGATCACCAGCAACGCATCCGGCGGCAGGTAGTCGTACAGGGTCGGCGGCGGCGCGCCGGCCGGACGCCCGGACAGGTAGCGCGAGTAGTTTTCGATGCCGTTGCAGTAGCCCAGCTCCAGGATCATCTCCAGGTCGAACCGGGTGCGCTGCTCCAGTCGCTGGGCCTCGACCAGCTTGTTGTGCTTGTGCAGGTACTCCAGGCGTTCCTTGAGCTCCGCCTTGATCCCGTCCATGGCCTCCAGCAAGGTTTCGCGCGGGGTCACGTAGTGGCTCTTGGGGTAGAAGGTGAAGCGAGGCAGCTTGCGGATCACCTCGCCGGTCAGCGGGTCGAAGGCCGCGATGTTCTCCACCTCGTCATCGAACAGCTCGATGCGGATGGCCTCCAGGTCCGATTCGGCCGGGAAGATGTCGATCACGTCGCCGCGCACACGGAAGGTGGCGCGGGCAAAGTCCATGTCGTTGCGGGTGTACTGCAGGTCGGCCAGACGGCGCAGCAAGGCCCGCTGGTCGAGCTTGTCGCCACGGTCCACGTGCAGCACCATCTTCAGGTAGGTTTCCGGGCTGCCCAGACCATAGATGCACGACACCGTGGTGACGATGATCGCGTCACGCCGCTCCAGCAGCGCCTTGGTCGCCGACAGGCGCATCTGCTCGATATGGTCGTTGATCGAGGCGTCCTTCTCGATGAAGGTGTCGGAGGACGGCACGTAGGCTTCGGGCTGGTAGTAGTCGTAGTAGGAAACGAAATACTCCACCGCGTTGTTCGGGAAGAATGACTTGAACTCGCCATACAACTGGGCGGCCAGGGTCTTGTTCGGCGCCAGTACCAGAGTCGGGCGCTGCACCTGGGCAATCACGTTGGCGATGCTGAAGGTCTTGCCCGAACCCGTCACCCCGAGCAGGGTCTGGTGCGCCAGCCCGGCCTCGATCCCCTCGACCATCAGGCGAATGGCTTCGGGCTGATCACCCGCCGGCTGGAAACGGGTGACGAGTTGAAACTCGGACATGGTGAACCCCTGGAAATGAACGGATACAGGCAACTGTATTTATAGACAGTACTTATACCCAATTGGTGGTGCCCGGCGCCAGTTTCAAGGCAAACCACGGCCTGTTTCACAGTATTGACCGGCGCAAGCGACTGACGGTCGAAAAATATTCGCGAAAACAGCAGTAAAAGCTGCGACAGACTGTCGCCGTGACCGATGGGTATCACTATACTGACTCCCCGTTTGTGCACCGCTTCAGTGCATTCGGCTGGAGCGTGCGACCTCTATCACTCTCCATTCAGAGCCAAGGTAAAAATGAGCCTGTTTTCCGCTGTCGAGCTGGCACCCCGCGACCCTATCCTGGGCCTCAACGAAGCGTTCAATGCCGATACCCGCACCCACAAGGTGAACCTGGGCGTTGGTGTTTACTGCAACGAAGAAGGGCGTATCCCACTGCTGCGTGCAGTCATCGAAGCCGAAACCCAACGCGCCGCCCAGCACGCCTCCCGCGGCTACCTGCCGATCGACGGCATCGTGGCCTACGACCAGGCCGTGCAGAAGCTGCTCTTCGGTGCCGATTCGCCCCTGCTGGCCGCCGGCCGTGTGGTCACCACCCAGTCCGTCGGTGGTACCGGCGCCTTGAAGATCGGCGCTGACTTCCTCAAGCAGCTGTCGCCCAATGCCACTGTCGCAATCAGCGACCCGAGCTGGGAAAACCACCGCGCCCTGTTCGAAACCGCCGGTTTCCCGGTCAAGAACTACCGCTACTACGACGCCGCCACCCATGACGTCAACCGTGCCGGCATGCTCGAGGACCTGAACGCGCTGCCGTCCGGCTCGATCGTGGTACTGCACGCCTGCTGCCACAACCCGACCGGCGTCGACCTGACCCCGGCCGACTGGAACAACGTGCTCGAGGTGGTCAAGGCCAAGGGTCACATCCCGTTCCTGGACATGGCCTACCAGGGCTTTGGCCAGGGCATCGCCGAAGACGCCGCTGCCGTGCGCCTGTTCGCCGAATCGGGCCTGGACTTCTTCGTCTCCAGCTCGTTCTCCAAGTCGTTCTCGCTGTACGGCGAGCGCGTCGGCGCCCTGTCGATCGTCACCGAGTCCAAGGAAGAGGCCACTCGCGTGCTGTCGCAGGTCAAGCGCGTGATCCGCACCAACTACTCCAACCCGCCGACCCACGGCGCCACCATTGTCGCCACCGTGCTCAACAGCCCCGAGCTGCGCGCAATGTGGGAAGCGGAACTGGCCGAGATGCGCCAGCGCATCCACGGCATGCGCAAGCAGATGGTCGAGCTGCTGGCCCAGTACGGCGCACAGCAGGACTTCAGCTTCGTCGGGCGTCAGTGCGGCATGTTCTCCTACTCGGGCCTGACCGTCGAGCAGGTGGCACGCCTGAAGGACGAGCATGCGATCTATGCTCTGGATACCGGTCGTATCTGCGTCGCCTCGTTGAACCAGAACAACATTCACGTGGTGACCAAGGCGATCGTCGAGGTCCTGTAACACCTGATTGCTCAGGGGGAGCTTGACTTCCCCTTAGCAATCAGTAAGATACGCCCCAGATTCCGCGATAGCTCAGTCGGTAGAGCAAATGACTGTTAATCATTGGGTCCCAGGTTCGAGTCCTGGTCGCGGAGCCAAACACCATTTCAGAGCGTGCTTGCACAGCCTCTGAAATACTCGAAAAACCCGCCTTTTGGCGGGTTTTTTCGTTTTGGTCTTCAGCCCGGACCAGGGCTGCCTGGCGATACAGGCTGCGACAGGCTATTGCTGCCCGATTGGAAAGAACTGCCCCGCACTCCATACGCCCAGCCATGGCTGCCCATCGATGTCGCGCGTTACAGCCAGCTCTACCAGCTGGTAAAACACGCTGCGATGGATCAGCGCCTCGAGGTTGTTGCGCATGTGCACGTAAGGCGAAGGCTCCTGTGTCAGCGGGTCGATCACGAAACGCAGCGGGTGCTCGGGCCCGGCCTCGACCACATCCTCCACATTACTGGTGAAGCGCAGCACCTGCTGCTCACCACTGCCCTGCACGTCCATGAGCACCGCCACGAACGGCGCATCATCGACCTGGATTCCGACCTTTTCCACAGGCGTGACCAGGAAGTAGTCATCCCCGTCGCGACGGATGATGGTGGAGAACAGACGCACCATCGGCTTGCGACCAATCGGGGTGCCCAGGTAGTACCAGGTACCGTCGCGGGCGATTCGCATGTCGATGTCGCCGCAGAAGTCCGGATTCCACAGGTGGACCGGCGCCGGACCTTTGCCGACCTTCGGGAGTTGCGCCAACAGGTCATTGGCCTTGCCGGTATCCACCATCATCTGCTCCTCAGCGGCTCATGCCCAACAAACTGCGAGCGTAATCCTCAAGCGGTGCCGCAATCAAATCCTGCGGCTGATTGTCGTGGAACGTCAGCAAACCGCCACGGCTGCGGATGCTCACGGTATCGATCAGATAGCGGGTACTGGTTTCGATCAGCATCAGCTGAATTCTTCCGGTGTCGACACCCAGGCGGTCCACCGCCTGCTCGTCGTACCACTCGTCACCATTGCCGATACGGTTGTCGGCCTTGGCAAAACGCGCATACAGCAGGTAATGCGCGCCCACGTCGCGCGCCTGGGACAAGGCATCCTCCAGCCCCAGCGGACCCTCGGCACGTCGCACCAGCGGGAAGTACTCGACAAAGGCCTTGAAGGCTTCCTCGGCCACCACGTTGGGCCGCGGATAGGCATTGCCCGGCGGCACGAACACGCCCTGACCGATGAAGACGAACGAGTCGGGCTGCAGGCGCACCGACAACGAACGGCGGGTTTCGCTATGGTCGAGCAGGCCGGCGTCGCTCATGTGGTAGCGCACACCTTCGCCCATATCGCTCACATTCATGCAGCCACCCAGCGCCATCAGCGCCAGCAGCAGAACCAGGCTACGCATCTTTCCTCCAGAAGCCGGTGACGGAAAACCGGCGAACAGCCGCCAGATGCAGGTTTTGCGCCAGCTGGAGGGTATGGCTCAACCGCCGATGATCTTCATCACCGTGGCACCGCCTGAAAATGCCACGGCCTGCTTGTCCCCCAGGGCCTTCATCAACATGCCCTGCAAGGCCGGCAACGCCTGGTGGCGCGGCTTGTCGAGCAGGTCACCGATGAAATGCCGGTTGCTCGACGACAGGCAGCCATGCAGCCACCCGGTAGAAGACAGACGCAGGCGCGAGCAGGTTCGGCAGAACGGCACGCTTTCGTTGGCGATCACGCCGAAGTGGCCTTGCCCCGGCACCCGGTAGCGCAATGCAGTGGCGTCCACTGGCGCATCGGCCTGGGCGTACTCGTGATGCTCGCCGATCAGTTGCAGCAACTGCTCCAGGCTCACGAACTGCTGCAGGAAAGCGTTGTGGTCGCCGGCCAGGTGCCCCATGCGCATCAGTTCGATAAAGCGCAGTTCATAGCCACGGGCCAGGCAGTAGTCGAGCAGCGGCAGCACCTGATCGAGGTTGCGCCCGCGCAGTGGCACCATGTTCACCTTGATCTTCATGCCGGCGTCGCTGGCCTTGTGCATGCCATCGAGCACGCTGGCCAGATCCCCGCCACGGGAGATCCCGCGGAAGGCATCGGCGTCGAGGGTATCAAGGGAGACGTTCAGGCGCCGGATGCCGGCATCCAGCAGCAATGGCAGCTTGCGCGCGAGCAACTGGCCATTGGTGGTCAGGGCGATGTCATCGAGGCCGAGCACCGACACGCCAGCCAGGAAGGCTTCGAGCTTGGGACTGACCAGGGGTTCGCCACCGGTGATACGCAGGCGCTCGATACCGGCAGCTTCGATCAGCCAGGCCACCCCACGCACCATGGCCTGGGCCGAGAGTTCATCCTGCGCTGCGACCAGACGCTTGCCGTCCGGCACGCAATAGGTGCAGGCATAGTTGCACGCCGCGGTGAGGCTGACGCGCAGGTTGCGAAAACGTCTGCCTTGACGGTCGACGATCATGGAGCACTCCGGCAAGTGTGAATCGGGCCTGCAAAACCTGACTCAGAAATCAGTTTTTTGCAAGCCTCTTACCTGAGTATATGCCTGCACGGCGCCAGCGAGCATTCAGCTGCCAGATGGCTCCGGGTCGCGCTTGCGCTTGTTGCCCATGCGCACGCCAATGTCCATGAGGAACTGGAAGAAGCCTTCCTGGTCCTCCAGCACATTGCTCCAGAACGGCGAGTGATACAGTGCCACCGCGCCATGCACCAGGGCCCAGGCTGCGCAGTAGTGGAAATACGGCGGCACGTCCTCGAGCTTGCCCTCGGTGATGCGACCCTTGATCAGCAGGGTCAGGCGCTCGAAGTTGGAGGCACGGATCTTGTGCAGCTCCTCGACCATTTCCGGCACCTGGTTGCCTTTGACCACCTTCTCTTCGAGGCGGTCGAACAGGCGGTAGCGCTGCGGGTCGCGCATGCGGAATTCGAAGTAGGCACGCGACAGGGCCTCCTTGTCGCGATCCACATCGGCAGAGTGCAGCAGTTCGTTCAAATCGCGCTCGTAGTCGAGCATCAGGCGCAGGTAGATCTCCGCCTTGGACTTGAAGTGCTTGTAGATCGTGCCTTTGCCGATACCCACGGCGTCAGCGATCATCTCGACGGTGACACTGTCTTCACCCTGTTCGAGAAACAGCTTGAGCGCGGTATCGAGAATCTCTTGCTCTCGGCGACGAAACTCACGGACCTTACGAGGTTCTTTCTGCATAAGAAGGACTGGATCAAAATCGAAGCCCGTTATTATGCCTAACTTGCGCAAAAATGCACGGATCATCCGCGCATGCCTATGTTTCTTGATGAGTTTGAACAGGCCGGCGACCCGGTTGCCCGAAGCGGACCTCCCCTTCCCCCTGCCCCAGACGTGCAATCCAGGCGGTCAGGCGCACGGCAGAGCAATGCGTGCTCAGCAGGGCCGCACGTATTCCAAATCTGTTTAAAAAACGATCAACCCTTGGTGGAATCGCGGCGAACCTGACCAATACTTGAGGTGTTGGCGCGACGCATCCCCCCAAGTGACGCGCCGATAAGGGTGAACACGGACCGCTCGCCTTTGTTTTACTCCTAATGGTCTTAACCCGGATTCCCCCCCAGAACCCGGGTTTTTTTTGCCCGCGCGACCGCCACGGCGCCCGCGCAGCGGGGTCAGGCCACCCGCACCCGTGCCAGGGGGAACAGACGCCTGAAGTTCTCGGTGGTCTGTTGCGCCAGCTGCTCGTAACGCTCCCCCCGCACCAACGCGATGAACTCCGCCACGTCACGCACATACTCCGGCAAGTTCGGCTTGCCGCGGTGCGGAATCGGCGCCAGGTACGGTGAGTCGGTCTCTACCAGCAAACGATCTGCCGGCACCTGCCGCGCCACATCACGCAACGCGTCGGCATTGCGGAACGTGACAATCCCCGACAACGAAATGTAATACCCCAGGTCCAGCGCTGCCTTGGCCATCTCCCAGTCTTCGGTGAAGCAGTGCAGCACGCCCGCCTGCGGCAATGCCGCCTCGCGCAGCAGGGTCAGGGTATCGGCGCGCGCCGCACGGGTGTGGATGACCACCGGCTTGCCGGTGAGCCTGGCCGCCTCCAGGTGCAGCCGAAACGACGCCTGTTGCAACTGTGCAGCCTCGGGCTCGTAGTGATAGTCCAGCCCGGTCTCACCAATGGCCACCACCTCGGGGTGGTTCAGTTCGCCGAGCAGCCAGTCCAGCGCCGGCGCTTCGCCTGGCGCCAGGTCCAGCGGGTGGATGCCGACCGAGCAGTCCACATCAGGGTAGCGCGCTGCCAGCGCCCTGACCTGGGCCGCATTGTCGGCACTTACGCCGATGCACAGGAAATGCCCGACACCCCGTGCCCGCGCGGCATCCAGCGCGGCATCCAGGGAGCCACCATGGGCGGCGAGGTCGAGACGGTCGAGGTGGCAATGGGAATCTACAAGCATGGGCGTAATGACAACACTGAAAATGGAGGATCGAAAGGCCAGCTCAACGCTGACCCGGCAACAGGGCCCAGGAGGCCAGCAACGCTTCGAGCAACAGCACGCGGTTGAGGTTGGCCTTGTTCAACACCTTCTGGCGCTGCACAAGAATCCAGTCCTGGATATCCAGCACCTTGCCCTGCTGGCTTTTCTGGGCAAGGTACTGCACGACCTTGCGCATGTCGGCCAGCCCCAGGCCCTCTTCGTCCTGGGTCAGCTGATAGCGCAGGATCAGGTTGGACCAGTCGCAGAACCAGTCGAACAGCAACAACAGCGGGATGCTGTTCCAGCCTTCGGCCAACTGGGTCGCGGACTGCTGCTGCTTGAGCAGCTTCTTGACCCCCTCGACCACCTGCGCGCGCTGCTCGCGCACACCCTGGGCCTGCAGGCTGACAGCCAGCAGTGGCGAACCTGCCGCAAGGCTCAGCAGTTCGTGGCGCTCGGCCTCGTCACTGTCGGGTAACGCGGCTGCCAGCCACGCCTCGCTCTGCGCCTGACTTGGCAACGGGCAGGCCTGTTGCTGGCAACGGCTCCTGATGGTCGGCAGCAACCGGCTGGGCTGGTGACTGACCAGCAACAGCACGGTATCGCCCGAAGGCTCTTCGAGGCTCTTGAGCAAGGCGTTGGCAGCGTTGATGTTCATTGCCTCGACCGGCTCGATGAGAATCACCTTGCGTCCACCCATCTGCGCGGTCTGCACCACGAAGCTGACCAGGTCGCGCACCTGGTCGACCTTGATCGGCTTGTCGGCCTCTTCAGGCTCCAGGATGTAGTTGTCCGGGTGACTGCCCGCCTTCAGCAACTGGCACGACTTGCAGTGCCCGCACGCCTCAAGCCCCTCGGGCTGGCGGCACAACAGAAACGCCATCAGGCGCTCGGCCAGCGCCCGCTTGCCGATGCCTTGCGGGCCGTGCAACAGGTACGCATGGGCATGCTGTGTGCGCCCGGCCAGTTGCTGCCAGAGCGTCGCCTGCCACGGGTAGGCCTCAGCCACGGCAACGCTCCAGGATCTGCGGCAGCAACGCATCCAGGGCGAGTTGAACCCGGGCCAGCGGTTGCGCGGCATCGACCAGGTGATAGCGCGCCGGGTCGGCGGCTGCGCGGGCCAGGTAGGCCTGGCGAACGGCCTGGAAAAACGCCTGGCCTTCCTGCTCGAAGCGATCCAGCCGCCCGCGCGCCGCTGCGCGCGAAAGGCCGACCTCCACCGGCAGGTCGAACACCAGGGTCAGGTCGGGGCGCAGGTCGCCCTGGACGAAGGTTTCAAGGGTGGCAATGCGCTCGACCGACAGCCCGCGGCCACCGCCCTGGTAGGCATAGGTGGCATCGGTAAAACGGTCGCACAGGACGATGGCGCCCCGCGCAAGCGCCGGGCGGATCACCTGGGCCAGGTGCTGGGCGCGCGCGGCGAACACCAGCAAAAGCTCGGTGTCGGCATCCATCGTCTCATCGCTGGGGGCCAGCAACAGTTCGCGGATGCGCTCGGCCAGCGGGGTGCCGCCCGGCTCGCGGGTCAGCACCACATCCAGCCCGTGGGCGCGCAGGTGCTCGGCCAGGTACTCGCGATTGGTGCTTTTGCCCGCGCCTTCGGGACCTTCCAGGGTGATAAACAAGCCGCTCACAGGCAGTCCTTAATCAGGGTCATTGCGGGGTAGGTTCGCTGGCCGGGGGAACATCCGGCTGCACCGAGGGCTCGGCAGGCTGCGGTGCAGCCTGGGGCGCCTCGGGCGCAGGAACCTCGTTCGGGGTGTCGCCGGCGCTTGGCGCCGGGCTTGAACGGTAGTCGGCACGCCGCTTGATCTGGTACTCGCGCACGGCAGAATTGTGCGCCCCCAGGTCGTCGGAGAACACATGGCTGCCATCGCCCCGGGCGACGAAGTACAGGCTGCTGCCCGGCTCCGGGTTCAAGGCCGCGTGAATGGCTTCACGCCCGACCATGGCAATCGGCGTCGGCGGCAGGCCGGCGATCACGTAGGTGTTGTAGGGCGTGGGCTCACGCAGGTCGGCGCGGGTGATCTTGCCGTTGTAGCGTTCGCCCATGCCATAGATCACGGTAGGGTCGGTCTGCAGCAGCATGCCGATCTGCAGGCGACGCACGAAGACGCCGGCGATCTGACCACGCTCCTGTGGCACGCCGGTTTCCTTCTCGACCAGCGAGGCCATGATCAGCGCCTGGTAAGGGTCGCGATAGGGCGCAGCCGGGGAGCGCTCGTTCCACTCCTTGGCCAGCACCTCCTCCAGGCGCGCGTACGCCTGCTGCAGGAACTCGACATCGCTCATGCCGCGCACGAACCGATAGGTGTCAGGGAAGAAGCGCCCCTCGGGGAACACGCCCGGGTGCCCGAGCTTGTCCATGACCTCGCTGTCGCTCAGGCCATCCAGGGTCTGGCGGATCTTTTCATGTCTGGCCAGTGCCGAGCGCACCTGGCGGAAATTCCAGCCCTCGACCAGGGTCAGGCTGTACTGCACCACGTCACCACGCCGCCACGCCTCGAACAGGTCGCGCACGTTCATGCCGGGGGTCATGCGGTACTCGCCGGTATGCAAAGCCACGCTCGGCATGTTGAAGCGCCAGTAAAGGCGCAGCCAGAAGGCGTCGCGGATCACGCCGTCCTGCTGCATGCGGTAGAACATGCGGTTGGGCGTGGTGCCGGTAGGAACATCGAGCAACCGCTCGCCGGTCAGGTGCAGCGGCTGCTCCAGCGCCGAGTGCACCTTCCAGGCCGAGAAGCCCAATAGCAGGCCGGCCAGGATCAACCCGGTCTCCAGCAGCACCAACAATTTACGTCTCACGAATCAGGCATCCAGTAGCGTACGGGCAATGGCCTGCAGTTTACGGGTGAGCGGCCCCGGCGACCAGTTCAGCGATGCAAATGCACGCACCGGCCATACGCCATACACGCTGTTGCACAGCAACACTTCGTCGGCCTGCTCGAGATCGGCCAGCGCCAGGTCGACCACACGGGCCGTGATACCGTGGCGCGGCGCCTCGTCCAGCAAGGCAGCGCGCATTACCCCGGCCACGCCGCAACGCGCCAGGTCGGCGGTGTACAGCACGCCATCGCGCACCACGAACAGGTTGCTGTAGACACCTTCGATCACGCGCCCGGATACATCACGCATCAAACCTTCAGCGTACTCGGCGCCCTGCCACTCGGCCCGTGCCAGTACCTGCTCCAGGCGATTGAGGTGCTTGAGCCCGGCAAGCAAGGGTTGCTCGGCCAGGCGGGTCTGGCAGGCAAACAGCCTTACCCCCTGCTCGGCGTTCTGCGGCGGGTAGCTGGCGGCGGGGCTGGCCTGAAGAATGCGACGCGGCGGTGCACCGGCAGCCGGGGCATAGCCGCGCTGACTGTCGCCACGGGTGAGAATGAGCTTGAGCACGCCATCACCCAGCAAGCCGGCATAACGACATACCTCGTCGCGGATGAGTGGGTGATCGGCGTCGATCGCCAGGCGCTGGCAACCCAGCGCCAGGCGGTCGAGGTGATACGTCAGCAGCGAGGGCTGCCCGGCCCGCACGGCGATGGTCTCGAACAGACCATCGCCATAGGCCAGCCCGCGGCTGCCCAACGTCAGGGCGTCAGCCGGCAGGCCATCGACCCAGCTGTGCATCACTCGGAGAACCGGCGGAACACCAGCGAGCCATTGGTACCGCCAAAACCGAAGGAGTTCGACAGCACGACCTCGATCGGCATGTTGCGCGGCTGGTGCGGCACGAAGTCCAGGTCGCAGCCTTCATCCGGCTCATCGAGGTTGATGGTCGGCGGCGCCACTTGCCCATTGATGGACAGCACGCTGAAAATCGCCTCTACCGCGCCGGCAGCCCCCAGCAGGTGACCGGTCATCGACTTGGTCGAGCTCACGGCCAGCTTGTAGGCGTGCTCGCCGAACACCGACTTGATCGCTGCCACTTCGGCCAGGTCGCCGGCAGGCGTCGAGGTACCGTGGGCGTTGATGTAGCCGACTTCGCTGGGGTTCACGCCCGCATCGCGCAAGGCGTTGGCCATGCAGCGGGCCGCACCGGCACCGTTGTCGGGTGGCGAAGTCATGTGGTAGGCGTCGCCGCTCATGCCAAAACCAACCAGTTCGGCATAGATGGTCGCACCCCGCGCCTTGGCGTGCTCGAGCTCTTCGAGCACCAGCGCACCGGCACCGTCGGACAGCACGAAACCGTCACGGCCCTTGTCCCACGGCCGGCTGGCACGGGTTGGCTCGTCGTTGCGCGTCGACAGCGCACGCGAAGCGCCAAAACCGCCCATACCCAGGCCACAGGCCGCCATCTCTGCGCCACCGGCGATCATCACGTCGGCTTCGCCGTAGGCGATATTGCGCGCCGCCATGCCGATGCAGTGCGTGCCCGTGGTGCAGGCAGTGGCAATGGCGTAGTTGGGCCCCTGTACACCCAGGTGGATCGACAGGAAACCGGAAATCATGTTGATGATCGAGCCTGGCACGAAGAACGGCGAAATGCGCCGCGGGCCTTGCTCGTGCAAGGTCCGGCTGGTTTCTTCGATATTGGTCAGGCCGCCGATGCCCGAACCCATGGCCACGCCGATACGCTCACGGTTGGCATCGGTAACTTCCAGCCCGGCATTGCGCACCGCCTGGAACCCGGCCGCCAGGCCGTATTGAATGAACAGATCGAGCTTGCGGGCTTCCTTGACCGACAGGTACTGCTCGACTTCAAAGCCCTTTACCGAGCCGCCAAAACGGGTGGAGTAGGCAGACAGGTCAGTATGCTCGATCAGACCTATGCCACTGCGGCCAGCCAGAATGCCTTGCCAACTGCTTGGCACATCCGTGCCCAGTGGCGACAGCATACCCATACCGGTGACCACGACGCGTCTACGCGACACAGCACTCTCCTTATTCTATGGTCTACATCTCATGCAAAGAAAAAACCGCACGCCAGTAACGGCAGTGCGGTTTTTCCATGACAAGAAGCGACGACTACAAAGTCTTAAGCCTGGTGGCTGGTGACGTAGTCGATGGCTGCTTGAACAGTAGTGATCTTCTCGGCTTCTTCGTCAGGGATTTCGGTCTCGAATTCCTCTTCCAGAGCCATCACCAGCTCAACGGTGTCAAGGGAATCGGCACCCAGATCTTCTACGAAGGAAGCGGTGTTGACCACTTCTTCTTCTTTAACGCCCAGTTGCTCGGCGACGATTTTCTTGACGCGTTCTTCGATGGTGCTCATACCTAGTTTTCACTCCTAATGGATATATGTCAGGCAGCTGGCCGGTGTGTAAGTTTATAGAAAGACGCCCGCTTTTCAAGCGTAATGCATCCCTCGAACTTCACACCCACCTGCCGCCTAGAATTTGGTTGCAGCTTTATAACGGATTTTAGACAGCTCGTATGACATTTTTTTGAAGCAATCCGTCACATTTAACTACATGTACATCCCGCCGTTGACCGGGACAGTAGCACCGGTCACGTAAGCTGCGCCGTCAGAGGCCAGGAACGCAACCACTTTCGCGATTTCGTCGACCTGACCCAGACGACCCAGCGGAATCTGGTTTTGCAGCGCTTCACGCTGTGCCTCTGGCAGTTCGCGGGTCATGTCGGTATCGATGAAACCCGGCGCTACCGAGTTCACGGTGATCGCACGGGAGCCGACTTCACGCGCCAGGGCGCGGCTGAAACCTTCCAGGCCGGCCTTGGCGGCGGCGTAGTTGACCTGGCCGACGTTACCCATGGCCCCAACGACCGAACCGATGCTGATGATACGACCCCAGCGCGCCTTGGTCATGCCGCGCAGCACGCCCTTGGACAGACGGTAGAGGCTGTTGAGGTTGGTATCGATGACGTCGAACCACTCGTCGTCTTTCATGCGCAGCATCAGGTTGTCGCGGGTGATGCCGGCGTTGTTGACCAGGATGGTCGGCGCACCGAACTGCACCTGGATAGAAGCGAGGGTGGCGGTGACCGACTCGTCGCTGGTCACGTTCAGCTCCAGCCCGGTACCGGCGATGCCGTGCTCCTTGAGGGTCGCGGCAATACGCTCGGCGCCGGAGGCGGACGTGGCGGTACCGATGACGGTGGCGCCCAGACGCCCCAGTTCCAGGGCGATCGCCTGGCCAATGCCACGGCTGGCGCCGGTGACCAGTGCAACTTTACCTTGCAGGCTCATGCAAGTTTCTCCTAAATCAGGCCAGCGCCGCACGGGTGGCGGCGAAAGCATCCGGGGTATTGAGGTTGAAGGTGTTCACGCCGTCGGCGCAGCGCTTGTTCAAGCCGGCCAGCACCTTGCCGGGGCCGCACTCGACCAGTTGCACCGCGCCATTGGCGGCCAGGGTCTGCACGCATTCGACCCAGCGTACCGGCTTGTACAGCTGCTCCAGCAGGTCGCGTTTGAGGGTATCGAGATCGCCAGCCACGCCCGCACTGACGTTCTGCACCAGCGGGATCTGCGGGGCCTGCCAGTCGATGGCGTTCACCGATTCGGCAAACCGCTCGGCGGCCGGGCGCATCAGCTCGCAGTGCGACGGCACGCTGACCGGCAGCGGCAGCGCACGTTTGGCGCCGGCGGCCTTGCAGGCTTCCATGGCGCGCTCTACAGCAGCCTTGGCACCGGCAATGACAACCTGGCCCGGGGAGTTGAAGTTGACCGCACTGACCACCTCACCCTGCGCAGCCTGAGCACACAGGTCCACGACCACGGCGTCATCCAGGCCCAGAATCGCAGCCATGGCGCCCTGCCCGGCCGGCACGGCCTCCTGCATGAGCTCGCCGCGACGCTTGACCAGCTTGACCGCCTCACCCAGGCTCAGGCTGCCGGCAGCCACCAGCGCACTGTATTCACCCAGGCTGTGCCCGGAAACGAATCCAGGGCGCGCGCCACCTTCGGCCAGCCACAGGCGCCACAGGGCGATCGAGGCGGTCAGGATGGCCGGCTGGGTTTTGTCCGTCTGGTTGAGTTGTTCTTCCGGGCCCTGCTGGGTCAGTGCCCACAGGTCGTAACCGAGAGCCTCGGAGGCCTCACGGAAGGTATCGATGACCAGCGGGTACTGGGCGCCCAGCTCGGCAAGCATGCCGAGCGACTGCGAACCTTGGCCAGGAAAGACGAATGCGAGGGATGCAGACATTGAACAAGCCCCTAATGATCTTGTCGTCGAAAATAGCGCCCAGCCGGGGCTGAGCGCGAGAAAACTGACAATTGGATGGCAACGAGAACCAAGCGGTCACATTTATGCACGTCGTTGTGCCGATGCCTAAGGCAGCAGATCCTCCAGACGGCCGTGCAAGCGCTGCGGCAGGTTCTCCTGGATCTCGATCAGCGCCCGCTGTATCGCGCTCTGGAAACCCTGCACACCCGCCGAGCCATGACTCTTGATAACGATGCCCTGCAGGCCGAGAAAACTCGCGCCATTGTGGCGCGCCGGCGCAAGGTCGGCCTTCAGGCGACTGAGCAGCGGCATCGCAAGGGCCCCCACCGCCCGCGCCATCAGGCCACGCTTGAACAGCGCCTCGATGCGCCCACCGATCATGGTGGCCAAGCCTTCGCTGGACTTGAGCAGGATATTGCCGACAAAGCCGTCGCACACCACCACATCCGCTTCGCCACGGTACAGGCCATCGCCTTCGACAAAGCCGATGTAGTTGAGGCCGCGGGCATTTTGCAGCAGCGTCGCAGCCAGCTTGACCTGCTGGTTGCCCTTGATGTCTTCGGTACCGATGTTGAGCAGCGCCACGCGCGGCCGGGAAATGCCCAGCGCTTGCGCCGCCACCGAGCCCATCACGGCGAACTGGAACAGGTGCTCGGCGCTGCAGTCGACGTTGGCCCCCAGGTCAAGCAGCTGGCAATAGCCGGTCTGGGTCGGTATGGCCGCCACCATCGCCGGCCGATCGATGCCGGGCAGGGTCTTGAGCACATAGCGCGACAACGCCATCAGCGCGCCGGTGTTGCCGGCGCTCACGCAGGCCTGCACCTTGCCATCACGCAATAATTCGAGGGCCACGCGCATCGACGAGTCGGGCTTGCCACGCAGCGCCTGGGACGGCCGCTCATCCATGCCGATCACTTCGCTGGCCGGCACAATATGCAGGCGCGCGCGATCCGCTGCCGACTGGCCAGCGATCAGATCTTCAAGGAGGGAAGGTTGACCGACGAGGGTCAGGTGCAGCGAGGGAGTAGCCGACAGGCAAGCAATGCTGGCCTGAACAATGCTGCGGGGACCGAAGTCCCCGCCCATTGCGTCAATCGCGATCTGAGCGGACAAGGATTACTCGTCAGCGCCCTTGTCGATCACTTTGCGACCACGGTATACGCCTTCTGGCGATACGTGGTGACGCAGGTGCACTTCACCAGTGGTTTTCTCTACGGACAGAGCGTTTTCCGAGAGAGCGTCGTGCGAACGGCGCATGTCACGGGCAGAGCGGGATTTTTTGTTCTGCTGAACAGCCATAATTGATTAACTCCTAAACGTTTGGGTCACGCTTTAACTGCGCCAATACACTGAACGGGTTGGACCGCGTTACCTCGTCCTTGCTCGGTTCGGGCTCATCGGCGCCCGCCGGCTGCTGGCATTCTTCCGGATGATGAGCAGGCACGATGGGCAAGGCGAGCAGAAGCTCTTCCTCGACCAATGCTTGCAGATCCAAAGGATCTTCGCCCAGTTCCAGCACGTCATAACCTTTCGGTAACGACTGGGTATTCGCACCCTCTTTCACCACAGCATATGTAGATTCGCTGTGGATCGGCAGGGTGACCAGCTCAAGACAACGCTGGCAAACCATCTTGACCTCGACGGTCAGAGCACTGTGGATAACCACGGTTTTCTGTTCGTCTCGCTCAAAATCGAATTTAGCCTGCACCGTACCGACATCGTCGGAAAGCGGGTCGCAGAGTCTCTCCAAATCGGCGAGTAGCAGCGTTCCTTCGAGAGAAACACCACGATCGGCCAATTTGCGCGGGTCAACGTGAGGTGGAATCGGGTCATTCAACATAGGCGCAGCATTCTAGGGATGCCCCCCGCCCCTGTCAAAGGAAATTCGGCCCCGTTCAACATGTTAGAATCGGCGCACCTGCTCAGGAGTTCATCATGCTGCCCTTGTTACTGGCTTCCAGCTCACCCTACCGGCGCGAATTGCTGGCGCGACTGCAACTGCCCTTTGCCTGGGCAGCGCCCGATATCGACGAACAGCGCATCGGCGAAGAGCCCGCCCCAGAGCTGGTCAAGCGCCTGGCCAGGCACAAGGCCGAGGCATTGGCTGCCAGCCATCCGGGGCATCTTATCATCGGCTCCGACCAGGTTGCCGTGCTGGGCGAACAGATTCTGGGCAAGCCACACACCTTCGAAAAGGCCTGCGAGCAATTGCTGGCTGCGAGCGGCAATCACGTCACCTTCCTGACCGGCGTGGCGCTGCTCAATACCCAGAGCGGCCATTGCGAGGTCGATTGCGTGCCATTTACCGTGCACATGCGCGAACTGGACCTGCCACGCATCGAACGCTACCTGCACGCTGAGCAACCCTACGACTGCGCCGGCAGCTTCAAGTGCGAAGGGCTGGGGGTGAGCCTGTTCCAAAGCACCCACGGCTGCGATGCCACCAGCCTGGTGGGACTGCCGCTGATCCGACTGGTCGACATGCTGCTCAAGGAAGGGGTGAGCATACCGTGAGGGCAAGCCAATACCAGCAATAAAAAACCGGCCATCTGGCCGGTTTTTCATTAATCAGCACACTCAGCGCAGTGCCGGCCCCTGAAAGCCCATCCACATGGCAAGGTGCTCGGCGACGCTGGCACCCAGGCGCTTGGAGAAGCGATCAAACGGCGACTCTTCGACGGTGAAATCAACCAGGGTCTTCTCCCCCACCACCTCACGCGCCACATAATCGGCATTGCCCAGGGCGTCCACCAGCCCCAGCTGCACGGCCTGCTCACCCGACCAGATCAGCCCGCTGAACAGCTCGGGATGCTCCTTGTCCTTGAGCCGCTCGCCGCGCCCCTGCTTCACACTGGCAATGAACTGCTTGTGGGTGGTGTCCAGCACACCCTGCCAGAAGGCCGTTTCGTCCGGTTTCTGCGGCTGGAATGGATCAAGGAAGGCCTTGTGCTCACCCGCCGTATAGGTACGACGCTCGACACCCAGCTTCTCCATGGTGCCGACAAAGCCGTAGCCAGCTGCCGTCACACCAATCGAGCCCACCAGGCTGGCCTTGTCGGCATAGATCTGGTCAGCCGCACTGGCGATATAGTAGGCACCCGACGCACCCAGGTCGCTGATGACCGCGTACACCTTGACCGACGGCTTGGCGGCCTGCAGACGACGAATCTCGTCATAGATGTAGCCAGACTGCACCGGGCTGCCGCCCGGGCTGTTGATACGCAGCACTACCGCCTTGGTCTTGGCGTCGTCGAAGGCCGCACGCAGGCTGGCTATCACGTTGTCGGCGCTGGCCAGCTCCTTGTCCGCAATGATCCCGCGCACCTCGATCAGCGCCGTATGGCTCGCGCCACGGGCGGCGGTCTTGTCGATATCCATCAGCGGCGAAAACAGGGCCAGGATGCCGAACAGGTACACGAACGTCAGCAGCTTGAAAAAAATACCCCAGCGCCGGGCCCGACGCTGCTCCTGCACGCCCGCCAGCAAGGTCTTCTCGAGCAGCTTCCAGCTGGTGCGCTCTTCGTTCTTTTCGGCGTCAGGCGCCTTCCACTCGTCAGTCATGCTCACCTACCCTGGAAATTCGATTGCAGCGGTTCGGCCTAGCCACGCCTGCAATTGTGAAAAGTGCTGTATGGACAACTGCGGCTCGTAAACGCTCAATGCCTCGAGCGACAGCGCCCCATGCCCCACCGCCACCGAATGCATGCCGGCATTGCGCGCCATCAGCAGGTCGAACGACGAATCGCCCACCATCAACGCACGGCTCGCCGGCACCTGGCAATGGGCCAGGATCTCCTCGAGCATGCGCGGGTGCGGCTTGCCCATGGTTTCGTCGGCAGCCCGGGTAATGTCGAAGAACGCTTCCCAGCCATTGGCCACCAACACCCGGTCCAGGCCGCGACGCGCCTTGCCGGTAGCGACTGCCAGGCGATAGCCATCGGCCCTGAACGACTCGAGGGCCTCGACCACGCCGGAATACAACGGCGACGGCTGGGTATCCAGGGCCATATAGATGTCGGCGTAATGCTGACGAAACGCCATGACTTCAGGCTGATCCAGATGCGGGTACAGCGTGCTGATCGCCTCGGGCAGCGCCAGGCCGATGATGCCCTTGACCGCCTCGTCCGAGCACAGCGCATAGCCGGCACGCTCGGCCGAGCGATGCATCGCTTCGACGATGCGCCCGATCGAATCGGCCAGCGTGCCGTCCCAATCGAAGATCAGCAGGTCGTAATCACGGCGCACTCAAACGCTCCACGGTCTTGGCCCACATGTCGTCCACCGGCGCCTCCAGCTTCAGCTCGCCGCCATCGGGCAACGGCACGGTCAGCGCATAGGCATGCAGGAACAGGCGCTTGCCGCCCAGCTCGCGGATCTCGCGAGTGAAATCCTCGTCGCCATACTTGCTGTCGCCGGCGATGCAATGCCCGGCATGCAGGGTATGCACGCGAATCTGGTGGGTACGGCCAGTAATCGGGCGTGCCTCGACCATGGTCGCGAAATCGCCGAAACGGCGCAGCACGCGAAACAGGGTGAGCGCCTCCTTGCCTTCGTCGTTGATTTCCACCATCCGCTCGCCGGAACGCAGGTTGCTCTTGAGCAGCGGCGCATTGACCTGCTTCTTGGCCGTGGCCCAGTGACCACGCACCAGCGCCATGTAGCGCTTGTCGACGCCGTCACCGCGCAACGCGGCATGCAGATGGCGCAACATGCTGCGCTTCTTGGCGATCATCAGCAGACCGGAGGTATCGCGATCGAGCCGATGCACCAGCTCCAGCTCCTTGGTATCCGGGCGCAACTGACGAAAGGCTTCGATCACACCGTAGTTCAGCCCGCTGCCGCCGTGCACGGCGATGCCAGCAGGCTTGTTGAGCACGATGAGGGCCTTGTCTTCGTACACGATGGCCGCTTCGAGTCGCTGAAGCAGGCCCTGTGCCAGCGGCACCGGCTCGTCACGCTCAGGCAGACGAACGGGCGGCACGCGCACGATATCGCCGGCCTGCAATTTGTACTCGGGCTTGATCCGCCCCTTGTTCACCCGCACTTCGCCTTTGCGCAAAATGCGATAAATCAAGGTCTTGGGAACACCCTTGAGTGCAGTGATCAGGAAGTTGTCGATCCGTTGGCCGGCAAGTTCCGGCGCGACCTCGATCAGCTGGACGCCGGAGGTCGGAGGGGTAGTAGTCGTCATTTGCGAATCATAACAATTTTTTATGGATTTGAAGCACTTAATGATTGCTGCTATAGTCGCGAACGCCGCCAAAAGCGGCTGGCCAGCGGACCAATGGCTTTGAGCCGGCCCTGACCTACGCAATTCTCGAGGACGCGAGGCCGTCCGACGGGGCTTTCGCCAGTTTACAGAAGTGCCTGGAATCGCTACCAGCGCCGATGAGAGAAGACCGATAAAAAACAACAAGAGCGGTGTTTGACCCTCCTGCACGTTTTTTTCGATGCCCACTCCTTCAGTGCAGTCGCTTTCACGCAGTCACGGCGAATGCTTCGGAAATACCAGCCTTAGCCATAGAAAGCGCGGGCTCCCGTATGGAGCTGGCGATAACTGCAACCCGTTGCGGATTCAGCGCGCGGCAGCACCCGAATTATCAGGGATACGTGTAGGGTGGAGATGCACAACCGTCGGACCGTGTAGCACTGCGTCCAGTCCACAGGCCCTCTGGCCCGCGACCGGACCCGGTCTTGATCAAGATGCCCCAGGGTGTCCACGGCCGAAGGCTGATTCCTCCTCCTGACTGAGTGCATTTGACACCACAGCTAGCAGGACGCGTCGTCGCGACTTCGGCAGCACTGGGCGACCAGTCCGACCGCAAGCCGCTGGACACGGGATGGTCCGCCACCCCTGACGCACCCTGACACCGACCGTGAGAAGTCGTGTGTGCCGAACGCCGTTTCCGGCAGCCCGGAAACCGACGGTACTACATGAAAAGAATGCTGATTAACGCGACTCAACCCGAAGAGTTGCGTGTTGCTCTGGTAGACGGCCAGCGCCTCTACGATCTGGACATCGAGTCCGGTGCACGCGAGCAGAAAAAAGCCAACATCTACAAGGGCAAGATCACCCGCATCGAGCCCAGCCTTGAAGCCGCCTTCGTCGATTTCGGCTCCGAGCGCCACGGCTTTCTGCCCCTCAAGGAAATCTCCCGCGAATACTTCAAGAAGTCGCCCGAAGGCCGGGTGAACATCAAGGAAGTGCTGAGCGAAGGCCAGGAAGTCATCGTCCAGGTCGAGAAGGAAGAGCGCGGCAACAAGGGCGCCGCCCTGACCACCTTCATCAGCCTGGCCGGTCGTTACCTGGTCCTGATGCCTAACAACCCGCGTGCCGGCGGCATCTCCCGTCGCATCGAAGGCGAAGAGCGCAACGAACTGCGCGAAGCGCTCAACGGCCTGGTTGCCCCTGCCGACATGGGCCTGATCGTTCGCACTGCCGGCCTGGGCCGCAGCAGCGAAGAGATGCAGTGGGACCTGGACTACCTGCTGCAACTGTGGACCGCCATCAAGGAAGCGTCCCTCGACCGCGCAGCGCCGTTCCTGATCTACCAGGAAAGCAACGTCATCATCCGCGCCATCCGCGACTACCTGCGCCAGGACATCGGCGAAGTGCTGATCGACAGCGTCGATGCCCAGGAAGAAGCCCTGACCTTCATCCGCCAGGTGATGCCGCAGTACGCCAGCAAGATCAAGCTGTACGAAGACAGCGTGCCGCTGTTCAACCGCTTCCAGATCGAAAGCCAGATCGAGACCGCCTTCCAGCGCGTCGTCGACCTGCCATCGGGCGGCTCGATCGTGATCGACCCGACCGAAGCACTGGTGTCCATCGACATCAACTCGGCGCGCGCCACCAAAGGCAGCGACATCGAGGAAACCGCCCTGCAGACCAACCTGGAAGCGGCCGAGGAAATCGCCCGCCAACTGCGTCTGCGTGACATCGGCGGCCTGATCGTCATCGACTTCATCGACATGACCCCGGCCAAGAACCAGCGCGCCGTCGAAGAAAAGGTGCGCGAGTGCCTGGAAGCCGACCGTGCCCGCGTACAGGTCGGCCGAATTTCGCGCTTCGGCCTGCTGGAAATGTCCCGCCAGCGCCTGCGCCCTTCCCTGGGCGAAAGCAGCGGCATCGTCTGCCCGCGCTGCAGCGGCACCGGCATCATCCGTGACGTCGAATCGCTGTCGCTGGCAATCCTGCGCCTGATCGAGGAAGAAGCCCTGAAGGATCGCACTGCCGAGGTGCGTGCCCAGGTGCCGATCCCGGTCGCCGCGTTCCTGCTCAACGAAAAACGCAACTCGATCACCAAGATCGAACTGCGCACCCGGGCGCGTATCGTCATTCTGCCGAACGACCACCTGGAAACCCCGCATTTCGAAGTGCAGCGCCTGCGCGACGACAGCCCGGAAGCCCTGAACAACCAGTCCAGCTACGAAATCGCTGCGACCGAAACCGAAGAAGTGCAACCGGCTGCCGCCACCCGCACCCTGGTTCGCCAGGAAGCCGCGGTCAAGACTGCACCGGCCCGCGCCAATGCTCCGGTACCGGCTCCGGAAGCCCCTGCTGCCCCAGCCGCCCCGGTACACGCCCTGCCAGAGCCAAGCCTGTTCAAGGGCCTGGTCAAGTCGCTGGTCAGCCTGTTCGCCGGCAAGGAAGAACCTGTGGCCGCCGCACCGGTGGTAACCGAAAAGCCCGCCACCGAGCGTCCTCAGCGCAACGAGGAGCGTCGCAACGGTCGCCAGCAGAGCCGCAACCGCAACGGTCGTCGCGATGAAGAGCGCAAGCCACGCGAAGAGCGTGCCGAGCGCGCGCCACGTGAGCCGCGTGAAGAACGCCAGCCTCGCGAAGCCCGTGAAGAGACCTCGACCCGCGAGGAACGCGCACCACGCGCCCCGCGTGAAGAACGTCAGCCTCGTGCCCCACGCGAAGACCGTCGCCCACGCGAAGATCGCCCGGTACGCGAACTGCGTGAGCCTCTGGATGCCACCCCGGCCCCGGCCGTCCGCGAAGAACGTCCTGAGCGCGCCCCGCGCGAAGAGCGTCAGCCACGTGAAGAGCGTGCACCGCGTGAAGAGCGCGCACCACGTGAAGAACGTGCCCCTCGCGAGGAGCGCGCACCGCGTCCGCCACGCGAAGAGCGTCAGCCACGCCCGGCCGAGCCGGTCGAGGATGCGGCCGAAGAGCAACTGCCAAACGAAGAGCTGCTGCAGGATGACAACCAGGAAGGCGCCGAAGGCGATCGTCCACGTCGTCGCTCGCGCGGTCAGCGTCGTCGCAGCAACCGTCGTGAGCGTCAGCGTGATGCCAACGGCAATGTGGTCGAAGGCAGCGAAGACGGCACCGAAGAAGGCGCCGAACAAGCTGGCGAACAACCTGCTGCTGCGGAAAAACGCAGCGAAGGCAATGCGCAGCCTTCGGGCGTGGAACTGGCTGCCGGCCTGGCCGTGACTGCCGCCGTTGCCACCAGCAACATCAGTGCCGACGCCGAGGCCCAGGCCAACGCTCAGGCCGAGCGTGCAACTGCTGCTGTCGATGACACCCCAGCCGTCGTGGCCGAAACGCCTTTCGAGGCCGGCACCGTCGAACCAGTGGTTGTCGAAACCAGCACCGAGTCGAACGAAACAGCTCGACAGCCCGCTGCCGAAGAAGCTGTTGCTGAACAAGCGGCCATCGCCCCTGTGATCGAACAACCGTTCGAAGCACCGGTGCAGGCAGTCGAGTCGAGCATCGAGCCTGTCGTCGAAGTTGCTCCGCAACCAGTCGAGGCCCAGATCGAGGCCGAGGCCAAGGTAGAGGCCCTGGTGGAAGCACCAGCTCAAGCCCCTGAGCAGGCGCCAGCTGTCGAAGCGCCCGTCGAGGCACCTGTAGCTGCCGAGCCGGTCATCGCCCTGCCGAGCGAGCCTGAAGCGCCGGCTGCAGTCGAAGCCGAGCCGGTCATTGCCGCTGAGCCAGCACCGGTCGCCGAGGCACAGGCACCGATCGCCGAGCCTGCCGAGGTTGAGGCACCGGTCGTCACGCTGGCCAACGGCCGTGCACCGAACGACCCGCGTGAAGTGCGTCGCCGCAAGCGCGAAGCTGAAGCCGCAGCGGCCGCCGCTGCTGCCGAGCAGTCGCAGGAAGCTGCAGAAGAGCATAAACCGCTCGTCTGACGGCCATTAAAAAGCCCCGCCAGTGCAAACTGGCGGGGCTTTTTATTGCCTGATGCCTGGTGGTGGATGTGTCACCGACAACGCCGAACCCGCAGGAATCGGCCTTGCCAGCGAACAAGCCGCCCAGTCAATACAAGTTGGGTTCCATCTCCAGCGCGACGCCGAAGCGCGCCAGCACATCAGCCTGAATCCGCTGCGCCAGCGCATGCAACTGCTTGCCACTGGCCTGCCCGTAGTTCACCAGCACCAGCGACTGCAAACGGTGCACCCCGGCATCGCCCTCGCGAAACCCCTTCCAGCCCGCCTGCTCGATCAACCACCCCGCCGCCAGCTTTACCTGACCATCGGCCTGTGGATAACCTACCGCATCCGGATACGCCTCGCGCACGCGCTGCGCCAGCTCGGCGCTCACCACCGGGTTCTTGAAGAAGCTTCCGGCATTGCCCAGCTCGGCCGGGTCTGGCAGTTTTTCGCGACGAATGCTGCAGATGGCATCGCTGACATTCTGTGCGGTCGGCTGACCGATGCCCTGCTCACTCAGCCGCTGGCGTACCGGGCCGTAGTCCAGGTGCAGGTGCTCGGCGCGATTGAGCACGAAGCGAACCCGCAGGATCAGCCAGCGCCCGGGATTACGCTTGAACACACTGTCACGGTAGGCAAAATCACACTGTTCCAGCGCAAACTCGT
This sequence comes from Pseudomonas sp. 8209, assembly GCF_028682105.1. NCBI lineage: Bacteria > Pseudomonadati > Pseudomonadota > Gammaproteobacteria > Pseudomonadales > Pseudomonadaceae > Pseudomonas > Pseudomonas sp. 8209. Next base: position 66,155 of record NZ_JANIAH010000009.1, read on the forward strand.
GCAACTGGCCGGTTTCCCGATCCAGTGCCGTCAGCCCGGCAAACACGTCCTTGATCTCCACGCCATAGGCGCCGATGTTCTGCATCGGCGCCGCCCCGACGGTACCGGGGATCAGGCTGAGGTTTTCCAGCCCCGACAGTCCCTGGGCCAGGGTCCACTGCACGAAGGGATGCCAGGGCTCACCCGCCTCTGCCTCGACCACCACGCGCTGGCCATCATCCGACAGTATCCGCACACCGACACTGGCCATGCGCAGCACCAGCGCCTGGATATCGGCAGTCAGCAGCAGGTTGCTGCCGCCACCGATCACCAGCACCGGCAGGTGCTGTTCGGCTGCGTGCGCCAGCAGCTGGCGCACTTCGTCATCGTTGTGTGCCTGGGCGAAATACTGCGCCTTCACCTCGATTCCGAAGGTGTTGTAAGGCTTGAGTGAAACCTGCGATTGCACCTGCACGCTCATAGCCGGCCCTTCAGCTCGACCACCAGCTTGCTACAAGCCAGCTCAATGAGATCAAGCACCTGTTCGAAGCCCTCTTCGCCGCCGTAGTACGGGTCGGGCACTTCATCCAGCTCACCCTCGTAGCGGCGCAGGAACAGGTCCAGTTCGGCGGTACCGGCAGACGGTTGCAGCGCCTTGAGGTGGCCGAGATTGCTGGTGTCCATTGCCAGGATCAGGTCGTACCGGCTGAAGTCCTGCGCGCTCACCTGCTGTGCACGCTGTGCGGACAGGTCGTAGCCGCGCGCCAGCGCAGCGCGGCGGGTTCGGCTGTCGGGCGGCTTGCCCACATGCCAGTCTCCCGTACCCGCCGAGGCCACTTCGACCTGATCCTCGAGGCCTGCCAGCTTCAACTGATGGCGCAACACGCCCTCGGCCGTCGGCGAGCGGCAGATGTTGCCCAGGCATACGAACAGGACGCGCATCAGGCCTCCAGCAAGCGCCGAACGCGCTCCAGGTCTTCAGGTGTGTCGACGCCCACAGGCGGCGCCTGCAAGGCATCGGCCACGTGGATGCGCACGCCATTCCACAGCGCACGCAACTGCTCCAGCGACTCGGTCTGCTCCAGGCCGCACGGGCCCCAGGCGACGAAGTCCTGCAACAGGCCTGCGCGATAGGCGTACATGCCGATATGCCGGCGATAAGGCACACCCGCCGGCAATTGCTCGCGGCTCTGGGCAAACGCATCACGCGCCCACGGCAAGGGCGCACGGCTGAAGGTCAGGGCCAGGCCGTTGCGGTCGGTGCTCACCTTGACCGCATTGGGGTTGAACAGCACTTCGACGTCTTCGATCGGCTCGGCCAGCGTGGCAATGCCCGCTTCAGGATGCGCCGCCAGGTTGGCCGCCACCTGGTCGATGATCGCCGGGGGAATCAACGGCTCGTCACCCTGCACATTGACCACGATCGCATCTGCCGACAGGCCCAGCTGGGTGGCGACTTCGGCCAGGCGGTCGGTGCCCGACTGGTGGTCCTCACGGGTCAGCAGCACCTCGGCGCCAAACCCCTGGCATGCAGCGACGATGCTCGGGTCATCGGTGGCAATCACCACGCGGGTGGCGCTGCTTCTGCGCGCCTGCTCCCAGACGTGCTGCACCATCGGCTTGCCGGCAATCGACAGCAATGGCTTGCCCGGCAGACGGGTGGAGCGCAGACGTGCTGGAATCACAACGGTGAAATCCAGGCTCATTTGTCCAGGCGCTCGTCATCGGTCAGGGTTCGGGCTTCGCTCTCGAGCATCACCGGGATACCGTCACGAATCGGGTACGCCAGGCCGGCCCCCTTGCTGATCAGCTCGGTCTTGTCGGCGCTGAGCTTGAGCGGGCCTTTGGTGATCGGGCAAGCAAGGATGTCGAGCAATTTGGTGTCCATGGATATTCCTCAGGCCTGTGGCCGGAAAAAGAAAATGTCAGGGCTGGCGAGGCCCGGGCAGCAGACGCGCCAGCTGCGCGTCGAGCCAGGCCACGAAGGCCGGCGAAGGCAGTGCGTCGACCGCAAGATACCACCAGTCATCGGCGGCGAAAGCACGGCATTTCACCGCATCCTTCTCAGTCATGACCAGCGGCAATGACGGGGTGAAGCTCAGGGCCTGGGCGTTGTACGCCGCATGGTCGGCAAACGCATGCGGCACAGGCTGCCAGCCCAGCCCCTGCAGGGTGTTGAAAAATCGCTGAGGGTTGCCGATGCCGGCCACCGCGTGCAATGCCTGTCCCGGCGCAAAATGCTCCAGGCCTCGTCGCTCGCCGCTGCGCAGGTTGACCAGTGCCGTAGGGGCCAGGGTGAAGGCAAAGCCATCATCACGGTCGCTGAGGGCGCCGTTGTAGAGTACGGCGTCCACTTCATCCAGGCGCTCCACCGGCTCACGCAACGGCCCGGCAGGCAGGCAGCGGCGATTGCCGAGGCCTCGGGCCGCGTCGATCAGCACCAGCTCGAGATCACGCGCCAGGCGGTAGTGCTGCATGCCGTCGTCGCACAGGATCAGGTCCAGCGGCTCGGCGTCGAGCAAGGCGCGCACGGCCTGGCTGCGATCGGGGTCGATCATCAGCGGCACGCCGGTGCGCTGCACGATCAGCAAGGGTTCGTCACCGGCCTGTTCGGCCGGTTGATCGGCACGCACGCGCCACGGCAGTTGCGGCGCAGTGGCCCCATAGCCTCGGCTGACCACCCCCACGCGCAGGCCGCGCTGGCGACAGTGCTCGATCAGAAACAGGATAAGCGGGGTCTTGCCGGTGCCACCCACGGTGATGTTGCCCACCACCAGCACCGGCACCGGTGCGCGATAGATGTCGCCCTGCCCGGCCAGAAAACGCTCGCGCTTGCCCCGCACCACCCGGCGATACAGGGCCTCGAGCGGGCGCAACAATACCAATGCCGGGTGGCCGGCATACCAGGCATGCAACAGGCGATCGGCAAGCGCCATCAAGGTGTCCCCTGGGCGGCCTCGACCGTGGTCATGCGCAACTGGCTGAAGCCGAGCTTGCCAGCGGCATCCATGGCGGTGACCACGGCCTGGTGCGGAGTCTTGCCGTCAGCGCTGATCGACAGCGGCATCTTGGTGTCGCCCTGTGATTCCTTCTGCAGGGCCTCGGTCAGGGTGCCCAGGTCGCTCTTGGGCAACAGGTGGTTGTTGACCGAGTACACGCCTTCGGCGCTGATGGTGATTTCCAGCTGCTTGGCCTCGGCGTCGGGCGCCGGAGCGCCGCTGACCGCCTCGGGCAGTTCGACACGCAACTGGGTTTCACGGGTGAAGGTGGTGGTCACCACGAAAAACAGCAGCAGGATGAACACCACGTCGATCAGCGAAGCGAGGTTGATGTCCACGGTCTCCCGTGGCTTGCGCCGGAATTTCACGCCTTGCCCTCGCTCAGGTCGACATCACGGTCCCCCTGGACCACTTCCACCAGCTTGATGGCCTCCTGCTCCATGCCCACCACCAGCTCATCGATGCGCCGTTGCAGGAAACGATGGAAGAATACCGCCGGGATACCCACCATCAGGCCGGCTGCGGTGGTGATCAACGCCTTGGAGATCCCCCCCGCCAATACCGAGGCATTGGTGGTCATGCCGGACCCGGTGAAGGCACTGAAGATATCGATCATGCCCAGCACGGTGCCCAGCAGGCCCAGCAGCGGCGCCATGGCCGCGATGGTGCCCAGTGCGTTGATGTAGCGCTCCAGCTCGTGGATGACACGGGCGGCGGCTTCCTCGATGCACTCCTTCATGATTTCGCGACCATGGCGGGAGTTGGCCAGGCCTGCGGCCAGGATCTCGCCCAGCGGCGAGTCGGCGCGCAGGGTCTTGAGCTTCTCGCTGGTGAGCTGTTTGTCCTTGATCCAGCGCCACACCTGGCCGAGCAGGTGCGGCGGGGTGACACGACTGGCGCGCAGGGTCCACAGGCGTTCGGCGACGATAGCCATGGCAGCGATGGAACTCAGAATGATCGGCAGCATCATCCAGCCACCGGACTTGACCAATTCCCACACAGTAGCGACCCCCTCGAAAAAGTCCGCCACTTTACCATAGGGGGCCACGGGGCCGAACAGCGTCATGTCGGCTCCCGCCAGAAGCGCCGCTGGCTGCGTTGCCCGACCGCCTGGCCAAAGCTGCCCAGCACCAGGCGCACCGCCCCGTGCAGGGCGCTGTCGTGCACGGTGATACCCAGCGCCTGGTAACGCGCCATCACCTGTGCGTGCGGATGCCCGAATGCATTGTGGCGCCCTCGCGAAATCAACACGCCCCGTGGCCGGGTTCGCTCGAGAAAGGCCTGGCTCGACGAGGTGCGGCTGCCATGATGGGGCGCCTGCAACCAGTCGACCGGGCCGGCTGTCGACTCGCGCAGCCAGGCGCGCTCGGCCTGGGCATCGATGTCACCGGTAAGCAGCAGGGTTTCCCCGCCGGCATCCACGTGCAACACACAGGAGCGCTGATTGCTGTCGCCGGCCTGCTGCCAGCGCCACAGGCTGAAGAGCACGCCATCCCACTGCCATTGCTCGCCACTGGCGCAGGCCTGGGCCTGCAGTTGCCCGGGCAGCTCATCCGGGTCGCCGCCCACCACACGCACCAGCGGCACGCTGCGCTGCACCGCCAGGGCGCCGCCGGCATGGTCGGCATGGGCATGGCTGATCAGCGCCAGGTCCAGCTCGCGCACCCCCAGCTTGCGCAGAGTCGGCACGACCACCCGCTCACCCAGGTCGCTGCCACGGGTGGCCGGGCCTGCGTCATACAGCATCGCATGGTGACGGGTACGCAGCACCAACGCCTGGCCCTGGCCGACATCCAGCTGCCACACCTCCAGTTGCCCATGGGCGATCTCGTTGCGAGGCGCACAGCCGGCCAGCAGCAGCAAGGGCCAGCCCAGCACCCGCATCGGCAGCCCGCCCGGCAACAGCAGCAGTACCGCGCCACCGCCCACCATCAACCATGCCCATATCGGCAAGGCGACCGGTGTCCAGGCCGGTTGCCAATGTGCCACCTGTGCCAGTGTCCAGAACAAGGCTGCCAGCGAACCTCCAGCCAGCCACAACAGGGCCTCCCCCAGCAACGGGAGCCCCTGCAGCAGTGTGCCGGCCAGCGCCAGGGGCAACACCGCGATACTGACCCAGGGCACCGCAACCAGATTGGCCAGCGGTGCCGAGAGACTGATCGGCAGCCCCAGCGCCAGCAGCACCGGCAACAGGCCGATCGCGATCAGCCATTGGGCCCGGCACCATGCCAGCCAGGGGTTCCAGGCCCCCAGCCGGCCGCCGAACACATACACCAGCACCGCCACCGCTGCGAACGACAGCCAGAACCCCGGCTGCAGGCTGGCCAATGGCTCCACCAGCAATACACCGTTGAGGGCAAGCAGCAAGGGAATCCAGGCCCCAAGGTGGCGAAAACGCAGGCGCCACAACAGCACCACCGCCAGCATGATGCAGGCGCGTCGTACCGGTACCTGAAAGCCCGCCATCAAGCCGTACGCCAGGGCCGCCGCAAACGCCAGGCCGCACGCCCAGGGTAGCCAGGGCAGCGCCCTGGGCCATGCCCCCACACGTGCCAACCCGGCCACCAGGCCGTACACCAGACCGGCCAGCAAGCCGATGTGCTGACCGGAAATCACCAGCAGGTGCACCGTGCCGGTTGCCTGGAGCACCTGCCAGTCCTCCTGTGCCAGCGCCCCGCCGTCACCCAGCACCAGCGCCGCCAGCGCGCCTTCGCGCCCATGGGCCTGAGCCCCGAGCAGGCGTTGGCGCACCGAATCACGCCACGCATGGCTGGCCGGGGCCAGTCGTTCACCTGCCCTTACACGGCCGGTGGCACCGATTCGCCGGGCCAGCATGGCGGCTTCCTGGTCAGGCCCATGGGGGTTGAGCAGGCCGGAGGGGCGCTGCAGCTGTACCGCCAGGCGCCAACGCTCGCCACTGTTGACCGGCGGCCCGCCAAACCAGCTCAGGCTCAGCCGCTGCGGCAACTGGGCGCGGCGTGAGGAGGCTTCGGCCAGCTCGAAACGCACCGAATGTGGGCCCTGCTGCGCCAGGCCCACTACCCGACCTTCCAGCCACAGGGTGCGCCCCTCCAGCTCGGGCCGGAGTCGATCGTCCAGCGCCCATTGCGCCGAGCAACAGGCCCAGGCAAAACCAAGCAAGAACAGACCGGGCACTGCCCATCGACACACCAGGCATAACATTCCCGTCATGCCGATGCCCCAGAGCCAGCCGACCGACGGCAAGGCAGGTAGCACGTTGAGCGCCAACAGCCCCAAGGCCAGCGCCAACATCCTTGTGCGCATGGGTAAAGCTCCTGAGCAGATCTCACCCCAGAGGCTTAGATCACCCAGGCCCGCACCTTGCTTATTAATTGTCACAAAGTCTGAATTGGCGCTGTTTACAATCCGTGCATACTGGCCACTTCAGAACGCCGAGAGCCCACATGCCGCGTCGACTTTTCAAACGCTACATGCCAGATCCGACGAGCATTCGGGAACATAAATCCTTACGCTTTCTCGGCCGGCTGCTGCACGACCCCAACCTCTGGCACCTGAATCGCCATTCGGTGGCACGGGCCATGGCCGTAGGCCTTTTCGCAGCCTTCATCCCTATCCCGATGCAGATGCTGCTGGCCGCCAGCCTGGCGGTTCTGTTGCGCGGCAACATGCCCATCGCCGTCAGCCTGGTGTGGCTGACCAACCCCATCACCATGCCGCCGGTGTTCTACTGCACCTACCAGGTGGGGGCATGGCTGATGCAGATACCGCCACGCACGCTGCCCGAGGAACTCACCTTCGAATGGATCACCGACCAGTTGTCGACGCTGTGGCAGCCCTTTCTGCTGGGCTCGGTGGTGTGCGGCGTGCTGCTGGGGGCGCTGGCCTACTGCCTGACCATGCTCTACTGGCGCTGGTGGGTGGGCAGGCAGTGGCGCAGGCGCAAGCAGAAATCAGCTGCGCATTCCTCGCCCGCTGACCAGTAGGCGCACGCAGCCGATGTACAGCACCGCGGTGGCCACCAGCATGAAGGTGATGGCCACGCCGATGCGGATGTCCGAGACGCCCAGGATGCCGTAGCGGAACGAGTTGACCATGTGCAGCACCGGGTTGGCCAGCGACACGGTCTGCCAGAATGGCGGCAGCAGGGTGATGGAGTAGAACACCCCACCCAGGTACGTCAGCGGCGTGAGCACGAAGGTCGGGATGATCGAGATGTCATCGAAGTTGCGCGCAAACACTGCGTTGATGAAGCCCAGCAGCGAGAAGATCGTCGCGGTCAGCACCACCACCAGCACCGTCACGCCCAGGTGATGCACCTGCAGATGGGTGAAGAACAGCGACAGCAGGGTCACGATCACTCCCACCGCCAACCCGCGCAGCACGCCGCCCAGGGTGTAGCCGATGAGGATGGTGTGCGGCGACACCGGCGACACCATCAGCTCCTCGATCGAACGCTGAAACTTGCTGCCGAAGAAACTCGACACCACGTTGCCGTAGGAGTTGGTGATCACCGACATCATGATCAGGCCCGGCACGATGTACTCCATATAGGTGAAGCCACCCATGTCGCCGATCTGCCGGCCGATGAGGTTCCCGAAGATCACGAAGTACAGCACCATGGTGATCGCCGGGGGCAGCAGGGTCTGCGGCCAGATCCGCGTGAACCGCCGCACTTCTCGATAGACGATGGTATTGAGGGCAACCAGGTTGGCGCGCAGTTCCGAACTCATACCGCCACCTTCGCCAGGTTTTTTTCCACCAGGGACACGAACAGCTCCTCGAGACGATTGGTCTTGTTGCGCAGGCTCAGCACCTCGATGTTCTGCAGGGCCAACTGGCCGAACAGCGCGGTGATGCCCACGTCCTTGTCCACCTGCACTTCCAGGGTGTGCGGGGTGATCAGCCGGCACGGGTAGCCGGCCAGTTGCGGCGCCTGGGCCAGGTCATGCTTGAGGTCGAGCAGGAAGGTCTCCACATGCAACGTGCCCAGCAACTGACGCATGCTGGTGTTCTGCACGATGGTGCCGTGGTCGATGATGCCGATGTTGCGGCACAGCTGCTCGGCCTCTTCCAGGTAGTGGGTGGTCAGGATGATGGTGATGCCCTTCTGGTTGAGCTCGGTCAGAAAGCTCCACATCGAACGGCGCAGCTCGATGTCGACGCCAGCGGTAGGCTCGTCGAGGATCAGCAGGCGCGGTTCGTGGATCAGCGCGCGGGCAATCATCAGGCGGCGCTTCATGCCGCCGGACAGCGAGCGCGATGGCACGTCACGCTTGTCCCACAGGCCCAGCTGGGTCAGGTACTGCTCGGCGCGCTCCCTGGCCACCTTCATCGGGATGCCGTAGTAACCCGCCTGGGTCACGACGATATCGAAGGTCTTTTCGAACTGATTGAAGTTGAACTCCTGGGGCACCACGCCGATGCAGCGCTTGAGCGCGGCTGGCTCTCGGTCCAGGTCATGGCCGAACACATTCACCGTGCCGCTGGTCTTGTTGACCAAGGTCGAGAGAATGCCGATGGTGGTGGATTTGCCGGCGCCATTGGGGCCGAGCAAGGCGAAGAAATCACCTTCGGCGACATCCAGGTCGATGCCCTTGAGGGCCTGGAAGCCATTGCCGTAGGTCTTGGTTAGCTGCCGAATGGACAGAGCAGAACTCATAGCAGGTCTACACACCAGGTTGAAGGGTTCACAAGGCAGGCGGTCAGACAGGGCCGACCGCGACGAATGTGGCCATGGTGCTTGCCCAGGCCACGCAAGTACAGTGAAGTGTATCGATATTGACTATCAGGGTAATCGACAGGTTCAGGTCAGCGCGGTCATTACCGCCGCCTGGTAGGCCGGCCGTTGCCTGAGGCGCTCGTACCACGCACGCAGGTGCTTCATTTCCGGACGCTCGATGGGCATCTCGAACCAGGCATACACGAAGCAGCCCAGCGGGATGTCGCCCATGCCGATCGCTTCCCCCGACAGGTAGGGTTGCGTGGCCAGGGCCTGATCGGCGATCGACAGCAGTTCGGCGCATTGCTTGTGCGCGGCGTTGATCTGCACCCAGTCCTGCTGGTCAGACGGGGTACGCAGGATGCCCCAGAACAACGGGCGAAATGGCGTAGCCAGCGATGACGTGGTCCAGTCCATCCACTTGTCTGCGCTGGCCCGGGCCGCCGGGTCGGCGGGGTACCAGTCAGTGTTTGGGGCATACCGGCCACACAGGTAGCGCACGATGGTATTGGATTCCCACAGCACCAGCTCGCCATCCTCGATCATCGGCACCCGGCCGTTGGGGTTGAGGGCACGGTAGTGCGGCTCGTCGACCACGCCGAACTCGCCACCGGCATCGATCGACTGGTAGTCCAGGCCCAGCTCCTGGGCGCACCACAGCGCCTTCCTGACGTTTGACGAGTTCTTGCGTCCCCAGATCTTCAGCATGACGACTCCTGACATAGGCGGTGGGCACTCAGTCTACCCGAGCTGGCGAGGCTGACAATCGCTGGCCCGCGGCCCGAAAACGCGAACTTCCACAGGTCACGTCCTGTCACTGTTCTGACGGGTTGTTTGGCACAGGCGGTCTAAGCTCTGTCGGATAGCTATTTCTGGAGCTCACGGAGGAAAGCATATGTTGCTGTTGTGGTTAGTGGTGCTGGTGGTCGGTATTGCCTACCTGGCGCACCGGCGGGTTGCCCCCCTGCCCGCACTGGGCGTGGTTGCCGTCTACCTGGTGGCGATGGGCGCATTCAGCCATGCCCCCGGCTGGCTGTTGACGATCTTCTGGCTGCTGCTGGTGGCCACTGCCGTGCCCCTGGTGCTGCCCGATCTGCGCCGCAAATGGCTGACTGCCCCGCTGTTCGGCTGGTTTCGCAAAACCTTGCCGCCGATGTCGCAGACCGAGCGCGAGGCCATCGATGCCGGCACGGTCTGGTGGGACGGCGAGCTCTTCAGTGGCCGCCCCGACTGGAACACCCTGCTGGCCTATCCCAAGGTGCAACTGAGCGCAGAAGAGCAAGCCTTCATCGACGGGCCCACCGAGGAGCTCTGCGCCATGGTCAGCGACTGGCAGATCGGCCAGGACATGGACCTTCCCGCCGAAGCCTGGGCGCACATCAAGACCCATGGCTTCTTTGCCCTGATCATTCCCAAGGAATACGGTGGCAAGGGCTTTTCCGCCTTCGCTCATTCACAGGTCGCGATGAAACTGGCCACCCGCAGCGGCGACCTGGCCTCCACCGTGATGGTGCCCAACTCGCTCGGCCCGGCCGAACTGCTGCTGCACTACGGCACCGACGAGCAACGCAACCATTACCTGCCCCGCCTGGCCCGCGGTGACGACATCCCGTGCTTCGCCCTCACCGGTCCGCTGGCCGGCTCCGACGCCGGCGCCATGCCCGACACCGGGGTCATCTGCAAGGGCCAGTGGCAGGGCGAGGAAGTACTGGGCCTGCGCCTGAACTGGGAGAAGCGCTATATCACCCTGGGCCCGGTGGCGACGCTGCTGGGTCTAGCGTTCAAGGCCTACGACCCCGATCACCTGCTGGGTGACAAGGAGGAGCTGGGTATCAGCCTGGCTCTCATCCCGACCGACACCCCAGGTGTCGAGATCGGTCAGCGCCATCTGCCGCTGGGCGCCGCGTTCATGAACGGCCCCAACAGCGGCAAGGACGTGTTCGTCCCGCTGAGTTTTCTGATTGGCGGGCAGGAGATGCTCGGCAAGGGCTGGATGATGCTGATGAACTGCCTGTCGGTGGGACGCTCGATCTCCTTGCCGGCAGTCGGTACCGGTGCCGCCAAGTACACCAGCCTGGTAACGGGCCAGTACGCACAGGTGCGCGAGCAGTTCAACGTACCGCTGGCCGCGTTCGAGGGCATTCAGGAGGCTCTGGCCCGCATCGGCGGCAATGCCTGGCTGATGGACAGCGCACGCATGCTCACCGCCAACGCGGTGGACCTGGGTGAAAAACCCTCGGTGCTGTCGGCGATCCTCAAGTACCACCTCACCGAACGGGGGCGCGAATGCATCCAGCACGCCATGGACGTGCACGGGGGCAAGGGCATCATCATGGGCCCGAACAACTACCTGGGTCGCAGCTGGCAGGGGGCACCGATCTTCATCACCGTCGAGGGCGCCAACATCCTCTCGCGCAACCTGATGATCTTTGGCCAGGGGGCGATTCGCTGCCACCCGTTCGTGCTCAAGGAGATGGCCCTGGCAGCACGTGAAGACCACGACCAGGCGCTCAAGGAGTTCGACGCCCTGCTGCTCAGGCATGTGGGCTTCGCGGTGGGTAACGCGGCCAGCACGCTGGTCCTTGGGTTGGGCCTGGGGCGCTTTGAAAAGTCACCCGGCGATGCATTGAGCCAGGGATACTTTCGCGCACTCGATCGCCAGGCGGCGGCCTTCGCCCTGCTGGCCGACCTGTGCATGATGCTGCTCGGTGGCGAGCTGAAACGCCGTGAGCGCCTGTCGGCGCGCCTTGGCGACGTATTGAGCAACCTGTACCTGGGTTCGGCAGCCCTCAAGCGCTACCACGATCTCGATTCGCCCGAGTACCTGCGGCCGCTGTTGCGCTGGGCCATGGAAGAAAGCCTGGGCCAGGCCGAAAAAGCCCTGGACCGCCTGCTCGACAACTTCCCCAATCGGTTCCTCGGTGGCGCGCTGCGCCTGGTGGTGTTCCCGTTCGGGCCCCGTCATACCGGCCCGTCGGACGAACTGGATGCCGAGGTTGCTGCGCTGCTGGGTCGCGCCAAGGGTGATCCGGCACTCGAACAACTGCTGGCTGGCTGCTATCGCCCCACCGATGCAAGCGACCCGGTGGGCGCGTTGCAACAGGCCAGCGACCTGCTAAGGGCCAGCGCCCCGCTGCACAAGAAGCTGCACCAGGCCCACAAGGGCGGCCAATTGGCGCCGGCTCCCGGCGAATCGCTGATCGACGCAGCCTTGCACGCCAACACCTTGCAGGCCGGCGAAGCTCAAAGCCTGCACGAGGCCGAAGCCGCACGGCGCCGTGTGATCGACGTGGATGCGTTCAGCAAGGACGAGCTGCTGCCCACCGAGGGCAAGGTGCGCTGAGCATCACTCCAACGGGACATCGGGCGCGGGGAGCCTTATACTCCCGCGCCCGATTTTGCTCTAGAGGATCGCCCGCATGGCCAACGCCACTGCTCAACTGGAATACCACCTCGCCCTGCTCACCCACCTGCGCACCATCCTTGCAGCCCTGGGTGAGGCCGAACAGGTACCGGAAGAAAGCCACGCGCTGTTTCTGGAGCGTTTCGACGACCTGATGCAACAGTTGCCGGTCGACCCGGAGAGCACCTACCTGGGTCAGGACCTCATCTGCCAGGTTATCCAGCGCTACCCGCAGATCGCGCACCTTATCCCCCGCGACCTGCTGTGGTTCTTTGGCGGCGATTGCCTGCACTACATGCCGGAAGAAGAACTGGCCATGTACCAGGAGCTGGAAGAACGCCGCTACGAAGCCGAGCAGAACGACGAACCGTTCGACTGGAACCAGGAGAAGCAGTTGTTGAGCATGTCGGGCGACGACAGCAAGCACTGACACATTTGCTACGCATGGCCTGCTACCCATCCTCAAGCGCAGCAAAAGTGCGACATGTCTGCGCTGATAGGCTGGCCATTTCCCAGGCAAGACATAAGGGGAGAGCTGCCAGATTGACGGCCTTGCAACAGCAAATTTTTATCGAAACAAAAAACGCCGTTCACATGAACGGCGTTTTTTCAGCTGGAAGGCGTCAATGAAGTGATTCGCCACCTCCACAGCGCTGCTGATAGATCCAATCGACTATGTCGTCGTCAGGCGTGTATCCACTGACCATTTCCAGCAACAAGGCTCGAATGCGCGGATAGTCATCGGCATCAACCGCGGCGTTCATCTTGGCAAGTATCGCCTTGAGCGCCTCCCAGGTGAGGTGTTCCTCATTGGCACACATGATCATGGGATGCTCGGTGGAGTTGACGTTCTCACCGATCAGTAACTCTTCGTACAGCTTTTCACCGGGGCGCAATCCGGTGAATTCCAGTGCAATATCCCCAGTCGGATTCTTGTGACTACGCACGCTCATACCAGAGAGATGGATCATCTTTTGCGCCAGATCAGCGATAAGCACCGGCTGGCCCATGTCCAGCACAAACACATCTCCACCCTGTCCCATCGAGCCCGCCTGAATCACCAACTGCGCGGCTTCCGGAATAGTCATGAAATAGCGAGTAATCTTGGGATGCGTCACGGTAACCGGGCCACCCGTGCGGATCTGTTCATGGAAACGTGGAATTACCGAGCCGGAAGAACCCAGCACATTTCCAAAGCGCACCATTGTGAAGCGTGTCTTATTGACGTGATGCACAGCCTCATCATCCCCAAAAAGCACCGGTGCCTGCTCGTGGCTGAGAGCCTGCAAGATCATTTCCGCTACACGCTTGGTACTCCCCATCACATTGGTCGGGCGCACAGCCTTGTCAGTGGAAATCAGCACGAAATTGGCCACCCCTGCCTTCACCGCCGCCTGGGCCGTATGCAGCGTACCGAAAATATTGTTCAGCACTCCCTCGGAGACGTTGTGCTCCACCATCGGCACATGCTTGTAGGCAGCCGCATGATAGATCGTCTCCACACCCCAGGTGTGCAGAACATCGAGCATGCGGGACGGGTTTCGAATCGACCCCAGGATAGGAATCAGTCTGGTAGGCAGTGACTCGCTGGAGATGCGTCGCTCCAGCTCCATGTGCACCGCGTACAGATTGAACTCGCTGTGTTCAAACAGCAACAATACGCGCGGCTGGCTGAACAGGATCTGCCGACACAGCTCCGAACCGATCGAACCTCCCGCCCCGGTTACCATCACCACCTTGTCACGAATACATTGCTGGAACAGGGCCTGCAGTGGCGGAACCGATTCTCGCCCGAGCAGGTCGCTGATATCCACCTCCTGGATATCCTCCACCTTGACCCGCCCGCTGGCCAGATCCATGAAACCGGGCACGCTGCGCACGTGCAGCGGGAAAGACTCGAGCGCCAACAGAACCTCACGTCGACGCGCCCGGGTCGCCGAAGGGATCGCCAGCAAGATCTGGTGTGCACCGGTTTCGTCCAGCATCTGCTGAATATGCTTGGCTGAATACACCCGCAACCCGGCAATTGCACGATTGTACAAGCTGGGGTCATCATCGATGAATGCCACCGGGCGTATAACCCGACCTAACCGCAGGGCAGCGACCAGCTGATTGCCCGCCGCACCTGCGCCATATACCGCGACCTTGGGCAGACAAGCGTCCCTGTTTCTCAAGCGCAAGGGGGAGCCTGGGGAAAACCATTCACCGATAAAGTACTGGCGCAACCCAAGGCGTACGCCACCGATCAGAAAAATGCTCAGCCACCAGTAGTTGAACACCATCGAACGGGGCAATGGCTTGGGTGCGTCAACGTGCCAATAGATGGACAGCGCCAGAAGCAATGCAGAAATGGACACAGCCTTGACGATGGCGATCAGCGCATCGTTCCCCATGTAGCGCATCACCACCCGATACAGGCCAAAGCACCCGAACAGCGGAATGGCAAACAGCGGAGCGAGGGCAAACAACCAGGCATGTTTGCCAAACACATCGATTTCGTCCGCATCGCCAAGGCGCACCACAAAAGCCAGCCACAACGAGACCCACACAAGTACGACATCCGCCAGTACAAGAATGATCCGTTTCTGCTTACGGGGCAGATCAATCAAGCGACGCCGCATCTGTTCAGCAAGCCTCAACACCACAACACTCCTTTTCTTCAATTGATCGACCCAGGGGTACTCCCCCGCGACCTGCTTGGTATCCTCCAAGCCATGACCCGTCTTACGAGAGGGGAGAAACCGTGCCTTCTGACCCTAGCAGCGATTCGGCTAGCTCGACGATGTTATGCGTAGCGCTGGCCATCAAGGGGCCAGCCGAAACCATCGACGGGCGCTGCTCAGACTTGAGCTGGACGCGGCTCAGCGCTGCGCCCAGCCCTTCAAGTGAGCTCACTTCGGTGGCAATGCCCATTTTCCCGTAGGGCGCATCCTGATTGAAAACAGATCCACCCATAGAAAGAACACAACGCCCGGCCAGATGCGCTTCGAGGCCCACCGTGGAACTGGTCACGACCACGATATCGAGAGCATGCAGCAAGGTTGCAAGATCTTCACTGGGTGGACTGAGCTCGACACGCTCCTGGCCTGAGTGGAATTGGGCACTTTCACTGGGGTGATAACGCAACACCAAGCGATAATTTGCATGAGTGCTGACAAACTCCCGCAGGACTGCCTCGATCTTGCGCGGCAATGTCGGATCGCCGATTCGCCCATCGAAAGGATGGCGCTCGGGTTCAACTTGCGAAGCCCACAGAATGACGGTTTCGTCCTTGCCCCAACCTTTGGCAGCACGCATTGCACGTCCCGCTTCCTGTACCTGAGGCTGCTGCAACCGATCGAACGCCGGGTTGCCAGTGACAACTATCGTGTCGGGGTGACAGCCTTTTTCCACGAACATATCCCGTACCTGCTGATTCAGTACGCAGATTCGACTCGCATAACCGGGGCGGTTGACCCACTGGATTTCCTGCAGACCAAAAAGATCCACGGCACAGATCGAAGCAATGCCCAGAGCGCTGGCGGCTTCGAGTACGGCTCGCTCGCTACGCGGAGCACTGGTTGCTATCACCAGCGACGGGCGCAGCTCGGCCAGCCACCGCTTGAACAGACCGATCGGACAGAACACTCGGCGTCCCTTCTCGGCGAACAATTGTGCCGCACCTTCCAGACCATGTTCTGCCACCAGTTCGCGATAATTCAGCCCCATGTAGGCGACCGATTCGACCAGCTCAATACTGCCACCGGACGGTAGTTCGCTGGTCAGCTTGCGCCCCCATGCAACGACATCAGCCTGGTCAGCACCCGGCAGGTGCCGGTAGCCAATAAATGGAATGCCAGCTCGTTCCAGATACCCGGCAGCGGTAGTCAAAGCAAGAACCAACACCGGATGTCCCTTGGCGATAAGGCTACGTGCCACCGGCGTCAGCATGGCAACGTGTCCGCCGCCATAGGTAACTATCAAAATCGGGCCTTTCTCTGCAACAGGCAAATCGGCAACAGCTACAACGTCATCACTTGTCATCTAGGGTGCTCATAATACGATCGGCCTGCCCTAGTGCAATGCACGGGTACAGGACTCCTCAATCAAACAGTTGCAATCACTCACGCTGTGCTACCCATGAATACTGCATGCAATCAGGCAAACACCTTAAAAGGGTATGGGATCCCTTGCAATCAATCAGTCACATTCAAACCACGGGCACCGACCACTGGAGCAACAGGTTGGCGCCGCAGTCCGAGAAACCTCAATACTCGTCGCATGGCGCTGCCGGCTTCACAGAGCAAGAGCGGTATGGCAAGAGTAAGCACGGTAAAACCGAACAGCCCACCCGCCATTGAGATGATCAACAGCTTGCGTACAGGGCGTATGCGAGGGCCGAAAAAGAAAATCAGAGCTCCAAGGGCACCGATCGGTAGGGCTAACAGCAACAGGATCAGACCCAGACCGCCGCCTGCAAAGAAGATCTTGCCCATCCCATGCTTGAGCATGAGCATCAGGCCCTGTATACCGCCTCCATAGAAGTCCAGGTTCTTCTCGATCGCCACAATGAAGTAGGACAAGAACACATAGCCGCAGAGCATCAGCAGAATCAACGCCACCAGCCCGCTGAAGTTCCTGAGCTTGACGCCGCCTGCTTTCCAGCGCTCGAGAAAGAAAAGGAAGATGGCGAACAGCACGATGACGAATACACCTGTACTGACGGTCCCCAGGAAACAGGCAACGGCACCTCGCAAGACCGGCCATTTTATAGGAACCTGCGCCCGACTCATGTCAATGCACAACGAGACGCCCAAAAGCCAGGCGCTCCAGGCGATCACACCGCGCCCGTTCATGAACATGTGGACCAGGAAAAACAATCCCCAGATCAAGTAGGACGGGCTGACCTGGTGAGTCTTGCGCACGATGGCCGACCACACCGATGCATTGAGCAACATGAAAAGGCAGCAGTACAGTGAGAATCCAAGCCCCGGATAGTCCCGCTCGAGCATCAACCCCGGATAGGCGACCATGTACCGGAAAAGATGCGGGTGCCCGGTGAGAGTCGCCGGAGTTGCCCGCTGCAGCCACAGGTCCACGACCTGCGGCCACGCTGAAAACTCCTTCACACCGGACAACGTAATGCCCAACAGCAGCAACAGAATCACGAGCGTTGAGATACGTACTTTCATGCTTCGGGTCCTAGCAGTTCTTCTGCCAATGGCTCAAAGCAATAAGCGCACGAATTTCCCGCGTCCTGTTCTCCTCACCTGAAATATGCGCCTCGTTCATGCGGGACATCGCTGCCTGGTCAAACACTCCGACAGGCATGTTTTCACGACAGTAATCCGCTTTGGTGGTCTTGAACCACTCGCCGACTGGCACCGTGAACATCTGCTTCTTGCGGTAGGCCAGGTTATCGCCGATCAGCGGCGCGACCGCTTTTTTGTACAGATACTTTGTGATGCCGTCCTTGAGCTTGAGCGAACCCGGCATGCGGAAGGCGAACTCCATCATGCGGTAGTCCAGGAAAGGCGTACGCGCTTCGAGCGACACGGCCATGCCCATTCGGTCGGGCTTGACTAGATTATTGCCCGAAAGCAGCAATTGCATGTCCAGATACAAGGCCTGGTTGATTCGGTCCTGGTGCGCCACCGCCTTGAAGTAAGGCGCTGCTACGTCGAAGGAATCGATTGCTTCTAACCGCGCCGCGCGCTCCGGCGTGTACAAGGCCTGTTTACCGTGGTGGGTAAACAGCGAAATACTGTCGAAATAGTTGCGTTGAAACTCTTCGTCGGACCAGGTGGCCGCTTCAGGACGCGCGAAGAAATCTCGATGTTTATCATAACCGGCAAACAGTTCGTCGCCGCCATCACCGGTCAGCACTACCTTCACATGTTTGGCGGCCAACGCTGAAACGCGATAGGTGGGCAGGAATGAAACATCCCCGTGGGGCTGGTCGCAGTGATAGGTAGCCATTGGCCACAGATCAAGCATGTCAGGCTCTACTCGCTCCATGACGTGCTCGGCCCCAAAACGCTCGGCAGCTTCCTGCGCGTAGGCTGACTCATCGTAGCGCGGGTCGTCGAAACCGATACAAAAGGTCTTCACCGGATCGGTCATGTGTCGAGCCATCAAGCCAACGACGGTGCTCGAATCAACGCCGCCGGAAAGAAACGCACCGAACGGCACATCGCAACGCAGCCGCAAGCGCACGGCGTCGTCCAAAATGGCGTTGAATTCTTCGATCCATTCCTCCTCGCTGCGTCCGTGAACGGGCTGGACCGCCGCAAGGTCCCACCAGCACGACACCTCGACACCCTGCGAGGTGATCTTCATCAGGTGACCCGGCATCAAATGACGCACACCCTGATACAAAGTGAACGGCGCCGGCACGTAGTTGAACGTGAGGTAGTGGTGCAAAGCCTCTTCGTCCATTGGCGGATGTGGCATGCCAGCCTTGAGCACCGACTTGATCTCCGACGCAAAGGTGATCTGCTCGCCATCATCGTGTACATACAGGGGCTTTACCCCGATGCGATCACGCACCAGGTACAGCGCCTGCTCGCGGGCATCGTAGATGGCGATGGCGAACATCCCATTGAGTTTCTCGACAAAGGCAATACCTTCACGCTCGTAAAGGCGCAGCAGCACCTCGGTGTCCGAATGCGTGCGACAAGCGTAAGGGGTGCCTTCCAGCTCCTGCGCCAGCTCAAGGTGATTGAATATTTCACCATTCTGTACAACGACGATGTTCTGGTCATCGGAAATGAACGGCTGATGCCCACCAGCCAGGTCGATGATGGACAGGCGCTGATTGCCCAGTGCCACACCCGGAGCACTGAATACACCCTGATCATCTGGTCCGCGATGACGAATCGACTCTCCCATCGACCGCACCGTGTCAGGGGCCAGCGACTTGCCCCGGCGATTAAAATATCCAAAAATTCCGCACATTTCAGTTGCCGCCTTTTCCGAAAACCTGTTTGAACGTCAGCATGATGATTTCAAGGTCCTTCATCAGCGACGCCTCTTGGGCATATTGCAGATCCAATTGCTTGCGCTGCTGCTCGGTTGCAGCCGAACGCAATGTCGCCTGCGCAAGCCCGGTGATACCTGGTCGCACACTATGTCGCAGGCGCCACTCTTCTTCCGTGTATAGCGGGCGCTGCGCGGGCACATCCGGACGTGGCCCGACCACGCTCATGTCACCCAGCAATACATTGAACAACTGCGGCAGTTCATCAAGGCTTGTACGCCGAATGAACCGACCGACCCGGGTGATCCGCGGATCGCCTTCTGCAGTGGAGAACCCGCCGAGACTCTCGGCGTTGAGCACCATGCTTCGGAACTTGTAGATGAAAAACTCACGCCCTGCACGCCCGACCCTTCGCTGCTTGAACAGCACTGGTCCGAAGTCGGAGAAATAGATGACTGCCGCGACCCCGAGTAAAATCGGCGACAACACCACGATAGCCCCACCAGCACAGAACAAGTCAAAAAGCCTTTTCACGTTATCTCCCACGCCTGTCTGCAAAGCGCAACACCAATAGACCCGCAGCCACTGCGCCAGCAAAGACCCCACCCGCGAGCAGCACGCGCCAAATATCAAGGGAACCGGGCAACAGCACGGCAAATGGTTTCACTACCAGAACGTCAGTGAGCCAGCCGACGACAGCGACACCGCCGATGGCGAACAAACAGCTCAAAACTCTATACAACTGCGCACCAGCAGACCGCACGCCTTCGCGGCCCAAGGCCTGCATAAGGCTGATCGCCAGGATGCAATGAAACACCGGCAGTGCCCCCATCAGCGCGATGGGGTCGGCCATCAGCAACCCTGGCAGGCACAACAATGGGAACACCAGCATGATCAGGGCAGTTCGGCGCAGCACCTGCGCCGGCAGCCTGCGCGCGTTGAGTGCCGCTGCCGCCAGGCTGGCAATGCCCACCCACGGTACACTCAGCAGGGCGATCTGGGTCAGACTGGTGATGTGCGCCAGCCCATCGACACCGACACGCCCCGCACCAAAGAGTATCGCCACCACCGCATCGACAAACGGTATTCCGCACAGCACAACGGCGAAAGACAACACCAGCGCGCGCTGCAGGCCCGACTTCAGGATACCGTCGAAGGCCGTCGCGTCGTTGTGATCGTGAGCCTCACTCAGGCGTGGAAATGCCACGGTGGCCAAGGTGGTGATCAGGATGCCCAGCGGCAACTCGACCAGCTTTATTGCATAGTTGAACGCCGCCAGTTCCCCCTTGCCCAGCCAACTGGCCCCTGCACGCAAAGCCACCGGCACCAGAATCAGCAACGATGCCGAAGCCAGCCCGGCGACAAAGCCCTGTATCAGACGACGGTCAAGCAGCAGACCATGATGTGCCTGCATTACCCGTGGTGCGCCTCCACGCAGCGCAATCCACTGACTGACCCAGCGCAGCAGCGCTCCTGCCAGGATGCCCGCGCAGAGCAACGACAGGTAACTTCTGGACCAGAACATGGCCATCAGTAACGCGGCAATGATGCTCAGATTAAAGAATAGCGTGCCGCACCCGGCCACGAAGAAACGGTCACGGGCGTTGAGTGCTGCTGTGCTGACGCCAGAGAGCGCGGCAAGCGGGATCGCCAGCGCAATGGCATAGATCATCCAGCTGTCCAGCCATTGCGTGGGCGCTTGCAAGCCTGGCGCGAACAGCCAAAACCACAATCCCGGCAGCAACGCAAAACACAGGCCGAACACTGCGAACAAGGCGCCAAATGCCAGCGAAGCCTGCCTGAAAAGGGCCGCAGCCTGTGCCGGGCTTGCCGCGCGCAGCGCCGGGACCAGAGCCACACCGATGCCACCGGAAAGCAGGAGGTTTACCAGCAGATCAGGCACCGTCAACAGCACGATGGCGATATCGGCCTGCTCGGACAATCCCAATGATGATGCCAGCAACACCTCGCGCCCGAAGCCAGCCAGACGCCCAGCCATCAATGCCAGACTCAGGAACAGCCCTGCGCTCAACAAACTACGCTGTCCTGGCGACGTCATTCAACCATTCACCCGACGAGCCCGGATCGCGGCGACAATCGCCTGCACACCCGTCTGCACGCTAGCATGAGCGGCTTGCAACTGCTCCGGTGCTGCGTATCGATAGTGCTCATAGACGTCGCGTAACTTCTGCACTTCGCCTGCAAAATCCATCTCGGCCCGGATCTGTTCCACCGAGGAGGCATTGCGATGGAAGGCTCTGGACAGAATTGCCGCGCTGGAGCCAAGCCGTGCATGTTCCGCCACCAGCAATTCGGCCGGCAGCATGCCGTCACCCACCCGCGCAAGACCACCGATACCGAACGGCAGGCCGGCATCGCGCAGTACCGCCGCCAGACCATCTACCGTGCCGTTGGCTACCAGCTCGAACATGAAGTCCAGCCCCTGTTCGAGGTGAAGGTCGTTCAGACCGATATGCACCTCGTCCACGCCCGGCACCCGCACACATTCTGCCAGCGTTGCAGCAGCACCCACTGTCTCGACCAGCAGACTGCAGCGCACCCTGCCCCGTACCGCCTGAGTGAACGTGCGAACTTCGTCAGGCCCCCTGAACATGGGAAGCATCAGGATATCGGCCCCTGCATCAATAGCCTGATCGATCTCGGCCTGGCTGCCTTCGTGGACAGGATTTATGCGCACAAGCAAACGACCTGACGGCACGGCGGGCCTGACGCGCCGCACGTCATCGAGGGTGTGCTTGCTGATAACTGTGTTCAGGTGGCCCTGACGTGCCTCTTTGCCAGTGATTTCCGTGTCCACGAAAATGCGGTCTACACCATTCTCGACAGCGAAGCCTGCCATCTGCGGGCAGTTGGTGATCATGAGAAGCTTCATTAAGGCTCCCTTGTGCCAGTAATGGGTTTAGCCTGATCTATATGAAAATAGAGGCCACGATTTTCGACGCTATGATTAAGTCCATTAATCTTTCGAGTGAACAAACAGGCGCAGGACAAGCAGCGGGCACCTGTCGGGGTGATCGGCTTCACCTGCATCGAGGGGGCTGAGAATCAACCAGAGCAAGTTCGCACGACCGACAAATAAGAGCGGCATTCTACCTCAATCCGAAGTGTCGGACAGCCCCGCACCACCTGCATCGGAGCACCTTCCTACAGAGTTGCGAAAAAAGAACTTTAATCGAGACAAAAAAAAACGCCGTTCATACGAACGGCGTTTTCTTTGAATTTGGAGCGGGAAACGAGACTCGAACTCGCGACCCCGACCTTGGCAAGGTCGTGCTCTACCAACTGAGCTATTCCCGCAAATGGCGTCCCCTAGGGGACTCGAACCCCTGTTACCGCCGTGAAAGGGCGGTGTCCTAGGCCACTAGACGAAGGGGACACTGCCTGAAACACCATGGTATAGTGTTTCAGTTCCAGAAATACACCCGAAGATGCTTTCTGGTTTCACTCAGCCCTGCCCTGAAGCAAAGCTGCTTAAAATTGGAGCGGGAAACGAGACTCGAACTCGCGACCCCGACCTTGGCAAGGTCGTGCTCTACCAACTGAGCTATTCCCGCAATGGCGTCCCCTAGGGGACTCGAACCCCTGTTACCGCCGTGAAAGGGCGGTGTCCTAGGCCACTAGACGAAGGGGACACACTACAACATTCACTCCCTGCCGCGTTTCGCTGTGTGCTTTACGCTGCAAGTGGCGCGCATTCTAGGGGTGCTTTGAGAAGTCGTCAACCCCTAGATATAAATTTATTTAAATCAATGACTTCGCCCTGCTTTACGCTGCCACGGAGGCCGCAGCGCGCCTGAGCCTTGACGATTATTTTCTGACGCACATACGCGACGCGGCCCAGTGCTGGCGGCACCTTAAGGCAAAATGCCAGCAATCCGCCCTGCTCAACTGCCAAACAGCTCTATCCGGGCAAAAGCGAAGCCACTACACTCAAACGGCAAACCTTCCTGTATGAGGCGTTAACGGTGACACCACTTCTGATCACCCTGCTTATAGTAGCGGGTATCGCACTCTTGATCGTGATTGGCTACCTGAACAATGTAGTCGAGAGCAACAAGCTGGAACGAGCCCGTCTCAAGATCGAGCTGGCCGACCGCTTGCGTCGTTGTGGCGAAATCACCGAAACCTTCCCCGGCCAGTTGATGACCCCGGCACTCAAGCTGCTGCTGACCCGCCTCGAACTGAACCTGAACCAGCGCCGCCTGGCCCTGGACAAGCACAACCGTGAAATCCAGGCACGCATCAGCGAGCTCCAGGGCCTGATTGCCCTGGGCGATGGCATACCGGTGAACAACCCTCCCGGCCCGATCCAGACCGAAGCCCGTGCCAAGGATGTACGCTTTCTGCTCGAAGCCCTGCACAGCCAGGTGGTGCGCGCCTCCCAGGAAGGCTTCCTGCCGACCAACGAAGCCAAGTACTGGGTAAAGGAAATTCGCCATATCCTGGTGCTGCTGCACATCGAGTTCTTCAACAACCTAGGGCAGCATGCGCTGCAGCAGAACCAGCCGGGGCAGGCCCGCCTGGCGTTCGAACGGGGCGTGCAGTACCTGCGCAAGCAACCTGATCCGGTGCTCTACCGCGAGCAGCTCGACTATATGGACAAACTGCTGGCACGCGCCAACGCCATGGTACTGAGCCAGAACCAGCCAACCGAAGACGAGGTCAACCCACTGACCGAAGGGCTGAAGTCCGACACCGAAGAAGACTGGAAGAAGAAAGTCATCTACGACTGATTGCAACACAACCCATTCGCCAGCAGCTCCCGACAGGAGCCTTGCTGGCGAATGGGCGCAACGCCTCTACCCGCCTCAGCAGTCCGTCGAATCCAGGAAAATCCGCGCCAGACGCTCCAGCCCGGCCTGATCCTGCTCACCAAAGCGTGCAAGTACAGGGCTGTCCAGGTCCAGCACGCCGATCAGCGCACCGTCCTTGACCAGAGGGATCACCAACTCGCTGTTGGAGGCGCTGTCACAGGCAATATGCCCCGGGAAGGCATGCACATCCTCCACACGCTGGGTCTGGCGTGTAGCCGCCGCAGCCCCGCACACCCCGCGCCCGAACGGGATGCGTACACACGCAACCTGCCCCTGAAACGGCCCCAGCACCAGCTCTTCACCGCGCGCCAGGTAGAAACCTGCCCAGTTCAGGTCTTCGACCTGGCTGTACAGAAAGGCGGAAAGCTGCGCAGCGTTGGCAATGAAATCCCGCTCCCCGTCCAGTAGTGCCTCCAGCTGCGCCGCCAGCAGGTCATAGCCGCACTGGCCGCCCCCCACTGCATTCAAATCGATCATTACTGTTGCTCCAGCAGTTTCAGGCCCACCCAATAGCGGGCAAATTGATAGGCGCAGCGGCCATTGCGATTGCCGCGGCCGGTTGCCCAGCGGATCGCGGCCTTGTCCAGCTCTTCATCCCGCGCCCAGACCAGACCTGGCGCCAGCGCCAACTGGGTGATCCAGTGCTCGACCACATCAAGGAAGTGCTCTTGGGTGAACGGGTAGAACGACAGCCACAGACCAAAGCGGTCCGACAGGGCAATCTTGTCCTCGACGGCCTCGCTGGGGTGCAGCTCGCCGTCGACCATCTTCCAGTTCTCGTTGTCGCTCTGCTTTTCCGGCACCAGGTGCCGACGGTTGGAGGTGGCATACAGCAGAACGTTGTCCGGCGCCTGCTCGAGAGAGCCGTCCAGCACGCTCTTGAGCACGCGGTAGTCGCCCTCCCCGGCCTCGAACGACAGGTCATCGCAGAACAGCACGAAACGCTGTGGCAGTTTGTGCAGTTGTTCCACCACCCGCGGCAGGTCCGCCAGGTGGTCACGCTCGATCTCGATCAGGCGCAGCCCCTGTGGGGCGTACTCTGCCAGCAAGGCACGCACCAGCGACGACTTGCCGGTGCCGCGCGAGCCCCACAGCAGCGCGTGATTGGCCGGCATGCCGTCGATGAACTGGCGGGTATTGCGGCCCAGTTGTTCACGCTGCCTGTCGACACCGATCAGGTCGGTCAGGCGCATGTCCAGGCTGACCTCGAGCGGCAGCAGAAAACCGCTGCGCCCTTCGCGCTGCCAACGGGCAGCCAGGCACTGGGTCCAATCGATGCTGGGGCGCAATGCCGGCAGCAGCGGCTCCAGACGCGCCAATACCGATTCGGCGCGCTCCAGGAAAGCATTCAAGCGAGAGTCCACGTTATGTCCTCGACACAGATTCTTGGGGAAGCCTGAATGTGCGACAGTACCTGCCAGCTACCGGGGGTGATCGGCTATGCTTGCGCAGCGCACGGAAAGTGGAACTGGCTCGGGATACATGGATATCAAGTTCACCAATCGCCTGTCTTACAAGCAAGCCCGGCTGACGGTCCTGGTCGGTTTCATCCTGGGAACATTGCTCAGTCTCATCCAGATCGGCATCGATTATGCCAGCGAAGACGCCTCTATCAATCGCGAGATGCAGGCACTGCTGCAAATCAGCCACAACCCTGCCTCGCGCATTGCCTACAACCTCGATGCGGAACTGGCCAACGAACTGACCCTGGGCCTGCTCAAATCCCCCGCCATCACCCGTGCGCGCCTGATCGACAACACCGACAGCGTGTTGTCCGATGTGCAGCGCCCGCGCGAACAAAGCAGCTATCGGGTATTGAGTGATTTTCTCTTCGGCCAGAGCCGGCAGTTCCAGGATCGCCTGATGCTCGACCAGATGCCCAGCGAATACCTCGGCACCCTGTATCTTGAAGTCGACACCTTCGCCTTCGGCAGCCGCTTTCTGAAGCGGGCCGAAGTAACGCTGCTCAACGGGTTCGTGCGCAGCCTGGTGCTGACCGGCATCCTGCTGGCACTGTTCTATTTCATGTTGACCAAGCCGCTGGTGCGGGTGATCAGCGCCCTGAGCAACAGCAATGCGCGCGCGCCCAACCAGAACAAGCTGGCCTTCCCGCCCGGTCACGAACAGGACGAGATCGGCGTGCTGGTCAAGGTCGCCAACCAGCAGTTCGTGAGCATGGCCACCGAGATCCAGCAGCGGCGCAACGCCGAAAACCGCCTGACCGACTACCTCAACGAGCTGGAAAACATCGTTTCGGCCCGTACCAACGAACTCAAGTCCAGCAACACCCGCCTGAGCCAGTCCAACGAGGAACTGGAGCAGGCGCGACGCCGAGCACTGGACATGGCCCAGGCCCGTGCCGCATTCCTGGCCAACATGAGCCACGAGATCCGCACCCCGCTCAATGGCCTGCTGGGCATGATCGCGCTGTCGCTGGACAGCCCGCTCAACGCCGAACAACGCCAGCAGCTGTCCATCGCCCACGACTCGGGCAAGGTACTGGTGGAACTGCTCAACGATATTCTCGACCTGTCCAAGTTCGACGCCGGCCAGCTGGAGCTGGAGCGCATCCCCTTCGACCTCGGCGCCCTGGTGGAAGACACCGCCAACCTGCTGTCGCAGAACGCGGCGCCCAGCGTGGAGCTGACCTGCCTGATCGATCCGCAGTTTCCCAGCAGCGTGCTGGGTGACCCCACGCGGGTGCGCCAGATCGTCAGCAACCTGCTGTCCAATGCGCTCAAGTTCACCCGTTTCGGGCGTGTCGACGTTCGCCTGGGCACCTACCCCGGCGGCGTGCGCCTGGAAGTCTGCGACACGGGCATCGGCATCCCGCTGGAAGCCCAGGTCAGGATCTTTCAGCCTTTCACCCAGGCCGGTGCCGGTATTACCCGCCAGTATGGCGGCACCGGCCTGGGCCTGGCGCTGACCCGCAACCTTTGCGAAGCCATGCAGGGGCGCCTGAGCATCAGTTCGGAAGCTGGCTTCGGCAGCCAGTTCAGTGTCGAGCTGCCGCTGGCCTCCCACACCCCGGCGATTGCACCCGCTCCCCTGCGCGGTAAGGTGGTGGCGATCAGCAGCGCCAGCAGCGGCCTTGCCGAACTGCTGCAGAGCCTGCTGCCACGTTGGGGGCTGACGTACTCGCGCCATGACAGTATCGACAGCCTGGTCGACCTGGAGCCCGACCTGCTGGTCACCGACAACCTGGATGGCCTGTTCGGCCTGCGTCCGTCACTCAAGGCGCCAATCCTGCTGGTGACCGCCTATGGCAACTTCCTGCCGGGGGAAGAAGCCGCCCAGCTGGCGCCGCTGCAGCAGCAGGCCCGCCCGCTGGCCCGCAACGCCCTGTACCAGACCTTGCAGCGCATTCTGCAGGGCAGTGACGATGCAGGCCCGATCGCCCAGGCGGGCACCCCGACCAGCGAGCGACGTGCCCGCATCCTGCTGGTGGAAGACAACCCGGTGAACCAGCTGGTCGCCAAGGGCATGCTGGGCAAGCTGGGCTGCGAGGTGATCGTGGCCGCCCACGGCGGGGAGGCCCTGGAGCAGTTGGAGCAAGCCGCCTTCGACCTGGTGCTGATGGACTGCAACATGCCGGTGATGGACGGCTACGAGGCCAGCCGGCGCATACGCCAGAGCGGACGCTGGCCCGACCTGCCCATCGTGGCACTTACCGCCAACGCCATGCCCGAGGAGCGCGAACGCTGCCGGGCGGCAGGCATGAACGACTACCTGGCCAAACCCTTTCGCCGCGAAGAGTTGCTGGCGCTGATCGATCACTGGGTGCCGCCAACAGCCCCTGAAACCTAGCGCAGCAGCTTTTCGATATCGCCCGCCAGCGCCTCGGGCTTGGTGCTGGGCGCATAACGGCTCACGGCACCCGACTGCGGATCGACCAGGAACTTGGTGAAATTCCACTTGATCGCCTGCGAACCGAACAGGCCGGGAGCCCTCTGCTTGAGCGCGGCGAACAGGGGATGCGCGCCCGCCCCATTGACCTCGACCTTTCTGAACAGGGGAAAGCTCACGCCAAAGTTGGCTTCACAGAACTGCGATATCGCCAGCTCATCGCCCGGCTCCTGCTTGCCGAACTGGTTGCAGGGAAAGCCCAACACCACCAGGCCGCGCTCGCGATAGCGCTGCCATAGCGACTCCAGGCCCTTGTACTGTGGCGTGAACCCGCACTGGCTGGCGGTATTGACCACCAGCACCGCCCTTGCCGGGTAATCCGCCAGGGTTTTCTGCTCGCCCCGCAGGGTGGTGCAGGGAATATTGAGCAAACTGTTGTCGGCCATGACCGCGTCTCCTGCGTTCGGGTGGGTTACTGTCGCGGCACCAGGTCAAGGCACACCGAGTTGATGCAGTAGCGCAGACCGGTGGGCGGCGGGCCGTCGGGAAACACATGGCCCAGGTGGGCATCGCAAGTGGCGCAGGTGACTTCGGTGCGAATCATGCCATGTGAGGTATCGCGGATCTCGACCATCGCGTTGTCGGCGATAGGCTCGTAGAAGCTGGGCCAGCCGCAGCCGGAGTCGAACTTGGCTCTGGAATCGAACAGCGGCTTGTTGCAGCAGATGCAATGGTAGACGCCATCGGTGCGGGTGCTGTTGTACTTGCCGCTGAACGGGCGCTCGGTGCCCTTCAGGCGACACACGTTGTACTGCTCGGGGTCGAGCATCGCACGCCATTCTTCCAGGGTTTTCTCGATCTTTTCCATCACCAGGCCTCGCTGAATTAAAAACCCCGCACTGCGTCTTTTCGACAACGCGGGTGGCACGTATTATTGCGCCTCATCAGACGTCAGTCTGGCACCCGCGTTACACGCATTTCAAACGTTTTCACAGCGCAATGCGCGGCGATCTTTTCTAATCGGGATCACATCATGCAGGTCAGCAAATCGAACAAGCTCGCCAATGTCTGCTACGACATTCGCGGCCCGGTGCTCAAGCACGCCAAACGCCTGGAGGAGGAAGGCCACCGCATCCTCAAGCTGAACATCGGCAACCCGGCGCCCTTTGGTTTCGAGGCGCCCGACGAGATCCTCCAGGATGTGATCCGCAACCTGCCCACCGCCCAGGGCTACAGCGACTCCAAGGGCCTGTTCAGCGCGCGCAAGGCGGTGATGCAGTACTACCAGCAGAAGCAGGTCGAAGGTGTCGGCATCGAGGACATCTACCTGGGCAACGGCGTGTCCGAGCTGATCGTGATGTCGATGCAGGCCCTGCTCAACAACGGCGACGAGGTGCTGATCCCGGCCCCGGACTACCCGCTGTGGACCGCTGCGGTGAGCCTGGCCGGCGGCAACCCGGTGCACTACCTGTGCGACGAGCAGGCCGACTGGTTCCCCGACCTTGCCGACATCAAGGCCAAGATCACCCCCAACACCAAGGCCATGGTGATCATCAACCCGAACAACCCCACTGGCGCGGTGTACTCGCGCGAGCTGCTGCTGGGCATGCTGGAAATCGCCCGCCAACACAACCTGGTGGTGTTCTCCGACGAGATCTACGACAAGATCCTGTACGACGATGCCGTGCACATCTGCACCGCCTCGCTGGCCCCCGACCTGCTCTGCCTGACCTTCAACGGCCTGTCCAAGTCGTACCGGGTGGCGGGCTTCCGCTCCGGCTGGCTGGCGTTGTCCGGGCCCAAGCAGCACGCCCAGAGCTATATCGAAGGCATCGACATGCTGGCCAACATGCGCCTGTGCGCCAACGTGCCGAGCCAGCACGCCATCCAGACCGCACTGGGCGGCTACCAGAGCATCAATGACCTGGTGCTGCCGCCAGGTCGCCTGCTGGAGCAGCGCAACCGCACCTGGGAGCTGCTCAACGACATTCCAGGGGTCAGCTGCGTCAAGCCGATGGGCGCCCTGTATGCCTTCCCGCGCATCGACCCGAAGGTCTGCCCGATCTTCAACGACGAAAAGTTCGCCCTCGACCTGCTGCTGTCGGAAAAACTGCTGATCGTGCAAGGCACCGCCTTCAACTGGCCGTGGCCCGACCACTTCCGCGTCGTGACCCTGCCACGTGTCGATGACCTGGAGCAGGCGATCGGTCGCATCGGCAATTTCCTCAAGACCTACCAGCAGTAAGCCCGAATGCCTGCCTGCGCCAGCCCTGGCGCAGGCCACGGGCCAACCTCAAGCCTGCCGCTCTGGCTCGCGCACCTGGCATTCTCCGCGCCTGCCCGCACAAGTACACAGTTTGAAATAGTCGCCCGGTTGAATACACGGAGCGCGCACCTTATATACCCCGCATACGCAAGCTTTCTATCCGTCAGGAGAACGTAACAACCATGATGCGCATTTTGCTGTTTGTGGCCACCAACCTTGCGGTCGTGCTGATTGCCAGCATCACCCTGAGCCTGTTCGGCTTCAACGGGTTCATGGCGGCAAACGGGGTTGACCTCAAGCTCGACCAGTTGCTGATTTTCTGCGCTGTGTTCGGCTTTGCCGGCTCGCTGATCTCGCTGTTCATCTCCAAGTGGATGGCGAAGATGAGCACCGGTACCCAGATCATCACCCAGCCGCGCACCCACCATGAGCAATGGCTGCTGCAGACCGTCGAAGAGCTTTCCCGCCAGGCAGGCATCAAGATGCCCGAGGTGGGTGTCTTCCCGGCCTACGAGGCCAACGCCTTCGCTACCGGCTGGAATCGCAACGATGCGCTGGTCGCGGTCAGCCAGGGCCTGCTCGAGCGTTTCTCGCGTGATGAAGTACGCGCCGTGCTGGCCCACGAGATCGGCCACGTCGCCAACGGCGACATGGTGACCCTCGCGCTGGTACAGGGTGTGGTCAACACCTTCGTGATGTTCTTCGCACGCATCATCGGCAACTTCGTCGACAAGGTGATCTTCAAGAACGAAGAAGGCCAGGGCATTGCCTACTATATCGCGACCATCGTTGCCGAACTGGTCCTGGGTATCCTGGCCAGCATCATCGTCATGTGGTTCTCGCGCAAACGCGAGTTCCGCGCCGACGAAGCCGGCGCCCGCCTGGCCGGCACCAACGCGATGATCGGCGCGCTGCAGCGCCTGCGTTCTGAACAGGGCGTGCCTGTGCACATGCCTGACACCCTGAATGCCTTCGGCATCAATGGTGGCCTGAAGCAGGGCCTGGCAGGGCTGCTGATGAGCCACCCGCCGCTGGAAGATCGTATCGAAGCCCTGCGTCGTCGCGGCTAAGCGAGCACCAGGCAAACAGGAAGGGCGACCCACGGGTCGCCCTTTTTCATTTCAGCGTTGCAGACGGTACACCCGCTCCAGCAGCCGATCAGCACCCGCCTTGATGAACCTGGGGCTCTGCGCCAACACGTCGTCCTGCGCGGCGATCGCCAACTGCCAATGCTCGCCGAACAGGCGCTCGACCTCTTCATCGGGCACGGCAAAAGGCGGACCGTCAGTAACCGCCTGATCGTAGTCCAGAGTGATCAACAGGCCCTTGCAAGGCGACGGCAGGAGCTGCTGCAGATGCGCCACATACCGCTCGCGCATGGCAGGCGGCAAGGCGATGATCGCGGCACGGTCGTAAAGGCCCGTACAGCCCCGCGTGTCACCCGCGGTCAGTGCGAAGAAATCGCCACACCACAACTCGATGCCCTCGCTGCGGTAGACCGTGAAGGCCCCCTGCTGCGAAACCTGCGGCTCCCGCTCATGCTCGGAAAAAAAGTCCTTCACCGCCCGCTCGGACAACTCCACCCCCAGCACGTCGTGGCCTTGCGCGGCCAGCCACGCCATGTCCAGGCTCTTGCCGCACAGCGGCACCAGTACACGGGCACCAGGCGCAATGCCCAGTGCGGGCCAATGCTGCTGCAGATACGGGTTGACCTGCTGCTGGTGAAAGCCGATCAGATCGTTCTCCCAGCGGTTGTGCCAGAACGCGGGCTGCATAACCTTACCTCGATAATTCGATTAAATACCGCAAAAACTTATATTAGATTTAGATCAATGATCTGCCTGAAGATGGCTGCATATTAACCTTCAGGACCACCCCGATGCTGCCCAGCCTGTTTATCTCCCATGGCTCTCCCATGCTGGCACTGGAACCGGGTGCCAGCGGCCCGGCACTTGCGCGCCTGGCGGCGCAACTGCCGCGCCCCAGAGCGATCGTCGTGATGTCTGCGCACTGGGAAACCACCGAACTGCGCGTGACAAGCAACCCGCACCCACCCACCTGGCACGACTTCGGCGGCTTTCCGGCCGCATTGTATGCCGTGCAGTACCCAGCCCCCGGCGACCCACAGCTCGCCGAACAGGTAAGGCAACGGCTCAATGAAGCCGGGCTGCCCACAACACTCGACGCCAAGCGGCCTTTCGACCATGGCGCGTGGGTGCCCCTGTCGCTGATGTACCCGGCGGCGGACATACCGGTGGTGCAGGTATCACTGCCCAGCCAGCACGGCCCGGCGTACCAGCAACAGGTAGGCCAGGCACTGGCGGCCCTGCGCGAGGAAGGCGTGCTGCTGATCGGCTCCGGCAGCATTACCCACAACCTGCGCGAACTCGACTGGCATGCCGGCCCCGAGAGCGTAGAGCCCTGGGCACTGGCGTTTCGCGACTGGATGATCGACAAGCTGGCTGCGGGCGACATGTCGGCCCTGCATGACTATCGCCGGCAGGCGCCGTTTGCGGTGCGCAACCACCCGAGCGACGAGCACCTGCTGCCGCTGTACTTTGCCCGCGGCGCGGGCGAGCGGTTCGCGATCGAGCACCAGGGCTTTACCCTGGGAGCACTGGGAATGGATATCTATCGGTTCGACTGAGGCGGCAGCCCTTTCCCCGGCAAGGCCGGCCCCTACAGGCGAAACAGGCCGCCCAGGCAAAAAAAATCCCCGAACCAGTCGGGGATTTTTCATTTCACTCGAAGATCAATCTTCGCGATAACGACGCAGCTTCAGCTGCTTGCCGGCAACGCGAGTGTCCTTGAGCTTGGTCAGCAGCTTCTCGAGGCCATCTTCCGGCAGCTCGACCAGGCTGAAGCTGTCGCGCACCTGGATGCGACCGATCGCTTCGCGGGCCAGGCCGCCTTCGTTGAGGATCGCACCCAGCAGGTTCTTGGCCGCGATACCGTCACGCGCACCCAGCGCGGTACGGCAGCGTGCACGACCTTCACCCAGTGGCATCGGCGCGCGACGCTCACGCTCGCCACGCTCGGAGCGCTCACCGGCAGGACGATCACCACGCGGGGCCGAAGTCGGCACCAGCGGCTGCTCTTTCTCGACGGCTTCCAGGGTCAGCGCCTGGCCATTGGTGGCCTTGCGCAGCAGGGCCGCGGCCAGGGCACGCGGGCTGCAACCGATGTCGGCAGTCAGGCGGTCGAGCAGATCACCGTGGGTAGCTTCTGCATCGGCAACCAGCGGCGCGAGGCTGTTGGTGAGCTTCTTGATGCGCGCGTCCAGTACGGCCTGGGCGTTGGGCAGACGAACTTCGGCAACCTTCTGGCCGGTCACACGCTCGATCACCTGCAGCATGCGGCGCTCACGCGGGGTGACCAGCAGCAGTGCACGACCTTCGCGACCGGCACGGCCGGTACGGCCGATACGGTGAACGTAGGACTCCGGATCGTACGGCATGTCGACGTTGAACACGTGGGTGATGCGCGGTACGTCCAGACCACGGGCAGCGACGTCGGTAGCGACGACGATGTCCAGGCGACCATCCTTGAGCGAGTCGATGACGCGCTCACGCTGGTTCTGGGCGATGTCACCGTTGAGCGCGGCAGCCTTGTAGCCTTTGGCTTCCAGGGCGCTGGCCAGGTCCAGGGTGGCTTGCTTGGTACGTACGAAGGCGATCAGTGCATCGAACTCTTCGACTTCCAGCAGGCGCAGTACCGCCGAGACCTTCTGGTCGGCGTGGACCATCAGGTGTGCCTGCTCGATGGCAGTCACGGTCTGGGTCTTGGTCTGGATCTTGACGTGTT
This sequence comes from Pseudomonas sp. 8209, assembly GCF_028682105.1. NCBI lineage: Bacteria > Pseudomonadati > Pseudomonadota > Gammaproteobacteria > Pseudomonadales > Pseudomonadaceae > Pseudomonas > Pseudomonas sp. 8209. The sequence goes on from NZ_JANIAH010000009.1 coordinate 99,946, forward strand.
TCGGGTCACGCAGGTGACGCTCGGCGATCGCACGGATCGACTGCGGCAGGGTGGCCGAGAACAGTACGGTCTGGCGGGTTTCCGGCATGGCCTTGAAGATGACTTCCAGGTCGTCCATGAAGCCCAGCTTGAGCATTTCGTCAGCTTCGTCGAGCACCAGGTGATTGACGGTAGCCAGCACCTTCTCGTCGCGACGCAGGTGGTCGCACAGACGGCCAGGGGTAGCGACGACGATCTGCGCGCCGTTACGGATTGCTTTGAGTTGTGGGCCCATCGGGGCACCACCGTATACCGCTACCACGGTAACGCCCGGCATCTGCTTGGCGTAGGTTTCGAATGCGGTAGCTACTTGCAGCGCCAACTCACGGGTTGGCGCCAGGATCAGGGCTTGCGGCTCGCGCTTGCTCGGGTCGATGCGGTGCAGGATTGGCAGAGCGAAGGCAGCGGTTTTACCGGTACCTGTCTGCGCCTGACCGATCATGTCATGACCGGCAAGAATAATCGGGATCGATTGCTGCTGAATGGCCGATGGCTCTTCGTAGCCAGTGGCGATAACGGCGGCAACAATACTTGGATGAAGATCGAGAGCGGCGAAGCCGCCGGTTTCCTGGGTCATGGGTCTGCCTCTAAGTGCATCCGCAAAGACCCATGCTCCAAAGCTGCACATGCCTTGTAAGACCCGAAGGTCACCCTGGCAGCTTTGTCGGCGGGGATTTGCGAAAACGATTGAAGAAAAAAAGGAACGTCAAGGCAGAGTCCGCGGTGCGGACGCGCAGCCGAAGCTGGCTTCGGGGAATTGCACTACCTGAACGAGGTCCGGTAAAAGACCGGCGCGTACTATACCCGATTTCCTGCATCGCGTGAGACTTTTTTACAGGGAAGAGAAGCCCAGAGGCCTCGAATCGACAGCCCTTGCCGATGATCGAGGCCCACGCGTCTGTTGGCGGCGCGGCCGGAGCTGAAACGTTTTATTCAAGATGCCGGTCGGATCACCTCGATCAGGCGCTGCAGGGAGTAGCCCAGGCGCGGTTCAAGAGCCCGGGCGCGCGCGGTGAGCGCCTCCCGGTCGAGGGTCTGGTCGAGGTCGGCGGGCACCAGCAGGATGACGTTGCCCTCCTTCACCGGCAGCTCCCAGTAATGGCGGTGATACAGCCCGCGCAACAGCGCAGCGCCCAACGGCTTGCCGTCATCGGTGGCCCACTGGTTGATGACCAGCCAGCCGCCGGGGTTAAGGCGCTTCTGGCAGTCTTCGAGAAACTTCCAGGCCAGGTGGCCGACGCCGGGCCCGTGGTCGGTGTAGAGGTCGACGAAGATCAGGTCGGCAGGCTCGGCCGTCTCCAGCAGCTCGACCGCATCACCCACGCGGATGTACAGGCGCGGATCATCGTCCAGCCCCAGGTACTCGATGGCCAGGCGCGGCACCTCGGGACGCAGCTCGATGGCCTCCACGTCCTCCAGGGGCAGGAACTTCAGGCAGGCCTGGGTCAGGGTACCGGCACCCAGGCCGAGAAACAGCGCACTTTCAGGCTCGCAGTGGCACAGCGCGCCCACCAGCATGGCGCGGGTATAGTCGTACTCCAGCCAGCTCGGGTCGGCAGTGAATACGCAGCTCTGCTCGATGGCCTCGCCAAACTCGAGAAAGCGGTAGTCCTCGACTTCCAGCACGCTGATGGTGCCGAACTCGTCGTGCACCTGCGCCAGCAGCCGCTCTACCCGTTCCTCTGTCATGCTCTCTCCCGACACCTGCATGTGCCCAAGCAAAAACGACCATTGTCCGTCAATACAGGCGATGCAACAAGGCAGGGTCCAGGTGTTAGCATGTTCACAGCCCTTTTCCGATAGAAACCGAGCCTGTGATGAGCCAACCCTGGAGTCCCGATAGCTGGCGTGCCCTGCCGATCCAGCAGCAACCGCACTACCCCGATGCAGCGCACCTGCTCAAGGTCGAGCAGACCCTGGCCAGCTACCCGCCGCTGGTGTTCGCCGGCGAGGCGCGCGAGCTGCGCCGCCAGTTCGCCGAAGTGACCGAAGGCCGTGCCTTCCTGCTGCAGGGCGGCGATTGCGCCGAAAGCTTTGCCGAGTTCTCGGCAGCGAAAATCCGCGACACCTTCAAGGTGCTGCTGCAGATGGCCATCGTCATGACCTTTGCCGCCGGCTGCCCGGTGGTCAAGGTGGGGCGCATGGCCGGGCAGTTCGCCAAGCCGCGCTCGTCCAATGACGAAACCATCGGCGAGGTGACCCTGCCGGCCTACCGGGGCGACATCGTCAACGGCATCGGCTTCGACCCTGCCAGCCGCGTGCCCGACCCGGAGCGCCTGCTGCAGGCCTATCACCAGTCCACCGCCAGCCTCAACCTGCTGCGCGCCTTCGCCCAGGGTGGTTTCGCCGACCTGCACCAGGTGCACAAGTGGAACCTGGACTTCATCGCCAACTCGGCGCTGGCCGAAAAGTACAGCCAGCTGGCCGACCGCATCGACGAGACCCTGGCCTTCATGCGCGCCTGCGGCATGGACAGCTCGCCGCAACTGCGCGAAACCAGCTTTTTCACCGCGCACGAGGCGCTGCTGCTCAACTACGAGGAAGCCTTCGTGCGGCGCGACAGCCTGACCGGCGACTACTTCGACTGCTCGGCGCACATGCTCTGGATCGGTGATCGCACCCGTCAGCTGGACGGCGCCCACGTGGAGTTCCTGCGCGGGGTGAACAACCCGATCGGGGTCAAGGTGGGCCCGAGCATGAACACCGAGGAGCTGATCCGCCTGATCGACATCCTCAACCCGGCCAACGACCCGGGCCGGCTCAACCTGATCGTGCGCATGGGGGCCAACAAGGTCGGCGAGCACCTGCCGGGGCTGATCCGCAGCGTCGAGCGCGAGGGGCGCAAGGTGCTGTGGAGCTCCGACCCGATGCACGGCAATACCATCAAGGCCAGCAGCGGCTACAAGACCCGCGATTTCGCGCAGATCCTGGGCGAGGTCAAGCAGTTTTTCCAGGTGCACCAGGCCGAAGGCAGCCATGCCGGTGGCATTCACATCGAGATGACCGGTCAGAACGTCACCGAATGCATCGGCGGCGCCCGGCCGATCACCGAAGACGCGCTGTCGGACCGTTACCACACCCACTGCGACCCGCGCATGAACGCCGACCAGTCGCTGGAGCTGGCGTTCCTGATCGCCGAAACGCTCAAGCAGGTACGGCGCTGACACCTGCACGGCCCTCGACGGCCGTGCCGGCTCGACCCGCGGCGGGCTTCAGACCCTGAAGCCCAGCATCAACGCGCACACCACCAGAAACACACAGAACAACGAGCGCAGGACCTTTTCCGGCAGCGCATGGGCCAGCTTCACTCCCCAGCTGATACTCAGCAAGCCGCCCAGTGCCAGCGCGATGCCCATGTTCCAGTCCACATGCTGGTGCAGCCCGTAGGTCAGCAGCGTGACCGAGGTACTGGGCGCCGCCAGTGCCAGCGACAGGCCCTGGGCAACCACCTGGGTGGTGCCGAACACACTGGTCAGCACCGGTGTGGCGACCACCGCGCCCCCTACCCCGAACAGCCCGCCGACCACACCGGCACCCCCGCCCAGCACACCCAGCCAGGGCCAGGGCTGGCGCAACTCGGTCGAAGGCGGCGCGTTGCGAGTGAACATGCGCACCAGGTTCCACACCGTCAGCGCCACCAGAAACACCACGAAGCCGACGCGCATGGCCTGTGCATCCAACCCCACTGCCCAGATCGAGCCGAGCCAGGCGAACACGAAGCCGGCCAGCGACAAGGGCAATGCATGACGCAGCTCGATGCGATTGCGCTGGTGATAGCGCCACAGCGCCAGCAACACGTTCGGCACCACCATCACCAGCGCGGTGCCCTGGGCCAGTTGCTGGTCAAGGCCGAACAGCACGCCCAGCACGGGGATCGCGATCAGGCCGCCGCCGATCCCGAACAGCCCGCCCAAGGTACCCAGCCCTGCTCCCAATACGATGTACATCAACCACTCGACCATGTTCGCCTCTCTGCTCTGCAATAGCGCCATGCTACCGATGGCGGGCTAGCGGGGAAACGCACAGCAACGCACAATGGCTGTGCCCAATTCGCACAAGCAATCACCATGACCCCGGACGCCCTCACCCAACACCTGAGCCTGTTTCTCGATGTGCTCGAAAGCGGCAGCTTTTCTGCCGCGGCGCGGCGCCACCCGCTGACCCCTTCGGCGGTGGCCCGACGCATCGATACCCTGGAGGCCGCCGTGGGCAGCCGCCTGTTCGTGCGCAGCACCCATGCGGTACGCCCCACGCCCGCCGGCAATGCATTCGCCGAACGCGCCCGGCGTATCGTCGAAGAACTGCGTCTGGCCCGCGCCGAGGCCGTGTCGCTGAGCAATGCACCGGAGGGCCTGATCCGCATCGATGCGCCTTCGGCGTTCGGCCGCCGCCACCTGGCACCGGCCATCGCCGATTTTCTGGTGGCGTACCCGGGCCTGGATGTACAACTGCGCCTGATCGACAGCTTCGTCGACCTGCAGGGCGCGCACCTGGGCGAAGTCGACCTGGTGCTGCGTGCAGGCCCTCTGGCCGATACCCGGCTGGTGGCAACACCGCTGGCGTACATGGTGCGCATTGCCTGCGCCAGCCCCGCCTACCTGCAGGCCCGCGGCGTGCCTGCCAGCCCCTGCGACCTGCCAGAGCACGACGGGCTGGACTGGGATGGCCTGGCCCCACCCTTCGCCTGGCGCTTCGCGGTGGACGGGCAGATGCGTCTGCTGCGCCCCTCGCGCATGCGCATGAGCGCCAACAACGCCGAGACCCTGCTGTTCGGCGCCCTGGCGGGCCTGGGCATCGCGCACCTGCCCACCTGGCTGATCAGCGAGTACCTGCTGCGCGGCGACCTGCTGCCGCTGTTCTGCGAGAACGGGCTGCCCCCGGCCGAAACCAGCGGTGTCTATGCATTGCGCCTTGAACATGAAACGAACTCTCGCAGCCGTTTGCTGCTCGAATTCCTCAAGAGCCGCTTCAGCCCCATCCCTCCCTGGGACCTGGCACTGCAGAGCGAGCTGCGCTGGCAATAGCGCGCATAGCATGCGCGCCACCATTTCATGGACCAGATAGAAAGGAGCCGCATGAACGCCACCTCCAAAGCGCCCGTTTACGATGAGCTGCTGCTCGACAATCAGGTGTGCTTCGCCCTGCACTCCACGTCACTGCTCATGACCAAGGTGTACAAGCCACTGCTGCAGGCACTGGGCCTGACCTACCCGCAGTACCTGGCCATGCTGGTGCTATGGGAGCAGGACGGGCTGACCGTCGGCGAAATCAGCCATCGCCTGCTGACCGACCCCGGCTCGCTCACGCCCTTGCTCAAGCGCCTGGAAGCCGAGGGCCTGCTCAAGCGCACCCGCAGCCGCGAGGACGAGCGCGTGGTGATCGTGCAACTGACTGCCCAGGGGCGTGCCCTGCAAGCGCAGGCACGCTCGATACCGCCGTGCATCCTGGGCGCCAGCGGCCACTCGCTGGAGCGCCTGCAACGCTTGCAGGCCGAGCTGCTGGCGCTGCGCGACAACCTGCAGAACAGCCTCTGACGGCGCCGCAGCCGCGCACGCAGGGCATAAAAAAACCCGGCCTTGGCCGGGTTTTCGTGTTCGCGCAGATCGCCAGGTTTAAACCTTGGCGCGGCCCTTGTAGGAGCCACCTTCGCGGGTGTCGATCTCGATCCAGTCACCGATCTCGATGAAGTCGGCAACCGACAGCTCGGTACCGTTCTTCAGTTTGGCAGGCTTCATGACCTTGCCGGAGGTATCGCCACGGGCGGAACCTTCGGTGTAGTCGACCTGACGCACGATGGTGGTCGGCAGCTCTACGGAAACCAGGCGGTCTTCGAAGAATACGGCTTCGCATACATCGGTCATGCCTTCTTCAACGAAAGGCAGAACGCTTTCGATGTCTTCGGCGTTCAGCTCGTACATGGTGTAGTCGGTGGTGTCCATGAACGTGTAGGTGTCGCCGCTGATGAAGGACAGGGTCGCTTCTTTGCGGTCGAGGATCACGTCGTCCAGCTTGTCGTCGGCGCTGTAGACGGTTTCGGTCTTGTAGCCGGTCAGCAGGTTTTTCAGCTTGGTCTTCATGATCGCGCTGTTACGGCCCGATTTGGTGAATTCAGCTTTCTGAACCAGCCAAGGGTCGTTGTCGATACGGATCACGGTACCGGGTTTCAGCTCTTTACCAGTTTTCATTGCGAGATATCCGAATTTGGATGGATTTACAAAAATCGAGGCCGCATATCATAGCGAATTTCGACAAAACTGTACCAGCGCCGTGGCAAGGTCCGGCTGAGCGGCCTGCGCGGCGCACCAGCGCTCGGCGTGGGCGCTCAGTTCCGGCCAGTGCGCCAGCAGCTCGCGCCACGCCTGGCCCATGTCGCGATCCATGTTCCAGGCCCGCCACAGCGCCACCAGCGCGGCGGCTGCCGGGGCCGACAGGCCCTGGGTGTAATGGTCCAGAAAGGCCTCGAGCTTTTCCCAGTGGGCGTACTCTTCCTGCACATAGATATGCCACAGCAGTGGCCGCCCGGCCCACTGAGCACGCACGAACGAGTCCTCGCCGCGCACCGCATTGAACTCGCAGCACCACAGCAGCCGATCATAGTCATCCTGGCTGACGAAGGGCAGGATCTGCACCGTCAGCGCCCCACGCTGCGTCACACTGCCCACCCCCAGCCCGCTCTCGCCCAGCCAGGCCTGCACATCCCCCAGGATGCGCCCCTCGGGCACCAGCAGGTGACTGGGGCGGGTGTCGGCGGCCAGCACATCGAGCCAACTGGCCAGGCCCGGGTTCTCATAGGCGAACAACGAGATCAGCCGTGCACCCTCATGCACCCTCACGCCCAGGCCGCGCAGGAATGCCTGACGGGCCTGCGGGTCGTCTTCGAACGCCTTGCGCCGCGTCAGCAACGTGGCTTCGCGCAGCAACCCGCCGGTACCGGGCGTGAACCCCGGAAAGAAGAACACCTTGCGCAGGCCATTGGCCTGGGGCGACGGCAGGCCGTGGCAGCCTTCCACCCAGCCCTCGGCGCTCAGGTACTCCAGGTTCAGCCACACTGCCGGCACGGTGCGGTCCTGCATGGCCTGGACATAGGCCGCTGGCAAGTGGCAGCCGAAGGCGCCGATCACCACGTCCGGCACTGCCGTCGGCTGCCAGTCGGCCGGCCACAGGCACACCTCGACGCCTTGCTGCCATTGCTGCCGGGCCTGGGCGTCCGCCTCGGGGCACAGGCGCACGAAGGCCGCCAGTTCATCCACCCACAGGCGCACCGCCACGTCGTGTTCGGCCACCAGTTGCCGGGCCAGGCGCCAGGTGACGCCGATGTCGCCATAGTTGTCGACGACGCAACAGAAGATATCCCAGGTCGGTTTCATGGCAGGCACCTCGCGTTGAGCCGGAAACAAAAAGCGCCGATTGTCCGGGTTAATCATTGCAGACAACAGTAGCGAGGCTGAATAAAACCCGCGCTGCATGCGACAATCGCCGCCATTGTCCTGGCCAGGAGGCTGCCATGTCGTACCGTGCGCGTCGCCGTGAACTGAAAATTTCGCAAAACCCGCTGCAACTGATCCTGTGCGTGGCCATCGGCCTGTGGCTGGGCTTCGTTGCCATCATGCTGACCCTGTGGCTGGGCTGGCAGTACCTGCCCGACCTGCGCCAGCCCCTGCACGAGGTGATCGCCCCGCCCGCGCCGGCCCTGGCGCCGCAGCAGTCGCCGGAGCAGAACCGCATGTTCGAGCAGTACAAGCAGATCCTGCACGATCAGGCGGTGCAGCAGGCCGAGGAGCAGGCCCAGGGCAGCCCGCGCAACCTGTCCAACCCCAGATGCCAGTTCTGGCTGCAACAGAACCGTACCGCCCCCACCGAGAAAAGCCGCGCCAATGTCCTTGAGTTCTGCAACTGAGATGAACAAGACCGACCTGCTGGCGCGCATCATCGAGCGCCTGGGCGTCGACCTCGACGTGGCACAACGTGCTGCGCAGACCGCGTATGAGGCGGCCACTGCCGAGGAGAACATCGCCGAGAACAAGTACGACACCCTCGGCCTGGAAGCCTCGTACCTGGCCACCGGGCAGGCCCGGCGCATGGAGGAGATTCGCCAGGCACGGCTGGCGTACCAGCAACTGACCCTGCGCGACTACGACCCCGAGGCCGGCGTGCAACTGAGCAACCTGGTGCTGCTGGCCGACGAACAGGATCGCCAGCAGCGCGTGTTCCTGGGGCCGGAAGCGGCAGGGCTGAAAATCGGCGAAGGGCAGGCGCTGATCACGGTGATCACCCCGCGCTCACCTTTGGGGCAAAGCCTGATGGGCAAGCTCGAGGGCGACGAGGTGGTGCTGGTACTGGGCAATGGGCGCCAGGTCTACGAACTGGTGGAAGTGCTCTGAAGCACTTCGCTGGCTTGCCAGCAAAGAGGCTGCCACGGCTAATGGCTTGCCCTTGCCGCCAGGTTCTGCTCCAGCAACTGGACGAAGGCCCGCGCCGCCGGCGTCGGGGTGGTCGACCAGATCGCGTACAGGTGGCGCACCGGGGCATAGCACACCGGTACTGCGGCAATGCCCTTGAAGCCTGCGGCGATCCTTGCCGGTACCAGCCCCAGGGCCAGGCCACGCTGCACGAACTTCTCGATCAGGCCGATACTGCCCACCTCGAACTGCACCCGATGACGCACCCCTGCGGCGGCAAATGCCTCGTCGGTCTGTCGACGCGCGCCGCTGCCAGCCTGGAAGTCCACCAGGGGCTGGTCTTCCAGTTGCTCCAGCGCCAGACGCCCGATGCCTGCCAGGGGGTGCTGCAGCGGCAGCACCGCCACCAGTTCCTCGGCCGCCAGCAGGCGCGACGCCACCCCCGCCAGCGGTTCCCCCGGCCAGACGCCGATGAACGCCACATCCAGGCGCCGTTCGCGCACATCGGCAATCAGCAGCTCGCTCTTGCCGATCAGCCAGCGAATGTCCACCTGCGGGTACTGCCCGTGAAAACCGGCCAGCAGGTCCACCAGGTCCAGCTCGGTCAGCGAGCTGATCTCGCCGATGGACAAGCGCCCGCGCACTTCGCCACAGGCTGCGGCCACGTCCTCGGCGATGCGCCGGGTGGCCTCCAGCGCCGTGCGTGCGCTGAGCACGAAGGCTTCGCCGGCAGGTGTAAGGCGCACCCGGCGCGAGCTGCGCTCGAACAGCAAGGTGCCCAGTTGCGACTCCAGGCGCGCCACCTGATGACTCAAAGCCGACTGCACCACATGACAACGTTCGGCCGCACGGGTGAAACTACCGGTATCGGCCACCGCCAGCGCGTATTCGATCTGCTTGAGGTTCATCTTTCCATCTGCATAAGAGATTGATGGGATCTAAACGATTCATTGGCGTCATGCTAGCGCATTTTCGATAATGCACTCCCCTTCCCCCCTGACAACGAGACGGTCCATGGCCCCCGCCACAACTCACCTGAGCCGCGCCCTGATTCTGCTGATGGCCACCGCCACCGGCCTGGCCGTGGCCAGCAACTACTATGCGCAGCCCTTGCTGCACAGCATCGCTCAGCATTTCGGCCTGACCACCGCCACCGCCGGCAGCATCGTGATTGCTGCCCAGCTGAGCTACGGCGCCGGCCTGTTGCTGCTCGCGCCGCTGGGTGACCTGTTCGAACAACGCCGCCTGATCGTCAGCATGATCGCCATCGCCACGGTCGGCCTGCTGATCAGCGCCTTCGCCCCCAGCCTGATGTGGCTGCTGATCGGCACCACCCTGACCGGGCTGTTCTCGGTGGTGGCGCAGGTACTGGTGCCGATGGCCGCCGGCCTGAGCGACCCGTCCGAGCGCGGGCGAGTGGTCGGCACGCTGATGAGCGGTCTGCTGCTGGGCATTCTGCTGGCGCGCACCGCTGCCGGGTTCATGGCGACCCTGGGTGACTGGCGCAGCATCTACCTGCTGGCCGCTGCGCTCATGGCCCTGAGCGCCATCGCCCTGGCCAGGGCCCTGCCCGAGCGCCACCAGCACGCCGGGCTCAAGTACCCCGCACTGATCGGTTCGGTGTTCCGCCTGTTCGTGGATGAGCCGGTGCTGCGCCTGCGCTCGTTGCTGGGGCTGCTGTCGTTCTGCCTGTTCGCGCTGTTCTGGACACCCCTGGCGTTTCTGCTGGCAGCCGAGCCTTACCACTACTCCGATGCGGTGATCGGGCTGTTCGGCCTGGCCGGTGCTGCCGGCGCGCTGGCCGCCAACTGGGCCGGGCGCCTGGCCGACCGCGGCAAGGGCTCGCTGGGCACCACCGTGGGGCTGCTGGCCCTGGTGCTGGCCTGGGTACCGCTGGCCTTCGCCCAGGTGTCGCTCGCCGCCCTGCTGATTGGCGTGCTGGTGCTCGACCTGGCGGTACAGCTGGTGCACGTGAGCAACCAGAACGCGGTGATCGCCCTGCGCCCCGAGGCGCGCAACCGACTCAATGCCGGGTACATCACCTGCTACTTCATCGGTGGCGCACTGGGCTCGCTGTTGGGTACGCAGTTGTTCCAGGCCCACGGCTGGAACGGCATCGTGGTGGCGGGGCTGGTGATCGGCGGCGTGGCGCTGGTGGTGTGGCTGTGGGTGGAGCGCCGCTCGGCTCAGGTGAAGGCCGCGTAACGGCGTTCGCCAGCAAGGCTGGCTCCTACCCGCAGGCCCCCTTCAGGTAACATGGCGCCCCGCCTGCCGGCGCGCCTGTTGCTGGCCCTCAAGGAACCTGCGCATGACCCTGCACCACCCTCGCCTGCCCCTGGGGCTGCTGAGCCTCGGCCTGGCCCTGAGCTCGTCCACCACCCTGGCCGACAGCGGCATCACCCTCGCGCCCCTGAACGTGTCCGATGTGCTCGAGGACGGCTACCAGCCGCGCCAGGCCTCGGTGGCCGGCTTTGGCGCGGCGCCGCTGCTCGACACCCCCGCCTCGGTGTCGGTGTTCACCGAACAGTTGCTGCAGGACCGCCAGGTGCGCCTGCTCAGCGAGGTGCTGCAAAGCGATGCCTCGGTCGGCGAGAGCTATGCGCCCATCGGCTACTACGAGAACTTCAACGTGCGCGGCTTCGAACTGGACGCCGCCCACAGCTACACCATCAACGGCCAGACCATCGCCGGCGAGCAGAACGTGGCGCTCGAGAACAAGCAGCAGGTCGAGTTGCTCAAGGGGCTGTCGGGCCTGCAAAGCGGAGTAGCCGAACCCGGCGGGCTGATCAACTATGTGACCAAGCGCCCGCAGGATATCCGTTCGCTCACGGTATCGAGCACGGCCCTGGGCGAGCGCTACATCGCCACCGACCTGGGCGGCTGGTTTGGCAGCGAACGCCAGTTCGGCCTGCGCGCAAACCTGGCCCATGAAGATATCCGCTCCTACGTCGACCATGCCGACGGCCAGCGCGACTTCGCTTCGCTGGCCTTCGACTGGCAAGTGAACCCGGATGCGCTGCTGCAACTGGATGTCGAGTACCAGCAGCGCGAGCAGCGCTCGGTGCCCGGCTACCAGTTGCTCGGCGGCAACCGCCTGCCCCACGGCATCGACCCCGACGATCGCCTGGCCTATCAGCACTGGGCCAAGCCGGTGCAGATCGACTCGCTGAACCTGGGCGGTCGCTTCGAATACCGCTTCAGCGACACCTGGACCGGCAGCGTGAGCGCTTCGCGCAGCCGCGTGGTGATCGACGACTACAGCGCGTTCGCCTGGGGTTGCTACGGCGCCGCCAGCTGCGCAGGCTCGAAGGTGCCGAACTACTTCAGCCCCGAGGGCGACTACGACATCTACGACTACCGCAGCCCGGACGATACCCGGCGCACCGACGAGGCACAGGTCACCCTCAACGGCCAGTTTGCCCTGGCGGGCCTGGAGCACGAGCTGACGGTCGGCAGCAGCGCGCAACGGCGCACTGTCGACCAGCGACCGACGTTCAACGAGTGGATCGGCAGCGGCAACATCTACCAGCCTACGCCGGCACTGGAGCCCTTCGACGGCAGCCCGGGCCACCGCGAACGCCGCCTCGACAGCCGCCAGTACGGCCTGTTCGCCAGCGACCGGATCAGCTTCGACGAACACTGGCAGACGGTACTCGGTGCGCGCGTTGTACGCCTGGACGAGCAGGCCTTTGGTGAAGATGGGAACCTGCGCCGGCATACCCGGCAATATGAACTGCTGCCCAACGCCGCGCTGATCTACAAGCCGCGCGCGGACATTTCGCTGTACGCCAGCTACAGCAAGGGGCTGTCGTCGGGCAATGCCGCGCCGTGGTTCGCGCTCAACAGCCAGGACATCCTGGCCCCCACCACGTCACGCCAGCTCGAACTGGGTATCAAGCGTGAATGGCAGCGCATGAGCCTGAGCGCGGCGCTGTTCCAGCTGCGCCAGGGGTATCAGTATGCCCAGCCGGATGGCAGCGGTGACTTCACCTACGTGCAGCAGGGGCAGCAGAAGAACACCGGCCTGGAGCTGGCGGCCAGCGGCTGGGTAACGTCGAACCTGCAGATCAACGCCAGTGCCGCGGCCATTCGTGCACGGGTCGGCGGCAGCGGCACGCGGGCGTACGACGACCATCAGGCGCTGAATGTGCCGAACCTGCGCGCGGCGCTGCAGGCCGACTACAGCCTCCCGGGAGTACCGGGGTTGGCGCTGCTGGGTGGGGCGCGCTACAGCGCGAGCAAGTATGCCAACCAGGCAGGTACGGTGGCGGTGGGTGGCTATGCGGTGTTCGACATTGGCAGCCGCTATCGCACGCGCATCGGCGGGTATGACACGGTGCTGCGCCTGACAGTGGATAACGTGTTCGATCGGCGCTACTGGAGGGACGCGGGGGAATATCTGGGCGACGGCTACCTGTTTCAGGGCGCGCCGCGAACTGCGCGGGTGTCGGCTGCTGTGAGCTTCTGAGAATGCGTTCGCCGGCAAGGCCGGCTCCTGCACAGGCGTTCGCGTTGCCTGCAGAAGCCAGCCTGGCTGGCGAACAGCGCGCCGCCGATCAGAACGGCTCGCTGCCCTCGCGGAACTGCACTTCCAGTATCCCGGCGATTTCGCTCAGGTCGGCCGCCGCGGCCGGAGTGGTGATGAAGCCGCTGTAGCAGTCCTCCAGCGTCGACCAGTTCCACAGCACCAGGCCCTGCTTCTGAAGCTCGGCATGGGCCAGCACCATCAGTTGCGACACGCTGTGGTTTTCCAGGAAGTCTTCATCTTCCGGGTCATCCACGCCAAAGGTCACCTGGGCGTCACGTGCTTCTGCCAGTTGCTGGACGCTTTGCACGAACGACTCGGTGTCCTTCCAGTCGACGTAGAACACCGACTCCCAGTCGGCGATGTCCTTGACCATCCACATCAGTTGCTTGGGATCGTCCTCGAACTCTTCGATGTCATCCTCGTCCAGCTCCAGCTCGCGAAACGCCTGAAGATGCTCGGCGGCCATTTCGGGCGTGGGGCTGACAAGAGCAATCAATTGCTCGGCGGCAAGAATCTGCTGTTCGGAAAAGCACTCTGCAAGCATCTGAAACTTCCTTTTCAATGGCCCAACAAAAAGCCCCCGGACTCTTTCAAGTTCGGGGGCTCTTCGCGTATCTGAATATGGCGGTGAAGAAGGGATTCGAACCCTTGATACAGTTTCCTGTATACACACTTTCCAGGCGTGCTCCTTCAGCCACTCGGACACTTCACCGGTTCTCGCCAAGCTGTTCAGCCTGTCGAGGCGCGCTAATGTAGTCGAAAGCACTTTGAATGGCAAAGGTTTTTTTCAGAATATTCATGCGCTTAAGCCAGCAGTGGCAAAGCTGCCAATCTCTGGCGTGGTTCGGCTGTGGTCCATGCACGAAGCCCGTGGTGCCTGGGCCGGCGTGCTGCGCCTGACTCATCGGTCAGCCTTGGTGCTTTACCTGACCGCGGCAGCTGGGTAACGTCAGCCCCACTCCACCTAAAGGAACTCTGTCATGAGTGAGCTGGTTACCTACCAACTGGAAGACGGCATCGCGACGCTGACCCTGAACAACGGCAAGGTCAACGCCATTTCACCGGACGTGATCGCAGCCTTCAACGATGCACTGGACCGTGCCGTGCAGGATCGCGCCGTCGTCATCCTCACCGGCCAGCCGGGCATCCTCTCCGGTGGCTACGACCTCAAGGTGATGACCTCTGGGCCACAGGCCTCCATCGCGCTGGTGACCGCCGGCTCGACGCTCTCCCGGCGCCTGCTGTCGCATCCGTTCCCGGTGATCGTCGCCTGCCCTGGCCACGCCGTGGCCAAGGGTGCATTCCTGCTGCTGTCGGCCGACTACCGCATCGGCGTCGAAGGCCCGTTCCGCATCGGCCTGAATGAAGTGCAGATCGGCATGACCATGCACCACGCCGGCATCGAGCTGGCGCGTGATCGCCTGCGTCGCTCGGCCTTCCACCGCTCGGTCATCAATGCCGAGATGTTCGACCCGGCCAGTGCCGTGGATGCCGGCTTCCTCGACAAGGTGGTGCCGGGGGAGCAGTTGCACGCAACCGCCCTGGCAGCGGCGCAGCAACTCAAGACCATCAACATGAACGCGCACAAGAAGACCAAGCTCAAGGTGCGCAAGGCGCTGCTGGACCTGCTGGACGACGCGATCATTCGCGACCAGGAACACCCGGTCTGATAGCGGGTCGCGCCATTCGCCGGCAAGGCCGGCTCCTGCAGGGGACGCAACCGTTGCAGGAGCCGGACTTGCCGGCGAAGCTTTAAGTTTGCCCCGGGCTGTGCACAACCGTACACTGCGCCGCGTTTTGTCCGGGGTTAACCACAATGCTGTTTCTGATCCGCATGCCCCTCCTGGGCCTGCATTTTGTTCTGGTGGGCATACTGGGTGTGCTCATCGGCCTGTGTCGGCCTTTCAACCCCGACAACAGCCGCGTGTTCGCGCGCCTGTATGGCTGGCCCGCCACCTGGCTGATGCGCCTGCAGGTACAGGCCGAAGTCGGCCCGCTGTTCGACCAGCCCCCGGGCTGCGTGATCGTGGCCAACCACCAATCCAACCATGACCTGTTCGTGCTCGGTCACGTGGTGCCGCCGCGCACGGTGTGCATCGGCAAGAAGAGCCTCAAATGGATCCCCCTGTTCGGCCAGCTGTTCTGGCTGGGCGGCAATGTGCTGGTCGATCGCAGCAACGCCTACCAGGCCCGACGCGCCATGCAGACCACCACCCGCACCCTGCAGGAACAGGACACCTCGATCTGGGTATTCCCCGAGGGCACGCGCAACGCCGGCGATCGGTTGCTGGCCTTCAAGAAGGGCGCGTTCCACATGGCCATCGAAGCCGGCGTGCCCATCGTGCCGGTGTGCGTGAGCCGCTACGCCAGGCGCCTGAACCTCAACGGCTGGCGCAAGCAGAAGGTGATCATCCGCTCGCTGGCGCCGATCTCCACCACCGGCATGACCCACCAGGATGTTCCCGCCCTGGCCGAGCAGTGCCGCGAACAGATGCAGCGCTGCATCGACCTGATGGAAAAAGAACTGCAGGCCAGCCGCGCAGTTGCCGATTTGTCGTAGTCATACCAAGCTAGGGGCATGACAACGGGGGAAAGGCACAACCATGGGTCGAGTCGTAGCGGCAGCGGTCTACAGCGCCGGTAGAAAAGTCACCAACATCAGCCTCGACGAGGGCGCCGAGTGGGCCAGCAAACCGGGGCACTTCGTGTGGATCGGTCTGGAAGAGCCCTCCGCGCAGGAACTGGCCAATCTGCAGCGCCAGTTCAACCTGCATGAACTGGCAATCGAGGATGCGCTGGAAAAGCACAGCCGGCCGAAGCTTGAAACCTTCGGCGATGCCTTGTTCATCGTGACCTATTCGCCGGTACGCCAGGACGGCAGGCTGGAGTTCATCGAAACGCATATCTTTGCCGGCAACGGCTACATCATCACCTGCCGCAACGGCCACTCCAAATCCTATGCCCTGGTACGCCAGCGATGCGAGGCCCGGCCGCTGCTGCTCGAGCACGGCGAAGACTTCGTGCTGTATGCACTGCTCGACTTCGTCACTGAAAACTACCAGCCGGTGAGCGAGGCGATTCACAGCGAGATCGAAGAGCTGGAAAACAACGTACTCAGCAGTTCGCTGCAGGAAGACGATATCCGCCGCCTGCACGGCCTGCGTCGCGACATCCTGCGCCTGCGCCGCTATGTGGCACCGATGGTCGAGATCAGCGAAGAGCTGCAGCGCCTGGCCTTCCCGTTCATCGACAAGAACATGCGCCCGTATTTTCGCGACGTGCAGATCCACGTGACGCGGCAGATGGAAGACCTGTCGAGCATCCGCGACATCGCCAGCCAGACCATCGAGATCGGCATGCTGCTGGAGTCGTCACGCCAGAGCATCACCCAGCGCAAGTTCGCCGCCTGGGCGGCGATCCTGGCCTTCCCCACCGCCGTGGCGGGCATCTACGGGATGAACTTTCAGAACATGCCGGAGCTGAGCTGGCACTACGGCTACTTCACCGTGCTGGGGGTCATCGCCCTGGGCTGCACGGCACTGTTCGCCAGCTTCAAGCGCTCCGGCTGGCTGTAGGCCTCAGGCCGCGCTGCCCTGTGGCTTGTGCGCGACAAAGCGCATCATCCACTCGGCCACCGTGGTGCCCTGGTGTTGCTGGTCGAGGCTGGCCACGCCCTTGCTGTAGACCTCCGGGCCCAGGTGCT
This sequence comes from Pseudomonas sp. 8209, assembly GCF_028682105.1. Taxonomy (NCBI): domain Bacteria; kingdom Pseudomonadati; phylum Pseudomonadota; class Gammaproteobacteria; order Pseudomonadales; family Pseudomonadaceae; genus Pseudomonas; species Pseudomonas sp. 8209. The sequence goes on from NZ_JANIAH010000009.1 coordinate 116,615, forward strand.
GCTGGCGCAGCTCGAGCAAGGCACGGGAATAGTCGTGGATGAACTCGGGGTGGCCCTGGAAGCACAGCACCTGGTCGCCAATGTGATAGGCGGCATAGGGGCAGAAGTCGCTGGAGGCGATCACCGTGGCGTTTTCGGGCAGCTGGGTAACCTGGTCCTGGTGGCTGATCAGCAGGGTCAGTTCCTCCACCTGCGGGCTCATCCACGGCGCCTTGGCCGCCATCACGTAGCGGTGGGTTCCCACCCCCCAGCCCTGGTGCGCGCGCTCGCTGCGCCCGCCCAGCAACAGGGCCAGCAACTGGTGGCCGAAGCATACGCCCAGCAGCTTGTCGCCGCGCTTGTAGCGGTCCAGCAGAAAGGTCTTGAGCCTGGCGATCCACGGGTCGTCGCCAAACGAGTCGGCCTTGCTGCCGGTCACCAGGTAGGCGTCGAACACCTCGTCGTCGTCGGGGTATTCACCGTTCATCACGTTGTACACGCGAAATTCGGCGGCAATCGGCTGATGGGTGAACAGGTGCTCGAACATCCGTCCGTAGCCCTGATACTGATCGACCAGCTCGGGTCGCAGGACATCGGTTTCCAGGATGCAGATGCGTAACGACATAGATTTAGTCCCGAACGACATGAGGCACAAAGTGTCGCTAGAGCCTGCCGCGAATGGCGCTCGGAGGCAAGTGTTCACTCGGACGAACGGTCACACTGTGTAGGCCATGCCCCGGAGCGCACGCACGTGTCTAGCTGAAGGGATGGTCGCCGGATGGCCCTTGGCCTCATAGCCGTAGTGCCTTAGAACCCACCATTTAATACGAAAGCGTTCTAAAACACGGGTGACGTTGACCCTAAGGTTAGTTGTATATCGAAGCAAAGCAGGTCCGATGCGGGGGCAACGCGGACATTTCGACAGCGCTCGCGGGTTATCACGGACCCTGGCCAAGGACGCCACACGGCATTCAGGAATAACAACAAAAAGGCAGACCGCCATGTTCAAGCACTCCAAAGTACGTCAAGCCGGCCTCATCCTCTTCGCCACGACGCTGCTGCTGATCGTGCCCAACCTCACACGACTGTTCGGCTGAAGCCCACCCGTTCTGTAACCAGGCATCATCGCAACGCTGGTGTATCCTGCCGGCCTGAATGGTTGGAGAGCACCCGATGCGTCATTGCCTTGCCCTGATCCTGCTGTTGAGCCTGCCCCTGCACGCCGCACAGCTGACCCTGAACCTGGGCGGCGCCGAGCGCCAGTGGAGCACCGCTCAACTGCTGGCTCACCCGCAGGCGCGGAATATCCGCATCGACGGTGACGTTTCCTACAAGAAGACCATGCACTACCGCGCCGTGCCCATGGTGGCGCTGCTGGAGGGCGTAGCCCCCGGCGATCATCTGCAGGCCGTGGCGCTGGATGGCTTTGCCGCCGAACTGCCCGCTGCCCCGTTGCTCGGCAACGGCCCGGCACGCGCCTGGCTGGCCATCGAGGACCCCGCCCACCCATGGCCAGCCCTGAGCAAGGGCAAAGGCAGCGCCGGGCCCTTCTACCTGGTGTGGACCCAACCGCAGGCAGGCCGGATCAGCCCCGAACAATGGCCCTTCCAGCTTGCCACCATTCGCCGCCTGGCCCCTGTGGCATCGCGCTTCCCGGCACTGCTGCCAGACCCGCAACTGCGTGAGGACGACCCGGTCAACCTGGGCTTTGCCGTGTTTCAGAAAAACTGCCTGGCCTGCCACCGACTCAACGGTGCCGGCGATGCGCAGTTCGGGCCCGACCTGAACCTGCCCTTCAACCCCACCGAGTACTTCCAGCCGACGTTCTTGCGCCGTTACATCCGCAACCCGCAAAGCCTGCGCCAGTGGCCACAGGCGCGCATGCCCGGCTTTGCCGAAACGGTGATCAGCGACGCAGAACTGGACCAGTTGCTGGGGTACCTGGCGCACATGGCCAGCCGCAAGCGGTCCGGGGTGGAAGTACCCTGAAAATGGATGGGGGCGGCATGGCCGCCCCGCGGATACACAGGTTCAGGCCAGCAGTCGCTCCTGCTTGACGCCCCAGCCCTGTATCTGGCCGCCCAAAGGGGAAACTGCCAGCTCGAAGTCATGCTCGAACTCGCCAATGCCGCCATAGGTGGCGAACATCAGTTTGCTCAACTCCAGCTGCCACCCCTCGTCGCTTTCGCGTACCTGGGTGTTGATCGATTCACCACGAAACTTGCCTGCGGCCCTGCGCGCCCGCTCCTCGTCCGGGAACACCGCATAGAACTCGATGGGATGGATCTGGGCAAAATCGAAACCGCCTTCTTTCATGCGGCGTAGAACCGTGCTGCTGATGTCCTCATACGGGCTGCTCATGAATCGTCCTCCTCGTCGCGATGGATAGACTTTCAGCGCATTACGCACTGACCCACCCTGCCAAACGTGGGTGGGCAACTCGAGCGGATGTAGCGGATGCAGCGATGGTTTAAGGGAAAAGGGCCGGCTGGGTAAATAACCCGTGACCCTGGCTGCAGACTAGCGCCAATCACAAGGGTATGCCAGTAGCGCGAGCGCTCAGGGCTGTTCTTTGATTTCCTTGATCTCCACGCCGCTGTCCTGCTTCAGCCATTCGGCAGTGGGCATCGACACGCGGCCCTCGAAATCATTGAGGTCCGCCTTGTCCACGACAGGATAGAGGTGGGCGCGAATCACCCGAGCCGCCTCTTCGATACTGGGCTGCTGCTCGGCGTCAAACGACAGCGAGGTCCTTTCGCCTTTCTGGTCAACAAAGGTAATTACCCACGCTTTCATTGGATTCTCCTCAGTAACGCGACTCAGGGTGAATCAGCCTTACCTTCCGTTGACCCCGCGCCTGGGCGGTTGTTCAGTCGGCCTGCGGCGCAAAACGATGGCCGCCCGGCAGCGCCCGGATGCTTTTCAGGGTCTGCAGCATATCGACGCGGGTGCGCTCGAACGCAAGCTGCGGCTGGGAATGATCATCGAGCACCGTCAGCCCTACGCCAGGCTGGTATCCAGTGGGCGGAGCGTCGCCGTCGAGCGTGAACGTTTCGTAATCCACCGGTTTGTGGTACGCATCATAGGCCTTGTAGCGCGCACCGCGAAGGTTGCCGTCGAGGGCGCCGACAAGCACGCGCAGCGGGCCGAAGATATCGGTCTGGACGAGCGTTGGAAACCGCCTGGAGATCACCTGCTCCAACAGCTTCGGCATGAAATCGGCGTCTTTCCTGATCTCGCGCCCCATGCTCAGGCGGTGCAGCAGGTTCGGGTTGCCCACGGGGTTGAAGCCCAGCGTTATCGAATGATGCGGGGCGCCATCGTCGGCAATGAACCCGAACGGCAGGCAAAAGCCGCGCTGCTGCGGGATTTCGTATTGCTCGCGGGTTCGAAAGGCCGCCAGCAAGGCACGTGCCCTGGGCTCGACACGTTCCAGTGAGACCGGTACGCCGGCAGCGTCCGACCCTGCATGAAATACAAAGCGATAGATGCGCTGGTTACGCCAGAGATGGGCCGTCATCTCACCCGGCACCCAGTCGGCGAACGTATCTGCAATCCCCAGGTCCAGAAAGCGCTCTTGCTCGAACAATGCGTCGGTCGGCCACTTGGCCTGTTCCTCGAGATAAGCTGCGCGTTCAGCCTCCAGTTTGACGGTGGGGCGCCCCGTGGCCGAGAACTCGCGGATCATGTCGTTGAGTACGAACAACTCGGTGCTCACCCAGTTGATTCGCGTAATGGTGTCGTCCAGGGCGCGATGCTGTTCAAGCAACGCGGAATAGTCTTCGTCGTCAGCCTTTTTTGCATCGATCTGGGCTTGCAGCGCGTCGATCTGCGCACGTACCACGCGTGTTTGCGCCGAACCGCGATCAGGCCCGTGGATAAGCTGCAGGCGATCGAAGACATTGCGATCCGTCACGGGGCTGACTTCGATCTTCACCAGGTAGGTCTGCTCGGGTGTCACGCCCTCGCCATACATGATCTGCTGGCCACCCGGGGCGATGGTTGGGCGCACGGGGTCGAAGTCCGGCTTTTGCCAGTAGCCCCCGGCAAGGTGCCAGGCAATCTCCTTGGGCACATCGAACTGCACCCGCCCCATGCACTCGGTACGCCAACCCGGCGGCGTCTGGTAATCCGGCTCACCCAGCGCCGACAGGGGCGCTGCCAGCAACGCCAGCCACATCCAGCTCATGTGTAACGACTTCATGTACGTTTCCTTTTCTGTGCCACTTGCGGTGCGTTCGGCAGGGCCTGCACCTGCCCCAGTATCTCGACGGCTTCTGTCTCCAACAGCTTCAGGCTCAGGCCGTCGCGGCTGTGCAACTGGTCCACCTGCAGGATCATCGAAGGAACGGGCGTGGCGCCTAGGTGCGCTGCGCGCAGCTGGAATGTTTCGCGGCGATCCGTTTCGTGTTCGAGGTACCACTTGGTCAGCGTGGTGGTTTGCAGGATGGTCATCTGCCCCAGCCGGAACTGGCGTTCCGGCAGTTGCTCAAGTACGGGGAAATCAGCGCGATCGAGCGACAGGTCGGCGGCCCGCCGGGCCTCGAACTGCTCGCGCAGCGACTGGCTGGCCACCTGAAGGTCGTAGCGGACCGCCTCCTGGTGCCGCCCGAACCACGCGGCGCGCACCACATAGGGGGCTGTGCCGTCATCGGCCAGAAAGCCGAACGGCAGGCATATACCCGGTTGCCGAGGCACTTCGAAGGCGGCGCGTGGACGCAAGGCGGCGAGCACACGGCGCACATGCGGGTCCAGCCGCTGCAGCACCTGCTCGTTGCTCACTCCACGTTCGATGTAACCGAAGTTGAGCTTGTAGACGCGCGACTGGCGCCACAGCACCACGGTCAACCCATGCTCGTTGTACACCGCATAGCCATCCTCCAGGGCAAAGTCCGGCAGGACTTGCCACTTGAAGCGATCGGAGACGGGGTACCCCGCGTCTTCACGGTTGAGCCGCTCAAGCCGCGCCTGCAGCGTGTCCACTGGCCAGCCCTTGCCCGCGAAATCGGCGATCATCGCCTCGAGCGACGCCCGTTCACCAGGGATCTTGTCGATGCGCTCGAAGGTGCGCGCTAGTGCCTTGTACCGTTCGTTCAAGGCGTAGTACTCGCTCGGCTTCTGGGCCTTGAGGTACGGGGTCATCAGGTTCCCGATGCGTGTCTGCTCGGCCATGATGAACTCGCCCTGCGCATTGGCCCGGCTCAGGACCAGACGATCCTTGAGGCGGTCGTACAGCTCACGGGTAGTGAGCGGGCTCACATCGATGGTGACCAGGTGCGATTCCCCGGAGAACTCCGGCGCGCCGTAGTCGGCCTGCCACGTATCGCCACCAGGCATGAAGCGGGCGAACGGCTCGCCCAGGCGAAGACCGCTCATTTGCCACTCCAGGCTGGCCGGTACCACAAAGCGCGAGCGCCCTACACATTCCTGAGCCATCTGGGGCGCAGGCGATACGGCATCAGCCACCGCCTGGATCGAATGGCACAGGCAAACCAGCAACACGAACACACGCACGCAAACATCCTTTTTGCGGGACCGCTGTCGGCCCCTCTTGCTGAGGCGCGTGATTTGAGCACCCACGGCCCGAAAAGCCAAGACCCCGGCAAGCCGGGGTCCTGGTCAGTGCAACAGCCCGTGCGTCATTGCGGCGTGCTGTGGGTCACGCCGGCAGTGTTGTCCAGCAGGCTCTTGGTCGCGGTCTGGATGTAGGACTCCAGCTTGCGGCTCAATTGTGCCTGGTCCGGGCTTTCGATCACCTCGGCCTTGAAGTTGGCCCCAAGCTGGTAACGGTACATGCGCGGCGACATGTCCTTGGACTGGATCAGAATGCGATCGCCCTGCACCAGGCCGACGATCTGCTCACTGCCCGATGGCTTGATCATGCCGATGCCTTCATCGCCGGCCGGCAGGTTGAGCAGGTCACGCCCCCAGCACTGATGACGGGTTTCGCCCCCCAGTCGGCCCATGATGGTCGGCACGATGTCGACCTGGGTGCCCACGGTGTGGCTGACCGCACCGAACTTTTCCTGGATGCCCGGCGCAATCAGCAGCAGCGGCACGTTGAAGCGGCCCAGGTCCAGTTCGGTGACCTGCTGGGCATTGCCGAAGCCGTGGTCGCCGACGATCACGAACAGGGTTTCCTTGAAGTACGGCTCCTTGCGCGCCTTCTCGAAGAACTGGCCCAGCGCCCAGTCCGAGTAGCGCATGGCGGTCAGGTGCTCGTTCAGGCGGCCCTGGTCGGTCACCGGCTGCACCGGCAGGTCCTTGGGCAACGCATACGGAGTGTGGTTGGACAGGGTCTGCAGCAGGGCATAGAACGGCTTCTTGCCATAGTTGTGCGCAAGCTCCTGTGCACCGCGGTCGAACATGTCCTGGTCGGACACCCCCCACGTCGGGTCAGAGAACACCGGGTTGACGAAGTCATTGCGGCCGATGAAGGTGGTCATGCCCTGGTTGCCGAAGAACCCGGACTGGTTGTCCCAGGCGAAGTCGCCGTTGTAGACGTACACGTCGTCATAGTCACGGGCGCTGAGCAGCGCCGGCAGGCCGGACAGCTTGTGGCCGCCTTCCGGCGTCTGCATCAGGTATTCGAAGCCTGGCAGGTTCGGGAAGCAGGCCATGGTGGCGAACATGCCCTGGTGGGTATGGGTGCCGTTGGAGAAGAAACGGTCGAACAGCAGACCTTCCTTGGCCAGCTTGTCGAAGTACGGGGTAATGTTGGTGGTACTGCCCAGCGCGCCCACCGAGTGGCCGGCGAAGCTCTCCATCAGGATTACCACGACGTTCTTGATCGGCAGGCTGTTGGCCGCAGGCGGGGTGAAGTCACGGCGGATCGCCGCGCTGTCGGCATCCACCAGCTGGTCGTGCTCGGTCAGGATCATGTCGCGCACGGTCTGCTGGGCCTGGCTCTGGTCGAGGGTGGCCTTCCAGATGTTGCCGCGGTCTTCGCCAAAACGGCTGTGGGCGGCGTCGATCAGGGTCAGGGTGCCGTTAAGGCCCAGCTGATTGACGAAATTGGAGTCGGTAGTGAACGCGTCCCCCCAACGCATCGGCGGGCCCTGGCGCAAGGTGCCACGGGCGGCGATCACAGCCACCAGCAGGATCACCACGAATACCGCGCCACGCAGGTACCAGGGCGCCACGCTGCGCAGGCCGGCGACGTTGCTGGAGTACTCGCCGCGCGGGCGGGTAAGACGGTCGATGCCCTTGAACAGCAGGCTCAGCACCCAGGTGCCAAAGGCCCAGGCCAGTAGGTAGCGCACCACCGGAAAGCCGTACCAGAGCATGCTCAGAACGGTCTTGGGGTCTTCCTTCACATACTGGAACACCAGGCCGTTGAGGCGCTGGTGAAACTCGCGGTAGAAGTCCATCTCCATCAGGCCGAGGAACATCACCACGCTGGAAGCCAGGGTCAGCCATACGCGAAACAGGCCACGGGCGGCCATGGCGCGAGCGCTGAGGATCGCCAGCAGCAGCGGAATGCTCAGGTACACCACCACGCGCAGGTCGAAGCGCAGGCCGTTGAGGAAGCCTTCGGCGACGGTCGAGAGTGGGGTGTCGCCGATCATGTCGCTGTTGTAGAGCAGCAGCGCCAGGCGCACGAGGCTCAGCATCAGCATGATCACCAGGCCGCACAGCAAGGTATAGGCGAGGTGTGATTTGAGCGTTGGTTGCAGCAACGGGCGCGAAGCGGCTCGCTGATGACTCAAGGCATCCGTGTTAGCCATGGACAGGAAGATCCCTAGGGTTCAGATTTTTATGAGGGCCGGGACATTGCGTGGCCCTTGGACGAACGGAAATTCGCGCGCGGATTGTCAGCAATCGAATGTGAAAATTATGTTGAAAACCGCGCCTCGAACAATAGCTCAGTGTTCGGGTATCGTGTGGGCCAGACATGCCCGGAGCCACTCACCATGTACTTTCGCTACCACCCCAGCCCTATCGACCAGTTGCTGCTGGCCGGTGATGAACAAGGTCTGCACCTGCTGCACATGGACAGCGCCCACCCCTGGCAACTGGCCGAAAGCTGGCAGCCGGCGGGCGCGCAGCTGGATACGGTGGCGCGACAGCTCGATGAGTATTTCGAAGGTCGGCGCCAGCGTTTCGAGCTGCCCCTGGCGCCACGGGGTACCGAATTTCAACGTGCGGTGTGGTGGGCGCTGCAGCAGATTCCGTATGGCACCACCACCAGCTATGCACAACTGGCGCAGCGCGTCGGGCGACCGAAGGCAATACGCGCGGTAGGCACGGCCAACGGCGCCAACCCGGTGGCGGTGATCGTGCCGTGCCACCGGGTGATTGGCAGCGACGGCAGCCTGACCGGGTTTTCAGGTGGCCTGGAGCGCAAGCAGCAGTTGTTGCAGCTTGAGGGCGCCTGGTTGATCTGAGCCGCCGCATCGCCGGGCAGGCCCACGCCCACAAGAGCCTGGACTGGCGCTACAGCCTAACGTTGCCCCGTGGCCCGGCAATCGCCCAGATGATAAGGCCCAGCACCGGCAGCAGCAGGATCAGCAGGATCCACAGCACCTTGGCCCCGCCACTGGCGCCGCTCTTGATCACGTTGATGATCGCCCAGATATCCAGCGCCAGAATGACCAGCCCCACCAACCCATTGAACGTCGACCCCATGGTGATACTCCCATGATTGAAACTGCCTTCAGCGTAGCTGGCTATCGGCCCCATAGCGGCGAACCGCTCGTCGCACACGCCGCGCAGTGATTACACTCGATTGATCGACTCCGTACCACAGAGGCCTCCATGCCACCCGCCCAAAGCTCCGCCAACGCCAACCCGACCTCCCTGCGCAGCGCCTGGCTGCACCAGGTTCAGGCCACCCCATGGCTCAGTGCCGGCCTGGCCCTGAGCCTGCTCGCCGTGCTCGGCCTGCTGGTCGCCAGTGCCTGGAACGCGGTGCACGGCGACAACAAGGACAACCTGCACATGGCCCTGCTCGGCGGCCTGGCAGGGTTTGGCGCCACGGCGCTAGGCGCGGTGCTGGCGGTGGTGCTGCGCGACGTCAGCGCCCGCTCGCAGGATGTGATGCTCGGCTTCGCCGCCGGCATGATGCTCGCCGCCAGTTCGTTTTCGCTGATTCTGCCGGGCCTGGAGGCTGCGCGTGAAATCACCGGCAACGGGCCTTTCGCGGCCTTGACCGTGGTGGTCGGCATGGGTCTGGGGGTGCTGCTGATGCTGGGCCTGGACCGCTTCACGCCCCATGAGCACGAAAGCACCGGCCCCTGCGGCCCACAGTCGGAACGCATCAACCGGGTGTGGCTGTTCGTGCTGGCGATCACCCTGCACAACCTGCCCGAGGGCATGGCCATCGGCGTGGGCTTTGCCAACGGCGACCTCAACGTGGGCCTGCCGCTGACCACCGCCATCGCCATCCAGGACATTCCCGAAGGCCTGGCCGTGGCACTGGCGTTGCGCGCCACCGGCCTGTCCAACCTCAAGGCTGCGCTGGTGGCGGTCGGCTCGGGGCTGATGGAGCCGATCGGGGCAGTGATCGGCCTGGGCATTTCCACCGGTTTTGCCATCGCCTACCCGGTGAGCATGGGCCTGGCGGCCGGGGCGATGATTTTCGTGGTATCCCACGAGGTGATCCCCGAAACCCACCGCAATGGCCACCAGACCTCGGCCACCCTGGGCCTGATGGGCGGCTTCGCGGTGATGATGTTCCTGGATACCGCGCTGGGCTAGACGTGTACCGCGACCCGCAGCGCCTCCAGGGCAGGCGCCGCGGCGATGCCGACCTCGGCGCACAGCTCCAGCACCCGCGGCACGTCGTTGCCGTACACCAGCACCATCTGCAATTCGTCGTCCAGCAACTGGCTGATGTTGACCAGGGTGTAGCCGCCGTTTTCCTTGTTCATGCTGCCCATCTGCACCTGGATGCGGTTGAGTGCCGTGAGCGGCTCGACCTTGACCAGTTGCTTGGGCTTGATGTTGAAGGCAACGTCCTTGCCGAACGAGTCGGTGATCTGCTGGAACAGGTCACTGTAGGTGTCGGCCTGGAACAGCACGGTATCGGGCAGGCTGCCGATCACCACCCACTCCCCCAGCGGAATCGGGAAGGTGTCGTCGTAGTTGATGTCGGGGTTGGCCGCCAGGAACGCCTGCGGGTCGGCATAGGCCTGCGCCGCTTCGTCGGCGATGCGCTCGATTTCGGCGTCCGGAAGGCAGCCGGAGCTGATTTTGCCGATGAGTTCGACCAGTTGGTTTTTCATGCGGGGGCCCTGCGAGGCGAAAAAAGTCGCCAAGGATAGCCGCAAAAGCCCCCTGGCAGTTAGCCGGCCAGCGCCTGCAACTGGGCGACGGTGTCGGGTGCGCCCATGGTTTGCGCGGCAACCAGTGCGGTGGCGCCCTGCGCGTCGCGGTGATTGGGGTTCGCGCCCTTGCCGAGCAAGTAGGTGACGATGGAGGTGCGGTTGAACATCGCGGCCAGCATCAGCGCGGTACGGCCATCGGCAGACGCTCCATCGATCAGCGCGCCCTTCTCCACCAGCAGCTCGATCATCGCCTGGTTGCCCTTGAAAGCGGCACCGGCAATCGGCAACTGGCCCTTGTCATTGGCAATCTGCGGGTCTGCGCCGTGCTCAAGCAGCACCCTCACCGCTTCAAGGTGGCCGTGGTAGCTGGCAAGCATCAGCAGCGTGTCGCCGTTGCCATTGCGAAGGTTGACCGGCAGGCCCTTCTCCAGCAGACGGCCAAGCATGTCGGCGTCCCCCTTGCGCGCCCGATCGAACACTTCTTCGGCAAAGGCTGCGGCTTCATCGTCGTTCATCGGGGTGGGGGTTGGGTGGTCGGTCATCGGGAACCTCCTGGCTGCGGTAGAGCCCAAGTCTTTGTCAGGGAAGGCTTTGGGTCAACCTCGCAAATCCCATGAGGACGACAGAGCAAATCTATTGGCCGCAAGGCACTGCAAAATGCACTGTGCAAATTGCACGACCATGCAGAATGCACGGCACCCCTTCTGTACGCTAACTTTAAGTCATTGTTTTATAAGCTTTTTTTAATCAAGGAAAACTGGCACGGTCGCTGCACCTATCACTTCATGTCTGCCACACAACAGTCAGGAGCTGATATGGACCTCATCCAGCAAAAATTCGCCTCGGTATTTTCCGCCTACGACGTCACCACCCAGGCTCGCCCTGATGGCGGTGTACTGCTGACGTTGCGCGCCGCCGACGGCAAACAGGTCAAGCGCTCGATTTCGTATGGCCAGCTGCACAGTGCCGAGCAACTGTCGTGGGCGATCAGCGCGATCCGCCGCGACCTGGCCGAGCAGGCCAGCGAGCTGCCGGTGATCTCGATGCTGCAAAGCCAACAGCGGTTCGCACTACCGACCTATCGCTGAATCGCGTAGCGGCCTTTGCTGGCAAGCCAGTGCCCACAGGATCATCCTGGTTCCTGTGAGCGCTGGCTTGCAAGCCAGTGGCCTCGGCGTGATCAATCGTCCAATCGCGCGTAACGCTCGGCCAGCTTCTCCCCCGTGAACTGCGCCACCACCCCTTCAGGCCGATTGAACAGTCGCACCGCCACGAAGTGCGGGTTGTCCCCGCCATCGATCCATACCCGCAACCCCGCCGGCACCACGATCAGATCCCCCTTCTCGCACACCACCGCATGCACGTACTCCCCTGCCCGCACGCTGACCAGGCTGCGCCCGGCTGCGAAGAAACGCACCAGGTCATCCGAATACACATGTTCGTCCAGCAGTTCGCTCATCGGATCGCCACTGGCGCTGATCACGTCGACGGCGCGGTAACCGCCTTCGTGTTGCAGCCGGTCGATCTGCACCTGGTAGGCGGCCAGCACACCGGCCTGGCCAGCATCGGCCTGCACAGGCGACTGCGCCGTCCAGCGCTCGAACCTTATTCCCTGCTCGGCCAGTGTCGCGGCGATGTCTTCAAGGTGGGTCAGCACCTTGTTGGGAATGTCCGGGGTGGACTGGTGAAACACGCTCAGGCTGCTCATGGGGCCTTTTCCTCTGTCATTCGAAACGCGATGATAACGGCTGCGACCAGTGCCGCGACGCTGGCAATACTAAAGGTGATGGTGGCGCCCAGGGCGTTCCAGCTGTAGCCCGAATACAGGGCACCCAGCGCACCGCCGGTACCGGCAAGGGCCGCATACAGCGCCTGCCCCTGGCCCTGCTGGCGAGCGCCGAAGCTGCGCTGCACGAAGGCGATGGCGGCCGCGTGAAAACTGCCGAACGTGGCGGCGTGCAGCAACTGGGCGAACAGCAGCACGCCCGGATACTCGGCAAAGGTCCCCAGCAGCCACCAGCGCAAGGCCGCCAGTAAGAGGCTCGCCAACAGCACCCGACGCAACGAGAACCGCGCCAGGATCCAGCTCATGGCCAGGAACATCAGCACCTCGGCCACCACCCCCAGCGCCCACAACATGCCGATGGTGCCGCGGGCATAGCCCAGGCGCTCCAGGTGCAGGGTGAGAAAGGTGTAATACGGGCCGTGACTCAACTGCATCAATGCCACGCACACGTAGAACGCGGCCACGCCAGGGCTGGCCAGTTGCCTGAGAAAGCCGCCACCATCGCTGCGCTCGTGCTGGCCTGGCGGCTGGGCATTGGGCACCCACAGGCTGGCCAGCACGATGCCGGCCATGATCGCCACCAGCGCCACCGGGTAGATGTCCAGGCTCAACCATTCGAACAATCGCCCCAGGGCCACCACGGTGAGGATGAAACCGATCGACCCCCACAGCCGCACCTGGCTGTAGCGCGCAGTCTGACCTTGCAGGTGGGCCAGGGTGATGACCTCGAACTGCGGCAGTACCGCATGCCAGAAGAACGCGTGCAGGGCCATTACCAGCGCCAGCCAGGCGTAGCTCTTGGCCACGAAGATCAACGAGAAGCTGGCCAGGGTGCACAAGGCCCCCAGACGCACGATCAGCAGGCGCTGGCCGCTGCGATCGCCCAACCAGCCCCACAGGTTCGGTGCCACGCAGCGCATCAGCATGGGGATGGCCACCAACTCGCCGATGCGCGCGCTGGAAAACCCCAGGTGATCGAAATACAGCGCCAGAAACGGCGCTGTCGAACCCAGCAAGGCGAAATAGAACAGGTAGAAGCTGGACAGCCGCCAGTAGGGAATCGGCGCCACGGCTCAGCGGGCCGTGGCGTCGACGTCGGGCAGGTGCACTACAGCTGGCCCAGCACCGGGGTGGCTACCCGCACATCGGCGTTCTGGCCGCGGTGGCGCAGCAGGTGATCCATCAGCACGATGGCCATCATCGCCTCGGCGATAGGGGTGGCACGGATGCCGACGCAGGGGTCGTGACGGCCCTTGGTGATGACCTCCACCGGGTTGCCATCCACATCGATGGAACGGCCCGGGGTGGTGATGCTGGAGGTCGGCTTGAGTGCCAGGTGCGCAATGATCGGCTGCCCCGAGGAGATGCCCCCCAGGATGCCGCCGGCATTGTTGCTGAGGAACCCTTCGGGGGTGAGTTCGTCACGGTGTTCGGTGCCGCGCTGGGCCACGCTGTCGAAGCCGGCACCGATCTCCACGCCCTTGACCGCGTTGATGCTCATCAGCGCATGGGCCAGCTCGGCGTCGAGGCGGTCGAAGATCGGCTCGCCCAGGCCGGGCATCACGCCTTCGGCGACCACGGTGATCTTGGCACCCACCGAGTCCTGGTCACGGCGCAGCTGGTCCATGTAGGCCTCCAGCTCCGGCACCTTGTCCGGGTCGGGGCTGAAGAAGGCGTTGTGCTCCACCGACTCCCAGGTCTTGAACGGGATTTCGATAGGGCCCAGCTGGCTCATGTAGCCGCGGATGCGGATGCCCTGGGTGGCCAGGTACTTCTTCGCGATGGCACCGGCAGCCACGCGCATCGCGGTTTCACGGGCCGAGCTGCGGCCGCCGCCACGGTAGTCGCGCTCGCCGTACTTGTGGTGATAGGTGTAGTCGGCGTGGGCCGGGCGGAACAGGTCCTTGATCGCCGAGTAGTCCTTGGACTTCTGGTCGGTGTTGCGAATCAGCAGGCCGATGGCGCAGCCGGTGGTACGGCCCTCGAACACGCCAGAGAGAATCTCGACCTCGTCGGGCTCCTGGCGCTGAGTGGTGTGCCGGCTGGTACCGGGCTTGCGCCGGTCCAGGTCGTGCTGAAGATCGGCCAGCGAAAGCTCCAGGCCCGGAGGGCAGCCATCGACAATGGCGACCAGCGCCGGACCATGGCTTTCGCCAGCGGTGGTGACAGTGAACAGCTTGCCGTAGGTATTGCCGGACATGCAGGGCGCTCCGCGTTCAGCCTGATTTTTAACTGGATGGTAACAAGGCCAACCAGTATACGCAGGGTATACCCTTAGATCACCTCCAGGCGCGAACCTAATGCCGCCGGACGAGTCAAAACGCCACCTCCTCGCTAATGGCCTGATGATGCTGCGCACGTTCGCCCTGTTGTTCCTCCTGTTTACCGGCCTGGCCCAGGCCGCGGCCCCCACGGTACTGCAACGACCGATCAGCCTGGTGACCGACGACGGCACCCTGCAGGGCAGCCTGCTGTTGCCGCGCAGCGACACGCCGCCACCGGTGGTGCTGATCATCGCCGGCTCCGGCCCCACCGACCGTGACGGCAACAATCCCGCCGGCGGACGTATCGACAACCTCAAGCGCCTGGCCCTGCTGCTGGCCAACAACCGCATTGCCAGCGTGCGCTACGACAAGCGCGGGGTGGCCGCCAGCCGCGCGGCAACCCCCGACGAGCGCAACCTCAGCGTCGAGCGCTATGTGGCCGATGCCGTTGCCTGGGGCCATCTGCTCAAGGCCGACCCGCGCTTCGGCCCGCTGATCGTGCTGGGTCACAGCGAGGGCGCACTGATCGCCAGCCTCGCGGCCGAACAGGCCGGCGCCAGCGCGGTAATTTCAGTGGCAGGCAGCGGGCGCCCGGTCGATCAGGTGCTGCGCGAGCAACTGGGTGAGCGCCTGCCGGCGACCGAGCGGGCCCAGGCCGTACGCCTGATCGAGCAGCTCAAGGCCGGCCAGCCCAGCACCCAGGTACCGCTGCACCTGCGCGACGTGTTTCGCCCCAGTGTGCAGCCGTACCTGATCTCGCTGTTTCGCCAGGACCCGGCCGCCGCCTTCGCCCGCCTCCACTTGCCGGCGTTGATCGTGCAGGGGCGCAACGACGTCCAGGTCGAGGTCGAGGATGCCGAGCGCCTGCACGCTGCCAAGCCGGACGCCGAACTGGCACTGATCGACGGCATGAACCACATGCTGCGCATCAGCCCGCGTGAAATGAGCCAGCAGCGCGACAGCTACAACAACCCCGAGCTGCCCCTGGCCAGTGCCCTGGGCGAGCGGATCGTCGAGTTCATTCGTCGATTGCCGGCGGCATGAAGCGAATTGGCGCAAATTGTGTCTCCAGTCTTGCGCAAAGCGGCCGATAAGCCGGTGCAGGCGTCGCCCTTGCGACCCGCCTGCTGTGCACAAAAGGACCGCCGTGATGACTGAAGCCACCCCCCAGGACGCCCCAGACGCGACCGACGAATCGCCAGCCCCGGAAGCGGCCCCGCTGCCCTGGGCGGACGTTGTGCCCGAGCATTTCCAGATGCTGCGCCTGTCCCCGCAGCCCACCGACCGCAACACCGGCGCGCGGCCGCTGCGCTTCGTGCAGTACGGTTATGCCGAACGGCACAACAAGACCCACAGCCTGCTGCGCATGGAAGTGCGCCTGCCTGGGCAGAAGGTGCGCAAGGAGCAGAATCGCCTGGATATCTGGGTGGACCATGAGTTGCACCAGATCAAGATCGGCCCCGACAGTGGCTTGCAGATCGAGCCGGTCAGCCGTGGCCTGGGGCGCTTCCTGTTGTCGCAGGCGGTGCACTGGGTACAGCGCAAGTGGTCGCACTACCGGGTCGAGGGCATGGCCCTGGCCAACAAGGACGCACTCAACGAAGACACACGCCTGCGCCGCGACCAGGTGCTGCGCAGCCATGGCCTGGAGGTCGAGTACGCCGATGCGCAGCACCTGAAGGGGCGCTGCGTGGAAGTCCAGGCAGGTCAGCTCAAGGGTGGCTGGAATACCGACAAGGTGCAGAAGGTAGACATCCTGGATGCTGCGGGCATGCTGCAGCAGGCCGAGCAGAACCTGCAGGAGAAGGAAGCACAACTGCGCGAGCGCGATGAGCGGGTCAACAAGTACCGCCGCGAAGACAGCGGGTTGCGCTTCACCATCACCTGCCTGGTGGCCTTTGCGGTATTCCAGGCCGGGCTGCTGATCTGGATTGCCACCAACCGCTGAAAGCGTTGCGGGTCAAGCCCGCCCCAACACGGCAATGCGGCCCTGTTGGGGCGGGCTTGACCCGCGACAGGCTTGAACCCTGTATCCCTTACACCCGCGAAGCAAACAGCGCCTGATGCTGCCGGCATTGTTCGGCCGTGAGCATGAACACCCCGTGCCCGCCACGTTCGAACTCCAGCCAGGCGAAATCCACCTCCGGGTACAACTGCTCGACATGCACCTGGCTGTTGCCGACCTCGACGATCAGCAGGCCCTTCTCGGTCAGGTGATCCGCCGCCTCGGCCAGCATGCGCCGTACCAGGTCCAGACCGTCATTGCCGCAGGCCAGGCCCAGCTCCGGCTCGTGGTGGTACTCCTGGGGCATGTCGGCGAAATCCTCGGCATCGACATACGGCGGGTTCGACAGGATCAGGTCGAAACGCTGCCCCGGCAACCCCTCGAACCCATCGCCCTGCACGGTGAACACACGTTCCTCAAGACCATGGCGCTCGATGTTCTGGTTGGCCACTTCCAACGCCTCGAACGACAGGTCGGCCAGCACCACCTCGGCCTCGGGGAACACGTCGGCGCTGACGATGCCGATGCAGCCGGAGCCGGTACACAGGTCGAGAATGCGCGCGGGTTCGGCAGCCAGCCATGGCTCGAAGCGTTTTTCGATCAGTTCGCCGATGGGGGAGCGCGGGATCAGCACGCGCTCGTCGACGATGAACGACATGCCACAGAACCACGCCTCGCCAAGCAGGTACGCGGTCGGCACGCGTTCTTCGATACGTCGCTTGAGCAGGCGCTGCAGCTTGACCAGCTCGTCGTCTTCAAGACGGCAATCGAGATAGGCGTCGGCCACTTCCCATGGCAGATGCACCGAACCCAGCACCAGCAGGCGTGCCTCGTCCCAGGCGTTGTCGGCGCCATGCCCGAAAAACAGCCCCTGCTCATGAAAACGGCTGACAGCCCAACGGATGTGGTCGCGCAGGGTGCGCAGGCGGGAAGTGATCACGGGCAGACTCCTTTAAAGACGACCGGCAATTCTAACAGCCTGGAACACAAATGGGCCCGCCAATACGCCTCTGGCCGCAATTGTGCTCATGCCTGCAGGCCGCTATCCACGCTGCATGCACGCTAAGCCATTCACATAAGTCGCCAAGCAGGGGACAATAGGTGAAAAGCCCTATCCAAAGGAGCCCCTGATGTCCGTTCCAACGACGATGTTCCACCTCAGCGGTCGCGGTTATCCGCCGGCCAAGCTGAGCAACGCCAGCCTGGTGATTATCGATGCGCAAAAGGAGTACCTGAGCGGGCCCCTGGCGCTGTCGGGCATGGACGAAGCGGTGGCCAACATCGGCAAACTGCTCGAGGCTGCACGCAAGGCCGGCCGGCCCGTGGTGCATGTGCGCCACCTGGGCACCGTGGGTGGCCTGTTCGACCCACAGGGCTCGCGCGGCGAGTGGATTCCGGGCCTGGAGCCGCAGGGCGATGAAGTCGTCATCGAAAAACGCATGCCCAACGCCTTCAAGAACACCACCCTGCACGAGACGCTGCAGAAGTACGGCCACCTGGACCTGATCGTGTGCGGCTTCATGAGCCACTCCAGCGTCAGCACCACCGTGCGCCGCGCCAAGGACTACGGCTATCGCTGCACCCTGGTCGAAGACGGCTGCGCCACCCGCGACCTGCCGTTCAAGGACGGCGTGATTCCGGCCGCACAGATCCAGCAGAGCGAAATGGCGATCATGGCCGACAACTTTGCCTGTGTTGCACCCGTCAACAGCCTGATCTGACCACCCGACAGGCAAGTGGAACCACTCTGGGGCGTTCGGGTCCAACCCCGGATACCCTTTGAGGAAAGTCGGAATGAAGTTATCCAGTTTCGACGCCAGGCGCCTGCGTCCCCGCGAACAACGCAATTGGGGCGCACGCCTGGCCACGGCGTTCTCGGCACTGCTGGCGATACTCGGCGTGCTCCTGACCATGGCCGGCGTCGCTGGCCTGCTGGGCCATGCCGAGGCGCTGGGCGAGCTCAACAACAATCGCCCCGGCGCTGCCGTGGTGCTGGGCCTGGGCTTGTTGTCGCTGTACCTGGGCGTCTGGTCCTGGCGCCGCAGCCGGTTGCGCCTGCGCCGTGCCAGGGGGCTGAACCTGTCGCCGCACCTGATGAAGAAACACGATTGACTGCAACCCTGTGGGGAGTCGCGTAAACTGCGCCGCCCAGGCGGAGGCTTACATGCAAGACGACGATTTTTCCCTGTTCAAGAGCCAGATGCATGGCGTCAAGCCGATCCGGCATGATCGCGCCGACACCGGCAAACCCAAGGCTGACCGCAAGCAGCTGGCCAGCCTGCGCCAGGCCGCGACCGTGCGCAGCGACCAGACGGTGATCGACGGCCTGTCCGATCAGTTCGTCATCGACGTGGGCCCGGAAGACGACCTGCACTGGAGCCGCGATGGCGTGCAGGAAAGCCAGATGCGCAAGCTCAAGCTTGGCCAGATCGGTTTCGAAGGCAGCCTGGACCTGCACGGCATGACCGTGGAGAAAGCCCGCGAGACCCTCTGGGCATTCCTGGCAGAGGCCACGCGCTTCGAGGTGCGCTGCGTGCGAGTCACCCACGGCAAGGCGGTGCGGCTCGATGGCAAGCGTCCGATGATCAAGAGCCACGTCAACACCTGGCTGCGCCAGCATGCCCAGGTACTGGGTTTTACCTCGTGCCAGGCGCGTCACGGCGGCACCGGCGCGGTGTATGTCATGCTCAAGCGGACCATGCTCGAAGGGCGTGACGAGTAACGCCGCGCTTGCAGCGCCGTCACAGCCGCCGTACCCTTCGCTTTTGCGATAAATCCCACAGGTAGATCCATGTCCCTGGAACAGCACTACACCGCGATTCTCGGCCAACTCGGCGAGGATGTTTCCCGCGAGGGCCTGCTCGATACGCCCAAGCGGGCTGCGAAGGCCATGAAGTACCTTTGCCGCGGCTACGACCAAACCCTGGAAGAGGTGACCAACGGCGCCTTGTTCAGCTCCGACAACAGCGAAATGGTCCTGGTCAAGGACATCGAGCTGTACTCGCTGTGCGAACACCACATGCTGCCGTTCATTGGCAAGGCGCATGTCGCCTATATCCCGAGCGGCAAGGTGCTGGGCCTGTCCAAGGTGGCGCGCATCGTCGACATGTACGCTCGCCGCCTGCAGATCCAGGAAAACCTCAGCCGCGAGATCGCCGAGGCGGTTCAGCAGGTGACCGGCGCGCTGGGCGTGGCCGTGGTGATCGAAGCCAAGCACATGTGCATGATGATGCGCGGTGTGGAAAAACAGAATTCGTCGATGATCACCTCGGTGATGCTCGGCGCCTTCCGCGACAATGCTGCCACCCGCAGCGAGTTCCTCAGCCTGATCAAGTAATCGGCCGAGGTTCTGCGAGCCGACCTGCCCAGGTCGGCTTTTTTCATTGTGAGGAGTTGCCATGATCGTCAAAGCACTGCGGGTTGGCCTTGGCCAACTGATCGTCTTCCTCGACTGGGTCAGCCGCCCGAGCAAGCTCAAGCGTGATGCGGCCGCCCAGGCGAATGTCGAGCAGCAGGCCAAGGGGCTGAGCCTGTATCAGTTTCACGCTTGCCCCTTCTGCGTGAAGACCCGCCGTACACTGCACCGCCTGAACGTGCCGGTGGCACTGCGTGACGCGAAGAACAACGAACAGGATCGCCAGGCCCTGCTGGAGCAAGGCGGCAAGATCAAGGTGCCGTGCCTGCGCATCGAGGAAGACGGCAAGACCACCTGGATGTACGAGTCCAAGGTGATCATCGACTACCTGAACCAGCGGTTCTCGGCGGTCTGACAGCGCTTGGCCGGCAGGGCTGCTCCCTGCCGGCAAAACACCATCAATCGATCATGGGCACATGCCGCGGATGCGAGGCCACGCGTTCCAGCCAGGCGCGAATCTTCGGGTAATCATTCAGCAGGAAGCCGGCTTCGTGGGCCACATGGGTGTAGGCATACAACGCCACATCGGCAATCGAGTACTGGTCACCGACCAGGTAAGGTGTTTCCTGCAACTGTTTCTCCATCACCTTCAGCGCCTTGTGCCCGCCCTTCTGCAACGACTTGTATTCATCGACACGATCTTCGGGCATGCCCAGATAGAACTGGATGAAACGTGCCACGGCAATGTAGGGCTCATGGCTGTACTGCTCGAAGAACTGCCACTGCAGCACTTGCGTACGTAAACGCGGCTCACTCGGCAGGAACAGGCTACCTTCGGCGAGGTAGTTCAGAATGGCGTTGGACTCCCACAGATAACTGCCGTCCTCCAACTCCAGCACCGGCACTTTGCCGTTAGGGTTCTTGACCAGAAACTCAGGGCGCTCGGTCTCGCCATTGAGGATGTTCACGGGACACCATGTGTACGGAATATCAAGCAAGTGCAACATCAGCTTGACCTTGTAGCAGTTGCCCGACTGGTAATCCCCGTAGACCTTGTACATTGTTCCCCCCTCTCCAAAGCTGAAACGAAACCGCCGTCCATAGTTGGCGACTGTACGGTTAAATGCAATGGTTGCTGTATGGCAAAACTCGCCCTATCGCAGCGTAGTCTGAAAAACCCGCTTACACCCGCACAAGGATTACTGCATGCCTGACGCCACCACTGCGCCAATGCGTCCGCTGGCCGACACCTCCCCCTCGGCGGTGGTCGCCGGTTTCATTGCCATGCTCACGGGCTATACCAGCTCGCTGGTGCTGATGTTCCAGGCGGGCCAGGCGGCCGGCCTGACCACCGCGCAGATTTCCTCGTGGATCTGGGCGCTGTCGATCGGCATGGCGGTATGCAGCATTGGCCTTTCACTGCGTTATCGCACGCCCATCACGGTCGCCTGGTCGACCCCCGGCGCAGCCTTGCTGATCACCAGCCTGGGCGGCGTGAGCTATGGCGAGGCAATCGGCGCCTACATCACCTGCGCCGTACTGGTGGTGATCTGCGGGCTCACAGGCAGTTTCGAACGCCTGGTACGGCGCATTCCGGCATCGCTGGCCGCGGCCCTGCTGGCCGGCATTCTGTTCAAGATCGGCAGCGAGATCTTTGTTGCGGCCCAGCATCGGACCGCCCTGGTGCTGGGGATGTTCTTCAGCTACCTGCTGATCAAGCGGTTGTCGCCGCGCTATGCGGTACTGACCGCGCTGGTGGTGGGCACCGCGATCGCCGCAGTGATGGGGTTGCTGGACTTCAGCGGCTTCCACCTGGAGGTGGCGACACCGGTATGGACCACGCCGTCGTTCTCGCTGGCCGCGACCATCAGCATCGGCATCCCCCTGTTCGTGGTGGCGATGACTTCACAGAACATGCCGGGTGTGGCGGTGCTGCGTGCGGACGGGTACCAGGTACCTGCCTCGCCGCTGATTTCAGTGACGGGCCTGGCCTCGCTGCTGCTGGCCCCGTTCGGCTCGCACGGCATCAACCTGGCGGCCATCAGCGCCGCGATCTGTACCGGGCCGCATGCCCATGAAGACCCGAGCAAGCGGTACACCGCGGCGGTCTGGTGCGGGATTTTCTATGGCATTGCCGGCGTGTTCGGCGCCACCCTGGCGGCACTGTTCGCCGCGCTGCCCAAGGAGCTGGTGCTGTCGATTGCCGCACTGGCGCTGTTCGGCTCGATCATGAACGGTCTGACGGTGGCGATGAGCGAGGCCAGGGAGCGCGAGGCAGCCTTGATCACATTCATGGTCACGGCCTCGGGCTTTACGCTGTTCTCGATCGGCTCGGCGTTCTGGGGGATTGTGGCGGGGGTACTGACGCTGATGATCCTGAACTGGCGCAAGGCTGCCTGATCGACACGGGAGGGCCTGGCCCTCCCCTGCCCCACCCGCTAGATAGCGGTGGCACCACCATCGATTGCCAGAGCCTGGCCAGTGGTGAATGCCGCACCGTCGCTGCACAGGTACAGGACCGCTGCAGCGACTTCCTCGACCTTGCCCACGCGGCCGACCGGGTGCATGGCGGCGGCGTATTCAGCCTTGCGTGGATCGGCCTCGTAGGCACGGCGGAACATGTCGGTGTCGATCACCGCCGGACACACCGCATTCACCCGGATCAGTTTCTTGGCGTACTCGATGGCGGCCGACTTGGTGAGCCCGATCACGGCATGTTTGGATGCGCTGTAGATGCTCATCTTGGGCGCAGCCCCCAGGCCGGCGACCGATGCGGTGTTGACGATCGCACCGCCGCCCTGGGCGAGCATCAGCGGCAACTGGTGCTTCATGCACAGCCACACGCCCTTGACGTTGACGCCCATGATCGCATCGAACTCGGCTTCGCTGCCGTCGGCCAGGCGCCCCTGCTCGATTTCTATACCGGCATTGTTGAAGGCGTAGTCCAGACGACCGTATGCCTCGACAGTGCGCGCCATCAACTGCTGCACGTCCTGCTCGCGGGTAACGTTGCAAGGTACGAACAGTGCCTGGCCGCCGGCGGCCTGAATCAACCCGACCGTGTGTTCGCCACCGGCGACGTCCAGGTCTGCCACCACAACCTTCAGGCCTTCGGCGGCAAATGCCAGCGCCGTGGCCCGGCCGATGCCGGCGCCGGCCCCGGTGACCAGGGCAACCTGGCCGGAAAAAGTCATGCTCATCGATAACTCCCGCAACGTAGTGAGGACAATGGCGGGAGTCTAGTCATCGGCGGTGGCTCCTGGGCAGCATCATCAGGCACGCAGTGAACACACCATCGAACCGGGTGATTTTAGCTGCTAGGCTCAATCATCCAGATGGATCAATCACCATTCGCCACAAGGCTGGACCTTGCCGATTTGCCGATGCAGGCCTATCAACAGGGTTTGCCTTCCAGAGAGAACCTTGCCATGACTGACAGGACCAACCGCCGCTTCGTGCTTGCCAAGCGCCCCACCGGCGCAGTGACACGTGATGACTTTACCTTTGAAACCGTGCCTGTGACCGAGCCTGTCGAGGGACAGGTAGTGGTGAAGAACCTGTACCTGTCGCTGGACCCGGCCATGCGCGGGTGGATGAACGAGGGCAAGTCCTACATTGCGCCTGTGGGTATCGGCGAGGTCATGCGAGCACTGGGTGTCGGTGAAGTGGTGGCGTCCAGGCACCCTGACTATGCCGTGGGTGATACGGTGAGCGGAGCCCTTGGTGTACAGGATTACTTCATTGGCGAGCCCAAGGGCCTGCATAAGGTCGACCCTAGGCTGGTACCGTTGCCACGCTATCTCTCCGCCCTGGGCATGACCGGAATGACGGCCTACTTTGCCCTGCTGGAAGTGGGTGAGCCCAAGACGGGCGAAACCGTGGTGATCTCGGGTGCAGCGGGAGCGGTCGGCAGCATTGCCGGGCAGATCGCCAAGCTCAAGGGCTGTCGTGTGGTCGGGATTGCCGGCGGCGAGCAGAAATGCCGCTACCTGGTCGATGAACTGGGCTTTGACGGGGTTATCGACTACAAGGCCGAAGACGTACTGGAGGGACTCAAGCGCGAGTGCCCAAAAGGGGTGGATGTGTACTTCGACAACGTCGGCGGGGACATCCTCGATGCAGTGCTCAGTCGCCTGAATTTCAAGGCGCGGGTGGTGATCTGTGGTGCCATCAGCCAGTACAACAACAAGCAGGCGGTCAAGGGCCCGGCCAACTACCTGTCGCTGCTGGTAAACCGCGCGCGCATGGAAGGTTTCGTAGTGATGGACCATGTGGCCAAGTACGGCACCGCAGGCAACGAAATTGCCGGCTGGCTGGCCAGCGGCAAGCTTAAGAGCAAGGAGGATGTTGTCGAGGGGCTGGAGACCTTTCCCGAAGCGCTGCTGAAGCTGTTCAGCGGGGAAAACTTTGGCAAGCTGGTGTTGAAGGTATAAGGGGAACGACTTCGCCAGCAAGGCTGGCTCCTACAAGGAGGAGCCAGCCTTGCTGGCGAAGGACCGAGTCGCTTAGCCGCGAATTTCGGCTACCACTGCTGCCAGCGCTTGAGCAGGGTCAGCCGCCTGGCTGATCGGGCGACCGATTACCAGGTAGTCGGAGCCGGCGTCCAGCGCCTGGCGCGGGGTAAGGATACGACGCTGATCGTCCAGGGCGCTGCCGGCAGGACGAATGCCCGGAGTCACCAACTGCAACGACGGGTGCGCGGCCTTCAGGGCCGGGGCTTCCAGGGCGGAGCACACCAGGCCGTCCATGCCGGCCTTCTCGGCCAGGGCGGCCAGTCGCAGCACCTGCTCCTGCGGCTCGATGTCCAGGCCAATACCGGCGAGGTCTTCACGCTCCATGCTGGTCAGCACGGTCACACCGATCAACAGCGGCTGTGGCCCGCTGCGCTGGTCCAGCACGTCGCGACAGGCTGCCATCATGCGCAGGCCGCCAGAGCAGTGCACGTTGACCATCCACACGCCCATTTCGGCTGCGGCCTTCACGGCCATGGCGGTGGTGTTGGGGATATCGTGGAACTTGAGGTCCAGGAACACTTCGAAGCCCTTTTCACACAGGGTTTCAACGATGCCCGACGCACTGCTGGTGAACAGCTCCTTGCCGACCTTGACCCGACACAGCGCGGGGTCCAGCTGATCGGCCAGTTTCAGGGCGGCGTCACGGGTAGGGAAATCCAGGGCGACGATGATAGGCGTCTGACAGGCGGACATGGGCAGGCTCTCTGGGCAAGTCGAAATCGGCGCGCATTGTAGCCGATGCGCAGTGCCAATGGGGGCCGGTGATCGCGAATTCGCCCCCAGGTGGTGGGCCTCTTATACTTGAACCATCGACGCTCGTGTCGAGTCCAACATCACAGAGGCGGCGCCATTCGCCGTCGATAAGGAGAAGCTCATGCCCTGGTATGCCTGGTTGATCTTGCTGGTTGCCATCGGCTCGATTGTCGGTGGTTTGATGATGCTGCGTGATACGGCGAAGAAGCTGCCCTTGACCGAAGAGCAACTCAAGCGCGTGCATGAGCGCAATGCCGAAGCCGATGCCAAGGACGCGCAAGACCGATAAGCGTGGCGCTTCCCCGCCTTCTGCAGGCGCCGGGGGCCCATGCCATTTGATGATAAAAACGGATCGAGCATTGCCCGACCCGCCCCTCCTCAGGTCACTTGACCGCCAGTTTGTCCCGGTTGCGCTCGATCAGCGCCTGGCCGATCCCCTTCACCTCCAGCAACTCATCCACTGACTCGAACGCGCCGTTGGCTTCGCGGTAGGCCACGATCGCTTCAGCCTTGGCCTTGCCGATACCTGCAAGCGACGACTGCAGTGTCGCCGCATCGGCAGTGTTCAGGTTGACGGTGGTTGAGGCGAGCGCTGCGCTGACTGTAGTGACTGGCAAGTCGCCTGCGGCCTTGGTGGCCGCCGCAAACGACGGCAGCGAGAACGCGCTGAGCAGCGCGAGCAGCAGAGAAACAAGAAAGGTATTGCGCATAACGGTGGCACTCCTTGGTGTGTGAGCTTGCTAAGGCAGCGATTCCTTGGCTGCCTGTAAAACCTAGCGGGTGGTTGCTCGCACATCCAGAGTCAATAGCAAATCGATTAAAACAAGATGTGAAAAATATGTAAAAATCTGTAGGAAATGTTACATTTCGGCGACCTAATAGCAATTTGCCACAGGGTGTAGTACTGGTGCTTGACGATAGCAAGAGCCTGCTGGATGGTTACCCATTTACCTTTAAACATCAGCGCTCAACCTTCCACCTGAAGGTGCCGTTCAATTCGGTGGTAGCCCAGGCTTTCGAGCAACTGCTCAGCCTGAACGATCTGGCGAAACGCACAAGCGCCCCGATTGCCGGCAGCGCTGGCTCTCTGTTCGCCAAACGTCAAGTACTCGAGACCTTCCCGAAAAAATTCCGCTTTGCCCGCGGTGCGCGCAAACGCTGCGGCATGTACGATTGGCCGATCGAAGAACTGCTCAACACTTCGGAGGCGCATCGCCGCGGCGCGCGCGTCCCAGCCGTGGTGGGCTATGGCTACACCAAATCCAGGCTGGGCCTGGTGAAAGATTTCTTTATCATTACCGAGATGCTGCAGGGCTACACGGATGGTTTCCAGTGGATGCAGTCAAAGCCTGAAGAAATCCACCGAGTGATAGAAGCGTCCTTTGAGTTGTTGTTTTCGCTCAACAGCAACGGCATCTATCATATGGACCTGTGGGCGGCGAATGTCATGATTAGCAACGATGGGACAGCCCCGACCTACGCGATCGATCTAGAGAACTGCTTTGCGCAAAACACTGAGTGTCTTAGCGAAACTCTTGGATTCCAATTCGGATTCTTCTACAGACGCGAGGTTTACAGGTACATCACCGAAGCGGCCTATGACGCCTTGGTCGAATCAGCCCTTGCCGCATACGCTGGTGTTGACCCAAACCGTTTCGAACAGGTGTACAAGCAGAGCAAGCACCTGGACGTGGGCCGCAAGGAGCGTCGTTTTTTCTTCGGCCCGGTTTCGTCACCAACCAGGCCTCGCATCTAAAATGCTTGCTATCAGTGCATGGCAGGCCAGATAACCTTCACCCGAGTACCGAATTGCACCACACCTCCACCAGTGCGCACCTGCGTTCATTTGACCTCAACAACGCAGGGCGCGATTTCATCGTAGGCGACATCCATGGGCACTTCGAGCAGCTCGAGGCGCTACTGTTGCGCCATCGCTTCAATCCCAGCCTCGATCGCGTGTTCTGTACCGGGGATCTCATTGATCGCGGCCCTTTTTCCGAACAGGCCGTGGATTGGCTGAAGCATCCCTGGTTCCATGCGGTGCGAGGGAATCACGAACAGATGGTTCTCGATCACGCAGCAGGCACGGGCGACGCCGCCAGACACGCGCGAAATGGCGGCGCATGGTTCTATCAGCTTGACGCAAAGCGCCAGCAGATTGTGATCGATGCACTCGCTAAACTGCCCATGGCCATTGAAGTTGCAGTGGGTAATCAACGAAAAATCGGCGTGATTCACGCCGAGCTGCCCGGCTGGGAAGACCAACTGGACTGGAACAGCGCTGTGGCACTGCTGTGCTCCGAGCACACCCCCACGCGCCTTGCGGCATACCAGCAAGCCATGTATTCAAGGACCAGGATAACTCGACAGGACCCGACCCCGATCAGCGGAGTCGAGCGTCTGTATGTAGGGCACTCGACCGTACCGGGGATAACGGAACTGGGCAATGTCGTCTATGTCGATACCGGCTGCTCGTTCCCCGATGGGGCTTTGAGCGCCGTGCAACTACGCATAAAAGGCTGAAGCTGCCTATCATGTTGCAGCCCAGGGGATGATAAGCGCCTGGCTACAGGTTCACGGCTCCAGGCGGCGCTGCTGGTGAATCCAGTCGACGATTTCACCATCGGGCGTGTAACCGCTTACCGTTTCGCGCAACAGCTGACGAACTCGCGTGTAATCATCCTCGGCAAGAGCCGCCAACAATACACTAAGGCGCTCCTTAAGCTCGTCCCACGGCAGATGGTCTTCCTGAGCACTCATGATCATCGGGTGGCGGGTAGAGACCACCTCATCGCCTATAAGCAGTTCTTCGTACAGCTTTTCCCCAGGGCGCAGTCCGGTGAACTCGATAGCGATATCTCCGCGAGGATTACCATCGGATTTGATGCTCAGGCCTGAGAGGTGAATCATTTTTTCTGCCAACTCGACGATCTTCACAGGCTCCCCCATGTCCAGCACGAACACATCCCCGCCCCGCCCCATTGAACCTGCCTGGATAACAAGCTGTGCAGCTTCCGGGATGGTCATGAAGTAACGCGTGATCTTGGGGTGAGTGACCGTCAACGGGCCACCGGATTGGATTTGCCTGTAGAACAACGGAATTACCGAACCCGAAGAGCCAAGCACATTGCCGAAACGCACCATAGTGAAACGCGTCTTGTTGACATGCGACACATTGCTGCTGTCTTCGAACAAGACTGGCGCCAGCTCACGACTCAGCGCCTGTAACGTCATTTCGGCCAACCGCTTGCTGCTGCCCATGACATTGGTGGGGCGTACTGCCTTGTCAGTTGAAATCAGAACGAAGTTGGCAACCTGCGCCTGCAATGCTGCTTGAGCGGTATACAACGTACCGATTACGTTGTTCAGCAGCCCTTCCGACACATTGTGCTCAACCATCGGCACATGCTTGTAAGCAGCCGCATGATAAACCGTCTCGACATGCCAGGCCTTCATTACGTCGAGCAACTGCACCGGGTTTCGTACGCTACCAAGAATGGGCAGCAACCGCGTGGATAGCGAACCTCGCGATACACGCTGCTCCAGCTCCGAGAGGATGCTGTACAGATTGAACTCGCTATGCTCGAACAGAATCAGCACCTTGGGCCTGAGCATCAGGATCTGCCGACACAGCTCCGATCCAATCGACCCTCCGGCCCCCGTGACCATGACTACCTTTGCGCTGACGCAACGTTCAAGCAGGTCATCCTGTGCTGGTACGGCATCTCGGCCCAGCAGGTCGGCAATATCCACTTCCTGCAGATCTTCGACTTTTACCCGGCCGCTGGCCAAGTCCATGAAGCCGGGAACGCTGCGCACATGCAGCGAAAGCCCCTCGAGGAAGCCCAGGATTTCACGTCGGCGAGCACGTGTCGCGGAAGGAATAGCAAGCAGCACCTCCTCTACACCGGTTACCTCGATCATTTTCTCGATATTGTCAGGTGTATAGACCGTCAATCCAGAGATCACCCGATCGGCAATACTTGCATCGTCGTCGATAAAGGCCACAGGTCGCATCAGCTTGCCCATGCGCAAAGCGGCAATCAATTGATTGCCTGCGGCGCCTGCTCCGTAGACGGCTACCTTGGGCAGACCACCGTTGCGATTGGTAAAAGGCACATGTTGCGTGGCGGCAAACCAGTCACCAAGAAAATACTGGCGAACGGCCAGGCGCAATCCGCCCACCATTACCAGGCTCAGCCACCAGTAATTGAAAATGATCGAGCGCGGCACGATGCGTGTGTGATCGCTGTACCAGTAAACAATCACCCCCAGCACCAATGCAGAGAGGCTGACGGCCTTGAAGATTGCGACCAATGCGTCATTGCCGAAATAGCGCATCACCGCCCGATACATGCCAAAGTAGACAAACAGGGGGATGGTCACGATCGGGGCGCATGCAAACAGCCACAGGTGCGCCTTGATCGGCGCAACGTACTCATCAATACCCAGCCGGACGATGAACGCCAGCCAAAGCGCAACCCACACCACCAGTACATCCACAAGCATTTGAAGCAGGCGCTTGCGGCGCCTCGGCAGCGCCAACAGTGAGGCTCGTAACTGTTCCATATCACCTTCGAATACTTTGTAACGTGTTGGGCAAGACCATCTGCTTGCACACTGCTGCGGTCAGACTGCTTGAACAGCCCATGGCGCAAAAACGCACCCACAGCTCAGGCCGCAGCGCTGCGTGCCTGCCTTGATTGAGCATAAATCCAGCATGCCCAAACCAACTCAATCCCCTCGCGCGCCCACTGGCTCCGTCGATGACAGGCTCTCCAAGGCCAGCAGCGCCGCGCTCCAGTCTTCAGGGGTATCGATATCAATTGACTCGAGGTTGTCGTAAACCATCATCGGCACCGTGCCGGGCAGCACGAAACGCCTGTGCTCACGTAGCACATCGGGGGCAATCAGGTAGATCGAACCGCTGAGCGTCCAAGCAGGCTCAAGGTCCTGGGACCTCCTGGAGAGATTTTCCCACCCCAGAAAAGGCTCCATGGAATCGCCTTCGAGCCTGAAGCACCAGGCGGGGTGCGTGCTGGCGGCACACACACTGACCAGCGGGCGAGAGACATCTTCCCGGAACAGTGCGACCGCTCGGCGTATCGACTCTGCAGTGCGAAACGGAGATGTAGGCTGCAATAGCAACACTCCATCTACCTGACCATGATCTGACTCATATACGTCGAGAGCATGCAGTACAACGTCGACACTCGTCGCTGTATCCGTGGCCAGGTGCGCAGGCCTCAATCCCGGCACGCTTGCGCCGAAGGCCTGCGCAACAGCGCCGATCTGAGCATCATCGGTCGAAACCAGCACTGCACAGGTCGCGTCGCTTTGCAACGCAGCCTCGATAGTCCAGCCAATTAACGGCCGCCCACCCAGCAACTTGATATTCTTTCCGGGCAACCGCTTCGAGCCGCCTCTGGCCGGTACTACTGCAAGAATCTTCATTGCATTGCCACAAAGCTGGAAAGGATAGAAAGACCTATCTTGCCACTCTTTTCGGGATGGAACTGTGCGCCCCACACATTATTGTGGCCTATCACGGCAGCAACGAAAGTGTCGTCATGCTGGCAATTGGCAATCCGGTGGGAAGGATCGGTAGGAACAGCCATGTACGAATGGACGAAGTAAACCGCACTGTTTTCAGGATTGACCGATGCCAATGGGGTTTGCTCCCAGCTCGTTCGGCCTGACGGGAATGTGAGGCTGGACCAGCCAATATGAGGCACCTTCGAGCGCTGCCCATTGCTGTCGAGGGTAGGGATAGGCTCGACCGCCCCTGGAATCAAACCCAGCCCAAAGGAGTGACCATGCTCGCAGCTGCTATCGAGCAGCAATTGCATGCCCAGGCAGATACCCATCAGCGGCCGCCCGGAGCTTGCGAACTCGATAATCGCCTGGTGCATGCCATTGGCAGTCAGGTTGCCCATGGCATCAGCAAAGGCACCCACACCAGGTAGCAGGACTTTGGTGGAGTCTTTTAACCTGTCTGGATCAGACACCACGTTGACCGTAGCGCCGCAATGCTCGAGCGCCCGTCGGACGCTGAACAGGTTGCCAACGCCATAATCAATAACCGTAACAACTTCACTCATAGGACCGCACCCGTACACCAGCAGCAGAAACGTCACGCCGAATATCAGCGATGCAAGCACGTTGGTAATGCAGGATGTCAGCCATAGCCACGGCGTCCGCCCCCGCCCCCACCACACTGATCGCATGCGCGGAGCTGCCCATGCCGCCACTGGCGATCACGGGAATGTCCACAGCCTCGGTAACAGCCGTGACCAGTTCAAGGTCGAACCCCTTGCGTGTTCCTTCACGGTCCACGGAAGTCAACAGCACTTCGCCAGCACCGAGCCGAGCCGCTTCACGCACCCACTCCAATAGATCCTTGCCAGTGGATTCGCGGCCGTTATCGGTAAATACTTCCCAACGCTGCATACCCACGCTTTTGGCCTCGACCGAAAGTACCATGCACTGGCTGCCGAAACGGCGGGCGATCTCGGTAATCAATCCCGGCCTGGCAACGGCGGCAGTATTGACCGCCACCTTGTCGGCGCCACAACGCAGCAGATGCGCAACGTCATCCACCGACCGTACGCCACCACCGACAGTAAGGGGAATGAACACGTTTCTTGCCGTGTTCTCGACCAACTCACTCAGGCTGTTGCGCCCATAAAGGCTCGCAACGCAATCCATGTAGATAAGTTCATCGATACCCTGCTCGTAATAGCGTATGGCAAAATCGTTAGGCACACCGATTTTGCGTAGCCCTTCGAGGTGAATACCCTTGATCAGGTCCTTGCCTTTTACATCGAGTCGGGCAATAAGCCGGGTGTTACTCATTCAGCGTTGCCCTGCGGAGCCCAAGGGGTGTAGCGAAGTTTCCACTCACCATCGACAACATGCCAAAGGTGCGGCGAGCGGAACTTGTCGCAGGTTGCCAAGAACTCTTCACGCGTCATGCTGATGTAATCTAGAAACTCTTTTTCATAGCGTGAAGGGTATTCCCCCTCATAACGCTGCATCAGCGCGATTGCTTCGTCCTTGTCGATGTGATGATTACGAATCTCTTGGGCGGAATCCATCATCGTACGGCCGACACCGAACTTGATCCAGCGTGTGAAATAGAAGAAACCATCAACCTTGTCATCGAGGCTGTTGTATTTGGAGTAGGTGCCTTCGGTACGTACCGGGTTGGCCTCGAAACCGGTGTGCTCCACCGCGTAGTAGTAGGCTTCCTGAGGGACCCACTTGGTGTAGTACCCCAGGTACTTGAAGTCGATACCTTTCTTCTCGAGTACGTCGGGCGCCATTGGAAGGTAGCTGGCCAGGTCGACCATAGGCACGCCGTCGTCAAGGTATTCACCAATGGCTTTGCCACCCAGGTATACATCGCGAATGTCCTTGTCGCCCAGGTAGTCGAGCGAGAAACCTTCACTTTCCACTTCCTGATTTTTCGCGGCATAGCTGGAGGTCTTGTGAGAAATCTTCTCACCGTACTCACCCGGCATTTCCCCGTAAAAAATCAGTGGAATATTAAACTTGGCGGCCATTTTAGCCACAAATGTCTTCTGGCCGAGGATGAACGGCTGAAACGGGTGTAGCAGGTTGATCGTAGCATTGCGGGTCAGCAAACGATGGATCTTACCGTTGGGCGTGTACAGGAAGTTGTCAAAACCACCAACGTGCAACCAATTCTGAAAGTTCTTCCAGCCGATATCGGTATACAGGTGCGGGGACCAGGTCACGGTCAGTGGATTCATGCCGTACTTGTACTTCAAAAGGTGGGACTGCATCGCGCTGTCCTTGCCACCGCTACCGCCCACGATGCAGTCGTAGGAGCCGTCGTTCTTGCGGTACTGATTGCACAGTTCCACAAGCTCGCGCTCGCGCTCGGCCCAGTCGATTTCACCTGTTTCCTTGAGCTTGTTGAAGTTACAAGCATGGCACACGCCATTTTCGTCAAAGCTCAGTGTTGTCTTGGTTGAGCTATGACTATGCGCATACTCGTTGCTCGACATCGGCTGCTGGTTGGACATGTTGCAGATTTTGCAAAACTTGACATCCCGCGGCAGGCCGTAAAAAACCTCAAGCTCGCCTTTGGGCAGAGAAAACTTCGAAAGATCAAAAGACGCGCTAGGGGAAATCTTCAACGCAACTCTCCAATAAAATTCAACAATTAGACAGGATACTTATTACGAGCCAGTTGCAGGTCGTCAGGACGTCCCACATCAAGCCAAGGCTCGTGCATCGGGTATGCAATCGTACTTTCGCCCTTCTGCTGGACACGCTCGAACAGCGTAGGCATGTCGCATTGACCGCCCACAACCAGCTCGTCAAGTGCTGCAGGGTCCAAGACGTAGATACCGGCATTCACATGAGTTTTATAGATAGGCTTTTCATCAAAACCGACGATTTTGATGCCCTCCGTACGAATCACCCCGAATGGGTTCTGCCACTCATGAAGCCTAACTGCCATTGTTGCCAACGCTCCATGTCTCA
Source organism: Pseudomonas sp. 8209 (assembly GCF_028682105.1). NCBI lineage: Bacteria > Pseudomonadati > Pseudomonadota > Gammaproteobacteria > Pseudomonadales > Pseudomonadaceae > Pseudomonas > Pseudomonas sp. 8209. Next base: position 150,053 of record NZ_JANIAH010000009.1, read on the forward strand.
GGTGAAAATCAAGAATTTCACCGTAGCGTATATCACTCAATACATCGCCATTCGTTACAAGGAACGGCAGGGTTGGGCGCGGCGACAACAAACTGATAGCGCCCGCAGTGCCAAGAGGTGAGTCCTCATGAAGGTAAGTGATCTTCACCCCCCACTTGTGGCCGTCTCCAAAATAGTCCTCGATCATATGCCCGAGGTAATGCACAGACACAATGAAATTGACGAAACCATCTGCCTTCGCGCGCTCGATAATCAACTCGAGCATGGGCCTGCCGCCCACCGGCAACATGGGCTTGGGACAGTCTTCGGTGAGTGGCAGCAAACGCTTGCCCAAGCCACCGGCCATGATCACCATTGTGTTTTCGCGTTCAGCAGGTTCCAGCACTTCATCCCACAGGTGCAAGCCTACAACGCGACGTTCTGCATCTATGATCGGTAGTTGATGGACCTTGTTGGCTTGCATCAGGTGCAGAACCATATCGCGCGCCATCTCAGGCGGCACAACCAACGGGCTGAGCGCCATGATCTGCTCCACAGGGCTGCCGAGTTCAAGCCCACGCAGCAAGCCGCGCCTGACATCACCGTCGGTGACACTCCCTTGCAGGCGACCTTGCGGACAAACGACGAGCGCGATTTGCAACCCGGAAGCATCCAGGTTGCTGATCGCCTGCTGAATACTCGAGCCCTGGGCAAGCAACACTTTGCGCCAGAGTTGCTGATCTAGTGGTTTCATGTTTTTTCTGGCCGACTCACATATTTCGATTCATGGATTCGTACTGACGCACTCGTTACCACATGACCTGCGGGTAGGTCTTTGACCAAGGTAGCATCCGCTCCGACGATACCGTACTGACCTATCGGTACGCCTTGTATGGTGACGGAGCCGGCTCCGATGAAGGACTCACTTGCCACGCTGACAGCTCCACACAGCACTGCGGATGGGGGACAGGATATGGCTGCCAAGTATACAGTCGTGATCGATCCTGACCCCAACGACAACACCTGGGCATGCCCACCTGCCCCGAGCAGAAGCACCGGACGCGATGTGCCATCCATCAGCGCCGTCGTCATTCAACTGCCTCGCCGGCTCGATAGTCGCGCGAAGCCTCTATACCGACCATTCCCCACAAGGCAGTAGCCGGCAGCCCCCCGCCGCAACGCGCGGTGGCCAGGTCAGTACGAGAAAATCGCTCACCGGCTGCGATATCACGCGTAACCACCACTTGCTGACGTGCGGCTTTACGTGTGTCCCACTCACTGGGCTGCGGTGACTTTGAGGACGAGCCCAGCGCTTGCTCCAGACCGCGGATCTGCGCAACCATCTCGGCGAGCTCGGTCGGCTCCAGAGAAGCCTTGTGATCCGGGCCAGACATCGTTCGGTCCAACGTGAAGTGTTTTTCAATCACTTTCGCGCCGCGGGCGACAGCTGCCAACGGAATCAACAAGCCCTGGGTATGATCAGAGTAACCGACTTCTAGGCCAAAGGCGTGTTGCAGGGTATCCATCGCCCGCAGGTTCACTTCCGTAAGCGGCGTTGGATACTGCGAGGTGCAGTGAAGCAAGGTCACATGCCCCTTCAGGCGCTCCCTCACCTGGGCTTTGCTCCAGCAACGCCAAACCTGATCCATGCCCAGAGGCTCCTGATCATTGACCAAAGCGTGCGCAATGATTGCCAGCCCCTGCTCGACCTCACTCAATGTCGCCATACCAGTGGAAAGAATCAGTGGTTTGCCCGTACGCGCAAACTGCCACAGCAGCGGGCCATTGGTCAGCTCACCGGATGGTATCTTGAAGAACGGTATGTCCAGCGTACACAGAAATTCGAGGCTGTCTGTATCGAAAGCAGTACTGATGAATTCGATTCCCTTGGCCTTCGCATGCGCCTGCAGGTCCGCATGCCAGGCTCTGGGCAATTCCAATTTCTGAAGCATGGCCAACTGACTTTCAGCCGCATCGGTGGTCTTCTGCTGATAAAGCGCCTTGGGTGCAGTGGCCGATGCCAGCTTCCGAGCATCGAAGGTCTGAAACTTTACCGCGTCCGCGCCTGCTTGCGCGGCCAACTCGACCAATTGAAAAGCCAGGTCGCGCTGCCCATTGTGGTTTACGCCGGCCTCGGCGATAACGTATATGCCTTCCTCGTTTAATTTTGTCATACGTCAACTCAAATCATGAAATGACTTGTGAACTGAGACGTCACAAGTTTCGAGGATCTGCACGATCTGCTTGGCAGCATCGCCTTGTCCATAAGGGTTTTCAACTTGCTTGCAAGCGGCTGAAAAAGGTTCACTCAACGCCGTTTCAAGGGCGGCGACGATACACGCTTTTTCCGGTAGGCAATGGACGACGGACTCTGCACACAGACGACCTTGCTGGCGCGCACCGATATTCACGGTCGGCACACCGAAGGACGGCACCTCAATGAGCCCACTGGACGAGTTGCCCACAACCGCTGCGGCCTTGCCCACTACGCTGAGATAACGGCGAAAACCCAGCGACGGGATCGCCAGTACACGACCGGCATTGGAGGCCGCGTAATCTTCAATCATGGGAATGAGACCCCGTCCGCCATTATCGGCGTTGGGATAGGTGAGCACTACACCGTAATCGGAAAATTCGTCCAGTGCTCCCAGTAGCGCAGCGAAACTGGAAACAGGGTCTTCCTCCAGAAGCGTTACCGGATGATAGGTCACCAGCAGAAACGGCGAGTTGAAATCAAACGACAACGTCTCTGCCAGCTCAGGCTCGGACAGAACGGGCGTGCGCTTGATATGATCCAGGCCCACCGCCCCTACATTGAACACACGCTCTGGCGCTTCGCCCATCTGGATGACGCGTTGGCGATAGGGGTGCGCCGCGACGAAATGCAGATAGGCCATCTTGCTTATGGCGTGACGAATCGCGTCATCATAGGCCCCTTCGGTAACCTCACCACCATGCAGATGGGCAACCGGAATTCGCATGATCAAGGCAGCCTGAACGATACTCAGTGCCTCAAACCTATCGCCCAACACCACTAGGACGTCAGGCCGCAGTCGATCAAGTGCATCAGCGAAACCCAGCGTACCCAGGCCCATAGATTTGACCGTACCGACATCGGTGTTGGATGACAACAGCATTTCGACCTTGGCGTCGATGACGAAACCATCGTCTTTAATCTGCTGCCAGGTATTACCAAACTCCGGAGACAGGTGCATGCAACTAACAATAACCTGCAGTTCCAGCGACGAACTGGCCTGGATCTCCTTCATCAGCCAATACAGAAGGCCGTACTCTGCCCTTGTACCGGTGAATACGGCGATGCGCCGACTCATGAAGCTGCCCCGGCGGGCACGCTGCTGGGCAGGTTCACCACCCTAGCCTCAAGCCACTGGGCATTGCTCAAATCCCCGGCGATGCACTCGCGGTAAGCCGGCAGATGATTCATCAGGCGCCATATCGGGCGCGTCATCACACCGCTGTCATTGGTGGCCTTGAGCAGCGCATCCCGTTGCTCCAAATCCTGGCAGACAACCGCATTCAACCAGTAATTGGAACGACAGCCCTCGGGCTCGAGCACAAATTGCAAGTCGCTACCGGCCAGTTCGTCAGCGTAGCGCATCGCCAAAGCGCGCTTGGCCTCTAGGAATGCGTCGAGTTGCTCGAGCTGGGCACAGCCCAAGGCCGCGTTGATATTCGGCAAGCGATAGTTGTAGCCCACTTCATCATGCACGTATTCGTAGGGATGTGGCTGCTTGGCGGTTGTGGTCAAGTGTTTGGCCTTATCCCCGAGAGCCTCGCCTGCCAACAGCATGCCCCCGCCACCGGTGGTGATGACCTTGTTACCGTTGAAGCTCAGGGTGCCGATCAGACCGAAGGTGCCGGTATGCTGCCCCTTGTAGGTGCTGCCCAGCGATTCAGCAGCATCTTCGACCAATGCAAGCCCCCAGCGACGACACACATCGACCAACTCATCCAGGGCAACCGGATGACCGAAGGTGTGCATCGGCAAGCAGGCCCTGATGACTCGTTCATCCTTTTTCAGACGGCACTGGCCGTCGGCATCGATAAACGCCTCGGCCTCAAGCCACACTGCGAGCGCCGATGGAGAAAGCCCCAGAGTTTCGCGGTCCACATCCACAAACACCGGCTGTGCCCCACAATAGGCGATGGCATTGCAGGTAGCCACAAACGTCAGCGACTGGGTAATCACCAGCTCACCGGGTTTGACACCCGCGAGCAACAACGCGATGTGCAGCGCAGCGGTGCCATTGACGGTTGCAACTGCCCGCGGGCTTCCGGTGTAGCTCTGCATGTCACGTTCGAAGCGATCAACAAAGGCACCTACGCTGGAGACAAACGTAGACGTGATTGTATCGGCTACATACTGCTGCTCGTTGCCCCCAAATACCGGCGCGTGCAACGGTATGAATTCATTGGTGCGATATTGTTCGCGTACAAACCTGACAAGCGAGTCGAACATACCGAACCTCAAACGTTATAGATATTGGCTTTGTATTTGGCAAGATTCTGTGGCTGCGAGAACCATTCCACCGTCTTTTCCAGACCCTGGCGAATGGAGTACTCAGGCTTGAATCCGGTCAAACCATGAATCTTGGAGTTGTCACACCACAGACGGAAAACCTCGGACTTTTCTGGACGAATGCGCTGATCGTCCGTCAGAAACTCGACGTCACTGCCCATCAGCTCACGGATCAGACTGAGGGTGTCACCAACGGAAATCTCGAAATTGGAACCGATGTTGACGGTTTCACCGATCGCACGCTCGCAACGCGCAAGCTCAAGGAATCCTCGGCAAGTGTCAGCAACATAGTTGAAGTCACGAGTAGGGGTCACGTCGCCCAGCTTGATCTGCTTCTGGCCGGCGGCGATCTGACTGATGATGGTCGGAATAACTGCCCGAGCAGACTGGCGAGGGCCATAGGTATTGAACGGACGAGCGATGGTCAACGGCAGATCAAAGGCATTGAAAAAGCTCATCGCCATCGCATCGGCACCAATTTTTGACGCACTGTAAGGCGATTGTGCCTGAAGCGGATGTTTCTCATCGATCGGCACATACTGTGCGGTACCGTACACTTCGCTTGTGGACGTGTGAATGATGCGCTTGACGCCGTTCTCCAGCGCAGCCTGGCAGATGTTCAGGGTCCCTTTGACATTGGTATCCACGTAGCTGTCAGGGGCAACATACGAGTATGGAATGGCAATCAGTGCCGCTAGGTGAAAGACAATATCCACATCTTTTGTAATGTGCTTGCAATAGTGAGGATCCCTCACGTCGCCGTTAAGCACCTCAATCTGCGAAAGACAGTCAACGTCTTCAAGCCAGCCCCAATAGTTGAATGAGTTATATTGGGAAAGCGCCTTAACCTTATAACCTTCACGCACCAGCAACTCGGTCAAATGCGAGCCGATAAATCCGTCAGCGCCGGTCACCAAAACTGTAGTCATCGTTAAACCCTTAAAGTCTCTTTCCCTGACACTTGCTCAGGGGCGACAAAGATATGAATGTACCATCGAAGAAGCTCGCCAAGGGACCTTGGCGCAGCGACTCAACTGATCGTAAGATGCTGCCTGATCGGCACCCCATGCGACCCGTCGCCCCTGCTTGCTCGAGAGAGCTCAGCGGCCGGGACGTCCAGGGCCATGTCGCCATGCAAGGCTCACCAATAACCCTGCTGCCGCGGCTCCAGCACCAACGCTGCACAAAGCATCAAAAGCGAGCTTTATGCAGCACAAAATTTTCGAACCACTATACACAAAGACAGAACGCTTCTCCATTGCCCCGCTCTGTCAACCTACCCCACGGAGCGGTAGAGGGCTTACGCGAGAGCAATAGGAGCCCTGGATAACCAGACCCTATACCCCGCCCAGTAGCGATGATTGCCTGAGTAACTGTCCAGTTAAAACAACTATCGACCAGGCTCATCCCAACCAACGAAACATTCACCCAAATGGATCACATCGCTTATCAGACCACCCTCGACGCATCACCGATTGCGCACGACACCCAATATCTGGAACTTCCTAACGCAAGAGCGATTACTTCCACCATGGGGTTTTCGCTAGAAGAACCCCACCGAAGCCGAGCAGGCAAAATGCCGCGATGGAGCCTGCGCACTCGAGCCTAGAGACCATCCACGACCTACCGACCACTTTCAGGCAACGAAGGCGCCTGCGTCTTGGCGACCACAGGCACCGCCATTGAAACCTCTTGTGAAAGATGAAGGCGACGCACGACAAGCACATTTCGCATAATCGCCAGAAAAATGCCGAAGACGCCACCTACTACCAAGCCCATCAATATCACTATCAACTTTTTCGGTTGCACTGGCGCCACTGGTACCACCGCAGGCTGATCAATGCTTACCAATCGCATGCTGCTAGCGTCCGCTCCCATACCCTCAAGTCGCGCTCGCTCGGCACGCAACGACTCGATTCCTTTAAGGAACAGCTCGTCATTATCGCGCTTGCGCAATATTTCAACCTCGCGATTATTGGCGAGCACCAAGAGCTGCTTGCGAATCTGTGCAACCTTGGGATCCGAAAAATCGTCCGACTCGCGACGTCGCATTACCTGACGCTCCGCCTCCAGTGCATCTACACCCATGAAGTACAGAGGGATCTGCTGGTTGGTGACCTCGGTTCGATTGATCGTACCGGAGGAATCGCTATTGGCCATGGAAGAAGGCGTTGAAGGCCTCTTCAAACCCAGGGAGCGCGCTATTGTGATGGCCTCATTCAACTGGGCAATACGATCCTCCCTCAGCAACTTGAGCTGGGCACGCAACGCCTTCAACTCATCCTGCAACTGGGCGCGCTTCAGACGATCAGCCTCTAGCAACTCGGCGATTCGCCCCTGCTTCGTAGCATCATAGTTACTGCGTGCAGCAGCCAGCTTCGCATCTACTTCAGCCAGCCGATTGCTGACGATAACCTTTAGGTCGTCAGAAATGTGTCGGCGCTCGTTATCAATTGCGTACTCAATCAATCCGTTGAGCGCGTCAGGGCCATTGATGCCTTGCGGGTAGCGCATCTGCATACTTACGCTTGTGGAGAACGCGGCGGGCTTCTGAACGTCCGTCTGCACCTTCATCTGCAGATCGCGGTTGAACCTCTCGAATGCGTGCGCTGGTGCACCGTAGGCCCCAACAAACTGCTCTTGCAACTGCGGGTTAGCCTGATAGAAGCCAAGGCGGACCTCATAGGAATCCACAGCAGAGGCAACCCGCATCAGTGCCTCATCCGGCGACAGCGAGTAGACACCTGAACGATTCAACGCATCCAGATCATTCAGTGGAACAGAGCGCAGCACTGCACTGGTTTCATACTCTGGCGTGGCTGTAAAAGCGTAAATGGCCCCCAGCGCAGCGAACACCAGCGAGGAAGCGACGATCAATTTTTTCTGCTGCCAGACCACCTGGGCGGTCGCCAGAAAATCAAATTCACCTTGTGCGATGACCGGGGGTATACGGGAAACACTTGTCACATTTAAACCTGCTCTGGCTGATATACACGTACCGTGTCTGACAGACAAGCACCTATACACTACCGGCGAACTCGCCGAATAGAGCCACTGGGCACACTGCCGCGTCAATTTGCATGCATTGTGCCACCTAATCGCGCCGTGCTCCATACAGGACGCGTCAAGCGCCCTTCACCTAGGAGCGTACGCCGCGATTACTCAACCATACATACTTCAACAGTGCCAAGATCATCCCCAAGAATAGACCAACCAAAACACCCAGCAGGATGATCAACGCCTTCTTCGGACTGACCGGCATATCAGGCGATTCGACCCCTCCATCCTGCCGATAGACTTCTACAGTGGCCGGATCGATAGCCAACGACTGATAGAATTCGAAATCAGCCTGTTGCTCACGCAATTTGGATATAAAAGGATCGTCCGAACTCCGCCGCTCCAAATTATTGATTTCCGCCTCCAGCGCCTCGCTTCCCCGCATATAGGTCAGCGCCCCGTCCATATTTGCAGAAAGCTCCTTGGCGATATCTCCACTGATGATCGGCGGTCTTACCAACCCAATGGACTTGGCGATAATCAGCGCCTCCTTGAGTTGCGCAATTCGGTCCTCTCGCTTGTGCGCCCCAGTCTCGCGCGCCAAGGCAATCTGCCGCTCAAGGTTATTTGCCTTGACCATAGCGTCAGCCTTCACATCCTTGAGCACCTCGCTTTTCGCTCGCTCTCCTGCCATTTGCACATAGCGCATCGCCCACTGTGCAGCCAAGTGCGGGTCAGATAGCTTGACAGCAACAGAGTAACGCCCGGGTGACTCGGGATTCACAAGCTCTAACACCAGCACCTTGCTCATCTGGTTATAAAGGTCATCCTGGGAACGCCGCCCCTCTCGCTGAGCCAACCAAGGCAGGTAATTCGATTCGAAAAACTCACGACGCAATGACTCGGACTGCAACACACGCGAGTACACACCCGCAATGTCTTTTACTGACAGCATCATCAACCCCGAGCTACCACCGCGACCGTAGTTGAGATGAGCAATATCATTCTGGGTGGGAGGCTGCACAAACACCTTGGCTTCGTAGATCGGAGTAACCAGCATGCTGTACGCCACAGCAACTGCCCCTACCAGAAGTGTCGTCACGAGAACCAATAGCCTGTGCCGCCACAATCGAGCCATCAGCTCCACAAGATCAATTTCATCATCTCTAATCACTCGCTCACGGTCGCTGGACATTTATTTTGTGGTTCCCTGGGTCCATTTTCTTTTGAAACCAACCATTTAGATTGGAAGGTCAGTAAACGGCAGATGGCAAAATGATGTCATTGACATATAATTCTTTAATAAATCATAGCTTAGTGACGTTTTTGGCAACCTGCCTGGTGACGACGACATTTTCTTTACGCGCATGCGGCACCGATGCAGAGGCATCTGATAAGGCAACATTCAGATAAGTTCCCAGCGCAAAAGCAAAAGCCACAACACTACTTTCACCCACCTGGCTCACATGCCGACGCACAATGGCAATACTTGGGGCAGTACGTAGCCGGCATCGAGATCAGCATGTGCCAGCATAATCTGCTGCAGCATGACGGTTGAAAGCATGATCAATCGCCAGATGAATGCGAGGTAGACAGCGGGCCCGAGCGGCCATCCCGCGGATACCGATGCGCAAACAAAAAGAGAGCAGAAACAGAGAGGAAGGAGGGCTTGATAATAGGCTGAAACGCCATAGAAAGCGCGGTGATGAGGAATCGAGAGTAAAACATGCGCGGCCCATTCCAGGGTATTCAATGGAGCGCCATTACCCCATAAAAGATCGCCGCCGCCACGTGGCATCTTCGCTCAAAAGCTGTAGGAAGATTCTGCATTTTACAGCCAGGTGGGCTGCGTTACCGACTCATACGCCTAGCACGACTTCTGGCACGCACTGCAACATATGCCCCCATCACCGGCCCAACCAGCAACCCACCCACCAAGGCAACCAGCACCACAACCGACAACGGCAACGCCGGCGCAGCCCACCCAAACAGCACCAATGCCACCGACTGCTGGTTCTCCAGCACAAACAGCAGCACCACCGCCGCAACGGCCAGCACCACCAGCGCCAGCACTACACGCTTGAGGTTACGCATGACTTGCTCCTTGCTCAGCGGCCATCATGCGCCCTCCTCCTCATCGTTGACCCGATCACGCAACTCTTTACCGGGCTTGAAATGCGGCACGAACTTGCCGTCCAGACTCACCGACTGCCCCGTCTTCGGGTTACGACCCAGGCGCGGCGCCCGGTAATGCAGCGAGAAGCTGCCAAAGCCGCGGATCTCGATTCGATCCCCTGTAGCCAGGCACTGGGACATCTGCTCAAGCATGGTCTTGATGGCCAGCTCCACATCCTTCGATGAAAGCAGCCCTTGATGGGTGACAATACGTTCGATCAGCTCCGACTTCGTCATATTTTTCCCTTCTTTATCAAGCAGCTAGATCATTGCTTACTCTGTTTGTAGCACGCCCTAGCTGATTTGAACAGGGTGGTTCTTGACTTAATAAAATTTTCAAGATTTGCACACAAAGGTGACAAGTGAGTGCCGCTGCCCGCAGGTGAGGCGGGGCAAGGGATTGGCGCATTTGCTTCGCCCTGACGTGGACGAATCCGCCCTGGCGGAACACAGGAAGGCATGGGACCCCCTGCAGACTCATCCGCAAACAGACATGAATCGCAGGCACAAAAAAGGGCGACCGAAGTCGCCCTTTTTAATGATCAAGCAGAACTCAGTTCTGTTTGGCCATTGCTTCGCGCAGCAGTGCAGCCATGGTGGTATCGGCGGCAGCTTCCGGAGCGGCTTTCAGGCTCTGGATTGCTTCTTTCTCTTCAGCATCGTCTTTCGACTTGATGGAGAGGTTGATTACGCGGCTCTTGCGGTCAACGCTGATGATCTTGGCTTCAACTTCTTCGCCTTCCTTCAGGACGTTACGCGCGTCTTCAACGCGGTCACGGCTGATTTCGGAAGCTTTCAGAGTGGCTTCGATATCGTCGGCCAGGGTGATGATAGCGCCCTTGGCGTCAACTTCTTTAACGATACCTTTTACGATAGCGCCTTTGTCGTTGACAGCAACGTAGTTGGAGAACGGATCGTCTTCCAGCTGCTTGATACCCAGGGAGATACGCTCGCGCTCTGGGTCAACCGACAGGATGACGGTGTCCAGCTCGTCGCCCTTCTTGAAGCGGCGTACGGCTTCTTCGCCCACTTCGTTCCAGGAGATGTCGGACAGGTGAACCAGACCGTCGATGCCGCCGTCCAGACCAATGAAGATACCGAAATCGGTGATCGACTTGATGGTGCCGGAGATCTTGTCGCCCTTGTTGAACTGGCCAGAGAAGTCTTCCCATGGGTTCGACTTGCACTGCTTGATGCCCAGGGAGATACGACGACGCTCTTCGTCGATGTCCAGAACCATGACTTCCACTTCGTCGCCGACTTGTACGACTTTCGAAGGGTGGATGTTCTTGTTGGTCCAGTCCATTTCGGAAACGTGTACCAGGCCTTCCACGCCTTCTTCCAGCTCTGCGAAGCAGCCGTAGTCGGTCAGGTTGGTGACGCGCGCCATGACGCGGGTGCTTTCTGGGTAACGTGCCTTGATAGCAACCCATGGGTCTTCGCCCAGTTGCTTCAGGCCCAGCGAAACGCGGTTACGCTCACGATCGTACTTCAGTACCTTGACGTCGATCTCGTCGCCAACGTTGACGATTTCCGACGGGTGCTTGATACGCTTCCAGGCCATGTCGGTGATGTGCAGCAGGCCATCAACGCCGCCCAGGTCAACGAATGCGCCGTAGTCGGTGAGGTTCTTGACGATACCTTTGACTTGCTGGCCTTCCTGCAGCGATTCCAGCAGAGCTTCGCGCTCGGCGCTGTTTTCGGCTTCCAGGACACTGCGACGGGAAACGACAACGTTGTTGCGCTTCTGGTCCAGCTTGATGACCTTGAATTCCAGCTCTTTGCCTTCGAGGTGGGTGGTGTCACGCACAGGGCGGACATCAACCAGGGAGCCCGGCAGGAACGCACGGATACCGTTAACGTCGACAGTGAAGCCGCCTTTAACCTTACCGTTGATAACGCCCTTGACCACTTCTTCGGCGGCGAAAGCTGCTTCCAGAACAATCCAGCACTCGGCGCGCTTGGCTTTTTCACGGGACAGCTTGGTTTCGCCAAAGCCGTCTTCGACCGCGTCCAGCGCAACGTGAACTTCGTCACCGACCTTGATGGTCAGCTCGCCAGCTTCGTTGTAGAACTGCTCGAGCGGGATGACGCCCTCGGACTTCAGACCGGCGTGGACAGTAACCCAGTCACCGTCGATATCGACAACGATACCGGTGATGATCGCACCTGGTTGAAGGTTGAGGGTTTTCAGGCTTTCTTCAAAGAGTTCTGCAAAGCTTTCGCTCATTTTAATTCCTGTAGATTAGGGCGAGACATACGCCCATCAGCCACATTCCAGACAATGTGGGTTTCGTTCATATAAAGGGAAAGCCTGCAGGACGTTGACTGGTGCCCCTGCATGCCGCCCTGTATCAGGCGATATCGCGAAGTGCGATCTCGCTTCTGATGCGTTGCAACACCTGCTCGATGGACAATTCCGTGGAATCCAGCTGGATTGCATCGGCCGCCGGCTTGAGCGGGGCCACTGCGCGCTGGGTGTCGCGCTCATCACGCGCACGTATCTCATCTAGCAGACTCGACAGACTAACATCATCGCCCTTGCCCTTCAACTGCAAGTAACGACGACGCGCCCGCTCCTCGGCGCTGGCCGTGAGGAAAATCTTCAAGGGCGCGTCTGGAAACACCACCGTCCCCATGTCGCGCCCATCGGCGATCAGGCCGGGCGACTCCTGAAACGCCCGCTGGCGCTGCAGCAGCGCATCACGCACCGCCGGCAGCGAAGCCACCATCGATGCGCCAGCGCCCACGGTTTCGGTACGGATCACATTGCTCACATCATCCCCCTCGAGGATGATCTGCTGCAACTTGCCCGGCTCGGCGGCGATGAACTGCACGTCCAGATGGGCGGCCAGCTTGACCAGCAGCTCTTCATTGGTCAGGTCGACACCGTGGTTGCCGGCGGCGAATGCCAGGAGGCGGTACAGAGCCCCGGAATCCAGCAGCTTCCAGCCCAGCTCGCGGGCCAGCATGCCGGCAACGGTACCCTTGCCAGAACCGCTAGGCCCGTCGATGGTGATGACCGGTGCCAGCGCGTTCACGACTTGCCCTCTTCAGCTACGCGGATGCCGACTTCGGCACACAGCGCGAGGAAGTTGGGGAACGAGGTGGCGACGTTGGCACAGTCATGGATGCGAATCGGCGCGCAAGCGCGCAGCGAGGCGACGCTGAAGGCCATGGAGATACGGTGGTCGCCATGCCCATGCACTTCGCCGCCACCGATGCTGCCGCCGTCGATGATGATGCCGTCCGGGGTAGGTTCGCACTTCACGCCCAGCGCCAGCAGGCCGTCGGCCATGACCTGGATGCGATCCGACTCCTTCACCCGCAGCTCTTCGGCGCCGCGCAGCACGGTACGCCCTTCGGCACAGGCCGCAGCCACGAACAGCACCGGGAACTCGTCGATCGCCAGGGGCACCAGGTGCTCCGGAATCTCGATACCCTTGAGCCTGGCGCCGCGCACTCGCAGGTCGGCTACCGGCTCGCCGCCGACTTCACGCTGGTTTTCCAGGGTGATATCGCCGCCCATCAGTTGCAGAATGTCGATGACACCGGTGCGGGTCGGGTTGATGCCGACGTGCTCCAGTACCAGCTCCGAACCCTCGGCAATCGAGGCCGCGACCAGGAAGAAGGCCGCCGAGGAGATATCGGCCGGCACCTCGATGTGGGTGGCGGTCAGCTTGCCACCGGACTCCAGCGAGGCGGTAGGGCCATCGACGCTCACGCTGTAGCCAAAACCGCGCAGCATGCGCTCGGTATGGTCACGGGTAGGCGCAGGCTCGGTGACGGTAGTCTTGCCCTGGGCATACAGGCCGGCCAGCAACAGGCAGGATTTGACCTGGGCACTGGCCATCGGCAGTTTGTAATCCAGCGCCTTGAGCGTATGGCCACCGCGGATGGTCATCGGCGGGCGGCCCTCGGCGGCGGTCTCGATGACCGCACCCATTTCGCGCAGCGGGTTGGCCACACGGTTCATCGGGCGCTTGGACAGCGAAGCATCGCCGGTCAGCACGGTGTCGAACGGCTGCGCGGCCAGCAGGCCGGACAGCAGGCGCATCGAGGTACCCGAGTTGCCCAGGTAGATCGGGCCAGGCGGCGGCTTGAGGCCATTGAGCCCCACCCCGTGAATGGTCACGCGACCATGGTGCGGGCCTTCGATGACCACGCCCATGTCGCGGAACGCCTGCAGGGTCGCCAGCGCATCCTCACCCTCGAGGAAGCCTTCCACCTCGGTGGTGCCTTCGGCCAGGGAGCCGAGCATGATCGAGCGGTGAGAAATCGATTTGTCGCCTGGTACGCGAATACGGCCGGACAGGCGGCCACCAGGTTGTGCCAGGAAAATCAGGTCGTTGGAGTTCATAGCGTCCACATAGGCCCGACGGGCCAGGATTTTACTGAAATGCTCGCGGGCAACCCGGGCGCGGGTGAAAACGCCCAGCAGCTGGTGCCCATCCCCTGCATCGACCGCGTCGCGCAAGGCGTCGAGGTCGCTGCGAAATGTATCCAGTGTGCGCAGGACAGCCTCGCGATTGGCGAGGAAGATGTCATGCCACATGACCGGGTCGCTTCCGGCGATTCTTGTGAAATCGCGGAACCCACCGGCAGCGTAACGGAAGATATCGAGGTTTTCATTGCGCTTGGCCAGCGAATCGACCAGGCCGAAAGCCAGCAGATGCGGCAGATGACTGGTTGCCGCCAGCACTTCGTCGTGGCGCTCCACCTGCATGTGCTCGACATCGGCATCCAGTGCACGCCACAGGCGATCGACCAGCGCCAGGGCGGCCGGGTCGGTTTCTGCCAGCGGCGTGAGAATCACCTTGTGACGACGGAACAGGGCGGCATTGGAGGCCTCCACCCCACTCTGCTCGGAACCCGCGATCGGATGGCCAGGTACGAAACGCGGCAGCTTCTCGGCAAAGGCTTCGCGCGCAGCACGCACCACGTTGCCCTTGGCGCTGCCCACATCAGTCAGCACCGCCGCACCCAGGTCAAGCTGCGCCAGGCGCGCCAGGAGCTTTTCCATGGCCAGGATCGGCACCGCCAGCTGGATCACGTCAGCCCCGACACAGGCCGCAGCCAGGTCCTCTTCACAACGGTCGACCACACCCAGCTCGACCGCCAGCTTGCGCGATTGCGGGTCCAGGTCGACACCGACCACCTCGCGGCACAGGCCACTTTCACGCAGGCCCTTGGCGAACGAGCCGCCAATCAGGCCCAGGCCCACCACCACCAGCCGGCCAATGACGGGCCCGCCTTGCTTTACGACTTCAACCACGGAGCAGGACCCTGTTCAGAACATCACGCATTGGCATACCTCAGAGCACCGCCTTCGGATACGAGCCCAGTACCTTCAGGGCCACCGCCTCCTGGCTGATCTGCTCCAGCACCGCCTTGATCAACGGGTCACGATGGTGGCCGACGAAGTCGATGAAGAACACGTAGGTCCACTTGCCGCTGCGCGACGGACGGGTCTCGATGCGGGTCAGGTCGATGCCGTTCTCATGGAACGGTACCAGCAGTTCGTGCAACGCACCCGGCTTGTTGCTCATCGAAACGATGATCGAGGTCTTGTCATCACCGGTCGGTGGCACTTCCTGGTTGCCGATCATCAGGAAGCGCGTGGCATTGTCCGGACGGTCTTCGATTTTCTCCGCCAGGCGTGTCAGACCGTACAGGCCAGCCGCCATGTCACCAGCGATCGCCGCCGAATTCCACTCGCCCTTGACCCGCTTGGCAGCTTCGGCATTGCTCGATACCGCCACCCGCTCGACGTTCGGATAATGAGCATCCAGCCACTTGCGGCACTGGGCCAGCGACTGGGCGTGGGAGTAGATACGGCTGATGCTGTCGGTCTTGGTATTCTCGCCCACCAGCAGGTGGTGGTGAATGCGCAGCTCGACTTCGCCGCAGATCACCATGTCGTGCTCAAGGAAGCTGTCCAGGGTGTGGTTGACCGCACCTTCGGTGGAGTTTTCCACAGGCACCACGCCGAAATTGACCGCGCCGGCGACCACTTCGCGGAATACCTCGTCGATGGCCGCCATCGGCTTGCTGATCACGGCATGGCCGAAGTGCTTCATGGCCGCGGCCTGGGTAAAGGTGCCCTCAGGCCCCAGGTAGGCGACCTTGAGCGGTTGCTCCAGGGCCAGGCACGACGACATGATTTCACGGAACAGCCGGGCCATTTCCTCGTTGCCCAGCGGGCCCTTGTTGCGCTCCATCACGCGCTTGAGCACCTGCGCCTCGCGCTCGGGCCGGTAGAACACCGGCACCTCGCCTTCTGCCAGGGTCGCAGTCTTGACCCGGGCGACTTCCTGGGCGCAGCGCGCACGGTCGCTGATCAACTCGAGGATCTTCTCGTCGAGGCTGTCGATGCGCACGCGCAGGGCCTTGAGTTCCTGTTCGGACATCAGGCGTGTTCCTTCTCGAATTCACCCATGTAGGCCACCAGTGCCTCCACGGCATCCAGGCCCAGGGCGTTGTAGATCGAGGCACGCATGCCGCCCACCGAACGGTGACCCTTGAGGTTGAGCAGGCCACGCTCGTCGGCGCCCGCCAGGAACGCCTTGTCCAGGCGCTCGTCGGCCAGGCGGAACGGCACGTTCATCCAGGAACGGGCATTGCTGCTGATCGGGTTGGTATAGAAGTCGCTCTTGTCGATGAAGCCGTACAGGCGGTCCTTCTTGGCGCGGTTGCGCTGCTCCATGGCAGCGACACCGCCCTGCTCCTTGAGCCACTCGAACACCAGGCCCGAGAGGTACCAGGAATAGGTTGCCGGGGTGTTGTACATCGAGCCGTTGTCGGCCGCGACCTTGTAGTCGAGCATGGTCGGGCAGCTGCTGCGGGCACGGCCCAGCAGGTCTTCACGCACGATCACCACCACCAGGCCGCTGGGGCCGATGTTCTTCTGCGCACCGGCGTAGATCAGACCGAACTGCGACACGTCGACCGGACGCGAGAGGATGTCCGAGGACATGTCCACCACCAGCGGCACGTCACCGGTCTGCGGCACCCAGTCGAACTCCAGACCACCGATGGTCTCGTTCGAGGCGTAATGCAGGTAGGCGGCGTCCTTGGTCAGGTTCCACTCGTTCTGACCCGGGATGGCCAGGTAATCGTAAGGCTTGGCGCTGGCGGCGACATTGATGTTGCCGTAGCGACGCGCTTCCTCGATCGCCTTTTTCGACCAGATGCCGGTCTCGATGTAGTCGGCCGTACCGCCCTCGGGCAGCAGGTTCAACGGGATCTCGGCAAACTGCTGGCTGGCGCCGCCCTGCAGGAACAGCACCTTGTAGTTGGAGGGGATGGACATCAGGTCGCGCAGGTCCTGCTCGGCCTTCTCGGCAATGGCCACGTAGTCGTCGCTACGGTGGCTCATCTCCATGACCGACAGGCCTTTGCCGCGCCAGTTCAGCATTTCTGCCTGGGCACGCTGCAGCACAGCTTCAGGAAGCGCAGCAGGGCCTGCGCAGAAGTTAAAGGCTCGTTTGCTCACATCCACTCTCGCTCTGCTCTTGATGTCTGTGGGAGCAGACACCGCAGTGGCGGGCCTGCCCGCCCCCACAGCCGCTCCCATAGGTTGCGCTACTACAATTTATTCCTGCGGCGTCTCTTCGTCAGCTGCAGCGTCCAGTGGCGACCCTTCGCCGGCGTCCACGTCAGCCTCGGCATCCGCCACGAAGTCTTCGTCGTCTTCCTCGTCGGACGGCTCCTGCACCCGCTCCAGACCCACCAGGGTCTCGTCGCTGGCCAGCTTGATGAGCGTCACGCCCTGGGTATTGCGGCCCAGGCTGGAGACTTCGCCGACACGGGTACGCACCAGGGTGCCCTGGTCAGAAATCAGCATGATCTCCTCGCCTTCCTGCACCTGTACCGCACCGACCAGACGGCCGTTGCGATCGTTGCTGACCATGGCAATGACGCCCTGGCCACCACGCTTGTACTCGGGGAACTCGGCGATGGCGGTACGCTTGCCGAAACCACGCTCGGAAGCGGTGAGGATCTGGCTGCCTTCTTCGGGGATGATCATCGAAATCAGCTTCTGCCCCTCGGCCAGGCGCATGCCGCGCACACCGCGGGCGGTACGCCCCATGGCACGCACGTCGGACTCCTTGAAGCGGGTGACCTTGCCGGCATCGGAGAACAGCATGACCTCGCGCTCACCATCGGTGATGGAGGCGGAAATCAGGATGTCGCCTTCGTCCAGCTCCAGCGCGATCAGGCCGACACTGCGCTGACGACTGAACTGCTCCAGCGGGGTCTTCTTCACGGTGCCGTTGGCGGTGGCCATGAAGATGAAGTGACCTTCGGTGTATTCCTCCACCGGCAGCATGGTGGTGATGACCTCGCCCTCGCCCAGCGGCAGCAGGTTCACCAGCGGACGGCCACGTGCGGCACGCGACGCCTCGGGGATTTCGTAGGTCTTGAGCCAGTACACCTTGCCCTTGCTGGAGAACAGCAGCAGCGTAGTGTGGCTGTTGGCGACCAGCAGGTGCGAGATGTAGTCCTCGTCCTTGACGCCGGTGGCCGACTTGCCCTTGCCGCCACGGCGCTGGGCCTGGTAGGCCGCCAGCGGCTGGGTCTTGGCGTAGCCGCCGTGGGAGATGGTCACCACGCGGTCTTCTTCCGGGATCATGTCACCCAGGGTCAGGTCCAGGCGTGCATCGAGAATCTCGGTGCGGCGCACGTCGCCATATTCGGCGCGGATCAGCTCCAGCTCTTCGCGGATCACTTCCATCAAGCGCTCGGCGTTGTTCAGGATGCGAATCAGCTCGCCGATCTGCTTGAGAATCTCCTGGTACTCGGCCAGCAGCTTCTCGTGCTCCAGGCCGGTCAGGCGGTGCAGGCGCAGGTCCAGGATGGCCTGGGCCTGTTCGGGCGAAAGGTAGTACTTGCCATCACGCAGGCCGTACTGCTCGTCGAGGGTTTCCGGGCGGCAGGAATCGGCGCCGGCGCGCTCGACCATCACCTGCACGGCGCTGGACTCCCACGGCGTGCCGATCAGCGCTTCCTTGGCCTCGGACGGCGTCGGCGAAGCCTTGATCAGGGCGATGACCGGGTCGATGTTGGACAGTGCGACCGCCTGGCCCTCGAGGATATGACCGCGTTCACGGGCCTTGCGCAGCTCGAACACGGTACGGCGGGTGACCACCTCGCGGCGGTGACGCACGAACGCCTCGAGCAGGTCCTTGAGGTTCAGCACCCGCGGACGGCCGTCGATCAGCGCCACGATGTTGATGCCGAACACGGCCTGCAGCTGGGTCTGGGCATAGAGGTTGTTGAGAATCACCTCCGGCACTTCGCCACGGCGCAGCTCGATGACGATGCGCATGCCGTCCTTGTCGGACTCGTCGCGCAGCTCGGTGATGCCCTCGAGTTTCTTTTCCTTGACCAGCTCGGCGATCTTCTCGATCAGCCGCGCCTTGTTCAGCTGGTACGGCAGCTCGGTGATCACGATCTGCTGGCGGCCACCGACCTTGTCGATGTCCTCGACCGTCGAGCGGGCACGCATGTAGATGCGCCCGCGACCGGTGCGGTAGGCCTCGATGATGCCCTGGCGACCGTTGATGATCGCGGCAGTCGGGAAGTCCGGCCCCGGGATGAACTGCATCAGCTCATCGACCGTGATGTCGGCGTTGTCGATCAGCGCCAGGCAACCGTCGATGACTTCACCGAGGTTGTGCGGCGGAATGTTGGTCGCCATGCCCACGGCAATACCGCTGGAGCCGTTGACCAGCAGGTTCGGGATCTTGGTCGGCATGACCGCCGGAATCTGCTCGGTGCCGTCGTAGTTGGGCACCCAGTCGACGGTTTCCTTGTGCAGGTCTGCCAGCAGCTCGTGCGCCAGCTTGGTCATGCGCACTTCGGTGTATCGCATGGCCGCGGCATTGTCGCCGTCCACCGAACCGAAGTTGCCCTGGCCGTCCACCAGCAGGTAGCGCAGCGAGAACGGCTGGGCCATACGGACGATGGTGTCGTAGACCGCGGTATCACCGTGGGGGTGATACTTACCGATCACGTCACCGACCACACGGGCGGATTTCTTGTACGGTTTGTTCCAGTCGTTACCCAGTTCACTCATCGCAAACAGAACGCGGCGATGCACGGGCTTCAAGCCATCACGCGCATCGGGCAGTGCACGCCCGACAATGACGCTCATCGCGTAGTCGAGGTAGGACTGTCTCAGTTCGTCTTCGATATTGACCGGTAGGATTTCTTTGGCCAGTTCGCCCATGAGAAGCCTGATTCCTTTTTCTGGTGAAACCTCGTCACATCCATATGGGACGAACGAAGCTCGCCGCTGCAAGCAGATGACCGGCAGCGACTTACGACAAATCAACGAGTTATGCCATGGATCTGCGCAGTAAAGACCGCCTCGGGAGGCGGTCTTGGAAACCGTCGGATGTTACCACAGTCCCGATAGGCTTGGGAGTATGGCAAACCGCCGCCCGATCTGAGGCCGGCTTGCCGGCAAAGGGCGCGGCGCGGACTTCAATGCAACCGCTTGCGGCACATCAACTGCGCCATCTTGGCCGCGTCCGGACGCTCGACAATGCCCTTTTCGGTCACGATCACGTCGATCAGGTCTGCCGGCGTCACATCGAACACCGGATTGAAGGCCTCTACCCCGGCCCCGACCCGTTCGCCGCCCACCTCCAGCAGCTCGCTGACATCCCGCTCCTCGAGCATCACCTCCTCGCCACTGGCCAGGTTGAGGTCGATGCTCGAACTGGGCGCCACCACCATGAAGCGAACCCCATGGTGCATGGCATTGACCGCCAGCTGGTAGGTGCCGATCTTGCTGACCACGTCGCCATTGGCAGTGATGCGGTCGGCGCCGACGATCACCCAGGTGATGCCCTTGGTCTTCATCAGGTGCGCGGCGGCGGAATCGACGCCGATGGTCACCGGCACCCCTTCACCGGCAAGCTCCCAGGCGGTCAGCCGCGACCCTTGCAGCCAGGGCCGGGTCTCGGCCACGTACACCCGCTCCACCATGCCTTCCAGGTACGCGGCGCGAATCACCCCCAGCGCAGTGCCGAACCCGCCCGTGGCCAGCGCGCCGGCATTGCAGTGGGTGAGGATGGCCTGCTCGCTGCCCTGATGCCTGCGAATCAGCTCGGCGCCCAGCTGGGCCATGGTCAGGTTGGCTTCACGGTCGCTCTCGTGAATGGCCTCGGCTTCGGCCAGCATGATCGCCAGCACGTCATCCCCGGCCTTGATCCGCAACAGCCGCTCGCGCATGCGGTTCAGTGCCCAGAACAGGTTGACGGCGGTGGGACGGGCTTCGCCAAGCAGCTCGAAGTCCTCTTCCAGAGCCATTTCCCAGTCATCGCCATCCGCCAGGCGCTGGCGCAGCGCCAGCACCAGGCCATAGGCCGCACTGATGCCGATGGCCGGGGCGCCGCGCACCACCATGGTGCGGATGGCCTCGGCCACCCCGACGGCATCGGTATACGCCAGCCAGCGCTGCTCGAACGGCAGCGCACGCTGGTCGAGCAGATACAGGGCACCATCCCGCCAATCGATGGCCGTCACCTTCTCCGCAGCCAACAGTCGATCGCGCATGCCTCACCCCGTCATTCGGACATCAAAAGCGCACGATTATAACGAGCCCCAGCCGCGGACGCTCGGGTATACTTCGCCCCCACCTTCCGCGATACCGGGATTTTCGCACATGCCCAAGCCTGCCCCTCCCCTCGACCTGTTGCTCCTGCCCTCGTGGCTGGTGCCCGTCGAACCGGCCGGGGTGGTTCTCAAGGGCCACGGCATCGGTATCCGCGACGGCCTGATCGCCTTCATCGGCCCGCGCGAAGACGCCCTGCGCCTGCAGGCCACCGAGGTGCGCGAGCTGCCCGGCTGCCTGCTCGCCCCCGGCCTGATCAACGCCCACGGCCACGCCGCGATGACGCTGTTTCGCGGCCTGGCCGACGACTTGCCGCTGATGACCTGGCTGCAGGAGCACATCTGGCCCGCCGAAGCCCGCTGGGTCGATGAAGCCTTCGTGCGTGACGGCACCAACCTGGCCATTGCCGAACAGCTCAAGGGTGGCATCACCTGCTTCTCGGACATGTACTTCTTCCCCAAGATCGCCAGCGAATGCGTGCACGACAGCGGCATGCGCGCGCAGATCGCAGTGCCGTTGCTGGACTTCCCGATTCCCGGCGCCCGCACCTTCGACGAAGGCCTGCACCTGGGCGTGGAGCTGTTCGGCGACCTGCGCCACCATCCGCGCATCACCGTGGCCCTGGGCCCGCACGCACCGTACACGGTCAGCGACGCCAACCTGGAAAAGGTCCGGGTGATCGCCGAAGAGCTGGACGCGCCGGTGCACATGCACCTGCACGAGACCGCCTTCGAGGTGCAGCAGTCCATCGACCAGTGCGGCGAGCGGCCATTGGCGCGCCTGGCACGCATCGGCCTGTTGGGCCCGCGCCTGCAGGCCGTGCACATGACCCAGGTCAGCGACGACGACCTGGCCCTGCTGGTAGAAAGCAACACCAGCGTGGTGCACTGCCCTGAATCCAACCTCAAGCTGGCCAGCGGCTTCTGCCCGGTGGAACGCCTGTGGCAGGCTGGCGTCAACGTAGCCATAGGCACCGATGGCGCCGCCAGCAACAACGACCTCGACCTGCTGGGCGAAACCCGTACCGCGGCCCTGCTGGCCAAGGCCGTGTCAGGTTCGGCCAGCGCCCTGGATGCCCATCGCGCATTGCGCATGGCAACCCTCAACGGCGCCCGCGCCCTGGGCCTGGAGGCCGTAACCGGCTCGCTGGAGCTGGGCAAGGCTGCCGACCTGGTGGCATTCGATCTGTCGGGCCTGGCCCAGCAGCCGATCTACGACCCGGTCTCGCAACTGGTGTATGCCAGCGGGCGGGACTGCGCAAGACACGTCTGGGTGGCCGGCCGGCAACTGCTCGATGAGCGCCGCCTCACCCGGCTCGACGAACAGGCCCTGCATGCCAGCGCCTGTGGCTGGGGCCAGCGTATCGGCGGCCAGCACGAATAACCCGTCGGCAGCCACGGCTGCCGACCTGTAGCGAATTATCAAAGTTTCTGAGGACCGTTCCATGAGCAACGTCGACCACGCCGAAATCGCCAAATTCGAAGCCCTGGCCCACCGCTGGTGGGACCGCGAAAGCGAATTCAAGCCACTGCACGACATCAATCCGCTGCGGGTCAACTGGGTCGACGAGCGGGTCAAGCTGGCCGGCAAGAAAGTGCTCGACGTCGGTTGCGGCGGCGGCATTCTCAGCGAGGCCATGGCCCTGCGGGGTGCCACCGTCACCGGCATCGACATGGGTGAAGCGCCGCTGGCCGTCGCCCGCCTGCACCAGCTGGAGTCCGGCGTCGAGGTGGAATACCGGCAGATCACCGCCGAAGCCCTGGCCGAGGAAATGCCCGAGCAGTTCGACGTGGTCACCTGCCTGGAGATGCTCGAGCACGTACCCGACCCCTCCTCGGTGATCCGCGCCTGCTACCGCATGGTCAAGCCCGGCGGCCAGGTATTCTTCTCCACCATCAACCGCAACCCCAAGGCCTACCTGTTCGCCATCATCGGTGCGGAATACATCATGAAGCTGCTGCCGCGCGGCACCCATGACTTCAAGAAATTCATCCGACCGTCCGAACTGGGCGCCTGGAGCCGCGAAGCGGGCCTGAGCGTCAAGGACATCATCGGCCTGACCTACAACCCGCTGACCAAGCACTACAAACTGGCCAGCGACGTCGACGTCAACTACATGATCCAGACCCTGCGCGAGGAATGAGCATGCGTTTGCGAGCAGTACTTTTCGACATGGACGGCACCCTGCTCGACACGGCGCCGGATTTCATCGCCATCTGCCAGGCCATGCTGGCCGACCGCAGCCTTCCGGCAATCGACGACGAACGGATTCGCGAGGTGATTTCCGGTGGCGCCCGAGCCATGGTCGCCGCCGCGTTCGCGATGAGCCCCGAAGCCCCCGAGTTCGAGGCGCTGCGCCTGGAATTCCTCGAGCGCTACCAGAAGGATTGCGCGGTGCACAGCAAGCTGTTCGACGGCATGGCCGAGCTGCTGGCCGACATCGAAAAAGGCAATCTGCTGTGGGGCGTGGTCACCAACAAGCCGGTACGCTTCGCCGAGCCGATCATGCAGCAGCTGGGCCTGGCCGAGCGATCTTCGTTGCTGATCTGTCCGGATCACGTGAAGAACAGCAAGCCCGACCCCGAGCCGCTGATCCTGGCCTGCAAGACCCTGAACCTGGACCCGGCCAGCGTGCTGTTCGTGGGTGACGACCTGCGCGACATCGAGTCGGGCCGCGACGCCGGCACCCGCACCGCAGCGGTGCGCTACGGCTATATTCATCCAGAGGACAACCCCAACAACTGGGGCGCGGACGTGGTGGTCGATCATCCGCTGGACCTGCGCAAGGTGCTCGACAGCGCCCTGTGCGGCTGCTGATCGCCGACACCCGCCAAAAGCTTCGCCGGCACGGCCGGCTCCTGCAACACCGCATCGATTTGTAGGAGCCGGCCGTGCCGGCGAATGCCTCACCACGATCTCGAGGGAATCCCATGTTCGACTACACCGCCCGCCCCGGCCTGCTCAACGGCCGGGTCATCCTGGTCACCGGCGCCGGTCGCGGCATCGGCGCCGCTGCTGCCATGGCCTACGCTGCCCATGGCGCCACGGTACTGCTGCTGGGCAAGACCGAAGCCAACCTCAACGAGGTGCACGACCAGATCACCGCGGCCGGCCATCCGGCACCGGTGGTCGTGCCCTTCAACCTCGAAACCGCCCTGCCCCATCAGTACGATGAGCTGGCAGTGATGGTGGAAAACGAATTCGGTCGTCTCGACGGGCTGCTGCACAACGCCTCCATCATCGGCCCGCGTACCCCGCTGGAGCAGTTGTCGGGCGAGAACTTCATGCGCGTCATGCACATCAACGTCAACGCCATGTTCATGCTCACCAGCACCCTGCTGCCGCTGCTCAAGCTGTCGGAGGATGCCTCGGTGGTGTTCACCTCCAGCAGCGTCGGGCGCAAGGGCCGGGCCTACTGGGGTGCCTATGGCGTATCGAAATTCGCCACCGAAGGCCTGATGCAGACCCTCGCCGACGAGCTGGAGAACGTTGCCCCCGTGCGCGCCAACAGCGTCAACCCGGGCGCCACACGCACCAGCATGCGCGCCCAGGCCTACCCTGCCGAGGCACCGGAGAACAACCCGCTGCCCGAGCAGATCATGCCGGTCTACCTCTACCTGATGGGCCCGGACAGCAAGGGCATCAACGGCCAGGCGCTCAACGCACAGTAGCCCTCAGGCACCGACCAGGGCCGAGCGCGACCGGGCAGTGGAGCCCGGCTCGGCCTGTGGGGACTGCTCCAGCTGCAGACAGCGCTCTAGAAACAGGTACATGTAGTCGTAGCTCTTGCAGATCGCGCGACGCAGCTGGGTCTGCAGCGCCTGTGGTGGGTTGTTGCCCGCCAGCGTGCAGATGATCTCCAACGCCTCCCAAGGGTGCTCGTCGTCATACTGCGCGTGCATCCTCAGCCATTTCATGGCGCGTTTGCGCCCGCTTTCGGGAAAGCCGTTGGCGTAGGTATCCGTCGAACACACCAGCGCCGACCATTCCCCCACCGCGCCTTCGATCGCATAGTTGGTCGCGGCCATGGCCACGATCAGCGAATCGGCCGCACAGGTATGCCAGCACCAGTCACTCAGCGCCTGCAACTCGGTCGGCACGTTCTGCTCGTTCAGATCGTCCAGGCTGACCCCGTGCGCCTGGGCCCAGTGCACCCAGTAGTCGGCATGGTTGAGCTCGACACGGATATTGCGCATCAGCCAGCGACGCGCCATGTCTTCCCCCGGGTGGCGGGCAAAACTGGTCTTGGCCAGGTTCTGCGCCATGTACACCGAAAACTGTTCGACTACCGGCCAGCCGCCGATCAGATACTGGCGCAGGGTGCGCTGGCTCAGCTTGCCGTCGCGCAGGCGGTGATAGATTTCATGCTCTACCACCCGCTGCTTGCTCGCACTGCAATCCTCGATCAGTTTCTGAGCCCAGAGTGGGTAACTTTGCGCGTCCATCAATGGACCCACTCGCTCAAATGCATCAATCACTGTCATATCCCTACATCCTTGTGATTTGAAGTGAACGCTCAGCGAAACGTCCCCGGCGTCCTGAACAGCAAGGGTCGCGAACGGATACGCCGGCGTTGCAAGCTTTCACAGGTGAACACCTGCGGCCGCTCGATCAGGTAGCCCTGGGCGTAATCGACACCAATTTCATGCAGCGCCTGCTCGATCAGGGGCGTCTCGACAAACTCGGCAATGGTGCGCTTGCCCATGACGTGGCCAATATGGTTGATCACTTCGACCATAGCCCGGTTAATCGGATCGTCAAGCATGTCCTTGACGAAACTCCCGTCGATTTTCAGGAAGTCCACGGGCAGGTGTTTGAGGTAGGCAAACGACGACATCCCGGCGCAGAAGTCGTCCAGCGAAAAGTGGCAACCCAGCCCTTTCAATTCGTTGATGAAACGAATGGCGCTGCCCAGGTTGGCAATCGCACTGGTTTCGGTGATCTCGAAACAGATCATTTCAGGCGGTATGGCGTACTCGACGAACTGGCGCTGCAGATAATCCAGAAACTTGTCATCGCCGATGCTGCTGCCCGACAGGTTGATGGCGCACATTGCCAATGGCCCCTTTCGCCCATCGTCCAGCGCCTGGCGAATCACCTTGAACACTCTGTTCACCACCCAGCGATCCAGGGCCGTCATGAGCCCATAGCGTTCGGCGGCCGGGATGAAGCTGTCGGGCAGGATGATGCGCCCGCTCTCATCATGCAGGCGCAGCAGTATTTCCAGATGACCGGCATCCGACTCACCGGCCGCCAGTGGTGCGATTTCCTGGGCATACAGGCAGAAGCGGTCTTCCTCCAGGGCGATGTGCAGGCGCTGGATCCAGGCCATCTCGCCAAAGCGCATGGACAGCTCGGTGTCGTCGGGGTGGTACACCTGCACCCGGTTGCGCCCCTTCTCCTTGGCCATGTAGCACGCCATGTCGGCCGCACGCAGCGAGGCCTCCAGCGTATGGGGTGCCAGTTGCAGGTGGACCAGCCCCACGCTCACGGTGGTCATGAACGGGCGCCCCTTCCACACGAAGTGCAGGCTCTGCACGGTCTGGCGCAGATTCTCGGCAATGCGCTCGGCCTGCTCGGGCAGGCAGTTCTCCAGCAGGATACCGAACTCGTCGCCGCCCAGGCGCGCCAGCGTATCGCCCTCGCGAACGCCCGCCTGCAGCACCGCGCAAATGTGACGAAGCAATTCGTCGCCCGCCGCATGGCCACAGGTGTCGTTGACCAGCTTGAACTGATCCAGGTCCAGAAACAGCAGGGTGTGGCGCGCCGCCTGGCGGCCCAGGTCGCCCAGCGCCAGCTCCAGCCGGTATTCGAATTCGCGCCGGTTGGCCAGCCCGGTGAGGGCATCATGGGTGGCCTGCCACGACAGGTTGGCGATGTACTGGCGCTCCTGGGTCATGTCGTGCAGCACCAGCACGATGCCACTGACCTGACCGTCACTGATGATCGGCGAGCCCACCAGGGCCACCGACACCGTGCTGCCGTCCAGCCGCTGGATCAGCTTGGCGTGCTCGCTGCCGCCCTTGAGGGTACCGCTCAGAATGCGCTCGGTAAGGGACAGGCTGTCTTTTTCGGCGTTGTCGTCCAGCAGGCTGAACAGCGCCGCCAGCGGCAGGCCCTGGGCCTGTCCGGCGCTCCAGTGGGTCAACTGCTCGGCGGCAGGGTTCATGTAGGCGATACAGCCCTCGACATCGGTGGTGATCACCCCATCGCCAATCGACTGCAAGGTGATCTGCGCCCGATCCTTCTCCACCTGCAGGGCACTGGCAAAGGCCTGACGCTGCGCCAATAGCTTGTGCGTGCGCAGGCAGGCCAGCGCAATCAGAAACAGTGCCGTGGCCAGGTTGACCACCAGCAGCAGGCGCAACAGCATGCGCGATCCTTCGCCCAGGGCATCGCTGAACGCCATGGCGGCGGGGGTTACCGCCTCGTTGATCGCGGCGATCTCACCCTTCCAGGCTGCAACCCGCTGCGCAGTGACATTCCCGGTGACGATACCCTGGTGGATCCGGTTGGCCAGCGCATCCAGCTGCTGCAGGTAGTCGTCCCCCACCGACCAGCGTTCGATGGCGCGTTCCATGTAGCTGACATGACGGAAATTCAGGTAGAGCCAGATGACGCTGTCGATGTCATCCGGGTGGTTGCCGCCCCTGAGGATGCCCTGGCGCGCAGCGGCCAGGTCCAGGGGCTTGGCGTCCAGCGCGGTGCGCAGTTGGTGCCCACCCTGGGGGATGGCGATAGCCTGCCGGTACTTCTGGTAGGCCGCCTCGTCGCGGCTGTCGGTATACAGGCTCAGGAAGTAGATGGCGTCCTTCTGCCCCTTGGACCACAGGCTCTCGCCCGCCACATAACCGCGCACGGCCGACAAGGCATAGAGGCTGATGCCCCCCAGCAAGGCCTGGAACAGTACGACCGCCACAAAAGGCCAGATGATGCCCAACAACCTGGGCGCTTCGAGAGTCCGTTTCTGCTTCATGAGGTCCCTTGCAGCAATGCGCAGCCCGATGAGTCTCATCCTGCACAGACACAGCCTAGGCCATTTGCCACCTGCCATCAGGCCCTTTTTCACCTGTACAACAGTTGTACAGTAGAAGGCCCTCAGCTCTGTTGCAAATGCCCATAGAGCTTGGCGTACAACCCGCCCTCGGCGATCAGCTGCTGGTGACCGCCATCCTCGGCGACATGCCCGCCGTCGAACACCAGCACGCGGTCGGCCTGCTTCACTGCCGACAGGCGGTGAGCGATGATCAGGGTGGTACGGGCGCTGAGGAAGCGGCTCAGCGCCTGGTGCAGGTTGTACTCGGTGGCCGCGTCCAGTGCCGAGGTGGCCTCATCGAGAATGACGACCTTGGGCTCGGCCAGCACCATGCGCGCTATCGCCAGACGCTGGCGCTGCCCGCCGGACAGACGCACGCCCGAACGTCCCACCACACTGTCCAGGCCCTGCGGCAGCGCGGCGATGGTGGCGTCGAGCTGGGCAATGCGCAGCGCCTGCCAGCAGGCCTCATCGGTACTCTCGCGGCCCATGGTCAGGTTGGCGCGCACGGTGTCGTTGAACAGCGACGGGTGCTGCAACACCACCGCCACATGCTCGCGCAGGGTTTCCAGGCCGATCTCCTGCAAGGTCGAACCGCCGAAGCGGATGCTGCCGGCCTGGGCGCTGTACAGGCCCAGCAACAGCTGCACCAGGGTGCTCTTGCCGCCGCCGCTGGCGCCGACGATGGCCACCTTCTCGCCGGGTGCGATGGACAGGTTCAACTGGTCCAGCACCGGCTCCTCGCCATAGCCGAAACGCAGCCCGCGCACCTCGATGCCCACGGTGGTCTGCCCCGCGAAAGGGTCGATGCCGCCGGGATACTGCGGCTCGTCGCTGCGCGCCAGCAGCTCGTTGATCCGGCTCAGCGCACCACCTGCCGCGTAGTAGGCGTACTGCAGGTTGAGCAACTGCTCCACCGGGCCGATCATGAACCACAGGTAGCTGAACACCGCCAGCATCTGGCCGATGCTGAGGTCGGAAAACAGCACCGTGAGCATGGCCGCTGCGCGAAAGATGTCGATGCCGAACTGGAACAGCAAGCCACTGGCGCGGCTGCTGGCATCGCTCTTCCATTGCGAGGACACCGCATAGTTGCGCACCTCCTGGGCACGCATGCCCAGGCGCCCGAGAAAGTAGCCCTGGCGGTTGCCGGCACGGATTTCCTGGATCGCATCCAGGGTTTCGGTCAGTGCCTGGGTGAAGCGCGAGGTGCTGTCGTTCTCGAGTTTCTTCAGGTGCTTGACCCGCTTGCCCAACTGCACCGTGGCAAAGATCACCAGCGGGTTGAACAGCAGGATCAACAGCGCCAGCTGCCAGTGCATCCACAACAGGATCGCCGAGGTGCCGGCCAGCGTGAGCATGGCCACCAGAAAGCGGCTGAGGGTTTCACCGACGAACTTGTCCACGGTGTCCAGATCGGTGACCAGGTGCGTGGTAACCGTACCGCTGCCCAGGCTCTCGTACTCGCTCAGGGAGATGCGCTTGAGCCGCTCGATCAGGCGGATGCGCAGCCGGTAGACGATGTCCTTGGCCAGCCCGGCGAACAGCTTGGCCTGCACCACGTTGAAGGCCAGTGCCGCACAGCGCAGCGTCAGGGTGAAGACCAGCATCAGGCCGATGTAGCCGGCCGCCACCTGCCAGCTGGCGGGCAGCAGGTTGTTCATCCACTTGAGCGCCGCATCGCCGTGCCCCAGCAGCACTTCGTCGACCAGCAACGGCAGCAGCAGCGGAATCGGCACACTGCACAGGGCCGCCAGCACGGCCACGCCGTTGGCAGTCCACAGGGCTTTCTTGTGGTGTTGCGCCAGGCGCCGGATCTCGGCCCAGCTCAAGCGATCGACAGGTGCCGGCGTCGGCCCGGGCACCGGGTCGGGGGAGCCAGGCAGGTCAAGCATTGACCGCATGCTCCAGCCAGCGCCCCAGCAGCGGCTGCAGCGCCCCCAGGGCCTGGTAGCCGTTGGTCAGCAGGGCCAGTTGGCCATTGCGCTCGGCGAGCAGGGTCGGGAAGCCCGCGATGCCCAGGTCCTGCACCCAGGTGAAGTCGGCGGCGGTGGCGCTGCGGGTGTCGCCGCTGCTGAAGGCCTCGGCGAAGGCGGCGCGGTCGAAACCGGCCTGCTCGGCCAGCTCCACCAGCTTGACCGGCAGGGTCACGTCTTCGCTGCGCTGGTAGAACGCCTGCTGGATCATCCCCAGCAGCGTCCAGGCCCGCTGCGGGTCGAGGCTGCGTGCAGCCACCAGCGCGCGGCAGGCAGGTTCGGTGTCGTAGACAAAGCCTTCGGGCATCGCGCCCTCGAGCTGGAACGGCTGGCCGGTGGCCTGGTTGACCGCCTGCCAGTGTTCAAGAATGTAGCGCCGGGTGGAGGCATCCAGCGCACTGCTGCCCGAGCGCAGGCCGCCGGGCACCAGGTGGGTGTCCACGCCGGCCTCGCGCGCCTGCCGTATCAGGGCCTCGGCCACGGGTGCGAAACCCCAGCACCAGGAGCACATCGGGTCCATTACATACAGCAGGCGAGCGGTCATCCATCACACCTCGGCTTTGCGATAGTTGTGGCCGATCGGGTGCGGCATGTTGCGGGCCTTGGCCAACTCGATCTGCTTCTGCCGATCGATGGCGCTGCGCCGGGTCTTCTCGCTCAGGCTGTCCCAGCAATGCGGGCAGCTGATGCCTGGCGAATAATGCTCGGAGGCCCGTTCCTCCACGCTGATCGGGGTACGACAGGCGTGGCACTGGTCGTAGTCGCCTTCGCTGAGGTCGTGACGCACGGTCACGCGGTTGTCGAAGACAAAGCAGTCGCCCTGCCAGCGCGTTTCTTCCTGGGGAACCTCCTCGAGGTACTTCAGGATGCCACCCTTAAGATGATAGACCGCTTCGAAACCCTCGCCGAGCATATAGCTGGAGGCTTTTTCGCAGCGGATGCCACCGGTGCAGAACATCGCCACCTTCTTGTGCCGGGCAGGGTCGAAGTTGGCCTTGATGTACTCGGGAAACTCGCGAAAGGTGGTGGTCTTTGGGTCGATGGCGCCCTCGAAGGTACCAATCGCCACTTCATAGTCGTTGCGGGTGTCGATCAGCAGCACTTCGGGGTCGCTGATCAGCGCGTTCCAGTCCTTGGGCTCGACATAGGTACCGACCGTCCGGTTCGGGTCCACGCCCGGCACGGCGAGGGTCACGATCTCTTTCTTGAGCTTGACCTTGGTGCGGTAGAACGGCTGTTCGTCGCAGTACGATTCCTTGTGATCGATGTCCACCAGGCGTGCATCGCTGCGCAGCCAGGCCAGCAGGCCATCGATGCCTTCGCGGGTACCCGACACGGTGCCGTTGATACCCTCTTCGGCCAGCAGCAGGGTGCCCTTGACCCCGTTGCGCTCCATGGTCTCGAGCAGCGGCTCGCGCAGCTCGACGTAATCTTTCAGGGTGACGAACTTGTACAGCGCCGCCACGACGATAGCTTGGGTCATGCCTTGATTCTCCAGGTGGTCACCCTCGCAAAGGGCGGACCGGGTCGACAATAAAAAACGCGCCGACAGGCGGCGCGTTGCGGATTCTAGCAAAAACCTGAAAGGGATTTCAGTGTTTGCTGCCTCCGGCGCAGGTGGGCGAAGCCGGCGCGCTGCCGACTTTCTGCCATTCCTGCGGGGTGTAGGTATGCAACGCCAGGGCATGGAACTGCCCCATCAGGTCACCCAGGGTGGCGTAGACCTTCTGGTGGCGCTTGACGCTGTTCAAGCCATCGAACTGTTCGCTGACCAGCACGGCCTTGTAGTGGGTCTGCTGGCCCCGGCTGTGCATGTGGCTCTCGTCCAGCACCTCGAGGTGTTGCGGGGCGAGCGCCGCCAGGCTCTGTTCGATCTTCTGCTGCATCGACATGCTGGGCTCCGCTTAAGGTTTCTTGGCCGGTGCGGCCGCCTTGCCGGCGGACGGGTCCAGCTCGTTGGTCATGTCGGCCAACAGCTTGTTGACCACCGGCACGGCGCTTTCAAGCTTCTGCTGGGTCAGCTGGGCCGACTGCTGGGTAACGGCAGGCATCTTTTCCAGGACTTTCTTGCCCAGTGGCGACTGGTAGAAGGCGACCAGGTCCTTGAGCTCGGATTCGCTGAAGGTGCTGGTGTACAGCTTGATCATGTCCGGCTTGAGCTTGTTCCAGCCGATGGCCTGGTCCAGGGCGGCGTTGGCCTTGGCCTGGTAGGTTTCAAGCACGGCCTTTTTGGACGCCGGCGCCTTGGTCTGCTCGAAGCGCTGGGCAAACATCTGCTGCACCTGCATGTAGACCGGGGTACCCAGTTTGTCGGCGTGCGCCATCACCAGGAATTTTTCAGCGCTGGCGTTGTGGCTGGCGGTATCGGCGAGTGCCTGGCCGCTGGCGCAGACCAGCGCGACAGCCGTGCAGAGGGCGCGAAGACGGGTCATCGAAATTCCTTAAAATAAAAAGAGGGCGTACCCAGAGTAGAGCATTCTGCGCCGACTGGGGCAGCCTGCTCAAGAGGGACGACAGGCAATGGAACCGCCATGCCGAATCAGGGCCTAAACTGCGCAAACAAGCCATTAAAGGAGTGCGTACCGCATGAGCCGTATCGAAACTGACAGCCTGGGCCCGGTTGAAGTTCCTGACGAGGCCTACTGGGGTGCCCAGACCCAGCGCTCGCTGATCAACTTTGCCATCGGCAAGGAACGCATGCCGCTGGCGGTACTGCACGCGCTGGTGCTGATCAAGAAAGCCGCAGCGCGGGTCAATGACCGCAACGGCGACCTGCCGGCCGACATCGCCCGCCTGATCGAACAGGCCGCCGACGAGGTGTTGGCCGGCGAGCATGACGACCAGTTCCCGCTGGTGGTGTGGCAGACCGGCAGCGGTACCCAGAGCAACATGAACGCCAACGAAGTGTTGGCCGGGCGCGCCAACGAGCTGGCTGGCAAGGGCCGCGGCGGCAAGGTGCCGGTGCACCCCAACGACCACGTCAACCGCTCGCAGAGCTCCAACGACTGCTTCCCGACCGCCATGCACATTGCCGCCGCACAGGCGGTCAACCAGCAACTGCTGCCGGCCATCGCCGAGCTGTCGGGCGGGTTGGCCGAACTGGCCGCACGCCACATGCAACTGGTCAAGACCGGGCGAACCCACATGATGGACGCCACCCCGATCACCTTCGGCCAGGAGGTCTCGGCCTACGTGGCCCAGCTGGACTACGCCCAGCGCGCCATCCGCGCGGCGCTGCCGGCGGTGTGCGAACTGGCCCAGGGCGGTACCGCCGTGGGTACCGGGCTGAACGCACCGCACGGGTTTGCCGAGGCGATCGCCGCCGAGCTTGCCGCCTTGTCGGGGCTGCCGTTCGTCACCGCGCCCAACAAGTTTGCCGCGCTGGCCGGGCACGAGCCGCTGACCACCCTGGCCGGTGCGCTGAAAACCCTGGCCGTGGCCCTGATGAAGCTGGCCAACGACCTGCGCCTGCTCGGCTCCGGGCCGCGCGCGGGGCTGGCCGAGGTGCGCCTGCCGGCCAACGAGCCGGGCAGCTCGATCATGCCCGGCAAGGTCAACCCGACCCAGTGCGAGGCACTGTCGATGCTGGCCTGCCAGGTGCTGGGCAACGACACCACCATCGGCTTTGCCGCCAGCCAGGGCCACCTGCAGCTCAACGTGTTCAAGCCGGTGATCATCCACAACCTGCTGCAGTCGATCGAACTGCTGGCCGATGGCTGCCGCAACTTCCAGCAGCACTGCGTGGCGGGCATCGAGCCAGACCCGCAGCAGATGGCCGAGCACCTGGAGCGCGGGCTGATGCTGGTGACGGCGCTCAACCCGCATATCGGTTACGACAAGTCGGCGCAGATCGCCAAGAAGGCCTACGCCGAAGGCACCACCCTGCGCGAGGCGGCGCTGGAACTGGGGTATCTGACCGATGCGCAGTTCGATGAATGGGTAAGGCCGGAGCAGATGCTCGAGGCTGGCGGCAAAGGCTGAAAAAAGCTCTGCTACGCAGCCCGTCGCGGGTCAAGCCGCTCCCACAAGGCTGATGGAGTGCCCCGCGATGCGGCCAATGATCACTTCTTGTCTTTCTTGAACGCCGTCTCCAGCGCCTCGTTGATGGTGCGCAGCACCTTCACTCGCGCCCAACGCTTGTCATTGGCCTCCACCAGCGTCCAGGGCGCCACTTCGGTGCTGGTGCGGTCGACCATGTCGCCCACCGCCTCGGAATACGCGTCCCACTTGTCGCGGTTGCGCCAGTCTTCCTCGGTGATCTTGAAGCGTTTGAACGGTATCTGCTCGCGCTCCTGAAAACGCTCAAGCTGGGTCTGCTCGTCGATCGACAGCCAGAACTTGACCACCACCACGCCAGCGTCGTGCAGTTGCTCCTCGAAATCGTTGATCTCGCCATAGGCGCGCATCCAGTCGGCCTGGCTGCAGAAGCCCTCGATGCGCTCCACCAGCACCCGCCCGTACCACGAGCGGTCGAACACCGTGAACTTGCCGCGCGCCGGAATGTGCCGCCAGAACCGCCACAGGTAGGGCTGCGCCCGCTCCTCCTCGGTAGGGGCGGCAATCGGCACGATGCGGTACTGACGCGGGTCCAGCGCGGCGGCCACGCGCCGAATGGCACCGCCCTTGCCCGCCGCGTCGTTGCCCTCGAACACCGCCACCAGCGCGTGGCGACGCATGCGCTTGTCACGCAGCAGGCCCGCCAGACGGGCCTGCTCGACAATCAGCTGCTCCTGGTAGTCGTTCTTGTCCAGACGCAGGGTCATGTCCAGGCTGCCCAGCAGGCTACGTCCGTCGATGGATTCGCCCAGCGGCGCGATGTTGGTCTGGCGTCCCAGGGCCTTGGCCTTCAAGGCGTTCTGCAGGCCCTCGAGCAGGATCTTGCCCACTGCCAGGCTGCGGTAGTTCGGGTCCACGCCCTCGATGATGTGCCAGGGCGCATAGTCACGGCTGGTGCGGCGCAGCACCCGTTCGCCGAAGCGCACGAACCGGTCATAGGTCTGCGATTGCTGCCAGTCCAGCGGGCTGATCTTCCAGCTGTGCAGCGGGTCATCCTTGAGCGACTTGAGCCGCGCCTTCATCTGCTTCTTGGACAGGTGAAACCAGAACTTGAAGATCAGCGCGCCTTCGTCGCACAGCATCTTTTCCAGCCGTTCGGCACCGTTGATGGCCTGGTCGAGCACCGCGTCCTTGAACTGGCCATGCACCCGCCCCTGCAGCATCTGGCTGTACCAGTTGCCGAAGAAGACGCCCATGCGCCCCTTGCTCGGCAAGGCCCGCCAGTAGCGCCAGGCCGGCGGCCGGGCCAGCTCCTCGTCGGTCTGCTGGTCGAAGGTGCGCACCTCGATCAGGCGCGGGTCCATCCACTCGTTGAGCAGCTTGACGGTTTCGCCCTTGCCGGCCCCCTCGATGCCATTGATCAGCACGATGACCGCAAAGCGAGACTGCTGCTTGAGCTCGAACTGGGCTTCGAGCAAGGCTTCGCGCAACGCCGGCACTTCGGCGTCATAGGTTTCTTTGTCGATGGCGTGACCAATTTCGGCGGATTCGAACATACCAGGCTCCCTTCTTGGATAAGCAAGACTAGCGGATCACGCAGCCCTTTGTCGCAAGGCGATCGGCTAGAATGCACGCTTCGCTGTTGCCGAGCCGAACATGAACGACACCCCCGCCACCCCGACCCAGTACGCCCAGATCGAGTGGGATGAACAGGGCCGCCCGTATTCACGCCAGTACGACGACATCTATTTCTCCAAGGAGCAGAGCCTGGAGGAAACCCGTCATGTGTTCATCGAGCAGAACGACCTGCGCCAGCGCTTCGCCGCGATGGCCGACGGCAGTTGCCTGGTGATCGGGGAAACCGGCTTCGGCACCGGCCTGAACTTCTTCTGCGCCTGGCAGGTGTTCGCCGACTGTGCACCGGCCGGGGCACGCCTGCATTTCGTCAGCGTCGAAAAATACCCCCTCAGCCATGCCGACCTGGCCAAGGCCCTGGCCCTGTGGCCGGAGCTGACGCCGTTCAGCCAGCCACTGCTGGCGCAGTACGTGGCGGTGCACGAAGGTTTCCAGCAGTTCGTCTTCGACCAGGGTCGGGTGACCCTGACCCTGATGATCGGCGATGCGCGGGAACAGCTGCCGCAGTTGGACGCCCCCATCGACGCCTGGTTTCTCGATGGCTTTGCCCCGGCCAAGAACCCCGACATGTGGACCCCCGAGCTGTTCGCCCAGCTCGGACGCCTGTCGGCGCCGGGTGCCACCCTTGGCACCTTCACCAGCACCGGCTGGGTGCGTCGCGGGCTGATTGCGGTGGGCTTCAAGATGAAGCGCATTCCGGGTATCGGCAAAAAATGGGAAGTGCTGCGCGGCGCATTCACCGGCTGGCCCGCCGAGCAAGCGCCGCTCGCGCCGGTTGCCCCATGGTTCGCGCGCCCCGCGCCGCTGGCCGGCCCCCGCGAGGCGCTGGTGATCGGCGCCGGCCTGGCCGGTTGCGCCACCGCCGCCAGCCTGGCGGCGCGCGGCTGGCAGGTACGCCTGCTGGAGCGCCACGCCGCCCCTGCCGGTGAAGCCTCGGGCAACCCCCAGGGCGTGCTGTACCTGAAGCTGTCGGCCCACGGCACCGCACTGTCGCGGCTGATCGTCGCCGGCTTCGGCTACACCCGCCGCCTGCTCGAACAGTTGCAGCGCGGCACCGACTGGGACGCCTGCGGGGTGCTGCAACTGGCCTTCGACGACAAGGAAGACCAGCGCCAGATCAAGCTCGACCAGGCGTTCAGCGACACCCTGCTGCAGCGCCTCGACCAGCCGCAGGCCGAAGCCGTGGCCGGGGTCGGCCTGCCCAGTGGCGGTCTGTACTACCCCGAGGGCGGCTGGGTGCATCCGCCCGCGCTGTGCCAATGGCAGGCCGGGCAACCGAACATCACCCTGCTGCCCCACCATGACGTGGTACAGCTGCGCAAGGTCGACGGCTTGTGGCAGGCATGGGACGGCGAGCGCCTGCTGGCCAGCGCGCCGCTGGTGGTGCTGGCCAGCGCAGCGGA
The DNA here is from genome assembly GCF_028682105.1 of Pseudomonas sp. 8209. Classification (NCBI taxonomy): domain Bacteria; kingdom Pseudomonadati; phylum Pseudomonadota; class Gammaproteobacteria; order Pseudomonadales; family Pseudomonadaceae; genus Pseudomonas; species Pseudomonas sp. 8209. Next base: position 187,416 of record NZ_JANIAH010000009.1, read on the forward strand.
CATCCATCGTTTCGAGCCGTGCGCCGAGCTGCCGCTCAAGCGCATCCGCGGGCAGATCACCCGCCTGCCGGCCACCAACGCCAGCCGCGCGCTGGGCACCGTGGTGTGCGCCGACGGTTACGTCGCGCCGCCGCGCCTGGGCGAACACACCCTGGGGGCGAGCTTCGACTTCCACAGCACCGACCTCGCCCCCACCGCTGCCGAACATGCGAGCAACCTGGAGCTGCTGCGGGAAATCTCCGGCGACCTGGCAGAACGCCTTGGCGCTGCCGAGCTGGACCCGGCCAGCCTGCAGGGCCGCGCGGCGTTTCGCTGCACCAGCCCCGACTACCTGCCGATCGTCGGCCCGTTGGCCGACAAGGCGGCGTTCAACCAGGCGTATGCCGTGCTCGGCAAGGACGCGCGACAGCTGCCGGACACTCCGTGCCCCTGGCTGGAGGGCCTGTATGTGAACAGCGGCCATGGTTCGCGCGGCCTGATCACCGCGCCTCTGGCGGGTGAACTGATCGCCGCCTGGGTCGACAACGCACCCTTGCCGGTGCCGCGCGACGTGGCCGAGGCCTGCCACCCGAATCGTTTCATGTTGCGCGAACTGATACGCGGCAAGGGCAAGCAAGGCTGAAGGCTTATAACAGATTGATCTAAAACTCACAGGATCCGCACCGGTCAGTTCCTATGTGCCCGAATTCAGGGCACCTTCCCCAACGGAAAAACCGGTAAGGACTTATGTGCGGATTAGCTGGAGAGTTTCGTTTCACCCCTGTAGCCAACACACCACGCCCGGCGGACCTGGCCGCGGTCGAACGGATGACCCATCACCTGGCGCCCCGCGGCCCGGATGCCTGGGGCTTCCATAGCCAGGGGCCCATCGCCCTGGGCCATCGGCGCCTGAAGATCATGGACCTGTCCGACGGCTCGGCCCAGCCCATGATCGACAGCCAGCTGGGCCTGTCGCTGGCATTCAACGGCGCCATCTACAACTTCCCCGAGCTGCGCGCCGAACTCGAAAGCCTGGGCTATGCCTTCTACTCGGACGGCGACACCGAAGTGCTGCTCAAGGGCTACCACGCCTGGGGCGCCGATCTGCTGCAGCGCCTGAACGGCATGTTCGCCCTGGCGATCTGGGAACGTGACAGCCAGCAGCTGTTCCTCGCCCGCGACCGCCTGGGGGTCAAGCCGCTGTACCTGTCGCGCACCGGCGAACGCCTGCGCTTCGCATCGAGCCTGCCGGCCCTGCTCAAGGGCGGCGACATCAACCCGGTGCTCGACCCGGTGGCACTCAACCACTACCTGAACTTCCACGCCGTGGTGCCCGCCCCGCGGACCCTGCTGGCGAACATCGAAAAGCTGCCACCGGCCACCTGGATGCGTATCGACGCCCAGGGCCGCGCCGAGCAGCACGTGTGGTGGAACCTGCACTACGGCCCACGCACCGATGAACAGCACCTGACCCTGGAAGACTGGCGCGACCGCGTGCTCGACAGCACCCGCGAAGCCGTTGCAATCCGTCAGCGCGCGGCCGTGGATGTCGGCGTGCTGCTCTCGGGCGGCGTCGACTCCAGCCTGCTGGTCGGCCTGCTGCGCGAAGTCGGGGTCGAGGACCTGTCGACCTTCTCCATCGGCTTCGAAGATGCCGGCGGCGAACGTGGCGACGAGTTCCAGTATTCGGACCTGATCGCCAAGCACTACGGCACCCGCCACCACCAGTTGCGCATCGACGAGCGCGAAATCATCGAGCAACTGCCAGCCGCGTTCCGCGCCATGAGCGAGCCGATGGTCAGCCACGACTGCATCGCCTTCTACCTGCTCTCGCGGGAAGTGGCCAAGCACTGCAAGGTGGTGCAGAGCGGCCAGGGTGCCGACGAGCTGTTCGCCGGCTACCACTGGTACCCGCAGGTGGACGGCGCCAAGGACCCGTACGCGGCCTACCGCGAGGCCTTCTTCGACCGCAGCTACGACGAGTACCGCGACACCGTGCAGCCGGCCTGGCTGCTGGGCAATGACGCCGCCGGCGACTTCGTGCGCCAGCACTTCGCCCAGCCCGGCGCCAGCGCGGCAGTCGACAAGGCCCTGCGCCTGGACAGCACGGTGATGCTGGTCGACGACCCGGTCAAACGGGTCGATAACATGACCATGGCCTGGGGCCTGGAGGCTCGCACGCCGTTCCTCGACTACCGGCTGGTGGAGCTGTCGGCGCGGGTGCCGGCCCAGTTCAAGCTGCCCGATGGCGGCAAGCAGGTGCTCAAGGAAGCCGCGCGACTGGTCATCCCCAGTGAAGTCATCGACCGCAAGAAGGGCTACTTCCCGGTACCGGGCCTCAAGCACCTGCAAGGCGCCACCCTGGACTGGGTACGCGAGCTGCTGCTGGACCCGAGCCAGGACCGCGGCCTGTTCAACCCGGCCATGCTCGACCGCCTGCTCAGCGACCCGCATGGGCAACTGACGCCGCTGCGCGGCTCCAAACTGTGGCAACTGGCCGCGCTGAACCTGTGGCTCAGCGAACAAGGAATCTGATCGATGAAAGCCCATGCCTCACCCTATGGCCAGCGCCTGCTGCGCGGCCAGGTGCCGTCCTATGAACGCCTGCAGGCGCAACTGGCCGGCGACGGCAGCGACCCGCACGACCAGCCGCGCTGGTTGCATTGCGGTTGGGGCCGGCTGCTGATCGGCCACACCTACCCCGACCCGGCCAGCCTGGCGGCGGCCCTGGCCAAGGAGCAGCCCGGCGAGCGCGATATCGCGCTGTACGTGGCCGCCCCCCAGCAGGTACTGGCCCAGGCGCCGCAACAGCTGTTTCTCGACCCCTCCGACACCTTGCGCCTGTGGTTCAGCGACTACCGCCAGGCGCAGCGAGTGTTTCGCGGCTTTCGTATCCGCCGCGCACAGAGCGACAGCGACTGGGCAGCCATCAACGAGCTGTACGTGGCCCGTGGCATGCTGCCGGTCGACCCGGCGCTGATCACTCCGCGCCACCAGGGCGGCCCGGTGTACTGGCTGGCCGAAGACGAGGACAACGGTGCGGTGATCGGCAGCGTGATGGGCCTGAATCATCAAAAGGCCTTCGACGACCCGGAGCACGGCAGCAGCCTGTGGTGCCTGGCCGTGGACCCCAACTGCACCCGGCCCGGGGTCGGCGAAGTACTGGTACGCCACCTGATCGAACACTTCATGAGCCGCGGGCTGAGCCACCTCGACCTGTCGGTGCTGCACGACAATCGCCAGGCCAAGCGGCTGTACGCCAAGCTGGGCTTTCGCACCCTGCCCACCTTCGCGGTCAAGCGCAAGAACGGCATCAACCAGCCGCTGTTCCTGGGGCCGGGGCCGGAGGCCGGGCTCAACCCCTATGCGCGGATCATCGTCGAGGAAGCCTACAAGCGCGGCATCGATGTGCAGGTGGACGATGCCACCGCCGGGCTGTTCACCCTCAACCACGGCGGACGCCGGGTGCGCTGCCGCGAGTCGCTCAGCGACCTGACCACCGCCGTGAGCATGACCCTGTGCCAGGACAAGAGCCTGACCCACAAGGTGCTCGAAGCCGCCGGCCTGAGCCTGCCGGCGCAACAGCTGGCGGGCAACGCCGCCGACAACCTGGCCTTTCTGGAAGACCACGGCGCGGTGGTGGTCAAGCCGCTGGATGGCGAACAGGGCAACGGCGTGGCGGTCAACCTGACCTGCCTGCAAGACCTGGACGCCGCCATCGAGCACGCGCGCCAGTACGACAGCCGCGTGTTGCTGGAAAGCTTTCATGAAGGGCTGGACCTGCGCATCGTGGTCATCGGCTACGAGGTGGTGGCCGCCGCGATTCGTCACCCGGCCTCGATCGTCGGCGACGGCCAGCACGCCATCGGTGCGCTGATCGAAGCCCAGAGCCGCAGGCGCCAGGCCGCCACCGGTGGCGAAAGCAAGATCCCGCTCGACGCCGAGACCCAGCGCACCCTGCACGCCGCCGGGGTCGACTACGACACCATTCTGCCCGCCGGCCAGCGCCTGGCCGTACGGCGTACCGCCAACCTGCACACCGGCGGCTGCCTGGAGGACGTCACCGCACGCCTGCACCCGACCCTGGTGGATGCCGCCGTGCGGGCCGCCCGCGCCCTGGACATTCCGGTGGTCGGCCTGGACCTGATGGTCAAGGCCGCCGACCAGCCCGACTACGTGTTCATCGAAGCCAATGAACGGGTCGGTCTGGCCAACCACGAACCCCAACCCACTGCCGAACGCTTCGTCGACCTGCTGTTCCCGCACAGCCGGCCGGTGCCGTGACAACGCCCCACGAGGAGTCCGCATGCCTGATCAATTGCCCGAACCGGACCTGACCTATCTGCAGAAGGTCCTGCTGGAAATGCTCGCCATCCCCAGCCCCACCGGCTTCACCGACACCATCGTGCGCTACGTGGCCGAGCGCCTGGAAGAACTGGGTATCCCCTTCGAGCTGACCCGGCGCGGCACCATCCGCGCCACCCTCAAGGGCCGCAAGAGCTCGCCCGACCGCGCCGTTTCGGCGCACCTGGACACCATCGGCGCCAGCGTGCGCACCTTGCAGGACAACGGCCGCCTGGGCCTGGCCCCGGTCGGCTGCTGGTCGAGCCGTTTCGCCGAGGGCAGCCGGGTCAGCGTGTTCACCGACACCGGCGTGTTTCGCGGCAGCGTGTTGCCGCTGATGGCAAGCGGGCACGCCTTCAATACCGCGGTCGACCAGATGCCGGTGAGCTGGGAGCACGTCGAGCTGCGCCTGGATGCCTACTGCACCACCCGCGCCGACTGTGAAACCCTGGGCATCGGCATCGGTGACTTCGTGGCCTTCGACCCGTTGCCCGAGTTCACCGAAAGCGGCCATATCAGCGCCCGTCACCTGGACGACAAGGCCGGCGTCGCGGCGCTGCTGGCCTCGCTCAAGGCCATCGTCGAAAGCGGCATCCAGCCACAGATCGACTGCCATCCGCTGTTCACCATCACCGAAGAAACCGGCTCGGGGGCCGCCGCCGCATTGCCGTGGGACGTCAGCGAATTCGTCGGCATCGACATCGCCCCGGTCGCCCCCGGCCAGCACTCCAGCGAACACGCGGTCAGCGTGGCCATGCAGGACTCCGCCGGCCCCTACGACTACCACCTGTCGCGCCACCTGCTGAGCCTGGGCCGCGAGCACAACCTGCCGGTGCGCCGCGACCTGTTCCGCTACTACTTCAGCGACGCGCATTCGGCGATCACCGCCGGGCATGACATCCGTACCGCGCTGCTGGCGTTCGGCTGCGACGCCACCCACGGCTACGAGCGCACCCATATCGACAGCCTGGCTGCCCTCAGCCGCCTGCTCAGCGCCTACCTGCTCAGCCCGCCGGTGTTCGCCAGCGATTCCAAGCCCACCGGCAGTTCGCTGGAAAGCTTCAGCCACCAGCTGGAACACGACGCACAAATGGAAAGTGATACCCGCGTACCGGCGGTGGACAGCCTGGTTGGCCAAAAAGGCTAGCCACATGCAGGCCACATGCAGGAAAGGTTTCGCGTAGCATGTGCGAAACCTTTCCTGATTCTGTAGCTTTTTTATGTTGATACCCTACGACCAGCTCGAAGCCGACACCCTCACCCGCCTGATCGAAGACTTCGTCACCCGCGACGGTACCGACAATGGCGACGACACCCCGCTGGAAACCCGTGTACTGCGCGTGCGCCAGGCGCTGGCCAAGGGGCAGGCGGTGATCCTGTTCGACCTGGACAGCCAGCAGTGCCAACTGCTCGCCAGGCATGAAGTGCCCCGCGAGCTGCTGGACGATCAGTGATCAGGCGCCCAGGCCGCCCTTGCCCAGTTGCTCGGCGATACGCCGATAGATTTCTGCACGGTGCACCTCCACATCGCGTGGTGCGCAGATGCCGAAACGCACCGTGTTGCCGTCTACCGACAGCACCTTGATCTTGATGTCGTCATCGATGGTGATGACCTCGCCGACTTCGCGCCCTATGACCAGCATTCTCCAATCCTCCACATCAGGGGAGAGTGAAGACTGAACCGGGTGCTGAAACGGTTCAACGCTCTGACAGGCAAATAGACAATTCCCACAACTTTGCGGGAATTTGCCTACAAGATCCTACCCGCTCAGCTGTTTTGCAAACGTGGTCCGATCACGATGATGGTGGCGCCGATCACGCACAGCAGCGCACCGAGCCAGTCGCTGCCCATCGGCCGGGCACGCTCCACCACCGCCAGCCACAGCAGCGAAGTGACGATATAGATGCCGCCATAGGCGGCGTAGGCGCGCCCGGCGTAGGCCGCCTCGACGCGGGTCAGCAGCAGGCCGAACAGGGTCAGGCTGAGCAGCGCGGGGGCGATCCACCAGCCGCTCTTGCCCAGCCGCAGCCACATGTAGAAGGCATAACAGCCGGCGATCTCGAACACCGCCGCCAGAAAGAACCACACATAATTCATCACGTCCGCTGCTACCCGCGCAAAAGCGCCTAGCATACCGTAGCGAACAGCCTACGCCTGCGTCTGACGCCCCTTGGCACGCATTCGCACGGCCATCTCGGCCATTTCGTCATACAGCGCCTGCGGGTCGCGCTGCTTGAGCTGCCAGGCCAGGCACCCCTGCTCGTGGGGCAGAATCATGAAGTCACCGCGCGCCACCCCCTCGTAGATATAGCCGGCAATGTCGCTGGCGCTGATCGGCGAGCTTTCCAGCAGTTTGCCCACCTGGGCCTTCATTGCCGGGGTGGGGCCGCGGAACGAATCCAGCAGGTTGGTCTGGAAGAACGACGGGCACACCACGTGCACCGCCACCTGCTGCTGGCGCAGCTCCACCAGCAGGCTTTCGGACAGCGCCACCACCCCGGCCTTGGCCACGTTGTAGTTGCTCATGGCCGGCCCCTGCATCAGCGCCGCCATGGACGCGATGTTGATGATGCGGCCCTTGCTGCGTTCGAGCAGCGGCAGGAACGCCTTGCAGCCCTTGACCACGCCCATCAGGTTGATCGCGATCTGCCAGTCCCAATCTTCCAGCGACAGCTCGGCAAAAAAACCGCCCGACGCCACCCCGGCGTTGTTGACGATCACATCGATGCCGCCGAGCTTTTCTTCGCAGGCCTGGGCCAGGGCGGTGAGCTGGCTGTAGTCGCGCACGTCGCAACGCTGGACGAAGCCCTCGCCGCCCGCCTCGCGCACCAGCGCGAGGGTCTGCTGCAGGCCGGCCTCGCCGATGTCGCTCAGGGCCAGTTGCCAACCCTCGCGGGCCCAGCGTAGGGCAATCTCGCGGCCAAGGCCGGACCCGGCGCCAGTGATCATCATGCGGTTTTGCATAGCCGGATGCCTTGTTCCTGAAGTTGAAGGCCAGTGTAGCGAAGGGTGCAGCGACGCCCACGCTGTATCAGGATGCTGAATGGCGCGGGCAAACACATATCGAACTAAACTTTTAGTTGCCTGTGGGAGTCCGAATTAACAGGCGGACATGAACGTCATGACCGAAGAGATGGATCGCAACTGCACACGCTGATTACCGTACTCAACAAAAGGACTCTGCCATGGGCACCATACTTATCATCATCCTGATTTTGCTGTTGATCGGTGGCTTACCCGTTTTCCCGCACTCCAGAAGTTGGGGCTACGGCCCGTCCGGCATCATTGGTACCGTGCTGATCATCCTGTTGATCCTGTTGTTGCTCGGCAAGATATAGAAACCCGGGGGTGCAATGGCCCCCACATAAAAAAACGGCCCGAAGGCCGTTTTTTTATTGCTCAGGACTCAGTGCGAAACAGCACCGCTTGCCCCCAGGCCGGTTTGCGACCGGACAAACTGCGGGAAGAACAGCGCACGCTCGTCATCCGCTGCCTTGGACTTGTCGGTAACCGAGAAGAACCAGATACCGGCAAAGGCAATCAGCATCGAGAACAGCGCCGGGTACTCATACGGGTAGATGGCTTTCTCGTGACCCAGGATCTGCACCCAGATGGTCGGACCGAGCACCATCAGGCCCACCGCACTTACCAGCCCCATCCAGCCGCCGATCATGGCGCCACGGGTGGTCAGCTTCTTCCAGTACATCGAAAGCAGCAGTACCGGGAAGTTGCAGCTGGCCGCGATCGAGAACGCCAGGCCGACCATGAACGCGATGTTCTGGCTTTCGAACAGGATACCCAGGCCGATGGCCAGCACACCCAGTGCGACGGTGGTGATCTTCGACACGCGGATCTCGTCCTTGTCGTTGACCTTGCCCTTGCGCCATACGCTGGCATACAGGTCATGGGACACCGCCGAGGCACCGGCCAGGGTCAGGCCGGCAACCACTGCCAGGATGGTGGCGAAGGCCACTGCCGAGATGAAGCCCAGGAAGATGCTGCCGCCCACGGCGTCGGCCAGGTGCACCGCAGCCATGTTGTTGCCGCCCAGCAAGGCGCCTGCTGCGTCCTTGAAGTCCGGGTTGGTGCTGACCAGCAGGATCGCGCCGAAGCCGATGATGAAGGTCAGGATGTAGAAGTAGCCGATGAAGCCGGTTGCATACAGCACGCTCTTGCGCGCTTCCTTGGCGTCGCTCACGGTGAAGAAGCGCATCAGGATGTGCGGCAGGCCAGCGGTACCGAACATCAGCGCCAGGCCCAGCGAGAACGCGGAGATCGGGTCTTTGACCAGGCCGCCCGGGCTCATGATCGCCTCACCCTTGGGGTGAACCTTGATCGCCTCGGAGAACAGCGCATTGAAGTCGAAGTTGACGTGCTTCATCACCATCAGCGCCATGAAGCTGGCACCGGACAGCAGCAGCACCGCCTTGATGATCTGTACCCAGGTGGTTGCGAGCATGCCGCCGAACAGCACGTACATGCACATCAGGATACCCACCAGGATGACCGCCACGTGGTAGTCCAGGCCGAACAGCAGCTGGATCAGCTTGCCGGCGCCGACCATCTGCGCGATCAGGTAGAACGCCACCACCACCAGCGAGCCGGAGGCCGACAGGGTGCGGATCTGCTTTTGCCCGAGGCGATACGAGGCCACGTCGGCAAAGGTGTACTTGCCCAGGTTGCGCAGGCGTTCGGCGATCAGGAACAGAATGATCGGCCAGCCCACCAGGAAGCCGATCGAGTAGATCAGGCCATCGTAGCCGGAGGTGTATACCAGTGCGGAAATACCCAGGAAGGAGGCTGCCGACATGTAGTCGCCGGCAATCGCCAGGCCGTTCTGGAAGCCCGTGATTCGCCCGCCTGCGGCGTAGTAGTCAGAGGCCGACTTGTTACGCTTTGAAGCCCAGTAGGTGATGCACAGGGTGGCACCGACGAAGGCGACGAACATCAGGATCGCCGAGACGTTCAGGGGTTGTTTGTGCACCTCGCCGGTCAGGGCGTCGGCGGCCCAGACGGCAGGCGCGAAAGCGCCAAAGGCCAGTGTTGCCAGTAGACGCCGGATCATTGCTGAGCCTCCTTCAGGATCGCGTTGTTCAGCTCGTCGAACTCACCGTTGGCACGACGTACGTAGATGCCGGTCAGCACGAAAGCCGAAACGATCAGACCCACACCCAGCGGGATACCCCAGGTAATCGAGGAGCCGGGGCTGAGCTTGGCACCCAGAATCTGCGGGCCGTAGGCAATCAACAGGATAAAGGCGGCGTAGAGGCCGAGCATGATCGCCGAGAGAATCCAGGCGAAGCGTTCACGTTTTGAAACCAGCTCCTTGAACCGCGGGCTGTTTTGTATCGAGAGATAAATGCTGTCGTTCATTGTTTTTGTCCTCGCAGCACAGATTGGGTAGTACCACGCCACTTTATGCTGCCTTGGGACGCACTCCAGACGACCTTAGTCTTAGATGTAAAACTCTTTTACCGGCTACGTAACAGCCGCCCATGCAAAGGGCCGCGCGGTGGCAAAACACCGCGCGGCCCTGGAAGGTGCCAGATAGAGGCCTCAGGCCATTATTTTGCGGTCCACTCGGCGACCCGCTCGGGGTGCTTGGCGACCCACTCCTTCGCCGCAGCGTCCGGCTTTGCGCCTTCCTGGATGGCCAGCATGACTTCGCCGATCTCGTCCTTGGATTGCCACGAGAACTTCTTCAGGAACGCTGCGACTTCCGGCGCCTTCGTATCGAGTTCCTTGCTGCCGATGCTGTTGACCGTCTCGGCGGCGCCGTACACGCCTTTGGGGTCTTCGAGAAAACGCAGCTTCCACTTGGCGAACATCCAGTGCGGCACCCAGCCGGTGACCACGATGGGCTGCTGCTTGGCGTAGGCGCGCCCCAGTTCAGAGGTCATGGCAGCGCCGGAGCTGGCCTGCAGCTTGTAGCCGGCAAGGTCGTAGTCCTTGATCGCCTGGTCGGTCTTGAGCATCACCCCGGACCCGGCGTCGATGCCGACGATCTTCTTCTTGAAGCCGGCATCGCTTCCGAGGTCGGCGATCGACTGCGCCTTGACGTATTCGGGCACGATCAGGCCAATCCTGGCGTCCTTGAAGTTGGGGCCGTAGTCGACCACGTTGTCCTTGTTCTTGGCCCAGTATTCGCCATGGGTCACCGGCAGCCAGGCCGACAGCATCGCATCGAGCTTTCCGGTGGCCACCCCCTGCCACATGATGCCGGTGGCCACCGGCATCAGCTTGACGTCATAACCGAGCTTCTGCTTGATCACCTCGGCCGCCACATGGGTGGTCGCCACGCTGTCGGACCACCCATCGACGTAGCCGATGCTTACTTCCTTGGCCATGGCCAGGCTGGTGCCCATGGCCAGTATCAGGGCAGTGCCCGCCCCCAGGAGTCGTCGCATTTTCATCAAGGCATCCCCTCGTCACGTCACGGAACCTGCATCATCAACCGCCACTGGCGGCCAACCTGCTCTGTCAGCGACGTCGAAACATCGAGAAACGACATCACAACGCCAGCCAGGCCCGCTACCGGCCGGCATTTGCAGGTAGTATTGGCGGCTTTGTTTCCTGACCGGTCCGCGCCATGCCCTCGACTGCCCGCTTCCCGCTGCTGCCCTACCTGTTTGCCTGCCTGCTTGGCCTGTTCGCGTTGGGCGGGCTCTGGTACGGGCTCGGCAAGCCGGTATCGCTGCCGGACGCCGCCAGCCCCACGCACAAGCTGCAATGCGTCTCCTACACGCCCTTCGACAAGGACCAGTCGCCGTTCGACCAGCCCTTCACCCTGCGCCCGGAGCGCGTGGAGGCCGACCTCGCCCTGCTTGCACAGCGCTTCGAATGCATCCGCACCTACTCGATGACGGGCCTGGAAGCGATCCCGCAGCTGGCGCGCAAGTACGGCCTGAAGGTGATGTTCGGGGCCTGGGTGAGTGCCGACCCGCTGGTCACGGCCAAGGAGATCAAGGCCCTGATCGCCACCGCCAATGCCAACCCGGACATCACCCGCGCCGTGATCGTGGGCAACGAGGTGCTGTTGCGCAAGGAAGTGACGGGCGATCACCTGGCCGATCTGATCCACCAGGTGAAAAGCCAGGTGCAGGTACCGGTGACCTACGCCGACGTGTGGGAGTTCTGGCTGCAGCACCCACAGATCGCGCCGCAGGTGGACTTCGTGACCATTCACCTGTTGCCCTACTGGGAAGATGATCCCAAGGGCATCGACGATGCGCTGGCCCACGTTGGCGAGATCCGCCAGGTGTTCGGCAACCGCTTCGCGCCCAAGGACGTGATGATCGGCGAAACCGGCTGGCCCAGCGAAGGGCGCCAGCGCGAAACCGCCCTGCCCAGCCGGGTCAACGAAGCGCGCTTCATTCGCGGGTTCGTCGCCATGGCCGAGCAGAATGGCTGGCATTACAACCTGATCGAAGCCTTCGACCAGCCGTGGAAGCGCGCCAGCGAAGGCGCGGTGGGCGGTTACTGGGGGCTGTACGATGCCGACCGGCAGGACAAGGGCATACTCGAAGGCCCGGTGAGTAACCTGCCGTTCTGGCCGCAGTGGCTGGGCATCGGCGTGCTGCTGTTCGCCGCCACCCTGGCCCTGGCCGGGCCGGTGCGCGGCGTGCGTGGCGCCCTGGCGCTGCCCTTGCTGGCCGCACTGGGGGCCGCCAGCCTGGGGTTGTGGGGCGAGCTGGTACGGGTCAACAGCCGCTTCGTTGGCGAGTGGTTGTGGGCCGTGCTGCTGGCGGGGCTCAACCTGGTGGTACTGGCCCATGGCGCGCTGGCGCTGGCACAGCGCAGTGGCTGGCGTGAGCGCCTGTTCGCCTGGCTGCAGGCGCGTGCCGGCTGGTGGGTGATGGCGGCCGGCTTCGCGGCGGCGGTGAGCATGCTGGCGCTGGTGTTCGACCCGCGCTACCGCAGCTTCCCGAGCCCGGCGCTGGTGCTGCCGGCGGTGGTGTACCTGCTGCGACCGGTGCGGGTAGCACGCGCCGAGGTGGCCTTGCTGACCTTCATCGTGGGCGCCGGGATTGCGCCGCAGCTGTTCATCGAGGGCTTGAGCAGCCAGCAGGCGCTGGTGTGGGCCCTGGTGAGCGCGCTGATGACCGCGGCGCTGTGGCGCTGCCTGCGGATCAGGCAGGGCTGAGCGTCGGCTCTTCGACGGCAAGGCCGGCTCTGCAGGGAGACGTTGAACCCGGTAGGCGCCGGCCTTGCCGGCGAACGATACAGCGTGAGCCTCAGGCCGTGCGCCGCACCAGCCGCAACCCCGCCAGCACCAGCGCGAACGCCGCCAGGCTCACGGTGTACAGCGCCAGTGCCGGCAGCCCGAACACCAGTGACAGCACCGCCAGCCACCAGCCGGCCCGACGCGGCACCAGCGTCGCCACCACGGCCAACCCCAGGGCGACCCAGCCCAGCACCCGCAAGTGGATCATCAGGCCCAGCGTGGCGCGCAACTGGCACTCCCAGCTCACCTGGGGCGAGCTGCACACACCGACCCACCTGACATCCTCCATGAAGCCGTAACGCACCCCATAGCAGGCCGCAGCCCACAGCGACAGGCACACAAGCAAGGCAATCAGCGGCAAACGGCGGGACATGACAACTCCGGAAACAGGAAAACGGCGCCCAGCATAATCCCCCACCGGGCCTGTGCAAGGCAAAAGCGGCGGCCTGAGCTACTTTTATCAGCAAAGAAACAAAACCCGCTGTTGCCCTGGCACTGGCCCGCACGGCAACATCGGGGACGGTAAATGCCGGGGCACAAGGCAACTTTGCCGATAGCACGAGTGTCCTAGCCTGCAGTACACACTTTGCCTTGCCTTTCCTGGGGATCCGTCATGCTTCGATCACTGCGCCTTGCTGCCCTGCTGGGTGGCCTCTTGATGAGTGCGGCCGCGTCTGCGGTGGATGTCGATGCGGCCACCTATGGCTACCCGCTGACCAATCCCTTCGAGGCGACGATCGCCTCCACACCGCCCGACCTGCGCCCCGAACTGCCGACCGACGATGACATCGATCAGTCCGACTACAGCCTCAACCTGCGCCCCGAACGCGAGTTCACCCTTCCGGACAACTTCTGGGCGGTCAAGAAGCTGCGCTATCGCCTGGCCCGACAGGACCACGAGGCGCCGCTGATCTTCCTGATCGCCGGTACCGGCGCGCCCTACACCAGCAGCCTCAACGAGTACCTCAAGCGCCTCTACTACAAGGCCGGCTACCACGTGGTGCAGCTGTCCTCGCCTACCAGCTTCGACTTCATCAGCGCCGCCTCGCGCTTCGCCACCCCGGGCGTGAGCGCCGAAGACGCCGAAGACCTGTACCGGGTGATGCAGGGCGTGCGCGCCCAGCACCCGCGCCTGCCTGTCAGCGAGTACTACCTCACCGGCTACAGCCTCGGTGCCCTCGACGCAGCCTTCGTCAGCCACCTGGACGAAACCCGGCGCAGCTTCAACTTCAAGCGCGTGCTGCTGCTCAACCCGCCGGTCAACCTCTACACCTCGATCAGCAACCTCGACAAGCTGGTGCAGACCGAGGTCAAGGGCGTGAACAACAGCACCACCTTCTATGAACTGGTGCTGACCAAGCTCACCCGCTACTTCCAGCAAAAAGGCTACATCGACCTCAACGACGCACTGCTCTACGACTTCCAGCAGTCGCGCCAGCACCTGAGCAACGAGCAGATGGCGATGCTGATCGGCACCTCGTTCCGCTTCTCGTCCGCCGATATCGCCTTTACCTCCGACCTGATCAACCGCCGCGGCCTGATCACCCCGCCCAAGTACCCGATCACCGAAGGCAGCAGCCTCACGCCGTTCTTCAAGCGTGCGCTGCAATGCGACTTCGACTGCTACCTGACCGAGCAGGTCATCCCCATGTGGCGCGCCCGCACCGATGGCGGCAGCCTGCTGCAGCTGATCGACCAGGTGAGCCTGTATGCCCTCAAGGACTACCTGCAAAACAGCCCGAAAATCGCCGTGATGCACAACGCCGACGATGTGATCCTGGGCCCCGGCGACATCGGCTTTCTGCGCAGCACCTTTGGCGACCGCCTGACCCTGTACCCGCATGGCGGGCACTGCGGCAATATCAATTACCGCGTCAACAGCGACGCGATGCTGGAGTTTTTCCGTGGTTAAAAAACTTCTGATCGTGACGGCGTTGCTCGCCGCAGGCCTGGTACAGGCCGATGAGATCCCGGCGCGAGCCAGCGTGATCGAAGCCGACGGCTTCACCGATCCGCTCAAGGAACTCAAGTTCAACCCCGGCCTGGACCAGCGCGAGTTCGAGCGTTCGACCCTGACCGCGCTGAACGTCTACGACCCGTTCGAGTCGGTGAACCGTCGGCTGTACCACTTCAACTACCGCTTCGACCAGTGGGTGTTCCTGCCGGTGGTCAATGGCTACCGCTACATCACCCCAAGCTTCGTGCGCACCGGGGTCAGCAACTTCTTCAGCAACCTGGGCGATGTGCCCAACCTGCTCAACAGCCTGCTGCAGTTCAAGGGCAAGCGCTCGATGGAGATCACCGCGCGCCTGCTCTTCAACACCACCCTGGGCGTCGCCGGCCTGTGGGACCCGGCGACCAAGATGGGGCTGCCGCACCAGAGCGAAGACTTCGGCCAGACCCTGGGCTTCTATGGCGTGCCGGACGGCCCGTACCTGATGCTGCCGATCCTGGGCCCGTCGAACCTGCGCGACACCGGCGGGCTGGTGGTCGACTACAGCGCCGAGAACTGGATCAACTTCCTCAACATGGCCGAGGTCAGCAGCGACAACCCGGAGGTCTGGGTACTGCGCGCCATCGACAAGCGCTATACCACCAGCTTTCGCTACGGCCAACTGAACTCGCCGTTCGAGTATGAAAAGGTGCGCTACGTGTACACCGAGGCACGCCGCCTGCAGATCGCCGAGTAGCGTTCAGGGCCGGGGCAGCGGCAGGCCGAGAAAGCGGCACAGCTCGCCCTGCTTGGTCAGCGCGTCGCGCCGGCCCAGTTCGATCAGTTCGCTGCAATAGCCGGCTTCGAACAACAGGTAGCTGAGCACCCCGGCGCCGCTGGTCTTGGTCGCCCCCGGGCCGCGCAGGAACATGCGCAGCGCGGCGGGCAGTTCACGCCGATGGCGGGCGGCAATCTCGTCCAGCGGCTGGCTGGGCGCAACCACCAGCACCTCCACCGGGGCCAGGCCCAGGCGCCGGGGCTGCACGTCGCTGGGCAGCAGGTGGCTCAGGTGGTTGAGCCGCTGCAACAGCTCCAGGTCGTCTTCCAGGCTGTCGATGAACGTGCTGTTGAGCAGGTGCCCGCCGATCTGCGCCAGGCTCGGCTGCTTGCCGCTGAACACCCGCTCGCGTGGATCACCCGGCGTCGGCCCCTGGGGGTTGCCACTGACCCCCACCACCAGCACGCGGTTGGCGCCCAGGTGCAGCGCCGGGCTGATCGGCGCCGACTGGCGCACCGCACCGTCACCATAGAATTCGTGGCCCAGCCTGATCGGCGCAAACAGCAACGGGATGGCCGAACTGGCCAGCAGGTGCTCGACGCTCAGGCGGGTCGGCATGCCGATGCGTCGATGGCGCAGCCACGGGTCGATGGCGCCCTTGCCCTGGTAGAAGGTCACCGCCTGGCCCGACTCGTAGCCGAACGCGGTCACCGCCACCGCGCGCAGGTGCTGCTGGTCGATGGCATGGCCGATGCCGTCCAGGTCCAGGTGCTGGTTGAGCAGTTTGCGCAGCGGCGAGCTGTCGAGCAGCGCCACCGGTACCTGGGCCCCCAGGCCCAGCAGGCTGTGGCCGACGAAGCGGCTGGCCTGGCGGATCACCCCGGGCCAGTCGCTGCGCAGTACCTGGTGGCTGCGAAAGCCCTGCCAGAAGCCGGTGAGGCGGCGGATGGCGTCGGCAAAATGCATCGCACCGCTGGCCAGGGTCACCGCATTGATGGCCCCGGCCGAGGTGCCGACGATCACCGGGAACGGGTTGCCGGCGCCGGCGGGCAGCAGGTCGGCGATGCCGGCGAGCACGCCGACCTGGTAGGCGGCACGAGCGCCACCGCCCGAGAGGATCAGGCCGGTGACCGGTTGGGGTGCTGGCATGGGGTACTCCCTGAAGTCTGTGTCGCCGCCTTCGCCGGCAAGGCCGGCTCCTACCGGTACCGCACACCTATGTAGGAGCCGGCATTGCCGGCGAAAGCCACACCGCGATTCGTCCTAGTACAGCTTGGGCGCCCCCGGCGGGCGCGACTTGAAGCGTCGGTGTGCCCACAGGTACTGCTCGGGGCATTCACGCAGCACCGACTCGATCCACTGGTTGATGCGCAGACAGTCGGCCTCTTCGCTCTCCCCCGGAAAATCCTGCAGCGGCGCATGGATCACCAGCCGGTAGCCACTGCCGTCCGCCAGGCGCTGCTGGGTGAACGGGATCACCCGCGCCCGCCCCAGGCGGGCGAACTTGGTGGTGGCGGTCACGGTAGCCGCCTCGATCCCGAACAGCGGCACGAACACGCTCTGCTTGGCGCCGTAGTCCTGGTCGGGCGCATACCAGATGGCGCGCCCCGAGCGCAGCAGCTTGAGCATGCCGCGCACGTCCTCGCGCTCCACGGCCAGCGAGTCGAGGTTGTGCCGCTCGCGCCCACGGCGCTGCACGAAGTCGAACAACGGGTTCTTGTGCTCGCGGTACATGCCATCGATGGTGTGTTCCTGGCCCAGCAGCGCCGCACCGATCTCCAGCGTGGTGAAGTGCAGGGCCATCAGGATGGCCCCCTGCCCGTCACGCTGCGCCGCCTGCAGGTGCTCCAGCCCCTCGATGTGCGCCAGGCGCGCCAACCGGGCCTTTGGCCACCACCAGCTCATGGCCATTTCGAAGAAGGCGATGCCGGTGGAGGCGAAGTTTTCCTTGAGCAGACGGGTTCGTTCGACAGACGGTAATTCGGGGAAGCACAGTTCCAGGTTGCGCGCAGCAATGCGTCGACGGTCACCGGCAACACGGTACATCAGCGCGCCCAGCAGGCGGCCCAGCACCAGCAAAGCCCGGTAGGGCAGCTGCACGATCAGCCACAGCAGGGCCAGGCCCAGCCACAGCGGCCAGAAGCGTGGATGAAGAAAATAAAGGCGAAAACGCGGGCGATCCATTAAACATTCCGCAAAGACGATGGCCGGGCATTCTACAACGGTTCGCTGCGGGTTGCGGCTAACCGGCGTTCTCGTTATAAGTCTGAGCACTTTTTCGTAACAAGCTGCCTTATGCCAACCATGAGCCAAACCCAGACGCCAGACCAAGCCCCCGTGTTCCAGCTCAAGGGCAGCATGCTCGCCATCACGGTGCTCGAGCTTGCGCAGAACGACCTCGAAGGCCTCGATCGGCAACTGGCGGCCAAAGTCGCCCAGGCCCCCAACTTCTTCAGCAACACCCCGCTGGTGCTGGCGCTGGACAAGCTGCCGGCCGGCGAAGGCGCGGTCGACCTGCCCGGGCTGATGCGCGTATGCCGCCACCATGGCCTGCGTACCCTGGCCATTCGCGCCAGCCGTATCGAGGACATCGCCGCCGCCATTGCCATCGACCTGCCGGTGCTGCCGCCGTCCGGTGCCCGCGAACGTGCGCTGGAGCCTGCGGTGGAGGTGCCACCGGCGCCCAAGCCCGAGCCGGCCCCGGCCCCGCCGCCGGAGCCTGCGGTAAAACCGACAAAAATCATCACCTCGCCGGTGCGTGGCGGCCAACAGATCTATGCTCAGGGCGGCGACCTGGTGGTACTGGCTTCGGTCAGCCCCGGTGCGGAACTTCTGGCCGATGGCAACATCCATGTTTACGGCGCGATGCGCGGTCGCGCCCTCGCCGGTATCAAGGGCAACACCAGGGCACGTATTTTCTGCCAGCAGCTGACCGCCGAAATGGTCTCGATCGCCGGGCAGTACAAGGTGGCCGAAGACCTGCGTCGCGACCCGTTGTGGGGGGCCAACGTGCAGGTCAGCCTGTCCGGTGACGTGTTGAACATCACCCGTCTTTAACGGATACTTGCCGCCATTTTCAGCGCAACTTTTCCATATGTTGCCGGTTTGAATATTTCTGGGACCTCAACGTCCTTTTTCTTTAGGGGTGATACACCTTGGCCAAGATTCTAGTGGTTACATCCGGCAAGGGTGGTGTGGGTAAGACCACCACCAGCGCCGCTATCGGTACCGGCCTCGCACTGCGCGGCCACAAGACGGTCATCGTCGACTTCGACGTCGGCCTGCGTAACCTCGATCTGATCATGGGCTGCGAACGCCGCGTGGTGTACGACTTCGTCAACGTGGTCAACGGCGAAGCCAACCTGCAGCAGGCCCTGATCAAGGACAAGCGCCTCGAGAACCTGTACGTGCTGGCCGCCAGCCAGACCCGTGACAAGGATGCGCTCACGCTCGAAGGCGTGGAGCGGGTCCTGATGGAGCTCAAGGAGCAATTCGAATACGTGGTCTGCGACTCGCCGGCCGGTATCGAGAAAGGCGCCCACCTGGCCATGTACTTCGCCGACGAAGCCATCGTGGTGACCAACCCGGAAGTCTCCTCGGTACGTGACTCGGACCGCATGCTGGGCCTGCTGGCCAGCAAGTCGCGCCGTTCCGAACGCAACGAAGACCCGATCAAGGAACACCTGCTGATCACCCGCTACCATCCAGAGCGCGTGAGCAAGGGCGAAATGCTCGGTGTCGAGGACGTCAAGGAAATCCTCGCCGTCGCGCTGCTGGGCGTGATCCCCGAATCCCAGGCGGTGCTCAAGGCATCCAACCAGGGTGTGCCGGTGATCCTCGACGACCAGAGCGATGCCGGCCAGGCCTACAGCGACACCGTCGACCGCCTGCTGGGCAAAACCGTGGAACACCGGTTCCTCGATGTACAGAAGAAGGGATTCTTCGAGCGCCTGTTTGGAGGCAACTGACCAATGAACCTTTTTGACTTCTTTCGTGCCAACAAAAAAGTAAGCACCGCGTCGGTCGCGAAAGAGCGTCTACAGATCATCGTGGCGCACGAGCGCGGCCAGCGCAGTACTCCGGACTACCTGCCAGCCTTGCAGAAGGAACTGGTCGAGGTGATCCGCAAGTACGTCAACATCGGCTCGGATGATGTGCACGTCGCTCTGGAGAACCAGGGCAGCTGCTCCATCCTGGAACTCAATATCACCCTGCCCGATCGTTGATCGGCGCACAGGGGTAACCTGCCACGGCGGCGGCCGGGCCCGGGCTCATACAGCCCGGGCCCGGCCGCCGCCGTTGGCGTTTGCAGAGAACACGCAATGCCGCTGTCCAACGTTCACATCCTTCACCAGGATGCCGCCATCCTGGTGGTCAACAAGCCGACCCTGCTGCTGTCCGTGCCGGGGCGCGCCGACGACAACAAGGATTGCCTGATCACCCGCCTGCAGGAAAACGGCTACCCCGACGCCCTGATCGTGCACCGTCTGGATTGGGAAACCTCGGGGATCATCCTGCTGGCGCGCGACGCCGACAGCCACCGCGAGCTGTCGCGCCAGTTCCATGACCGTGAAACCGAGAAGGCCTACACCGCGCTGTGCTGGGGCCAGCCTGCGCTGGACAGCGGCAGCATCGACCTGCCGTTGCGCTACGACCCGCCCACCAAGCCACGGCACGTGGTGGACCACGAGCAGGGCAAGCATGCGCTGACCTTCTGGCGCATCGTCGAGCGCTGTGGCGATCATTGCCGGGTGGAGCTCACGCCGATTACCGGGCGTTCGCACCAGTTGCGCGTGCACATGCTGTCGATCGGGCATCCGCTGCTGGGGGATCGACTGTACGCCTACCCCGAGGCCCTGGCGGCGCATGAGCGGTTGTGTCTGCATGCCAGCATGCTGAGCTTCACCCACCCGGTGAGCGGCGAACGACTGCGCTTCGAGTGCCCGGCGCCGTTCTGATACACCGCGGCGCGGCCATCGCGGGTCAGCCCGCTCCCACAACGATCACCCTGAACGCTGTGGGAGCGGGCTTGCCCCGCGATAGGGCCCACGCAAATCCGTGATCAATACGTTAAACTCGCGCCACTGCTGTCTGGAGTGACCTATGCGCGATGCACTGAACCAAGGCCTGATCGACTTTCTCAAGGCCTCCCCCACGCCGTTCCACGCCACCGCCAGCCTGTCGCAGCGCCTCGAGGCCGCCGGCTACCAGCGCCTGGACGAACGTGACAGCTGGGCCACCACGCCCGGCGGACGCTACTACCTGACCCGCAACGACTCCTCGATCATCGCCATCAAGCTCGGCCGCCATTCGCCGCTGCTCGACGGCATTCGCCTGGTCGGCGCCCACACCGACAGCCCCTGCCTGCGCGTCAAGCCACAGCCCGAACTGCAGCGCCAGGGCTTCTGGCAGCTGGGCGTGGAAGTCTACGGTGGCGCCCTGCTGGCGCCCTGGTTCGACCGCGACCTGTCGCTGGCCGGGCGCGTGACCTTCCGCCGTGACGGCAAGGTCGAAAGCCAGCTGATCGACTTCAAGCAGCCCATCGCGGTGATCCCCAACCTGGCGATCCACCTCAACCGCAGCGCCAACGAAGGCTGGGCGATCAACCCGCAGACCGAGCTGCCACCGATCCTGGCCCAGGTGGCCGGTGACGAGCGCGTCGACTTTCGCGCCCTGCTCACCGAGCAACTGGCCCGCGAACATGGCCTGAACGCCGACGTGGTGCTGGACTACGAGCTGAGCTTCTACGACACCCAGGACGCCGCCGTGGTCGGCCTGCATGGCGACTTCATCGCCGGCGCGCGGCTGGACAACCTGCTGTCGTGCTACGCCGGCCTGCAGGCCCTGCTGGCCGCCGACAGCGACGAGACCTGCGTACTGGTGTGCAACGACCACGAAGAGGTCGGCTCCAGCTCCGCCTGCGGCGCCGACGGCCCGATGCTGGAACAGACCCTGCGCCGCCTGCTGCCCGACGGTGACGATTTCGTCCGGGCCATCCAGCGCTCGCTGCTGGTGTCGGCCGACAATGCCCACGGCGTGCACCCCAACTACGCCGACCGGCACGACGGCAACCACGGGCCCAAGCTCAACGCCGGCCCGGTGATCAAGGTCAACAACAACCAGCGCTACGCCACCAACAGCGAAACCGCCGGTTTCTTCCGCCACCTGTGCATGGCCGAGGAAGTGCCGGTGCAGAGCTTCGTGGTGCGCAGCGACATGGGCTGCGGCTCGACCATCGGCCCGATCACCGCCAGCCACCTGGGTGTGCGCACGGTGGACATCGGCCTGCCGACGTTTGCCATGCACTCGATCCGCGAGCTGTGCGGCAGCCAGGACCTGGCGCACCTGGTCAAGGTGCTGACCGCGTTCTACCTGAGCCGCGATCTGCCCTGACCTGACAGGCCTGCGCCCACAGCACTGCGGTGATCGCCAAACAGGCGCCGTACCTGTGGGCGCTGGCTTGCCAGCGAAGAGGCCACGACTGACCCCCATCAACCCGCGCGCAAACATTTGGCGCTATGCTTGCCCATCATTACACCTCCTACAGCATAAGGACCTTGCGCATGTCCGAGTTTCAAACGATGTTCCTCCCGGTGATCGCCGGGTTGATCCTGCTCACCGTCGGCTTCAGCATGCGCGAGCGCAACAGCGGGGTGCTGATGATGTGGATCGGCATGCTGGGCATCCTGGGCATCATGGTGTGGAAGATCCTCGAGAAACTCACCTGACAAATGCTCTACACTCGGGCGATTGAGTGTTCGAGGTTGATCGTCCGGTGCCTGCCTTCCTGCGTTTCCTGTCCCTGCTGCTGATTCTGTTCCTGCCCCTGGGCCACGCACACGCGGCCGGCCTTCCGGGCCTGCTTGGCGGTTCGAGCAAACCCCAGCCCGAGGCGACTGAACCCCTCGCGCAATCGCTCGACGATGTCATCAAGAACCTCGAGAACGACCAGCAACGCAGCAAGCTGCTGGCCGACCTGAAGAAGCTGCGCGACGCCACCAGGCAAGCCCAGCCCAGTGCCGAGCAAGGTGTGCTGGGCCTGATCGGCACCACCTTCAACGAACTGGAAAAGCAGTTCAGCGGCGAGGCCAGCCCGTTCAACCGCTGGAGCCGCGAACTGGAACTGGCCCAGATCGAGCTCAGTGCGCGGGTGGTGCCGGTGCATGAATGGCCGACGATCCTGTTCGGTTTCGCCGCCATCATCGCGCTCTGGAGCCTGCTGGCCTACGCGCTGAACTGGGTCAGCCACCAGGTACGCCTGCGCTTCGGCCTCACCGAAGAGCTGCCGCAACACCCGCGCACCTGGGACCTGGTGCGCTTCGCCCTGCGCAAGCTCGGGCCTTGGCTGGTGGCGCTGATCATCACCGTGTACCTGAGCTTTGCCCTGCCCTCTTCGCTGGGCAAGTCGATGGCCATGGTACTGGCCTACGCCCTGGTGGTCGGCACCTGCTTCTCGGCCATCTGCGTGATCGCCTTCTCGCTGCTCGATGGCCCGCACCGCCACCGCGCCCTGTACATCCTGCGCCACCGCGCGTTCCGTCCGCTGTGGCTGATCGGCAGCTTTGCCGCCTTCGGCGAGGCGATGAACGACCCACGCATGGCCGCCGCCCTGGGCGACCACCTGGCGCACACCCTGGCGACCCTGGCCAACATTCTGGCGGCGCTGTCCACCGGGCTGTTCATCCTGCGCTTTCGCCGCCCCATCGCGCACCTCATTCGCAACCAGCCGCTGTCTCGGCGCCTGACGCGCCGCGCCCTGAGCGACACCATCGAGATCCTCGGCACCTTCTGGTACCTGCCGGCCCTGGTGCTGGTGGGCATTTCGCTGTTCGCCACGTTCGTGTCCGCCGGCGACACCAGCACGGCCCTGCGCCAGTCGCTGATGTGCACGGTGCTGGTGGTGATGTGCATGGTGGTCAATGGCCTGGTGCGCCGCCATGCGCTCAAGCCGCAGCGGGCCAACCGGCGCCAGGCGGTCTACGCCGAACGCCTCAAGAGCTTTGGCTACACCCTGGTGCACCTGCTCATCTGGCTGGTGTTCATCGAGCTGGGCCTGCGTGTATGGGGCTTCTCGCTGATCGGTTTCACCGAGGGCGAAGGCCACGAGGTGGCGGTGCGCGTGTTCGGCCTGGCCGGCACGCTGATCGCCGCCTGGCTGGTGTGGATCCTCAGCGACACCGCCGTGCACCACGCACTCACCCGCTCGCGCAAGGGCCTGGCCAATGCCCGTGCGCAAACCATGATGCCGCTGATCCGCAACGTGCTGTTCGTGGCCATCTTCATCATCGCGGTGATCGTGGCCCTGGCCAACATGGGCATGAACGTCACGCCGCTGCTGGCCGGTGCCGGTGTGATCGGCCTGGCCATCGGCTTTGGTGCGCAATCGCTGGTGGCCGACCTGATCACCGGCCTGTTCATCATCATCGAGGACTCCCTGGCCATCGATGATTATGTGGATGTAGGCGGCCACCTGGGGACCGTCGAAGGCCTGACCATCCGTACCGTGCGCCTGCGCGACATCGACGGCATCGTGCACACCATCCCGTTCAGCGAGATCAAGAGCATCAAGAACTACTCGCGCGAATTCGGCTACGCGATCTTCCGCATCGCCATCCCCTACAACATGAGCATCGACAAGGCCATCGGCCTGGTTCGCGACGTGGGCCAGAAGATGCGCAGCGATCCGCTGCAACGGCGCAATATCTGGTCGCCGCTGGAGTTCCAGGGGGTGGAGAGCTTCGAGTCCGGCTCGGCGGTGCTGCGCGCGCGCTTCAAGACCGCGCCGATCAAGCAATGGGAGGTGTCGCGGGCATTCAACCTGGCGCTCAAGCGCCAGCTCGACGAAGCCGGGCTGGACCTGGCTACCCCGCGTCTTTCGGTGCAGGTGGTGACCGCCGGCGGTGGCCCCGCGCAGGACACCGCCCCCGCCGACAGCAACGCCTAGCCCGCCTCGGCCACGATGCGAATCGCATCGTGGCGCCAGTACTCCAGGTCGCAGTCGATCAGCCGCCCGTGCTGGTCGCTGTTGACCCGGGTGATATGCAGGCCGGCACTGCCGGCCGACACCTTCAGCGCCATCGCCGCCGCCACCGGCAACGCGGTGGGCAGCGTCTCGAAACGCACCCGGCCATAGGCGATGCCGTAGTGCAGCGCGTACAGCTCGGTCAGCGACTGGCTCAGGTCGAAATCCAGAATCCCGGCAAAGTACTCGGGGTTGAGGTAGTGCTCGGCATAGAGCACCGCGCGCCCATCGATACGCCGCAGGCGGCAGATCTGGATCACGCTGGACAGCGCCGGCAATTGCAGGCGCGCACAGATCGCCGCCGGCGCCGGCTGCAGGCGGGCCGACAACAGTTCGGTAGCCGGCTGTCGGCCCTGGTCGCGCACCATGGCGTGGAAGTGGCTGCGCTCGATCAGGTCATAGCTCAGGCGCTGGGGCGCCACGAACCAGCCACGGCGTTCCTCGCGGTAGATCAGCCCGCAGGCCTCCAGTTGCACCAGCGCCTCGCGCAGGGTGATGCGCGTGGTATCGAACACCTCGCTGAGCTTGCGTTCGGCCGGCAACTTGCAGCCGGGCGCCAGCAGGCCATGCTCGATCTGCTCTTGCAGGGCATTGCATATGGCTGTTACTGCACGCGTGGGCAGTCGATGCATGAAGGGTTACCTATCTGGACTAGTCCAGCCTGGTGCGTGTGCCAGAACGGCGCAGCGACGATGGCCGGGCGGAGTAACCAAAGCCTAGGCAATCCACATGAACGGCACATGACAGCGCGCCGGACGGTCACGCACAGGCCCGGTCGAGTGCGGTCAAGGCGTTGCGGATCAAGCACTTGAAACTGGTCTACGCTCTATTTTCAGGGCCGCTGCACACACCTGGCGCGGCGCCTTCGACATCAAACTGTCATGCAACCGGCCTACCTTGGCTCGGGTATTGCTGACCTAGACCAACCGAATCGAAACCCTCTCAGCGTTTTGCACGGCACCCATCAAGGAGCTTCGGATGAAACAGCTTTTTCTGGCCTCACTGTTAGGCACCAGTATTGCCCTGTGCACCTCGGCCATGGCCGCGGACACCGACCTCAAGGCCCTCGAGGACGCCGCCCGCAAGGAAGGCGTCGTCAACAGCGTCGGCATGCCCGATGCCTGGGCCAACTGGAAGGGCACCTGGGCGGACCTGGCGAGCAAGTACGGCCTCAAGCACATGGACACCGACATGAGCTCGGCCCAGGAAGTGGCCAAGTTCGATGCCGAGAAAGACAACGCCAGCGCCGATATCGGCGACGTCGGCGCCGCCTTCGGCCCCATTGCGCTGGCCAAGGGCGTGACCCAGCCGTACAAGCCCAGCACCTGGGAGCAGATACCGACCTGGGCCAAGGACCAGGACGGACACTGGGCACTGGCCTATACCGGCACCATCGCCTTCATCATCAACAAGCAGCTGGTCAAGGAAGAAGACATTCCCAAGACCTGGCACGACCTGGAAAAGGGCAAGTACAAGGTCGCCATCGGTGACGTCGGCACCGCTGCCCAGGCGGCCAACGGCGTACTGGCTGCAGCCATTGCCTACAAGGGCGACGAGTCCAACATCGAGCCGGGCCTGCAACTGTTCACCAAGCTGGCCCAGCAGAAGCGCCTGTCGCTGGCCAACCCGACCATCCAGACCCTTGAGAAGGGCGAGATCGAGGTCGGCGTGGTGTGGGACTTCAACGGCCTGAGCTACCGCGAGCAGATCGACCCGAAACGCTTCGAGGTGCTGATCCCGTCCGACGGCTCGGTGATGTCCGGCTACACCACCATCATCAACAAGTACGCCAAGCACCCGAACGCCGCCAAGCTGACCCGTGAATACATCTTCAGCGATGCCGGGCAGACCAACCTGGCCATCGGCCATGCGCGGCCGATTCGTGCCGAGCACCTGAAGCTGCCGGCGGACGTGCAGGCCAAGCTGCTGCCCAACGAGCAGTACGCGCCGGCGCAGCCGATCAAGGATGCAGCGGCATGGGAAGCCACCTCCAAGGCCCTGCCGCAGAAGTGGCAGGAGCAGGTCATCATCGAGATGGAGTGAAACCATCGCGGGTCAGGCACGCTCCCACAAGGAGCGGGCTTGACCCGCGATGTGGTCATCGCTGTCACCGGAGCCACCCATGAACCACAACGTCATCCTCGTCATCCTCGACGGCCTCAACCACCAGGTGGCCCACCACGCCATGGGCCACCTGCATGCCTATGTAGAAGCAGACCGCGCCGCCCTGTACCGCCTGGAATGCGAGCTGCCGGCACTGTCGCGACCACTCTACGAATGCATCCTCACCGGTGTGCCGCCGATCGACAGCGGCATCGTGCACAACAACGTCACGCGCCTGTCCACCCAACGCAGCATTTTCCACTACGCCCGCGACGCCGGGCTGAGCACCGCCGCCGCGGCTTACCACTGGGTCAGCGAGCTGTACAACCGCTCCCCTTTCGAACCGCTGCGTGACCGCCACACCCATGCGCCGAAACTGCCGATCCAGCATGGCCTGTTCTACTACGCCGACCACTACCCCGACTCGCACCTGTTCGCCGACGCCGAGTACCTGCGGCGCAAGCACGCACCGAATTTCCTGCTGGTGCATCCGATGAACATCGACGATGCCGGGCACAAGCACGGCCTGGACAGCAGCCAGTACCGCAACAGCGCACGCAGCGCCGATATCCTGCTGGCCGACTACCTCAGCACCTGGCTGCAGGACGGCTACCAGGTGCTGATCACCGCCGACCACGGCATGAACAACGACCGCTCGCACAACGGCGTGTTGCCCGAGGAGCGCGAAGTGCCGCTGTTCGTGTTCGGCGACCGGTTCAGCCTCGACCCGGCCGCCAAGCCCCTGCAGACCGAACTGTGCGGCACCGTATGCGAACTGCTCGGCATCCCCCACGACAAGCCGGTATGCCGGGAGCTGCTCTCGTGAACTCGATCACCCGTGGCAAATGGCTGGCGCTGTTGTGCCTGCTGCCCTTCGCGGTATTTTTCATCATCTTCCAGATCGCCCCGCTGACCTGGGTGGCCGTGCACAGCCTGCAGGCCGAAAGCGGCTGGGGCCTGGACAATTTCAGCAAGGTGCTGGGCTCGAAGTTCTACCGCCAGGCCATCCAGCACAGCCTGGAGATCAGCTTCTGGTCGAGTCTGTTCGGCATCCTGATCGCCATCCTGGGCAGCTATTCGCTGCGCAAGGTGGACTCGCGCCTGCGCGACTTCGTCAACGCCTTCGCCAACATGACCAGCAACTTCTCCGGCGTGCCGCTGGCCTTCGCCTTCATCATCCTGCTCGGCTTCAACGGCGCGCTGACCCTGCTGCTCAAGCAGGCCGGGATCATCGAGGACTTCAACCTCTACTCCAAGACCGGGCTGATCATCCTCTACACCTACTTCCAGATCCCGCTGGGCGTACTGCTGCTGTACCCGGCGTTCGACGCCCTGCGCGAAGACTGGCGCGAATCGGCCGCCCTGCTGGGCGCCAGCGCCTGGGACTACTGGCGCCTGATCGGCCTGCCGGTGCTGACCCCGGCGCTGCTGGGCACCTTCGTGATCCTGCTGGCCAACGCACTGGGCGCCTACGCCACGGTGTACGCACTGACCACCGGCAACTTCAACGTGCTGCCGATCCGCATCGCCGCGCTGGTGTCCGGCGACATCTCGCTGGACCCGAACCTGGCCAGCGCGCTGGCCATGATCCTGGTGGGGCTGATGACCCTGGTCACGCTGGTGCACCAGTGGCTGTTGAAGAGGAGCTACCATGTCTCGCGCTGAATCGGGCCCGGCCGGGCTCTACCACCGCGTGGTGGTGTACGTGCTGTTCGTGATCCTGCTGCTGCCGCTGGCCGGCACCCTGCTCTATTCGTTGTCCACCAGCTGGTCGGCGAGCCTGCTGCCCAGCGGGCTGACCTTCAAGTGGTACCTGGCGCTGTGGAGCGAGCCGCGTTTTCTGGCCGCCTTCGGCCAGTCGCTGCTGGTGTGCGTGGGCGCGCTGGTACTGTCGGTGCTGCTGATCCTGCCGCTGCTGTTCGTGGTGCACTACCACTTCCCCAGGCTCGACGCACTGATGAACATCCTCATCCTGCTGCCCTTCGCGGTGCCGCCGGTGGTGTCGTCGGTGGGGCTGCTGCAGCTGTATGGCTCGGGGCCGATGGCGATGGTCGGCACGCCGTGGATTTTGATCGGCTGCTATTTCACCGTGGCCCTGCCCTTCATGTACCGCGCCATCACCAACAACCTGCAGGCGATCAACCTGCGCGACCTGATGGATGCCGCCCAGTTGCTGGGGGCCAACACCTGGCAGGCCGCGTTTCTGGTGGTGCTGCCCAACCTGCGCAAGGGCCTGATGGTGGCGCTGCTGCTGTCGTTCTCGTTCCTGTTCGGCGAGTTCGTGTTTGCCAACCTGCTGGTGGGCACCCGCTACGAGACGCTGCAGGTGTACCTGAACAACATGCGCAACAGCAGCGGGCACTTCAACAGCGCGCTGGTGATTTCCTACTTCCTCTTCGTGCTGGTGCTGACCTGGGCAGCCAACCGCCTGAACAAGGACAAGACCTGAAATGAGCTTCGTCAGCATCCAGAACCTGCAAAAAAGCTACGGCGCCAGCGCGGTGTTCAACGACATCAACTGCGAGATCGGCCGCGGTGAGTTCGTCACCCTGCTCGGCCCCTCCGGCTGCGGCAAGTCCACCCTGCTGCGCTGCATCGCCGGCCTGACCGCTGTAGACAGCGGCAGGATCCTGCTCGACGGGCAGGACCTGGTACCGCAGAGCCCGCAAAAGCGCGGCATCGGCATGGTGTTCCAGAGCTACGCGCTGTTCCCCAACATGAGCGTGGAACAGAACGTCGCCTTCGGCCTGCGCATGCAGAAGATCAAGGGCCAAGACAGCCGCCCACGGGTACTCGAGGCGCTGCGCATGGTCGAGTTGCAGGACTTTGCCAGCCGCTACCCGCACCAGCTCTCCGGCGGCCAGTGCCAGCGCGTGGCCCTGGCCCGCTCGCTGGTGACCCGCCCACGCCTGTTGCTGCTGGACGAGCCGCTGTCGGCGCTGGATGCACGCATCCGCAAGCACCTGCGCGAACAGATCCGCCAGATCCAGCGCGAGCTGGGCCTGACCACCATCTTCGTCACCCATGACCAGGAAGAGGCGCTGACCATGTCCGACCGCATCTTCCTGATGAACCAGGGCCGCATCGTGCAGAGCGGCGATGCCGAATCGCTGTACACCGCGCCTGTGGATGCCTTCGCGGCCGGCTTCATCGGCAACTACAACCTGCTCGATGCCCAGAGTGCCAGCCGCCTGCTGCAACGTACGGTGAACAGCCGCCTGGCAATCCGCCCCGAAGCCATCGCGTTGAGCCTGGAAGGCGAACGCGAAGGCCTGGTGCGCAGTCACAGCCTGCTGGGCAACGTGATCCGCTACCGCATCGAAGCGCGTGGTGTGGAGCTGGTGGTGGATGTGCTCAATCGTTCAGCCGCCGATCTGCATGCGGACGGCGAGCGGGTATCCTTGTCCATCGATCCCACCGCCCTCTGCGAAGTTGCCTGAGGGCCGAACAGGAGTTTTGTTGTTATGGCTTTAGCGATTTTCGATCTGGATGAAACCCTGATCCACGGCGACTGCGCCTCGCTGTGGAGCGAGCAGATGGTGCGCCTGGGCTGGGTGGACGGTGAGTCGTTCCTGCGCAGGGACCGTGAGCTGATGGAGGCCTACGGCAAGGGGCACCTGGCGATGGAAGACTACATGGCGTTCAGCCTGGAGCCGCTGATCGGGCGCACACCAGAGGAAGTCGATCATCTGGTCGAGCCGTGGGTGGAAGACTTCATCGAGCCGATCATCTTCAGTGAGGCCACCCGCACCATTGCCGAGCACCGCAAGGCGGGGGATCGAATTCTGGTGATCTCGGCCTCGGGTGTGCATCTGGTGGGACCGATTGCCGCGCGCCTGGGGATCGACGAGTACCTGGGCATCGAGCTGGAAGTGGAAAAAGGGTTCTACACCGGCAAGACCGTGGGCACCCTGACCTACCGCGAAGGCAAGATCACCCGCTTGCTGGAGTGGCTGGACCAGCAGGAAGAGAACCTGGAAGGCGCAAGCTTCTATTCCGATTCGCGCAATGACCTGCCGTTGCTGCTGAAGGTTGACCACCCGTATGTGGTCAACCCGGACCCGGTGCTGCGCGAGCATGCCGAGAAGAATGGCTGGCCGATTCTGGCCTGGGCCTGAAAAAAATTCGCCGGCAAGGTCGGCTCCTGCAGGAGTCGGCCTTGCCGGCGAACAGGGCCCTATACCAGGCTGTCGTCGATCACCAGCACCAACTTGCCCGATACCTGGTTGCCCGCCAGTTCGGCATACGCCGCCTCGGCGTCCTTCACCGCATAGCTGCCTACCAGTTGCGGCTTCAAGCGCCCTTCGGCGAACAGCGGCCACACCTGTTGGCCCAGGTCACTGAGCAGGTCGGCCTTGAACTGGTCATCGCGATTGCGCAGGGTCGAGCCGGTCACCTGCACCCGCTTGGCCAGTACCTGGGCCAGGTCCAGCTCGGCCTTGCGCCCGCCCATCAGGCCGATGATCACCCAGCGCCCGTCACGGGCCAGCAGTTTGAGGTTGAGCGCCGCATAGTTGGCCCCCACCGGGTCCAGGATCACATCGAACGGGGCGAAGTCGTTCAGCGCCTCTATATCGTCACCGCGCACCACGCCACCGCTGGCGCCCAGCGCCTGACAATAGGCCAGCCGCTCGGCCGAGCCCACGCTGACCCAGCTGGGGCTGCCGAAGGCCTTGCACAGCTGGATGGCCGCCGACCCCACGCCGCTGGCGCCGGCATGCAGCAACACCTTCTCGCCCGGCTTGAGGCCGCCCAGCTGGAACAGGTTGAGCCAGGCCGTGGCGTATACCTCCGGGATCGCAGCCGCCTGCTGCAGGCTCAGGCCCTCGGGCACCGGCAGCACGTGGCGCGCATCGACCACCACCTCTTCGGCCATGCCGCCACCGGCCAGCAGTGCGCATACCCGGTCGCCCACCTGCCAGGACACCCCGGCTCCCACTTCGCTGATCACCCCGGCACATTCCAGGCCCAGGAACTCGCTGGCGCCCGGTGGCGGCGGGTACAATCCGGCACGCTGCAACAGGTCGGCGCGATTGAGCCCGGCCGCTGCCACGCGGATGCGTACTTGACCTACATCGCAAGTTGGACTTGTCGTCTCAACCCACTCCACATGTCCGTCAACGCCTTGCAATGCCTTCACAGTGCCTCCATAGTTGAGTCATGACTGAGCCTGGCTGCCTTGGCACCAGGCTTTTTGCATTATGCGTCCGGCTCCATGGAACCGGCGAATTCAAAGACGGCCTAATATGCGTGATCAATTGCCCCTACGTCGAATCAGCATGAAGCATCTCCTGCCCAGCACTGCCCTCGCCCTGATGATCGGCCTTGGCAGCTTGCCGCTGGCCGGCGCCGCTTCGGCCGCCAACAGTTGGGACAAGTTGCAACCAGACCGCGATGAAGTGGTCGCCAGCCTGAACGTGGTCGAGTTGCTCAAGCGCCACCACTACAGCAAGCCGCCACTCAATGATGCGCGCTCGGTCATCATCTACGACAGTTACATCAAACTGCTCGATCCCTCGCGCAGTTACTTCATGGCCAGCGATATTGCCGAGTTCGACAAGTGGAAGACGCAGTTCGACGACTTCCTCAAGAGCGGCAACCTGGACCCGGGCTTCACCATCTACAAACGTTATCTTGATCGCGTGAAATCGCGCCTGGACTTCGCCCTGGCCGAGCTGAACAAGGGCGTCGACAAGATCGACTTCACCACCCAGGAAACCCTGCTGGTCGACCGCAAGGACGCTCCGTGGCTGCAGAACCAGGCCGAGCTCGACGACCTGTGGCGCAAACGCGTCAAGGACGAGGTGCTGCGCCTGAAGATCGCCGGCAAGGAACCCAAGGCCATCCAGGAACTGCTGACCAAGCGCTACAAGAACCAGCTCGCGCGCCTGGACCAGACCCGCGCCGAAGATATCTTCCAGGCCTACATCAACACCTTCGCCCAGTCGTACGACCCGCACACCAACTACCTGTCGCCCGACAACGCCGAGAACTTCGACATCAACATGAGCCTGTCGCTCGAAGGCATCGGTGCGGTGCTGCAAAGCGACAACGACCAGGTCAAGATCGTGCGCCTGGTGCCGGCTGGCCCTGCCGCCAAGACCAAGCAAGTGGCCCCGGCCGACAAGATCATCGGCGTGGCCCAGGGCGACAAGGAAATGGTCGACGTGATCGGCTGGCGCCTGGACGAAGTGGTCAAGCTGATCCGCGGCCCGAAGGGCTCCGTGGTGCGCCTGGAGGTCATCCCGGCCAGCAACGCGCCTAACGACCAGACCAGCAAGATCGTCTCGATCACCCGCGAAGCGGTCAAGCTCGAAGAACAGGCCGCCAAGAAGTCGGTGCTCAAGCTCAAGCAGGACGGACGCGACTACAAGCTGGGCATCATCGAGATCCCGGCCTTCTACCTCGACTTCAAGGCGTTCCGCGCCGGGGATCCGGAGTACAAGTCCACCACCCGTGACGTGAAGAAACTGCTCACCGAACTGCAGAAGGAAAAGGTCGACGGCGTGGTCATCGACCTGCGCAACAACGGCGGCGGCTCCCTGCAGGAAGCCACCGAGCTGACCAGCCTGTTCATCGACAAGGGCCCCACCGTGCTGGTACGCAACGCCGACGGCCGTGTCGACGTGCTCGAAGACGAAAACACCGGCGCCTTCTACAAGGGCCCGCTGGCGCTGCTGGTCAATCGCCTGTCGGCCTCGGCCTCGGAGATTTTCGCCGGCGCCATGCAGGACTACCACCGTGCCCTGATCATCGGTGGCCAGACCTTCGGCAAAGGCACCGTGCAGACCATCCAGCCGCTCAACCATGGCGAGCTCAAGCTGACCCTGGCCAAGTTCTACCGGGTTTCCGGGCAGAGCACCCAGCACCAGGGCGTGTTGCCGGACATCGACTACCCGTCGATCATCGACACCAAGGAGATCGGCGAGAGCGCCCTGCCCGAAGCCATGCCGTGGGACACCATCCGCCCGGCCATCAAGCCGGCCGTCGACCCGTTCAAGCCGTTCCTTGCGCAACTCAAGGCACGCCACGAAAACCGCAGCGCCAAGGACCCGGAGTTCGTCTACATTCGCGATCGCCTGGCCCTGACCCAGCAGTTGATGAACGAGAAGACCGTCAGCCTCAACGAGGTGGAACGCCGCGCTCGCCATGCCGACATCGAAGGCAAGCAGCTGGCGCTGGAAAACATCCGGCGCAAGGCCAAGGGCGAAGAGCCGCTCAAGGAACTGAAGAAGGAAGACGAAGACGCCCTGCCGATCGAGCCGGATGACACCAAGCCGGAAGATGACGCGTACCTCGCCGAAACCGGGCGCATCCTGCTGGACTACCTGGGGCTGAATTCCTCGGTGGCCAAGCACTGAAAAGATAATGGCAAAATAATGTGACGGTGCCCTTTTCGGGTCATCAAACAGTCATCATTCTGTCGTGAAATAAGGGACTGGGCGCCGATGGCACCAGTCCCTTTTTTTCAAGGTAGCCCTGCCATGACCGTGACCGAACAGCTCAGCGCGTTGAGCTCCATCCTGGCTCAAAGCGGCTTGCACAGCCTGTTCCAACCCATCGTCTGCCTGTCCGAGCGACGCATCCTCGGTTATGAAGCCCTCAGCCGCGGCCCGTCCAACAGCCCACTGCACTCCCCCATCAACCTGTTCGCCGTGGCCCGCCATGCCGGCCGCCTGACCGAACTGGAGGTGGCCTGCCGCGAAAGCGCGTGCCGGCGTTTCAGCCAGCAGCAACTGGAAGGCAAGCTGTTCCTCAACGTGTCGCCCGAGTCGTTGCTCGAGCCGCAATACCAGTCCGGGCGCACGCTCAAGCTACTGCAGAGCCTGGGCATCCCACCCAGCCGGGTGGTCATCGAGTTGACCGAACAAACCCCCACCGACGACTTCCAGCTGCTGTTCAACGCCCTGCACCACTACCGCGACATGGGCTTTTCGATTGCCCTGGACGACCTGGGCGCCGGCTATTCCAGCCTGCGCCTGTGGTCGGAACTGCGCCCGGACTACGTCAAGATCGACCGGCATTTCATCGACGGCATTCACCAGGATGCGGTCAAGCGCGAGTTCGTCGGCTCGATCCTGCAGATCGCCAAGGCGTCGCGGGCCAAGGTGATTGCCGAGGGCATCGAGCTGGCCGAGGAGCTGGCGGTGCTCACCGAGATGGGGGTCGACCTGGTACAGGGCTACCTGCTGTGCCGGCCGCAGGAGCAACCGCCCCGCGACGCTACCGCCATGCTGCCGTCAGCGACGCACAGTGGCGCGGTGGTGCTGGGTGAGGACGGCCGCGATCTGAGCGCGCTGCTCAACGAGCAACCGGCCGTGAGCGGTGATACGGCGACCCTGGAGGTACTGGCGCTGTTTCGCCGCCAGGCCAACCTCAACTCGCTGGCTGTGCTCGACCATGCACAGCGCCCCTGCGGCATCGTGCACCGCCATTCGCTGTCCGACGCGCTGCTCAAGCCGTTCGCCACCGACCTGTATGCGCGCAAGCCGATCAGCCGGCTGATGAACGAGGACTTTCTGGCGGTGGAGCTCAACCAGTCGCTGCAGAAGGTCAGCCGCCTGCTGACCAGTCGCGCGCGCCAGCGCATCGAGGAAGACTTCATCATTACCCAGAACGGTCGCTACCTGGGCCTGGGGCGGGTGATCGACGTGCTCAAGCTGATCACCGAACAGAAGCTGCAGCAGGCCCGCTATGCCAACCCGCTGACTCTGTTGCCGGGCAACGTGCCGATCCAGCAATGCCTGACCCGCTTGCTGCAGCAACAGCGCGAGGCGGCGATCTGTTATGTGGACATCGACAGCTTCAAGCCCTTCAACGACATCTATGGCTATGCCAAGGGCGACGAAGTGCTGTTGAGCCTGGCCCAGTGCCTGAGCGAACGGGTCGACCCCAGCCGGGACTTCGTCGGCCATATCGGTGGCGACGACTTCATGCTGGTACTGGGTTCGAAGGATTGGGAGCAGCGCCTGAACGTGCTGCTGGACGACTTTCAGAATGCCTGTCGGCGCTTCTACCGCGCCGAGCACCTGGAGGCCGGGTGCTTCATCGCGCACAACCGCCTGGGCCTGCGCCAGGAATTCCCGTTGCTGTCACTCTCGATCGGTGTGGTGCAACTGCATGCACATACCTGCGCGCAACTGGATGCCGGCCAACTGGCCGACCTCGCCTCCCAGGCCAAGCACCATGCCAAGGATGTGCCCGGGCACAGCCTGTACCTGATCGATACGGCGCTGGCGCCTCAGGCCTGTTCGGGATAGGTGTACTCGAACACCCGCACCACTTCCGAGGCATGCCAGGATGCTGCGGCCATGCCGTCCGATGGCCCGGAAAACCGCCCCAGGCGCTCGACGCATTCGAAAAAGCCGGTACGTGGCAAACGGCTGGCCCCCTGGCTGATCACCAGCGAGCTGCGCAGTGGCTGCTCGGCGCGTGCATCGATCACCGCCAGGTACTCAAGCGCGGCGGTCAGGGTCTGCATCGCCGGGCTTGGCAGCTCCAGGCGTTCGAGCAAGGCACGGTAGGTCAGCAGGTGACGTTGCCGGCGTGCCACGTCCAGCTCGCCCAGCAGCCCCTCCCATTGCTGACGGCTGATCCGCACGCCGCTCACGACGGCTCGCTCCAGCCTGCCACGCCCAGCTCCCAGGCCAGGCTGCGGCGAATCGCGGCATCCGGCTCGCGCTCACCGCTTTCAATCAGCGCCAGGTACACCGGACTGATGCCCACCTTGCGCGCCAGCTGCTCGGCAGCCAGGCCCTTGGCCTCACGCAAGGCGGCCAGCTCGCCCAATGTGGGCAGGCTGGCCGGCGTGGGTGCAGCGGCGCTGGCGTTGACGCCTGCCGGCTGCGCCGTGGCGGCCGGTTGACCTGCCGCCTTCAACAACGCTTGATAGTGCTGCCAGGGCACGACCGCGTACTCGGGTTGACCGTCTCGGCTGATAACCTGAATACCCATTACAACCCCCTTGTAAGAACCTGCGCATGTAATCGCTCGGTATAGCGCTTATGCCAAATATAGTACCAGCCGGCGCAGTATTGCAGGGTGTAACCGGATTTAGCGCTTTCCCTGCTCCAGGCGCAACGCTT
This sequence comes from Pseudomonas sp. 8209, assembly GCF_028682105.1. NCBI lineage: Bacteria > Pseudomonadati > Pseudomonadota > Gammaproteobacteria > Pseudomonadales > Pseudomonadaceae > Pseudomonas > Pseudomonas sp. 8209. The sequence continues at coordinate 223,885 of NZ_JANIAH010000009.1, forward strand.
CTGGGGTGTCGGGCAGGCGCTCGACCACGCGCAGTTTCTCGGGAGACTGACGATTGCGCCAGGCGCGAAAAGCCGCCAGCTCGCTGTCGAACGTCTTCAGCACCCAGGCCAGTACGGCGAGATCGTCGAGCAGCCCGATGCCGGGCAGCCAGTCCGGGATCGCGTCCAGCGGGCTGACAAAGTACAGCAGGCCAGCGACGATGGTCAGTAGCGCCCTTGAGCTGATGGCACGGTACTCGCCACGCCACCACGCCACGCACAGCGCCTGCAGCAGGCGTACGTCATCCTTGAGCTTGCCCAGGCTCGGGCCCTTGCGCGCCACGGCGAAGATCAGCGCTGGCAGGCGCCCCCGGCTCAACAGGCGCTCGGCCAGCGGCAGGAAACGGGCAAAATTCCAGGGTGCTTTCATACCACCTCCAACGGCAGGGCCGGGAAGGTTATCCACAGTATTTGTGGATAACCTTGTGAACAGAGGCCATTTTCAGGCTCGGCGTGCCCGCCAGGCAAGGGCCTGGGTCAAATCGGGCGTTTTTTACACACCTGTTTCATTACGCGGTCACTTTGCGAAAGCCGTCACAGTTGCGCACGCCACCAAGGTGTGACGTCAGATCGCTCCCACGGTTCAGCCCGATCCATAAACGACAACGCCCCGTCGAGACGGGGCGTTGTGCACACAGCGGGACGCTTACTTCTCAGCAGCGTCTTCTGCTGCCTTGGCCGGGTCCTTGATGGCGATCAGTTCCAGATCGAACACCAGTACCGAGTTGGCCGGGATCATCGGGCTAGGGCTCTGTGCGCCATAGGCCAGGTCAGCCGGGATGAACAGCTTGACCTTCTCGCCCACGTGCATCAGTTGCAGGCCTTCGACCCAACCCGGAATCACGCCGCTGACCGGCAGGTCGATCGGGCTGCCGCGCTCGACGGAGCTGTCGAACACCTTGCCGTCGATCAGCTTGCCTTCGTAGTGAACAGTGACCACGTCGGTAGGCTTGGGCTGGGCGCCTTCGGCCTTCTTCACGATCTGGTACTGCAGGCCCGACGCGGTGGTGACCACGCCGTCCTTCTTGCCGTTTTCTTCAAGGAACTTCTTGCCGGCGGCGGCCGACTCTTCGCTCATCTTGACCAGGCGTTCTTCAGCACGCTTCTGCAGCGCGGCGAAGGCTTCGACCAGGTCTTCGTCCTTGATCTTCTGTTCCTTCTTGCCGACAGCGTCCTCGATGCCCTGGGCCACGGCCTTGGAGTCGAGATCGTCCATGCCTTCCTGTGCCAGGCTCTTGCCCATGTTCAGGCCGATACCGTAGGAAGCTTTCTGTGCCGGGGTCTTCAGCTCGACGCTGGTCTGCGAATCGCAACCCGCCAGTACCAGGCTAACCAGGGCAACCGCAGCCGCCAACCGATGCTGTTTCATGCTATTTCCTTGTTCATGCGCCAAAAGGGCAATCGAGTAAAGCCGCGAGCTTATCAGGCGGCCACGACCAATGGCTACCGGCATGAGAGCGACAAAAGGTCGAGAAGTTCAGCCAGGTGAAGGCTTCTTCATGCAGCCGATAAGCCAGTGGCCAGTATTGCAGCCAACGCCCCGGATCTGGATGAAATCTACGGGTAGTGTCCTTCGCGGTACTGCCCCGCCACTTCGCGCAGCACCTGGCACAACCACTGGGCCGGCAGGGCCTGTGGCAGCGCGGCATTGCTGCAGATACCCACCGAGCCACCGGGTTCGCGCACGCCCAGGTCGAGCTCGCACAGCTCGCCCCGCTGCAGGTCGACCCGCACCGCATCACGCGGGGCCACCCACACCGCATCGCTGCCCAGCACATAGCGCCGGCTCAGTGCCGGGGAAAGCGTTTCCAGACGTTGCTGCGGTTGTTCGATGGCGCATTGCACGAACAGGCTGTCGGCATGCTTGCGAATGGTGGTGCCGGCCAGGGGCAGTACCAGCGGGTACTGGCCCACCTGGTTGCGCTCGATCGGGCTGCGTGCCAGCAGCGGGTGGCCGGGGCGCACCACCAGCGACATCGACTCGCTGTACAGATGCTCGAACAGCAGGCCCTGGATCTGCGGGCTGTCGGTCATGCGCCCGATCACCAGGTCCAGCTCCCCCACGTGCAACTGCGCCAGCAGGTGCGCACTGGGGCCGGTGGCAACGCTGACCACCAGGGCCGGGTGGCGCTGGTGCAGGCGGCAGATCACTTCGGGGATGAGCAGGCTTTCGACGGTCGAGAGCACACCGATCTTCACCTGCGGCGGCGCGTGTTCCTCGCCGCGCAGGGTACTCACCCCTTCGCGCAGGGCCTGTACGCACGGGCCGGCGTAGCGCATGAAGCGCACCCCGGCCGCAGTCAGCTCGACACCCTGCTTGCCGCGCTCGAACAATCGCGTCTGCAGCAGTTCTTCGAGCTCCTTGAGGGTCTTGGAAATCGCCGGCTGGCTGATGGCCACGGCGTCGGCGGCCTTGGCGAAACTGCCTTGACGGGCGATTTCGAGAAAGCACAGCAGGTGACGGAACTTGATGCGGGTATCGAGGTTCATGGCCGGAGTTTATCGCAACCGCAGCCCCTTTGCGGCGCCGGCCTCGAACAACACACAAGCTATATGCTATATATACGCTTCGTATACAGAGTGAGTATTGCCATGGGTATCGTCAAGATCGATGACGCGCTGCATGAAGACCTGCGCATTGCCAGCGGCGCGGTGTCGCGCTCGATCAACGCGCAGGCCGAGTACTGGATTCGCATCGGCATGCTGGCCGAGCTCAACCCGCACATGACCTACCAGGAACTGTTGCGCCAGTTGCTGCGCCAGGAGCAGGCCAGCCTCAGGGAGCTGATCGCATGAGCGAGGTGATCCTGAAGAACCCGCAGCAGCTGGCCTTGATGCGTACCGCCGGGCAATTGCTGACGCGGGTGTTCGAGCACCTGGACGGCTTTGTCGCGCCAGGGGTCAGCACCTTGCAGATCAACGACCGTGCCGAGGCGTACATCGTCGATGTGCTCAAGGCGCGTCCGGCCAGCAAGGGGCAGTACGGGTTCAAGTATTCGCTCAACACCTCCGTCGACCATGTGGTGTGCCACGGCGTGCCAAGTGCCGACGAGGTGCTGAAGGCGGGGTCGATCATCAATGTGGACATCACCCTGGAACAGGGTGGTTACATTGCCGACTCGTCGAAGATGTATGCGGTGGGCGCCATTGCCGACGAGGCGCGGCAATTGGTCGATACCACCTATGCCGCGTTGTGGGCGGGCATTCGCCAGGTGCGGCCCGGGGCCACGCTGGGTGATGTGGGGCATGCGATACAGCGGCTTGCCGAGGGCGCGGGTTACAACGTGGTGCGTGAGTACTGCGGGCACGGCATCGGCAGGCAGATGCACGAGGCGCCGCAGGTGCTGCACTACGGACACCGCAACAGCGGGCTGGTGCTCAAGCCGGGCATGGTGTTCACCATCGAGCCGATGATCAACCAGGGTGGGCGTGGGGTGCGTACGCTCAAGGACGGGTGGACGGTGATCACCCGGGACCGCAGCCTGTCGGCACAGTGGGAGCATACGGTGGCAGTGACGGCGCAGGGGGTCGAGGTGTTGACCTTGCGTGAGGAAGAGCGGGGCATGGTCGGGTGACTGGCTCACCATCGCACTGGTGATCGGGCTTTTGATGTTCCGGTTCTTCAGGGGGGCTTGTGGGGCGCTTGGATCACCGCCCGTGCCGGATAATCTCTCGGCCCCCTTCCCGGGGAGCGACGGTTGTAAGGTTAGCGAGCTTATCCAGCATGGACAGAGACGCCGAAGGCCCCTTCCGCTCTTACAGCGGCTTACTTTTTTCTTGGAAAAAGTAAGCAAAACCGCTCCGTCCAGCATCCGGCCCTACGCTTCGCTACGGGTCCCCTCATTCCACCCACGCTCCGTGGGGCAGCACCGTACGGGCATCCCTGCCCGTCGGCACTTTCCGGGCCATCCATGGCCCTACACCCCACTACACGCAGGCTCCATTCGGCCTCCTGAAGGACGGAAAGATCAAAAGCAAAGCAACAGCAACCGCAAGAGCAAGAGCAAGAAAACCAGCACCGGTAGACACCACTGCCGAAAAAATCTGGATCCAATTGCCCCACCCGCCCCGCCTCTCTACAATCCGCGCCATTACGGTCGACCCCGCCCATTCCCCGTCGACCCCGGAGCCTTCTATTCATGGAAGAGATTGAACAGCACTGGCTGTACGCCCTTTCTGCCCCCATGGCCGCCCTCAACGGCGCCAGCCTCACCTCCCCCCGTTATTTCGAAGCCGAAGGGGACCTGGACCTGAAAAAATGGTGGGGCATCAACAACCGCCGCGAGCTGCTCGACATGCTGCGCATGGCCGACACCGGCCACGCCGAAAAACTCAACGATGCCTACTGGCAATACCCTCGCCGCCAACCCAGCCAATGGCAGGCACTGCTTGACGAGCTGGGCCCGCGCGAGCGCGCCAACTATGAATTTGCCGCACGCACCTATGCCGATTGCGGCTTCGGCGGCACCCGCGCCTGGGACCTGGGCCGCATGGGCTACCTGCTGCGCGCCGGGGTGTTCGAGAACCTGATCACCGAGCCCGAAAGCCTCTGGCTGCACAGCCGCCTGGCACTGCGCGCACGCCACTTCTACAACAGCTGGGACACCTACATCGCCGGCTACATGTTCGGCAAATCGCTATGGAACTGCTCCAGCCATGACGACGACGTCTACCCCTACCGTATCGATCGCCAGGGCGCCGAGCACTGGAACCGCTGCATCATCATGAACATGCTCAAGCGCGGCAAGGCACTGTTCGCCAGCCTGCCCTGGGACCTGCCGCTGGACTACCCGCCCCGGCCCGATTCGCTCGAGGAGGGCACCTGGTCATGAGTTGCTGGATAAAGCTGGGCATCGAGCCCACCAAGGACCAGGACGTCATCCGCGGGGCCTACCGCGCCCGCCTGCCGGAGTTTCACCCCGAAACCGACCCGCAGGGCTTCCAACTGCTGCGCCAGGCCTACGAGCACGCGCTCAAGCTCGCCACCCGCACGGATGACGATGACGAAGACGAAGACGAGGACGCCGGCGAAGAACAGGCCTATGCAGAACGCCCGCCGCGCCCGCCCCGCGTGCACCCGGTCATCGCCACCTTCGCCCGCATGCTCGCCGACCCGGCCCGGCGCTACAACGTCGATGCCTGGCAGGACTACTTGCGTGAGCTCGACCAGTTGCCCCTCGAAGAACTCGAGGACGTCAGCTGGGAGCTGCTGTGGCGCCTGGAAGAAGCCGGCCAGCTGTCCAATGCCTGCGTGCAGGTGCTGGCCAAGCGCCTGGCCTGGGACAAGCAGTTGCTGCGCCTGGGCTTCGAAGAGGCGCAGGAAGTCGAGACGCTGCTGGCTCGCTTCGCCGCCCCCGACCCGTTCGACATGCGCCTGATGAACGACTGGTCTACGGCCGCGCAGTTGGAAACCCTGTGGTACCTGCGCAGCCTGGACCACCTCTACAACAACCGCCCGCTGTTCGAACTGGCCGCCTTCGCCCGGGAACACACCGTGGTCGCCCTGCCCCCGGACGCCGCACTGGTCGAACGCCTGCTGCTGCAGATCGGCCAGGCCGGGGTGGCCAGCCCGAGCCTGTACGCGCTGTGCGTCGAACGCCAGGCGCTACAACCCGACGATGTCGACGCGCTGTACCAGCTGGCCTGCCAGGCCAGCCTGCTGGGCAAGGAAGAAGAAGCGCTGTCGTGCTGGAGCCGCCTGTGGCTGGAATTCCGCCACCCGGTGGCCGCCCGCGAGCTGCTGGACCTGTGCACCGTGCACCAGCCGCAACGCCTGCCGCTGATGATCCAGGCCTTCGACCGCCTGGCGCCGGTGCGCACCTGGCCCGACGACCTGAGCGAAGACGAACAGACCCTGGGCAGCCCGGCGCAGCGCCCGGAAACCCTGACGCGCTGGTTCCAGGCCGCGCGCCTGGAACTGGACGGCATCGCGGGGCAGTTCGTCGACTGGCGGGCCACCGATGAGCGTGAGCTGGAACTGCTCGCCAGCCTGATCGACGAACACCCGGACCCGGCCCTGCAGCGTCTGTACCGTCACGCCTGGGCCCTGCACTGCGGTGACGCCGCGCTGTTGCAACAGGTGCTCGACGAACCGAAAAGCAGCCACCTGATCGATGAACTGATCCTCGACGGCTTGCGCTACCAGGCCCAACAGCAACTGGCCTGGCTGCAACAGGCGCCGATCCCGCTGGCGATCCAGGCGTTCCTGAACAGCAACTCGCCGCACCCACAACTGCCCGACGTGCTCAAGGACGGCGCCACCACCCTGTGCCGCGACTGGCTGCGCCGCCTGCGCGCCTACGACGGGCGCACCCTGGCCCGCCTGCACGAGACCTTCAGCCCGCGCGCCATGATGCCGGTACCGTTCGGCCTGGAGATGCAATGCGAGTTGGGCGCCGCAGGCGTGGTGCTGCCTCCCGCCCCGGCCGGCGCCGAGTTGTGGCACTGGCACCGCCAGGCACTGTTCATGCTGGCCCTGGCCCAGGCGCCACAACGCTGGCTGGCGCTGGTGACGCCGAGCATGCTCGACACCCTGCAGTGCCCACCCGGCCATCCGTTGGCAAAGGTCCATACCCTGCTGCTGAACCTGCTGCAGGAACAAGGCAACCTCGATGGGCTGTTGGGCTGGCTGGACAGCCGCGACCCGCTGCAAAAAGCCATTGCCGACAGCCTGCCCGCGCCGGACCAGGCCCTGAGCAGTGCGCGCCTGCCCAGCACGCTGGCGTTGCTGGCCAGCTACCAGAAGGACGAAGAGGCCTTTGCCGACGACCTGCTGGGCATGATGCTGTTCTGGGCGGTGCTCTACCACGACCCGGCACTGGATGCCGAACAGCACCGCGTGCTGCTGCGCACCATGGCCGACATCTCCAGTGAAGAGCCGTGGTTCGAAGCCTTTCGCAGCGGCCTGATCAAGGGCGAGCCGAACCGGCCGCCGCGCGAGAAACTCGATGCCTACGGCATGGACAGCGCGGTGTTCTACCAGGTCATGGATACGCTCAAGGGCCTGATCCGCTACGGCCGTGTCGGCGTACCGCGCCTCAAGGTGCTCAAGCAGCTGCAAAAGGCCAAGGATGACCCCAGCACCGGTATCGGCCTGCGCTTTGCGCTGACCGCGGTGTTGTCCTGGTGCGAGCGCCTGCTGCTGGCCCAGGCCGATCTTCAGCCAGTATCGCCCTGGGCCTTCTGGCGCTGGAACACGCGCCTGGGCCGTGGCGCATTCGTCGGCCAGCTGATGTTGTGGTTCTTCGTCACCCTGGTGCTTGCCATCACCTCCAGCGATGCGCCCGAGGCCATGGTCAAGATCGGCCTGGGCCTGGCCCTGCTGTTCGGCACCTGCCTGCGCCGGCTGCACGACATCGGCCACGGGATCGTGGTGATGGTGCTGCTGGCTGCACTGTCGGTAGCGCTGCCGTTCCTGCCGCTGGTGCTGGTGGTGATGCCCGGCGACGTGCTGCCCAACCGCTGGGGCGTGTCGCCGGAGCATCATGACCCCGACGCCCTCAGCGGCGGGCTGCAGGCTGTGCTGCGGCGCCTGATCGGCTAGAGGTTGAGTGCGTCCAGCGCCTCGTTCAACTGCTGGCGCTGGCTGGCGATCAGGCTGGACTGCTGGGTGGCCAGCACCTGGCTGAAGTCGCTCAGCCAGGTGCCGATCTGCTCGCGCTCATCGCCCAGGCACTGCATCCAGGCGCGCTCCAGGCGCGCCGTCAGGGTTCGGTTGGGCAATGCATCGCGCGGGTGGATCTTCAGCCCGGCCAGGCGCTGATGGCTGTTCTGGCGCGCCTCTTCATCCAGCCCGGTGGGGCTGCGGTCGATGCTGTGGCTGTGGCGCTTGCCGGTGTCCACCAGGGTCACGTCGACTTCGAGCAGGCCGTTGATGTCGTAGCTGAAGCGGATGTCCAGTGACTGGATCTTGTCCATCGGGGTCAGCTCGACGACGAAGCTGTCGATGAAGATGTTGTCACGCACCCACGGCCGCTCGCCCTGGTAGACCTCGACGTTGATGGTCTTCTGCTGCTCGTGGGAGGTGTAGAAGCGCTGCACCCGCGAGGTCGGTATCACCGTGTTGCGCTCGATGATCGGCGAGAATACCCCGCTGATGTTGGCGCCGCGGGTGGTCTCGATGCCCAGGGTGTAGGGGCATACGTCGGTCAGGATCAGCTCTTCGATGGCCGAGTCGCGCGCCTTGCAGGCCGCCTGGCTGGCAGCGCCCAGGGCGACGATGGTGTCGGGGTCGAGGTGGCGGTACGGCAGGCGGCCGAACAGCTTGGCCACCATCTGCTGCACCACCGGCATGCGCGTGGCACCGCCCACCAGCACCAGGCTGTCGAGGTCGCGCGGGCTCAGCCGCGCGTCGCGCAGGGCCTGCTCGATGGGCGCGCGCACCCGGCCCAGCAGCGGCTCCCAGATCGTCTGCGCGCCCAGCTCGTCCAGGGTCCACTCGCGGGGCTCGCCGGCCCCCTTCCAGTAGACCGTCTGCGGGCCTTCGCCCAGCTTGCACTTGAGCAGTTCGATGCTGTCGTACAGGCTCGCCAGCGCCTGCGGTTCGACGCTGGACAGGGTCATGCCCCAGTCCTTCAGGCAGGCCTGCAGCAGCGCTTCGGTGAAGTCTTCGCCGCCAAGAAAGTTGTCGCCGGTGGAAGCATGCACCTCGATCAGCGGCAGGGCGTATTCGAGCACAGTGACGTCGAAGGTACCGCCCCCCAGGTCGAAGATCAGGGTGCGCTCGAATTTCTGCTCGTGCAGGCCGTAGGCCATGGCGGCGGCGGTCGGTTCGTTGATCAGGCGCTGCACCTTGAGGCCCGCCAGCTCGGCGGCGAACACGGTGCGCTTGCGCTGTTCATCGCTGAAATAGGCCGGCACCGAAATCACCGCCTCGTGCACCGCGCAGCCCAGAAAGGCCTCGGCGTCGTGCTTCAGCGAGCCCAGCACCAGGGCCGAGAGCTCTTCGGGGCTGAATGCCTGCCCGCCCAGCTCCAGGCGCTTTTCGCTGCCCATGAAGCGCTTGAATGCCGCGACGCTGCGATCGGGGTGGGTGGTCAATCGCGAACGGGCGGCGCGCCCCACCAGGATGCTGCCGTCGTCATCGATACTGACCACCGAGGGGGTGAGCACCTCGCCAAGGGCATTCGGGATCAGTTGGGCACGGCCTTGCTGCCATACGGCGATCAGGCTGTTGGTGGTGCCCAGGTCAATGCCCAGCAAGGGCGCGGCGGCGGGGGTTGCATCCTGCATATGAGGTCTCTGGCAGTGGTCGTCATCGGCCAGCGGCCGGAGCTCGCCCGGCCTGCTGAAAGGCGCCCTACTTTAACTGAACCCCCCACCTCGACAAACAACGAATGCACACACGGCGAAAAAGGCCTGACCTGTAAAAAAACATATCTATGATAGTCATTCTCATTTGAGATAAGCTTGCGCATTACGTCGCACGAGCACAATGGATGTCCACCCCAACCTCCGCCGTCAACCCGCTGGTCAGCGCCTTCCAGGAGCATTACGCCGACCTTCTGGCGTTTCTTGCACGGCGCATGGGCAATGTGGAAAAGGCCGCGGACGTGGCCCAGGACACCTACCTGCGACTGGCCAGCCTGTCCGATACGGCGCAGATTCTCGAACCGCGTGCCTTTGTCTTTCGCGTTGCCAGCAACCTTGCCATCGACCGCCTGCGCCAGGAACAGCGACGCTCGGCGCTGCATGACGACGTCAGTGACAACCTGGACGTCTGCGACCCCCTCGCCTCCCCCGAGAAGCAGTTCCTGGCTGCCGAAGCAATCGAACAACTGGACCGCAGCCTGGCCCAGTTGCCCAGCAAGGCGCGCCTGGCACTGCTGCTCAATCGCCTCGAAGGCTTGACCCATGCACAGATCGCCGTGCGCCTGGACGTGTCCGAAAGCACGGTGGGCAAGTACATTGTGCAAGCCATGCGGCACTGCCGCGATTGGCTACGTCAGTCGGAATCTATTTAGAATGCCCGGTACGCCCCCTCTGAAGGTTTCAGCAGCCCCTCATCATGACTAGACCCAACCCTTCCCAACCATCCCCTGTCGAGCTGGAGGATCAGGCCATCGAGCAGTGGGTGATGCTGATGTCGGGGAATGCCAGCGAGTCGGATCATGCCGCGTTTCGCCAGTGGCGCCAGCGCAGCCCGGCGCACGAAGCAGCGGCGCGGCTGGCCGAGCAGATGTGGCACGGGGTAGCGCAGACGGCCACCGCGCAATCCTTCGTGCCGCCAGCGCCCCAACGCCGTGCAAAACCCTTGCGATGGGCTGCGCTGGCCGCCGGGCTGGCGGTGCTGGCCGTGACCCAGTTGGGGCAGCCAATGAAGGTGTACATGGCCGACCAGTCGACCGCCGTCGGCGAACGCAGGCACCTGGTGCTGGAGGATGGCAGCGAGGTCTGGCTCAACAGCGCCAGCGCACTGTCGGTGCGCTATTCGTCCACGCGTCGCGATATCGACCTGATCAAGGGCGAGGCGCTTTTCCAGGTCAGCAAGAACCCGGCGCGTCCATTCGTGGTGCATGCCGCCGCAGGCACGGCCCAGGCACTGGGCACCCGGTTCGACGTGAACCTGCTCGAACAGCAGGTGCGGGTCGGCGTCAGCGAGGGCGTGGTGCAGGTAACGTCCGGTGGCCAGAGCGCGCGCCTGGAACCGGCCCAGCAACTGGACTATGCCCAGGGCCTGCCACCGTCCTCCACGCGCCCGCTGGACCTGACCAGTGATGCGGCATGGCAGCGCGGCAAGCTGATCTTCAATCGACGCCCACTCGACGAGGTGGTCAGCGAAATCGGGCGCTATGTACCCGGCGCACTGGTGGTGACGGGGCAATTGCCGAGCACGGCGGTGAGCGGGGTGTTCAACCTGGACGACGGTGCGCAGATGTTCAGTACCCTGGCGCGCACCCAACCGCTGCGGGTCGTGCAACTGCCGTGGCTGACCCTGGTGATGAACCGCGAGAGCGTCGAAGAAAAATAAATCCGGATTTTGTTGGCAAGGTTGACGGCAATGAATCGTCGTTGGTTTGAACGCGAATACTTCTCATAAATATCGCTTCTTACCAACATTTGATGACGGACGATTTCAATGCAGGCGCTTTCCAACGCTTTTCCGTTCAGTGGCCGCACCCTGACGCTGGCCATCGCTCTGACCCTGGGTGGCGGAGTGCCGCTGACCCTGCCGCTGGCCCACGCAGCCGAAACCACCACGCGCCTGACCCTGAACCTGGCGCCCCAGGCGCTGGACCGGATGCTCACTCAACTGGCCGACCAGGCCAACGTACGTCTGGTGTTCAACTCCAGCGACCTGGCTGGCCGGTCCGGTCCGGCCCTGCAGGGTGCCTTTACCCTGGCCCAGGCCCTGGACCGGTTGCTGCAGGGCAGCGGCCATACCTGGCAGTTGCTGGACGGTCAGACCCTGTTGCTGGAAAAACTGCCTGCCGCCGATGCGTCCGTGGTGCTGGGCGCCACCAACATCGACAGCCGCGCAACCGAATCGGCCTACGGCCCGGTCGACGGGATCGTGGCCAAGCGCAGCGCCACCGGCTCCAAGACCGACACGGCCCTGAGCGAGATCCCGCAGACGATCAACGTCATCACCCAGGACGAAGTGAAGATGCGCGGCGCCCAGTCGGTCACCGAGGCCCTGCGCTACACCGCCGGCATGACCGGTGGCGGCTTCGCCGACCGGGTGAAGGTGTTCGATGAACCCACCTCCCGCGGCTTCTCCCCCACCCCGCTGTACCTGGACGGCCTGCACCTGCCCTACAGCGGCGGCAGCACGGGTGGCTCGCTGCAGATCGACCCCTACACCCTGGAGCGCATCGAAGTGCTCAAGGGCCCGGCGTCGGTGCTGTATGGCCAGAACCAGCCGGGCGGCATCGTCAACATGGTGAGCAAGCGCCCCACCGCCACGCCGCTGCATGAAGTGGTCATCGGTGGCGGCAGCTACGACCGCAAGTACGGGGCCTTCGACCTCGGTGGCCCGATCGACGATCAGGGTCAGTTCCTCTATCGCCTGACCGGCGTGGTCAACGACAGCAACTCGCAGATCGACTACGCCGACCAGAACCGCATGCTGCTGGCGCCCAGCCTGACCTGGCTGGCCAACGAGCGCACCACCGTCACGGTGTTCGGCCAGTACCAGAAAGACCGCGACACCCCGGAAGCCCAGGGCCTGCCGGCCAAGGGCACGGTGTACAGCACCGCCAACGGGCGCATCAGCCGCAGCCTGTTCATCGGCGAGCCGGGCCTGAACAAATATGACCGCGAGCAGTTCGTGGTCGGCTACGAGATCGCCCACGAGCTCAACGACACCTGGACCCTCAAGCAGAACGCACGCTACGCCGACCTCGACGACCGCTACGTCGCGCCACTGCACGGCTATTCATTCGGCCCCAACCCGGTCACCGGCGCCAACGACTTCAGCTACCAGGCAGACCGCTTCGGGGTGGACTGGGCGCAGCACAACCGGGTCTACGGCATCGATAGCACCGCCCAGGCCAAGTTCAAGACCGGCGAGCTGGACCACACCCTGCTGCTGGGGGTGGACTACTACCACTTCAACTCCGAGTTCCTCGGCCGATACGACCGTCGCGGCCCGGGCATCGACCTGTACAAGCCGGTCTACGGCAGCAAGTTCACTTTCACCCAGCCTTACCGCTGGGACAACACCATTACCCAGACCGGCCTGTATGCCCAGGATCAACTGCTGTGGAACAAATGGTTCCTGACCGTGGGCGGCCGCTATGACTTTGCCGAAACCGACAACAAGACGCCGCTCAACGGCGGCCACACCAACCAGAAGGATGAAAAGTTCACCGCGCGTGCGGGGCTGGGCTACTCGTTCGACAACGGTGTGACGCCCTACGTGAGTTACGCCGAGTCGTTTTTGCCGCTGTCCGGTGTCGACGCCAACGGTTCGGGTTTCGACCCCACCAACGGCAAGCAGTATGAAGTGGGCATCAAGTACGAGCCCAGGTCGATCGACGGTTTCATCCAGCTGTCCGCCTACCAGATCGACCAGGACAACATGCTGACCAACGACCGCGACGACCCGAGCCTGAGCGTGCAGAGCGGCTCGGTGCGTTCGCGTGGTGTCGAGCTGGAAGGCAAGGTCAATGTCACCGACAACCTGAGCGTGCTGGCTGCGGTATCACGCAACCAGATCAAGTGGCGCAGCATCAACGACGGCCGCGAAGGCCGTACCCTGGCCATGCAGCCACCGCTGACCGCTTCGGCGTGGGTCAACTACGACTTCGACGTTTCCACCGTACTGGCCGGGTTCGGTGTGGGCCTGGGCGCGCGCTATGTGCGCAGCAGCTACGGTTCGGACTACGTGGGCGACTCTTTCCAGATTCCGTCCTACACCGTGTATGACGCCATGGTGTCCTATGACCTGGAAAAATCGCCGCTGCACGTCAAGGGCGTGAAGCTCAAGGCCAACCTGCAGAACCTCACGGACGAGAAGTACGTGGCGGCCTGCAATGGCGGGCTGGACTGCTATTACGGCGAAGGCCGCACCCTGAGTGCAGATGTGACCTACAACTGGTAAGACGGCGCGAGGCTGTCTGGAAAAGGCGCCCTCAGCGGCGCCTTTTTCGTTGTTGGAGGGGGATGCGTGGCAGGCGCGGCCAAACGCCAGGCACAAAAAAAGCGACCCTAAGGTCGCTTCGTTTGTGGCTTCAGGGAGTTCAGTGGGCCCTGAAGCTAATATATGGCGCAGCGGACGGGACTCGAACCCGCGACCCCCGGCGTGACAGGCCGGTATTCTAACCGACTGAACTACCGCTGCGCGATACACTGAGAAGTGGTGGGTGATGACGGGATCGAACCGCCGACCCTCTGCTTGTAAGGCAGATGCTCTCCCGGCTGAGCTAATCACCCTTCGTCTCGGTGTGGCGCGCATTCTACGGAGCACCTCACACTCTGGCAAGCACTTTTTTAAAATTATTTTTCAGGCCTTCCAATGACTTAGCGGGCTTGGCCTGAACACGCCGCTCGGAGAATAATGCCCTCCTTATGTACCGAGGAGAGATGCACCCCATGTGGTTCAAAAACCTGCTGCCCTACCGCCTTACCCAGGACATCCAGTTCGACGCCGAGGCGTTGGAAACCGCACTGGCCAGCAAGCCGGCGCGCCCCTGTGCCAGCCAGGAGTTGACCACCTACGGTTTCGTCGCGCCCTTCGGCAAAGGCGAAGATGCGCCCCTGGTGCATGTCAGTGGCGACTTCATGCTGATCGCGGCACGCAAGGAAGAACGCATCCTGCCCGGCAGCGTGGTGCGTGATGCGGTCAAGGAGAAGATCGACGAGATCGAAGCCGAGCAGATGCGCAAGGTCTACAAGAAGGAGCGCGACCAGATCAAGGACGAGATCATCCAGGCCTTCCTGCCCCGCGCCTTCATCCGTCGTTCGATGATCTTCGCCGCCATCGCGCCCAAGCAGGGCCTGATCCTGGTCAACTCGGCCAGCGCCAAGCGTGCCGAGGACCTGCTGTCGACCCTGCGTGAAGTGATGGGCTCGTTGCCGGTGCGCCCGGTGACCGTGAAGATCGCCCCAAGCGCGACCCTGACCGACTGGGTCAAGTCGCAGAAGGCTGCGCCCGACTTCTATGTGCTGGACGAGTGCGAGCTGCGCGACACCCACGAAGACGGCGGCATCGTACGCTGCAAGCGCCAGGACCTGACCAGCGACGAGATCCAGCTGCACCTGGGTACCGGCAAGGTGGTGACGCAGCTGTCGCTGGCCTGGCAGGACAAGCTGTCGTTCGTGCTGGACGACAAGATGGTGATCAAGCGCCTGAAGTTCGAAGAGCTGCTGCAGGACCAGGCCGAGGAAGACGGCGGCGAAGAGGCCCTTGGCCAGCTCGATGCCAGCTTCACCCTGATGATGCTGACCTTCGGCGACTTCCTGCCGGCGCTGTTCGAAGCGCTGGGTGGAGAGGAGATCCCGCAGGGGGTCTGATCGTCTGCTCTCTACATAGCTATATAGAGGCCTTGCGGGCCTCATCGCGGGTCAAGCCCGCTCCTACAGGGTCGCTGCAATCCTTGTGGGAGCGGGCTTGACCCGCGATGGGGCCGCCGATAATAAAAAAGGAGCACCCCCATGCGCGCCCTCGCCGCCCTCAGCCGATTCGTCGGCAATACATTCGCCTGGTGGGTGCTGCTGTTTGCCCTCCTGGCCTTCTTCCAACCCGCCTGGTTCATCGGCCTCAAGGTCGCCATCGTGCCGCTGCTGGGCCTGGTGATGTTCGGCATGGGCCTGACCCTCAAGGTCGAAGACTTCGCCGCCGTGTTCCGCCAGCCCTGGCGCGTGGCCCTGGGCGTGGTCGCCCACTTCGTGATCATGCCGGGCGTGGCCTGGCTGCTGTGCCAGCTGTTCCACCTGCCCGCCGAAATCGCCGTGGGCGTGATCCTGGTCGGCTGCTGCCCAAGCGGTACCTCCTCCAATGTGATGGCGTGGCTGGCCAAGGGCGACCTGGCCCTGGCCGTGGCAATAGCCGCCGTCACCACCCTGCTCGCCCCGCTGCTGACCCCCGCGCTCATCTGGCTGCTGGCCTCGGCCTGGCTGCCGGTCTCGTTCATGGAGATGTTCTGGTCGATCCTGCAACTGGTGATGCTGCCGATCGTGCTCGGCGTGCTCGCCCAGCGCCTGCTCGGCCCGCGCGTACACCTGGCGGTGCAGGTGCTGCCGCTGGTGTCGGTGGTGAGCATCGTGCTGATCGTGTGCGCGGTGGTGGCGGCCAGCCAGGCCAAGATCGCCGAATCGGGCCTGCTGATCATGGCGGTGGTGATCCTGCACAACACCTTCGGGTTCGCCCTGGGCTACGTCACCGGCAAGCTGTTCAAGCTGCCGCTGGCCCAGCGCAAATCCCTGGCGCTGGAAGTCGGCATGCAGAACTCCGGGCTGGGCGCGGCACTGGCCAGTGCGCACTTCTCGCCCCTGGCGGCGGTGCCCAGCGCGCTGTTCAGCGTGTGGCACAACATCTCCGGTGCGCTACTCTCGACCTGGTTCCGGCGCATGGAAGAACCCGTCGCCGAAACGGCAGCGGTCGACGCCACGCGTTGACCGCCACTTGCCCCCCGGCAAGGAAATGTGCACTATAGTGCGCACTGTGAGGACGACCTCACGACGCACCGCGTGACCGATCCGGGGACGGCCCCATCAACAGATGGAGTACTGCGCATGTCCTGGATCATCCTGTTTTTCGCCGGCCTGTTCGAAGTTGGCTGGGCCATCGGCCTCAAATACACCGACGGCTTCACCCGCCCCCTGCCCACTGTGCTCACGGTTGCCGCCATGGCGGTCAGCCTCGGCCTGCTCGGCCTTGCCATGAAGGAACTGCCGCTGGGCACCGCCTATGCGATCTGGACCGGTGTGGGCGCAGTGGGTACGGTGATCGCCGGGATCATCCTGTTTGGCGAATCCATGGCGTTGATGCGCCTGGCCAGCGTGGCACTGATCATCATCGGCCTGGTGGGGCTCAAGGTCAGCGCCAGCTGACCCTGGCCCCCGCGCCTAGCGCCAGGTGCCGCGTAGTTCGCTGACCCGCTCGCGCAACAGCGCCGGTTGCGCCGTTTCCACCGGTACGGCGCTACCGGCCACCAGGGTCACCCGCGACCACAGGCGCCGGAAAAACCCCTTGGCCGGGTCACGGCTGAAGAAACTCCCCCACAGGCCTTGCAGCGCCAACGGAATCACCGGCACCGGGGTGCGCTCCAGAATCAGGCTCAATCCGCCTTTGAATGCATCGATCTCGCCATCGGAGGTCAGCTTGCCTTCCGGGAAGATGCACACCAGCTCACCGTCAGCCAGGTAGGCGGCAATTTTCTCGAACGCACGCTCGTAGGTCGGCAGGTCTTCGTTGCGCCCGGCAATCGGGATCGCCCCCGCAGTACGGAAGATGAAATTGAGCACCGGCAGGCGGTAGATCTTGTAGTACATGACAAAGCGGATCGGCCGGCGCACGGCCCCGGCAATCAGCAGCGCATCGACGAACGACACGTGGTTGCACACCAGCAGCGCCGCGCCTTCATCCGGGATCTTGTCCAGGTCGCGGTGTTCGACGCGGTACATGGAATGGCTGAGCAGCCAGATCATGAAGCGCATGCTGAACTCGGGCACGATGCGGAAGATGTAGGTGTTGACTGCGATGTTGAGCAGCGACACCACCAGAAACAGCTGCGGGATACTCAGCTTGGCCAGCCCCAGCAACAGCATGGTGACCACGGCCGAGACCACCATGAACAGTGCATTGAGGATGTTGTTGGCCGCGATCACCCGGGCACGCTCGTCTTCGGGGGTGCGCGACTGGATCAGCGCGTACAGCGGCACGATGTAGAAACCGCCGAAAACACCCAGGCCCATGATCGACAGCAGGATCCACCAGGCCTTGCTCATGCCCAGCAGGGCGAGCCAGTCATACGGCGCGCCGGCGGCCGGGATATCCCCCGAATGCCACCACCACAGCAGGCCGAACACCGTCAGGCCGAACGATCCGAACGGCACCAGGCCGATCTCCACCTTGCGCCCGCTGAGGCGCTCGCACAGCAGCGACCCCACCGCGATGCCCACCGAGAACAGCGTGAGAATCAGCGTGACCACGGTTTCGTCGCCGTGCATCCACTCCTGGGCATAGGCCGGGATCTGCGTGAGGTAGATGGCACCGACAAACCAGAACCACGAGTTGCCCACGATCGAGCGCGATACCGCCGGGGTCTGTTTCAGGCCCATGCGCAGGGTCGCGACGGTCTGGCTGAAGATGTTCCATTGCAGCTTGAGTTGCGGCGACGAGGCCGCGGCACGGGGGATTGCGCGGCTGGCGAGGTAGCCCAGCACCGCCACCAGCACCACCGCGCTGGCCACGATGGGCGCGTAGTGGGTGCTGGACATCATCACCCCGGCGCCGATGGTGCCGGCCAGGATCGCCAGGAAGGTACCCATCTCCACCAGGCCGTTGCCGCCCACCAGCTCCTCTTCGCGCAGGGCCTGGGGCAGGATCGAGTACTTGACCGGGCCGAACAGTGCCGAATGGGTCCCCATGGCGAACAGCGCCACCAGCATCATCCACAGGTGGTTATAGAGAAAGCCCGCGGCGCCCACGCCCATGATGACGATCTCGGCCAGCTTGATGGTGCGGATCAGCGCATCCTTGGCGAACTTTTCGCCGAACTGGCCGGCCAGGGCCGAGAACAGGAAGAACGGCAGGATGAACAGCAGCGCGCAGAGGTTGACCAGCATCGTGCCGTCGCCGCCCAGGCTGAGCTTGTAGAGAATGGCCAGGATCAGCGATTGCTTGAACAGGTTGTCGTTGAACGCCCCCAGCGACTGGGTGACGAAAAACGGCAGAAAGCGCCGTTTTTGCAGCAGGGCAAACTGTGAGGGGTGACTCATCGTCCAGGGTCCTGAGTGGGGCTTTGTTATTGGAGGAAGCCAGCCCGCAAAAAGCCACAGATGCACGGGTAAATGCAAGCCACCGCATGAACCGCTTCGCCGACAAGGCCTTCTAGCGCCAGCAAAACCCTGCCGGAGCCGGCCTTGCCGGCGAAACTGCCACCATCGTCACTTGCCCGTGCACCCCGCAATGCACGGCGACACGAACAGCTCGCCACGCCAGGCCCCCGCCAGGGTACGGCTGGCCACCACCAGCCACAGCCCTGCCAGCGCCACCACCAGCACGTGGCCCATCACCGTGAAGAACCCCAACTGCAGCCACGCCGCCAGCTTCAACGTGGCCAGGGCATACACCCCCAGCGGAAAGGTGAAGCCCCACCAGCCCAGGTTGAACGGCATGCCATCGCGCAGATGGCGCAGCGTGATCAACACGGCAGTGAGCAACCACCACAGCCCCGCACCCCACAGCACGATACCGGCCACCAGCCCCAGCCCGCGGGCAATCTCTCCCAGGCTGCCCAGGCCATTGGCAGCGAAGATCGCCGGTGCATCACTGCCCAGCAACATCATGCCCAGGGCACCGGTGCCGATCGGCCCGAGTGCCAGCCAGCTCGAAGCGGCCATGCTCGCCTGGGGCAGCTTGTGCAGCGCCATGCGCAGGGTGAGGATGGTCAGGATGCTGAACGCCACCGGCAACGACACCGCCCACAGCACATAGCTGGTGATCAGTACCTGGAACTGGCGATGGACGTCCGTCAGGTGCGGGGCCAGCAGGCCGCCGCTGGCCGCCGCCACTTCGGCCGCTACCACCGGCAGCAGCCATACCGCGGTCATCTGGTCGATGCTGTGCTCCTGGCGGGTGAACATCAGGTAAGGGATCGCCACCCCGCACAGCAGCGCCAGGGCCACGTCCAGCCACCACAACGCCTCGACCCACGGCAGCACCCCCGTGCCCCAGCGCTCGACCCCGAATACCAGCGCCCCATTGAGAATGGTCGCCAGGCCCATGGGGATGGTGCCAAAGAACATCGAGACCGTGGAATGCGCGAAAATCCGCCGCGCCTCATCGAAGAACATCACCCAGCGCGCGGTGTAGAGCACGCTGAACAGCACGAACAGGCCAATGGTCAGCAGCCACAGCGCCTCGGCCATACCCGACAACCCCGGCACCGCCTGCCGCAGCGCCAGCGCCAGCACGCCGGTGCCCATGGTCGCGGCGAACCAGTTGGGGGTGAACTGTCGGATCACCTCGCGCGGGTGAGCCAGGCGGCTCAGCGGGCGCAAGGGGTGGGCTATCTTGGTGCAGGTCATGGTATCGGTCTCCTGTCCTCCGGTGAGGTGAAATCGATGTTACAACCCTATGGAATATCGATATAACGGGTAATTTCTCTAACTGTTATCTGTTTTACCTATATATAAGCCGTTCGCGAGCCTTTCAAGGCTGACGTATGCTGGCGGCTGACCTCACCGGACAAGGACGTGAACATGCTCGAAAGCCTGCGGGGCTATGGCGCCGAGGTTCGCCTGCTGCTGTGCACCACCTTCGTGCTGACCCTGGCGCGGGCCATCACCCTGCCGTACCTGGTGGTGTACCTGTCGGAGCACTTCGCCCTGGGCATCAGCGCCATCGGCCTGATGATCGGCGGTGCACTGATCGTCGGCTCGCTGCTGAGCCTGTACGGCGGCTACCTGATCGACACCCTGCGCAGCTACACGGTGATCGTGTTCTCCACCCTGGCCTTCGCCCTGGCGTTCTTCGTGGCCGTGGCCAGCCGGCAACTGGGGATGCTGTTTGCCTGCCTGGTGGTGATCAACCTCACCCTGGCAGTGGTGGACATCGCCGCTAAGGCCGGCTTCTGCGCGCTGTTGCCAGTGCAGGCACGCGGCGAGGTGTTCTCGATCAAATACACCCTGAGCAACGTCGCCTATGCCGTCGGGCCTTTTGTGGGGGTGGCGCTGGTGCTGCTGGATGACCGGCTGCCGTTCGTGCTGTCGGCATTGCTGGGGCTGGGCATGTGCCTGAGCTATCAACGCCGGGGCGAGCGTGCGGCCCGCGCCGGGCTCGGCGGGCCGACGCTGGGCCTGCTGGCGGTCGGCAGGCACCTGCTCGGCGATCGGCGCCTGGTGTACTTCACCCTGGGCGGCGCGCTCAGTGCGGTGGTGTTCGGCCAGTTCACGGCCTACCTGTCGCAGTACCTGGTGACCACCACATCGGCCATCCAGGCCAACCAGACCGTCAGCTACCTGGTGGCGACCAACGCCATCACGGTGATCGCCCTGCAATACGCCATCGGCCGGCGCATCGGCAGTCGCCAGCTGATGCCCTGGCTGCTGGCCGGGATGCTGCTGTTCGTGATCGGGTTGCTGGGGTTCTCGCTGGCGCAGACATTGTGGGTGTGGTGCCTGGCGATGCTGGTGTTCACATTGGGCGAGATCATCGTGATCCCGGCCGAATACATGTTCATCGACAGCATTGCCCCGGAGCACCTGCGCGGGGTGTATTACGGCGCACAGAACCTGTCCAACCTGGGGGCGGCGCTGGGGCCGGTGCTGTGCGGGTTTGCGCTGGCACACCTGATGCCGACGGCCATGTTCTACCTGATGATGCTGTCGGTGGGGCTGGCGGGGCTGTTCTATTGCCTGGGGGCACGGCGCCAGGCCTGAAGGCCGGCGCCGACAAAGATCCACGCTGCTCTTGCCGGAAAACGCACCACCACCGAGATCAGATAGATCGCGCTCCGCGCATCGCCGGCAGGTTCAACACCCCCGCCACCGCGCACAACCCGACCAGCACCAGCGCATACACCTCGCTGGTGGCCACCAGCCCGAACTGGCGCACCATCAACCCGGCCGCCAGCGCGGGCACACAGAACGCCAGGTAGCTCAGCACGTAGAACGTGGCCATCAACCCCGCCCGTTCATGGGCCTCGGCCAGTGGCAGGGTGCTGCGCAACGCACCCAGAAACCCCGCACCAAAGCCGCTGCCCGCCACCAGCGTGGCGGCGAAGAACAGCACCAGGCTGGCGTTGTACAGCGCCAGCAGAATCAGCCCCACCCCGCCGGCCAGCAGCCCGGTGCCCAGCGCCAGCACCTGCTGTGCCGGGCGCAGGCGCAGCCGATAGATCGCCAGCGCACCACTGAGGGTCAGGGTCGCCACCAGCGCGCCACCGATCAGGCTGGAGCCCAGGCCGCTCACCTCCCGCACCAGCGACGGCCCCAGTGAGAGGAAGAACCCGCCAAGCGCCCACACCGCAATGTTCACCGGCAGCATGCGCCACACCGCGCCACGCGCCTGGGGCGGCACCAGCAGGCTCGGACGCAGGGCGCCCAGCGCGCCCGGCTGGCGGCTGACGCTCTCCGGCAAACGCCACACCAGCAGCGCCAGCACCACGAACAGCGCCAGCAACACCCCATACACAAGGCGCAGCGGCCACGGCGCGAACTCCACCAGCACGCTGGTGCCCAGCGCCCCGCAGGCCATGCCCAGCAGCGGCGCCAGGCTGTTGACCAACGGCCCCTGTTCGCGGTCGGTATCGAGCAACGCGGCGCCCAGCACACTGGTGGCCATGCCGGTGGCAAAGCCTTGCAGCAACCGCGCCGCAAGCAGCCAGGGCACCGACTCGGCCTGGATGAACAGCAGCATCGCCACGCTCTCGAGCAGCAACGCCACGAAGATCACCGGCCGGCGCCCCAGGTAATCGGACAGCGACCCCACCGTCAGCAACGCCGCCAGCAGGCTCAAGGCATACACCGCAAACACCAGGGTCAGGGTTGCCGGCGAAAACTGCCACGCATGCTGATACAGCTGGTACAACGGCGTCGGCGCACTCGAAGCCGCCAGAAACCCGAGCAGCGCGACGGCCAGGTACACCAGCCGCAAACGCGCCGACGCCGGACGGCTGAACAATCCGATCATGTGCCTTCTCCACTAAAGCTAACCGTTAGCTTTTGTGCAGTCTGCGCGCCCTGAATCCTTAACGCAAACCCTTTGTGTTAAGGTCGCGCCATGGCGATCAAAGAAGGTATTCGCACGGGCGGTCGCAGCGCCCGTGTCCAGCAATCGGTGCACAGCGCCGTGCGGGCCCTGCTCCAGGAGCAGGACCGCGCGAGCCTGACCGTGCCCATGGTGGCCGCACGTGCCGGCGTCACCCCCTCGACCATCTACCGGCGCTGGGGTGAACTGGCGGCGCTGCTGGCCGACGTGGCGGTGGAGCGCCTGCACCCCGACAGTGAACCCCTCGACACCGGCACCTTGCGCGGCGACCTGCTGGCCTGGGCCGAGCAGTATCTGGACGAGATGAGCTCCGAGCCCGGCCGACACATGATGCGCGACGTGCTCAGCAGCGCCTGCCCCGGCTACTGCACCACCCTGCTGCGCGGCCAGTTGCAGACCTTGCTGGACCGCGCGCAGCAGCGTGGCGAAGCCGGCCCCGGGGTGGAACGGCTGCTCGACCTGCTGGTGGCTCCCACGGTGTTTCGCATTCTGTTCGCCGAAGCGCCCCCGCGCCTGCAGCAGTTGCATGAACTGGTCGAACTGGCCCTGCGCGACTGAGCACTGCGACGCTCTGCCACTGCGACCTTCGTCGGCGCTGACGAAGTGAGAACGGCGTGCCAGACTGATTGATCGTGGTTGGCCGTTACCGTTTTTTCGTTCGGAGTTTTCATGTCGCTGTCCAGCGGGCTGATCGCCCTGGTCGCCCTGGCCTATATGGCCATCATGTTCGCCATCGCCTTCTACGGCGACCGGCGCAGCACCCCGCTGCCGCCACGCCTGCGCGCGTGGGTGTACAGCCTGTCGCTGGCGGTGTACTGCACCAGCTGGACCTTCTTCGGCGCGGTCGGCCAGGCCGCCGAACAACTCTGGGCCTTTCTGCCCATCTACCTGGGGCCGGTACTGCTGATGCTGTTTGCACCCTGGGTGCTGCAGAAGATGGTGCTGATCAGCAAGCAGGAGAACATCACCTCCATCGCCGACTTCATTGCGGCGCGCTACGGCAAGTCCCAGACCCTGGCGGTGGTGGTAGCGCTGATCTGCCTGGTGGGCGTGCTGCCGTACATCGCCTTGCAGCTCAAGGGCATCGTGCTGGGGGTCAACCTGCTGATCGGTGCCGGGGCCGATGCCACCGGCAGCCGCGTGCAGGACACCGCGCTGGTGGTGTCGCTGGTGCTGGCGCTGTTCAGCATCGTGTTCGGTACCCGCAGCCTGGATGTGACCGAGCACCACCGCGGCATGGTGCTGGCCATCGCCTTCGAATCGCTGGTCAAGCTGCTGGCGTTTCTCGCCGTGGGCGCGTTCATCACCTTCAGTCTGTATGACGGCTTCGACGACCTGTTCAGCCAGGCCCGCCTGGCGCCCGCCCTTGACGGCTACTGGCAGGAAACCATCAACTGGCCGTCGATGATCGTGCAGACCGGCGTGGCGATGATGGCGATCATCTGCCTGCCGCGCCAGTTCCATGTCACCGTGGTGGAGAACATCGAACCGCAGGACATGCGCCTGGCACGCTGGGTGTTTCCGGCCTACCTGATCCTCGCCGCGCTGTTCGTGGTGCCGATTGCCCTGGCCGGGCAGATGCTGCTGCCCAACTCGGTGCTGCCGGACTCGTTCGTGATCAGCCTGCCGCTGGCCGAAGCACACCCGGCGCTGGCCTTGCTGGCCTTCATCGGCGGCGCCTCGGCCGCCACCGGCATGGTCATCGTCGAGGCCGTGGCGCTGTCGACCATGGTCTCCAACGACATGCTGCTGCCCTGGCTGCTGCGGCGCAACAACGCCGAGCGCCCGTTCGAGGTGTTCCGCCACTGGATGCTCACGGTACGCCGGGTGACCATCGTGGTGATCCTGCTGCTGGCCTACGTCAGCTACCGCCTGCTGGGCTCCACCGCCAGCCTGGCCACCATCGGCCAGGTCGCCTTTGCCGCCGTCACCCAACTGGCCCCGGCCATGCTCGGTGCGCTGTACTGGAAGCAGGCCAACCGCCGCGGCGTGTTCGCCGGCCTGGCCACCGGCACCTTCCTGTGGTTCTACACCCTGGTACTGCCGATTGCCGCCCACAGCGTGGGCTGGTCGCTGGAGCTGTTCCCGGGCCTGGCCTGGCTGCACGGCAACCCGCTCAACCTGCCGATCACTCCGCTGACCCAGGGCGTGGTGCTGTCGCTGGCAGGCAACTTCACGGTGTTCGCCTGGGTTTCGATCCTGTCGCGCACGCGGGTATCGGAGCACTGGCAGGCCGGGCGCTTCATTGGCCAGGAAACCAGCGCGCGGCCCAGCAGCCGTTCGCTGCTGGCGGTACAGATCGACGACCTGCTGCACCTGGCCGCGCGCTTCGTCGGCGAAGAGCGTGCGCGCCAGAGCTTCATCCGCTTCGCCTATCGCCAGGGCAAGGGCTTCAACCCCAACCAGAACGCCGACGGCGAATGGATCGAGCACACCGAGCGCCTGCTGTCCGGCGTGCTCGGCACCTCCTCGACCCGCGCCGTGGTCAAGGCGGCAATCGAAGGCCGCGACATGCAGCTGGAGGACGTGGTACGCATCGCCGACGAAGCTTCCGAGGTGCTGCAGTTCAACCGCGCCCTGCTGCAAGGGGCCATCGAGAACATCAGCCAGGGCATCAGCGTGGTCGACCAGTCGCTGCGCCTGGTGGCCTGGAACCGTCGCTACCTGGAACTGTTCAACTACCCCGACGGGCTGATCAGTGTCGGCCGGCCGATTGCCGACATCATCCGCTACAACGCCGAACGCGGCCTGTGCGGCCCGGGCGAGGCCCAGGTGCATGTGGCGCGGCGCCTGCACTGGATGCGTCAGGGGCGCGCGCACACCTCCGAGCGGCTGTTCCCCAACGGCCGGGTGATCGAGCTGATCGGCAACCCCATGCCCGGCGGCGGGTTCGTGATGAGCTTTACCGACATCACCCCCTTCCGCGAGGCCGAGCAGGCCCTCAAGGACGCCAACGAAGGCCTGGAGCAGCGCGTGGCCGAGCGAACCCACGAGCTGTCGCAACTGAACCTGGCGCTGACCGAGGCCAAGAGCCATGCCGAAGCCGCCAACAAGTCCAAGACCCGCTTCCTGGCGGCCGTGAGCCACGACCTGATGCAGCCGCTGAACGCCGCACGGCTGTTCTCCGCCGCGTTGTCGCACCAGGAAGAGGGCCTGTCGGGCGACGCCCAGCAACTGGTGCAGCACATGGACAGCGCCCTGCGTTCGGCCGAAGAGCTGATCAGCGACCTGCTGGACATCTCGCGCCTGGAGAACGGCAAGATCAACCCGGACGCCAAGCCGTTCGCCCTCAGCGAACTGTTCGACGCCCTGGGTGCCGAGTTCAAGGTACTGGCCCAGCAGCAGGGCCTGGATTTTCGCGTGCGTGGCAGCAAGCTGCGGGTGCACAGCGACGTCAAGCTGCTGCGGCGTATCCTGCAGAACTTCCTCACCAACGCCTTCCGCTATGGCAAGAGCCCGATCCTGCTGGGCGTGCGCCGCGCCGGGGACCGCCTGTGGCTGGAAGTGTGGGACCGCGGCCCGGGCATTGCCGACGACAAGCTTCAGGTGATCTTCGAGGAATTCAAGCGCCTGGACAGCCACCAGACCCGCGCCGAAAAAGGCCTGGGCCTGGGCCTGGCGATCGCCGACGGCCTGTGCAAGGTGCTCGGCCACCCGCTGGAGGTACGCTCATCGCCCGGCAAGGGCAGCGTGTTCCGCGTCAGCGTACCGCTGGCCAGCGCCGCGAGCCCGGCCCAGGCCAAGCCAGCCGAACAGGCCGGCCAGCCGCTGGCGGGGTTGCAGGTGCTGTGCGTGGACAACGAAGACAGCATCCTGATCGGCATGAACAGCCTGCTCAGCCGCTGGGGCTGCCTGGTGTCGACGGCGCGCAACCGCGAGGAATGCGCCGCCCTGCTCGACAAGGGCCTGCGCCCGCATCTGGCGCTGGTGGACTACCACCTGGACAACGGCGAAATCGGTACCGAACTGATGGCCTGGCTACGCACGCGCCTGGGCGAGCCGGTGCCGGGGGTGGTGATCAGTGCCGACGGCCACGGCGAGACCGTGGCGCGGGTACATGCCGCCGGCCTCGACTACCTGAGCAAGCCGGTCAAGCCGGCGGCCCTGCGCGCCCTGCTCAATCGTCATCTGAGCCTGGTGCAGTAAGGCCTTCGGCAAGGTTGTCGGTGCCGCCCATGGCGCGTTCCAGCAGGTCGGCCGGCAGGCTCTTGCTGGCCCGCGCGCCGAGCAGCTTGAGCTGCTCGCTGCGACTGATCAGGTTGCCGCGCCCCTCGCAGAGCTTGTTGCGCGCCGCGGCATAGGCCTTGTCGACCTGTTGCAGGCGGTTGCCCAGCTCGTCCAGGTCCTGGATGAACAACACGAACTTGTCGTACAGCCAGCCGGCGCGCTCGGCGATCTCGCGGGCGTTCTGGCTCTGGCGCTCCTGTTTCCACAGGCTGTCGATGACCCGCAGGGTGGCGAGCAACGTGGTCGGGCTGACGATCACGATCTGGCGGTCGAAGGCCTCCTGGAACAGGTTGGGCTCGGCCTGCAGCGCCGCCGAAAACGCCGCCTCGATGGGCACGAACAACAGCACGAAATCCAGGCTGTGCAGGCCCTCGAGGCGGTTGTAGTCCTTGCCCGAGAGGCCTTTGACATGGTTGCGCAGCGACAGCACATGCTGCTTGAGCGCAGCCTGGGCCACGTCGGTTTCACTGGCGTTTACATATTGCTGGTAAGCCGTGAGGCTGACCTTGGAGTCGACCACCACCTGCTTGTCGCCGGGCAGCATGATCAGCACGTCGGGCTGGAAACGCTCGCCATCGGCGCTCTTGAGGCTGACCTGGGTCTGGTATTCGCGGCCCTTTTCGAGCCCCGCATGTTCCAGCACCCGCTCCAGAATCAACTCGCCCCAGTTGCCCTGGGTCTTCTGCCCCTTGAGTGCCTGGGTCAGGTTGGTGGCCTCGTCGCTCAAGCGCTGGTTCAACTGCTGCAGGCGCTCGAGTTCCTTGCCCAGCGAAAAGCGCTCGCGGGCTTCCTGCTGGTAGCTTTCCTCGACGCGCTTCTCGAACGACTGGATACGCTCCTTGAGCGGGTCGAGCAGTTGCCCCAGGTGCTGCTGGCTGGTCTGGGCGAAACGCTGCTCGCGCTCGTCGAAAATCTTCGTCGCCATTTCGGCAAACTGTGCACGCAGCTCGTCGCGCGAGCCCTGCAGATCGTTCAGGCGCTGCTGGTGGCTGTCCTGCTGCTCGCGCAGTTCGGCGGCAAGGCCGGCGCAGCGCGCTTCGAGGCGGCGCAGCTCGGCTTCACGGGCGTTGCGTTCAAGGTTCCAGGCATGGGCGGCATCGCGTGCGTTGTCGCGCTCGATCTGCAGCAACTCCAGCTCGCGGCCCTGAGCGGCCAGGCTGGCCTGCTTGGCGGCATTGGCCTGGCCCAGGTCGCTGATTTCGTCACGGCTGGCGTCGAGTTGCGCGCTCAGGCCCTCTTGGGCCAGCAGCGCACTGCTCAGGCGCTCCTCGGCCAGTGCGGCGGCGGCCTGCCTGTCAGCCAGCTGACGTTGCAGACGCACCAGCACCACCACAGCGGGCAAAGCCGCCACCACCATTCCCAGCACGATGCTGGTCAGATCCATTGCAGCCATAGACAGCATGCTCACCCCCAGGGAAATCCCCCAGAGCTTAACAGCCCCGGGCGGTCGATCAGTGGCTCGTGAGTTGCCCGAGCAGCCGCACGGCTTCTTTGGAGCCCTGCGCGGCAGCTTGTTCCAGCCAGTAACGTGCCTGCTCCGGCTCGTTGACCTGGGGCTGGGTGCACAGACGGCCGTATTCGAGCTGTGCCCTGCGGTCACCGGCCCGGGCAGCCTGGCGCAGCAGCTCGTGGCCGATGCGCCGGTCACGGGCGTTGCCGCAATCGCGGCACAGCATCTGCCCCAGCCGGCTCTGCGCCACCACCACACCCTGGCGTGCCGGTTGCTTGAGCAGGCGCCCGGCGAAGTGCTTGACGTTGGGGTTGTCGCCCAGGCGCGGGCTGTCGAGCAGCCACAGGGCCACCTTCAACGAAAAACGTCGGGGCTCGGCAACGGGGGGTTGGGCAGTGGGGCTTGGGGTTTTGCTGCGAAACTTCATAAAAAACGGCGAAGGCAACTCGAGAGGCGCGCCACTCTACCGGATTTTCTCGTGCATGGCCCGAGGGAATTCGAGGCTTTTTTTCCTTCAGGCGATGTTTTTTTTTGACACGTCAGTAGACATTTCGCGCGAGCCGAAATGCGCCGCGAAAATTGTCAGACACTTCCTGCATTGCTGGCACCCGCGTCCTAGAGCAGACCCGCATGACAATCCACAGAAGCTGTGGATAACTCGGTGGACAACCCCCTCCTACACCCCGCAAACCCCGGTAGAATGGGGCCCGCGCTCAAACTGACGATTTTTTCACCAGCTAAAAAAAGTGTTTTTTTTCATTGACTTGTACTTTCGAACTGGTCATCGCCAGGGCCCTGCCGCGGTGTAGCGCCACATTGACAAGAGGTGTTACAGGTGTGGACAGGTGCCCCAAAGCGAGGCACGGGATTGCACGAAAATGCTCCGCACGCGCGGTGGTGCCTCCTGGGGCCCTCTTCACAGAACAGCCTGAAATCGAGATAATGGCCGGCTTGGCGCACGAAAAGCACAAAGGGTTGCCACAACCTGGAAACTGCTGTAGTGTTACCAGCGTTAGTACCAAGCTGAAACTCAATTCTGGCCAAAGCAGTCCTTGCAGCGTCCTGATCCGACAACGGAACAGCACCTGTTGAAACCAGGACCGGCCCACTTGATGACTCCCAGGTAACCATTACCTACTCTTGGCGAGTCACCCTGCAGATTGAACAGGATCTTCACACAGCGGCGCAGAACCTTAGCCCTGACGTGTTGCCTGTCTTCCTAGTACCTACCAGTCAGCCCTGGCGCCACCTAATCAATGCGCTTACCTCTGGCTGCCCTGTTCCAGTCAGGTTCTTCGCTCTAGCCCTAAAGCTTTGCGTTACTGGAACGTTTTATATGAACACGGCTCTTATGCTGTGTCTTTTGCAGGAACATCTAATAACTATGAATACATCCATCCATACTCAGGCTGCCATTCGCACCCTTAGCCAGGCATTTGCCCCGTTGAACTGCATGATCCATGCGGCGCGCAAGGGCAGCTTCAGCTTTACCCTGGTCAATGAACACGGCATTGCTCGTCACAGCGAGCGTCTGTATCCGGAGCAGTACGAGAGTGCTGAGCCGCTGCAAGCGGTGATTGACCGGACTCGCCAGGCACTGGTTGCCTGATGGTCGTCTGAGACGCAAGAAGCCCTGCCGATTGGCGGGGCTTTTTTATGCCTGAAATTCAGTGACCGCCGCGCTCGACCTGCACTCTGCAAGGCCCGGATTCATTGGCCAAACCCCAACCACCGAAAGCGCTTTAACCCCCACGGCCTAATACCCAAGCGTCATATGGGTTATGCCAAGCCACCACAATCGATTTAAAAACAGTCCTTTACAGCATAGATATGACACTACACTTCAACTCAAGCGGCCTTGCCCGCTTCCGGCGGGCCTGACCCCGACCCACCTGCTGCCAAGCACCAGCGTCCCGCCGGCCATTTACGAAGTTCGAGGGCATTATGGCTATCGCCGCGAGCGAGTTGAGTGAATTCGTCATCCGCCCCACCCTGTTGTACCTGGGCCGCTACTGCCCCAGCGCCGAAGCCCTGCTGCTGGGCATTGCAGCCAGCCAGTCGGGCATGGGTTCGGCCCTGCACGACCGTCGTGGCCACGGCCTGTACCGCATCGGCGAACTGCGCCACCAATCGATCTGGGACCAGTTCCTGGCCCACGACCCCGAACTGGCCAGCCTGGTCCGCGGCCTCGCCAGCCAGCACGCGTTCCTCAGCGGCCCGCACCTGGAACTGACCGTCAACCTGCGCTACGCCACCGCCATCGCCTGGATGCTGGTCGAAGAAAAGGCGCTGCCGCTACCAGAATCCGACGACCTGCTAGGTCTCGCAAGAATCTGGCGTCAAACATTCCAGCCCCACGCCCGTTTACGCGACTTCACCCAGGCCTGGCAGGCATGCGTCGGCAAACCGGCACTCCAGGCCTGCTGAGAACCATTTTCAAACAACCGGATAAAATCAGCGAATCTGGTCGGATTGTCCTACAAAAACGCGGTATCTCCTGATTTAGAGCCTATAGCGCACGTCCAAAATTATTGATACTTTGCGCTCCGGTGATCCCATGGAGTTCTAATAATGAAAAAAGTAATACTCAAATCCTCACTCGGCCTCGCTGTCGCTTTCGCATCAACTCAACTCTTCGCCAGCGGTTTTGCCCTCAACGAGCAAAGCATCAGCGGCATGGGCACAGGTTTCGCGGGTCGTTCTTCTTCTGCCGATGACGCCAGCACCGTGTTTGGCAACCCTGCCGGCATGTCCCGCCTCAAACGCGAACAAGTGACCGTCGGCGGCGCGGCCATCATTGCCAAGTCCGACATCAAGGGCAGCGGCACCTTCGGCGGCAGCAACGACGGCGACATGGTCCCCGTGGTTGGCGTACCGATGGGCTACTACGTCAAGCCGATCGATGACCACTGGGCATTCGGCTTCGGGGTCTACGTGCCTTTCGGCCTGATCACCGACTACGAGCACGGCTTTGCCGGCCGCTACTTCGGCAGCAAGAGCGAAGTTCAGGTCGTGACCCTGCAACCGACCATCAGCTACGCCTTCAACGACAAGGTCTCGATCGGTTTCGGCCCGACCATCAACCGTATCGACGGCACCCTGGAGTCCGCCGCGCTGAACCGCGCCACCCCAGGCAGCAACGACGGCAAGGTCAAGATCACCGGTGACGACACCGCCGTCGGCTACAACATCGGCGTGATGGTGCAGGCCACCGACAGAACCCGCGTCGGCCTGACCTACCACTCGATGGTCGACTACAAGCTCAAGGGCGACACCAAGATCAGCGGCCCGGGCTTCGGCCCGTTCAGCGGCAGCAAGTTCGACGCCTCGCTGAAGATCAAGACCCCCGAGTCGGTCGACTTCTCGGTCACCCACGAACTGGATGACAACTGGACCCTGTACGCGGGCAGCACCTGGACCCGCTGGAGCCGCCTGGAGTCCATCGTGGTCAACAACGAGGGCACCGGGCCACTGGCACCGGCACTGGGCCAGATCGCCGAAGAACAGAACTGGCACGACACCTGGGCCCACGCCATCGGCGCTGCCTACAAGCTGAACAAGGAATGGACCCTGCGCGCCGGCTTCTCCGTCGACCAGTCGCCAGCCAACAACCAGAACCGTTCGCCACGCATCCCAACCGGCGACCGCAAGGTGTTCAGCCTGGGCGCCGGCTGGAACCCGAGCGACGACATGACCATCGACGTGGCCTACTCGTACCTGATGGAAGAAGACGTCAAGATTCACCAGAGCACCGCCATCACCGACCCTTCGTTCAAGGGCTCGTACAACGCTAAGTACGAAAACAGTGCACACGGCCTGGGTGCTTCGCTGACCTACCGCTTCTGATCGCTGTTGCATGAAAAAACCGCCTTCCAAAGGCGGTTTTTTATGCCCGTGCGCGCACGCGCCAGGCCTGCGCCAGGCAGTCCTCCACATACGCCATGAAGGCCCGCACCTTGGGCGTCAGCGCCGAGCGGTCGGCCACGCACAGGTAGATGTCCATGGGCGAGGTCTGTGCATAGGCCTGGTGGGGTTGGGCATATTCGAACAGCGGCACCAGTTGCCCGTTCTCCAGGTAAGGCCGCGCCACGAACTCGGCCAGGCGCACGATCCCACCCCCCATCACCGCCATCTGCGCCAGCACGTCGATGTCATCGCTGATCGACACATCCCCGAACTCGGCATCGAAACGCAGGCCGTCACGCACAAAGCCCCACCGCAGAAAGCGGCCGTCCACCGGGTAACGGAACACCAGGCAGCGATGCCCCTTCAAGGCTTCCGGGGTGCCGGGCCGGCCGGCACGCTCCAGGTAGGCAGGCGCTGCGCAACAGATGAACGGGATCTGGGCAACGTGCCGCGCCAGCAGGCCGTCTTCCAGCTGGGGGGTGATGCGCACACTCACGTCAATCGACTCGCGCGCGTGGTCCACACGCCGGTCGCTCGTAAGCAATTCAATTGAAAGCTGCGGATAGCGCAGGTTGAATGCCGGCATCAGGGGCGCCAGCACATAGCGCGCGAAGGCCGAAGAAGAGGAGATGCACAACCGGCCCTGGGGTTCGCCGTCATCGGCCGTGACGGCCAGCTGCGCCAGTTCCAGATCACGCTCCACATGCCTGACCTTGTCGTAATAGGCGCGACCATTGGGCGTCAACGCCATGCTGCGGGTGGTGCGGGCCAGCAGGCGCACTTGCAGATGGGCTTCCAGGCGCGCGATGTTCTGGCTCACTGCGGCGGCGCTCAAGCCCAGGGTGCGGGCCCCACCGGCGATGCTGCCAGCCTCGACCACCTTGATGAAACTGCGTATCGAGCCCAACAGGTTCACGGCCAAACTCCAGGATTCGTAAGGTTCTCTTTATAAAGACCTAAGCTGGCGTCGTCTACCTCGTACCCTGGCAGCCTGCTAGTCTGGCGCCTCCCCTACCCTCAGGAGCCTGCATGACCAGCCAGACCCGCCCTCGCCCACGCCTGAAACTCGGCGTACGCGCCACCCCCTACGTATTCGCGTTCTACATGTCGTCGATCATGGCGCTGCTGATGTGCTTCGTGATCACCGCCGCCAACAGCGGCGTCGGCGAGCATTACCTGGCCAATGTGCTCAAGGCCTACCAACTGGCCATGCCGGTGGCCTTCGCCTGCGTGCTGGTGGTACGGCCGATCGTGCTCAAGCTGGTGGCCTGGACCGTCCACCCGGGCAAGGCCTGAGCCCACCTCAGGGCTGCGAGGCGATGGCCTTCTCAATGGCAGCCCTGAACGCCGGGTCGTCCGGCTTGGTCAGGCTGGAGAAGCTGGCCACCACCTTGCCCTGGCGATCGACCACATACTTGTAGAAATTCCACCTGGGCGCATTGCTCTGCCTGGCCAGCTCGCGAAACAGCGGCGTGGCGTCGTCGCCGCGCACCTTCTGTGGCTCGGTCATGGTGAAGGTCACGCCGTAGTTGGCA
Source organism: Pseudomonas sp. 8209 (assembly GCF_028682105.1). Classification (NCBI taxonomy): domain Bacteria; kingdom Pseudomonadati; phylum Pseudomonadota; class Gammaproteobacteria; order Pseudomonadales; family Pseudomonadaceae; genus Pseudomonas; species Pseudomonas sp. 8209. Next base: position 257,420 of record NZ_JANIAH010000009.1, read on the forward strand.
TAGCACACCTTGGCGGTCTTCTCGCTGTCGGCGTCTTCCTGCTTGAAGTCGTTGGACGGCACCCCGAGCATTTCCAGGCCCTGCTCGTGATAAGCCTTGTAGGTGCTCTCGAGCCCTTCGAATTGCGGCGCGAAGCCGCAATAGCTGGCGGTGTTGATCACCACCAGCGGCTTGCCGGCGAAGCGCTCGCACAGGTTCACCTGTTCCTTGGCGCGCAGCTTGGGCAACTCGCCCTGCAGCAAGGCCGGGCAGTCGGCGGCCAGCACGGCCCCCGAACCGGCCAGGATCAATAGCGGTACCAACAGCCAGCGTGCGTACATGGTGCGTCTCCCTTGCCTGAGTGCAGGGGTTCAGCTTACGCCTAGCACACGCCCATGCCCAACTGCATCAGCGCCAGACCGCCCTGGTGCCAGCCCCACCACACCAGCGCCAGCACCAGGCCAGCCAGCACCAACGCTACCAGGCGCGCGGTCATGCCGCCTCCGGCCGCGCCTGCAGCCGCGCCACCGGGCGCTCGCGCACCGGCCAGTTGAGCGCGGCAGCCAGCAGGCTGAGCAGGATCGAGATCTGCCACACCAGGTCATAGTTGCCGGTACGGTCGTACACCACACCGCCCAGCCAGCCGCCCAGGAATGCGCCCAACTGATGGAACAGAAAGACGATGCCGCCCAGCATGGACAGGTTGCGCACCCCGAACAGGGTGGCGACGGTGCCGTTGGTCAGCGGCACCGTCGACAGCCACAGCAGGCCCATGGCGATACCGAACAGGTAGGCGCTGAACTGGGTCACCGGCGCCCACAGGAACAGCACGATCACCACCGCCCGCAGCAGGTACAGGGTGGTCAACAGGCGCGGCTTGGACATGCGCCCGCCCAGCCAGCCGGCGGTGTAGGTGCCGACGATATTGAACAGCCCGACCAGTGCCAGCACCGTGGTGCCGATGGTGGCCGGCAGGTGCTGGTCGACCAGGTAGGCCGGCAGGTGCACGCCGATGAACACCACCTGGAAACCGCACACGAAAAAGCCCAGCGCCAGCAACCAGAAGCCCGAGTGCGAACAGGCTTCGCGCAGCGCCTGCATCAGGGTCTGTTCGTGCCCCTGGCTGGGCAGCGGGTTATCGCGCAGCATGCCCACCAGCGGCACGATGAAGGCCACCAGCAGGCCCAGCACCAGCAATGCCGCCGACCAGCCCAGCCAGCCGATCAGGCCCAGGGTGCCCGGCAGCATCGCGAACTGGCCGAAGGAGCCTGCGGCGCTGGCGATGCCCATGGCCATGCTGCGCTTGTCTGCCGGCACGGCACGTCCTACCACACCCAGGATCACCGAGAACGAGGTGCCCGACAGGCCGATGCCGATCAGCAGCCCGGCACTGAGCGACAGTGACCACGCCGAGTCCGCCATGCCCATCATCACCAGCCCCACGGCGTAGAGAATGCCGCCGATGATCACCACCTTGGCCGCGCCCAGGCGATCGGCCAGGGCACCGGCAAACGGCTGGGCCAGGCCCCAGATCAGGTTCTGCAAGGCGATGGCGAAGGCGAACACTTCTCGCCCCCAGCCGAATTCGGCGCTCATCGGCGCCAGGAACAGGCCGAAGCCATGCCGCACCCCCAGCGACAATGCCAGGATCAGCGCCGCCCCCAACAGCACCCAACCGCTCGTGCGCCATACCGATGTCATTCTTGTTCTCCCAGACCGCCGCAAGGTTACACGGGTATATACCCGCTTATTGGTGTAATACGCTCAAGCCAACTGTTCCAACAGGCGCACCAGTTCATCGCGCTGCCCTTCGCCCAGGTTGCTCACCAGGGCATCCTGGGCCTGCTCCCAGGCAGGCGTGGCGGCCACCAGGCGCGCCAGGCCCTTCTCCGTCAGCAGTACGATGCGGTTGCGCAAGTCGACACCTTCGGCCAACGCCACCAGGCCGTCGGCTTCCAGCACCCGCACGTTGCGACCCAGCGTGCTGCGATCCAGGCCCATGGACTCGGCCAGCACCGAGATGCTGGGCTGATCGAGGCGCTGCAGATGCCGCAGCAGGGAAAACTGGGCGACATTGATGCCGAAGCCCACAAGGGCTTCGTCATAGTGCCGGCTGACCCCACGGGCGGCCCGGCGCAGATGAGTACAGATGCAATGGCTCTTCAACATAGATGCGTGTATATACCCGTAGTTATCAGGATGCAAGCGTTCAGTGGGGTGCGCCATTGAGGGCAAGGCGTTTTCGAATCGGTTCCAACAGGCTGGAGGGCGTGCGCTTGAGCGGGTCCGGCAGGCCCTTTTCGATCGCCTGCCAATAAGCCCACGGCACTTTGGCGCTGCCCAGCTCATAGTCCATCCCGTCCCAGCTGTCTTCGCGAAAGCTGTAGAAGGCCCAGTGCACCTGCTGGCGATCGAGGGTGCCCAGTACATCCTCCAGATAGGTGGTACAGCCTGCCCAGCGGCGCATGCAGCCGAACTCGCCGGCCACCAGGCGATTGGCCGGCACCGCGTGCCTGCCGGCCCAGTCCAGCGGGCGCTGCAGACACTGCTGCACCCGGGCCTTGTTCCATTGCGCAACGCTGCCGCCAAAGGGCGCGGGCCCAGGGTAGGCATAGGGCGTGGCGCGCTCCAGGTTGGGCGCGCTGGTGGCCGCGTAGGGTTCGTACATGTGAAAGCTGTAGAGCAGGCGCTGGTCGTCGAGCGCGCCAGGCCAGTACTCGAAGGCATCGGCCGCGGCGTACCAGCCGGCATCGAGCATGATCGGGGTGAGTGGATCGACTTCGCGTATCGCCGCCACCAACTGGCGATACAGCGCCGGCAGGTCGCGGGTGCTGCCCTGCTGCTGTCGGTACCAGGCGCGCATCTGCTCGGCGCTGGCGTGCTCGGCCAGGCCGCCGAGTTTCTCGGGCGCCGGTTCGTTGATCAGGTTGTAGGCCGCCACCGCCGGATGGTCCTTGAGCGCCCGCGCCAGGTCACGCCAGAAGTCGGCGGCCTGGGCCCAGTAGGCCTTGTCCTGCCAGAGCCGGTCATCGAACTGGCCGGCGTTGTTCTGTGCCCAGCGCATGCCGGGCAGTGAGAGGGGCGTGATAACGACCTTGAGGCCTGCGGCGTGCGCGCGGTCCAGGGTGGCCTTGAGCGTGGCAAGGTCGGCGGCCGGCAGCCCTTGGTAGGTATCGGCATTACCGAGCAGAAAATCACGCTGCGCCGCTTGCCACTTGTCATAGGACAACCGCACCCAGCTCGCCCCGTAGCCGTGCAGCGCCTCGAAGTAGGCCTGGTCGGGCGGCAGGCGGTTGAAGCTGTTGCCGCCATGGCGCGGCGTGTTCCAGAAGTCGATCAGGTCGGCGGCGTGGGCCGGCAGGGACGAACAGGCGATAAGGCAGGCCAGCAGTTGGTTGCGCATCGGGGCACCCCGCAAAGACAGAGGGACGTAAGGCTAGCGCTTGCGAAGGCTGACCACGTGCTGCATTCAGTTGCAAAACACTACGGATTCATGACCGCAGCGAAGAGCTCCTGACAGCCCCTTCAGAGTGCCAGGCTTACCACCACCGCCAGCTCCAGCAGCTCCAGCAACGCCCCTGCTGTATCCCCGGTGGTGCCCCCCAGGCGCTTGAGCATCACCTGGCGCAGCAGCGCGAACACCAGCAGCGCCACGCCCACGGCCAGGATACCGTTCCATCCCGCCAGCACCAGGCACCCCAAACCGGTCGCCAGCAACACGGCTTTGGCTTCGCCACGCGGCAGATGCTCGGCCAGCGCCTGTCCCAGGCCGCCTGCGCGAACATACGGCGTGCACAGGAACAACCCCAGCATCGCCGCCCGCCCCAGTACCGGTGCCAGTAGCAGGCCCACCGCCTGCCCGCTGTCGACCAGCGCGAGCAACGCGCAGAACTTGAGCAGCAGCACCAGTACCAGCGCCACCACCGCAATCGGCCCGCTGCGCGGGTCCTTCATGATCGTCAGGGTGCGTTCGCGGTCGCCGAACCCGCCCAGCCAGGCATCGGCGCTGTCGGCCAGGCCATCCAGGTGCAACGCACCGCTCAACCACACCCAGATGCACAGCAGCAGGGCCGCCTGCAGCATCGGCGGGCTGTCCGCCAGCAGCGCGCTGGCCGCCCACAGCACCCCGCCGAACAACAGCCCCACCAGCGGGTAGCACAGCAGGGAGCGCCCCATCTGCTCGGGCGCGGGCATGCCCGCCAGGCGCACCGGCAGGCTGCTGAGAAACTGCAGGGCAATCCAGAACGCCTGCATCAGGCGATTTCCGCGAAACGACCGTCGGCCGCGCAATGCAGACGGTGCACCGCGCCGTGCCCGACCACCACCTGCAGCAGCTGCTCGCGCGGCAGGCCGCGGGCACGGGCCAGCAGCAGGCGCATCACGCCGCCGTGGGTCACCAGCAGCACGCGCTCGCCGGCGTGGGCCTGATACGCCCGCGCCATGGCCGCCAGCACCCGCTCGGCAAACGCCGTGACCGGCTCGCCACCCGGCGGCGTGAAGGCATAAGGGTCGGCCCAGAACAGCCCCAGGCCCTGTTCGTCGGTAAGCATGAGGTCGGCGGTGCTGCGCCCCTCCCAGTCGCCGAAGTGCAGCTCCTGCAGGCCGGCCTCCAGTTGCATGGGCACGCCCGCCTGACCGGCAAGTTCTTCGGCGAATCGCGCGCAGCGTTGCAGCGGCGAGCTGATGATCCGCGTCCACGGCCCGCCCTCGACCACAGCCGCACGCATCTGCGCCCAGCCAAGTTCGGTCAGCGCGTCGTCCAGGCTGCCGCGCAGCCCACCGCCCAGTTCGGTTTCACCATGACGCAGCAGGTCGACGATCATGTATCGCGGTCCGCCACCGCCGCCTCGGCGAAGGTCGCCATCTGCCCGTGCAGGTCGCAGGCCATGCGCAGCAGCGGTACCGCCAGCGCCGCCCCGCTGCCCTCGCCCAGGCGCAGGCCCAGCTCCAGCAGCGGTTGCGCCTGCAACGCTTCGAGCACCCGCTGGTGCCCGGGCTCGGCGCCGCGATGACCGAACAGCAGCCAGGCCCGGCAACCGGGGTTGATGCGCGTTGCAACCAGCGCCGCCACGGTGCAGATAAAACCGTCCACCAGCACCACGATGCCTTGCTGCGCGCACGCCAGGTACGCCCCCACCAGCGCGGCAATCTCGAAGCCGCCAAAGCACAACAGCTGCTCCAATGGGTCGTCGGCCAGCGCCGCGTGGGTGAGCAGCGCGCGTTCGATCACGCGGGTCTTGTGTTCGACACCGGCAGCATTCAGGCCAGTGCCGGGGCCGGTCAGCTCGCCAGGGGTGCATTTGAGCAATGCACTGGCCACCGCACTGGCAGAGGCCGTGTTGCCGATGCCCATTTCGCCGCCGATGAACAGTTGCGCCCCGGCATCACGCGCACGCAAGGCGCTCTCGCGCCCGGCCTGCAGCGCCAGGCGCCCCTGCTCGGTGGTCATTGCCGACACCTGGGCGAAGTTGGCGGTGCCCGCCCCGATGCGCAGATGGCGTACACCGGCAAGTTCCAGGGTCAGGTCGACCGTCCCCAGGTCGACCACCTCCAGCTGCGCACCCAACTGGCGGGCCAGCACGCTGATGGCTGCGCCGCCGCCGACGAAGTTCTGCAGCATCTGCCGGGTGACCACCTGCGGATAGGCCGAAACCCCCTCGGCCACCACGCCGTGATCGCCCGCGAAAATCGCGATCCATACCTGCCGCACGCCAGGCTTGAGCTTGCCCTGCAAGCCGGCCAGCTCCACCGCAACCTGCTCCAGCCGGCCCAGTGAGCCGGCTGGCTTGGTCAGCTCGCGCTGGCGCTCCAGCGCCTGTTCGCGCACAGCCAGGTTGATCGGCTGACACGCGTTCTGCCACCAGTTTTGACTCATGTTCAGGCTCCCTTGAGCGTAAGTGGCAGGCCGGCAACGGTCAGCACCACGTGCTGGCAACGTTCGGCAATGGCCTGATGCAGCCAGCCGGCTTCATCGACGTAACGACGGGTCAGCTCGCCCATGGGCACCACGCCCAGGCCGGTCTCGTTGCTGACCAGGATGATTTCACCCGGCAACTGCGCCAGGCAGTCCAGCAGTGCATCGCGCTCGGCGGCCAGGCGCTCGGGGTCTTCGAGCATCAGCAGGTTGGTCAGCCACAGGGTCAGGCAGTCCACCAGCAGGCAACGCTCGGGCGCGGCGGTTTCGCGCAGCACCCGCGCCAGCGCCAGCGGCTCCTCGATCAGCGCCCACTCGGCAGGGCGACGCGCACGGTGCAGTTGCACGCGGGCATTCATTTCACCGTCCAGCGGCTCGCTGGTGGCGATATAGGTCACCGCCAGCGCGCTGTCGACGGCGTATTGTTCGGCCAGGCGGCTCTTGCCCGATCGGGCGCCGCCAAGAATCAGCTTGAGCATGTCAGTCCAGCCCGCAGAGTTGACGAAGCCGGGCGCCGTCCAGGTGCGTGTCCACCAGGTCGGCCAGGCGTTCGATATCCAGTTCACGCAGAGCATGGTAGTCCACCTGCTGCACATCGTTCAGGCCAGCCCAGCGCAGCAGCGCCGTGCACGAATGCGGCGACTCGAACAGGCCGTGCAGGTAGGTGGCCAGGATCTGCCCGTCGGCGCTGACCGCGCCATCGCTGCGACCGTCGGCCAACTGTACGGCAGGCTGCCCCAGCGCCGGCCCGCGGGTGACCCCGGCATGGATCTCGTAGCCACTGACGGGCGCCTGCTCCAGGTTCAGCGTGCCGCTGACATTGCGCAGCTGCTTCTCGGCCTCCAGCTGCGTGCTGTAGTCCAGCCAGCCCAGGCCCGCACTGCTGCCTGCGGCGCCTTCCAGGCCCAGTGGGTCATGCACGTGGGTCCCGAGCATCTGCAGGCCACCACAGATGCCCAGAAGTTTGCCGCCGTAGCGCAGGTGGCGGGCTATCGCCTCCTCCCAGCCGCGCTCGCGCAGGTGCGCCAGGTCGCTGCGTACGCTCTTGGAGCCCGGCAGGATGATCAGGTCGGCCGGCGGTATCGCGTCGCCCGGCCCGATGAACTGCAGATCCACCTGCGGATGCAGGCGCAGCGGATCGAAGTCGGTATGGTTGCTGATGCGCGGCAGCACCGGCACGATCACCTTGAGCACCTGCGCGGCTTTCTGGCCCTGGCGCCGGTCCAGGCCATCCTCGGCTTCCAGATGCAGGTCCAGCACATACGGCAGCACGCCCAGCACCGGCTTGCCGGTACGCGCCTCGAGCCAGTCCAGGCCGGGCTGCAGCAGGGCGATGTCGCCACGAAAGCGGTTGATCACGAAGCCCTTGACCCGCGCCTGCTCGCTGGGCGACAGCAGCTCCAGGGTGCCGACCAGGTGTGCGAACACCCCGCCGCGGTTGATATCGGCGATCAGGATCACCGGGCAGTCGACCGCCTCGGCAAACCCCATGTTGGCGATGTCCCCGGCCCGCAGGTTGATTTCGGCCGGCGAGCCCGCGCCCTCCACCATCACCACCGGGTAGGCGTCGCTCAGGCGCTGGTGCGAGGCCAGTACCGCCTGCATGGCGATGGCCTTGTAGTCGTGATAGGCCACCGCGTTCATGCTGGTGACCGCGCGGCCATGCACGATCACCTGGGCTCCGGTCTCGCTGTTGGGCTTGAGCAGTACCGGGTTCATGTCGGTGTGCGGCGCCAGCCCGGCGGCCTGGGCCTGCACCGCCTGGGCGCGGCCGATTTCGCCGCCGTCGGCCGTCACCGCACTGTTGAGTGCCATGTTCTGCGGCTTGAACGGCACGACACCCACGCCCTGGCGCGCCAGCCAGCGGCACAGCGCGGTCACCAGGGTGCTCTTGCCGGCATCGGAGGTGGTGCCTTGCACCATCAGGGTGGTCATGGGTGTTCCTTGCGGTAGTCGTCCAGCGCCTGGACCAGGCGCTGCCAATCGGTGTCGGTGGCCGGCAGGCCGAAACGCAGGCTGCCCAGGTGTTCGAACAGGCGCAGCAGGATGCCGCGCCGCGCCATGAACTGGTGCAACTGCGCGGCGTGGGCAAGCTCCAGGTACTGGAACAGGTCGCAGCCGCCAGCCGGCGTGAAGCCGGCAGCATCGAGTACCTGCGCCAGGCGTGTGCTGGCCTCGGCGCAGCGGGTGATCTGGCGCTGCTGGGCGCCATGGTCGAGCAGGCAGGCCTGGCCCAGCACCCGCGTGGGCCCGGCGATCGACCAGGGCCCCAGTTGTTCGGCCAGCAGCTGCAGCAGTTGGCGTTCGGCCAGCACGAAGCCCAGGCGTACACCGGCCAGGCCGAAGAACTTGCCGAACGAGCGCAGTACGATCAGCCCGTTGCGCCAGGTTTCGGCGGCGATGCTGTGTTGCGGGGTGTTGTCCATGAACGCTTCATCCACCACCAGCCAGCCACCGCGCTGGGCCAGGCGGGCGTGCCAGCCCAGCAGGCGCTCGGCGCTCAACAGGCGCCCGGTGGGGTTGTTGGGGTTGACCACCACCAGCACATCGAGGCTGTCGAGAAAGAACTCCACCTCGGCCTCGCCGACTTCACGCACGCGGTGCCCGGCGCGCCGCCAGCCCTCGGCATGTTCGGCGTAGCACGGCGACAGCACACCGACCTTGCCACTGCGACGCAAGCGCGGCAGGGCCTGGATGGCGGCCTGGGACCCGGCCACCGGCAGCAGTTGCGGCACGCCGTAGTACTCGCGGGCCGCCTGCTCCAGGCCATCGTCGGTTTCGGGCAGGCGTGCCCAGGCGCGCAACGGGATCTCGGGGATCGCGAAGGGCCACGGCGCGATGCCGCTGGACAGGTCGACCCAGTCCTGCACTGCGATGCCGTACTCCAGCACCGCCCGTTGCAAACGACCACCGTGTTCAAGCATAGAATTGCGCCCCCACGCACAACAGCAGCAACCACAACCACACGCCCTTGCACACCAGTTGCCAACCACGCTCGATGGCGTCAGCATCGGCCGGCGGGCCTTCGCCCAGTTGCGGGCGCTGGTGCAGCTCGCCGTGGTACACCGCCGCGCCGCCCAGCTCGACACCCAGCGCACCGGCGCCAGCTGCCATCACCGGGCCGGCGTTGGGGCTGTCCCACAACGGCGCCTGACGGCGCCAGCAGCTCAGTGCCAGGCGCGTCCTGCCCAGCACCGCGTAGGTCAGGGCCACCAGCCGCGCCGGAATATAGTTGAGCAGATCGTCGATGCGCGCTGCGGCCCAGCCAAAGCGCTCGAAGCGCTCGTTGCGATAGCCCCACATGGCATCCAGGGTATTGCTCAGGCGATACAGCACCACACCTGGCGCCCCCGCCACCACGAACCAGAACAGGGCGGCGAACACTGCATCGCTACCGTTCTCCAGCACCGATTCGGTGGCGGCACGCGCCACGGCGGTGTCATCCAGTTCGCCGGTTTCACGGCTGACCAGGTAGCCCACGCGGCGGCGCGCTTCGTCCAGGTCGCCGCCACGCAGCGCCTCGGCCACGGGCCGTACATGCTCACCAAGGCTGCGCAGGCCCAGCGCGCAGTACAGCGCCAGTATCTCCACCAGCCAGCCGATGTAGGGCAGCCACGACAGCACAGTCACCAGCAAAGTCAGGGGCACCACCGCCAGAAACCACGCGGTGACGCCATGGCTGCGCCAGCCACGACCGCCGGCATTGAAGCGTTGTTCCAGGCGTCCGGCATAACGGCCGAACGCGACCAGCGGGTGCGCACGCCGGGGCTCGCCCAGCAAGGCATCCAGCGCCACCCCGGCCACACTCAGCAAGGCCACACTCATCAACGCTCTCCCCAATGGTTTTCGTAGAGCATCTCGCTCAATGGCCGCTCGCGGGCCCAGCCTTCGAGCACCAGCATGGGCGCCTCGTAGAACGCCTCGACCGGGCCCAGGCACAGTACCGCCAGCGGTTTGGCACCGGCCGGCATGCCCAGCAGGTCGGCCAGTGCCTGCGGTTCGAACAGCGACACCCAGCCCATGCCCAGGCCCTCGGCACGGGCCGCCAGCCACAGGTTCTGGATGGCGCACGACAGCGAGGCCAGGTCCATTTCCGGCAAGGTGCGACGGCCGAAGATGTGCGCCTCGCGCCCGTCCATCAGCGCCGCCACCAGCACCTCGGCGCAATCGTTGATGCCCTCGACCTTGAGCCGCATGAAATCGTCAGAACGCTGCCCCAGTGCCTCGGCGGTGCGCACCCGCTCCTGCTCCACCAGCGCCTGGATCTGCTGGCGCAGCTCGCGACGGGTGATGCGGATGAAACGCCAGGGCTGCATCAGGCCCACGCTCGGGGCCTGGTGCGCCGCCTGCAGCAGGCGTGCCAGCAGCTCGGGGGCCACCTCGCCGCCGCTGAAATGGCGCATGTCGCGGCGCTCGCCGATGGCGCGGTAGACCGCCGCGCGCTCGGCGTCGTTGAAGGCCTGGTCGCTCATGGTGCCAGCAGCGCCGCCAGCGCAGACGGGTTGGACGGGAAGTAGAAATGCACATACGAGGCCGTCAGCCGGCCGCAACGGTACACCGCCTCGGCGCCGCGCCCGCCGTTGGGGCTTTGCCCGCGGGCGATGGGTTCGAGCGCGGTGCTGGTCAGCGAATGGTGATAGGTATGCCCGCGCAGGGTGCCCTCGGGCAGCTCTACCGCTTGCAGGGCCAGGGCCGCCAGGCGCTTCTGCATCACCGCCTCGCCCGGCAGCAGGCCGGCCAGTTCGGCCCGTTCGCCGGCCACATCGGTCAGTGCATCGAGCAGGTAGAGCATGCCGCCGCATTCGGCCAGCAAGGGCTTGCCGGCCTGGTGATGGGCCCGGATCGCCGCCAGCATCGGCGTGTTGGCGGCCAGCGCATGGTGGTGCAGCTCAGGGTAGCCGCCGGGCAGGTACAGGCTGTCGCAGTCTGGCAGCAGGCGGTCGTGGATCGGCGAGAAGAAGCTCAGCTGTGCGCCCATCTCGCGCAACAGGTCCAGGCTGGCGCCATAGGTGAATGCGAAGGCTTCGTCGCGCGCCACGCCGATCCGCACGCCGGCCAGCAGTGGCTCGATGCTGCGCGACTGCGGCGCATCGAAGGCCACCGCCGGCGGCAGGGCCGACTCGCAGCTGTCGCCCAGGGCGTTGGCGGCGGCGTCCAGGCGCAGGTCCAGGTCGGTCAGTTCACTGGCCTGCACCAGGCCCAGGTGGCGGCTGGGCAGTTCGATGCCGGTTTCCCGCGACAGCCCGCCGTACCAGCGCAGGCCTTCGGTCAGGCTGCCTTCGAGCAGTTGCGCGTGACGCAGCGAGCCCACCCGGTTGGCCAGCACGCCGGCAAACGGCAGGTCGGGCTGGTAGCGCGCCAGGCCCAGGGCCAGCGCGCCGAAGGTCTGGGCCATGGCCGTGCCGTCGATCACCGCCAGCACCGGCACGCCGAAATGCCGCGCCAGGTCGGCGCTGGACGGCGTACCGTCGAACAGCCCCATCACCCCTTCGATCAGGATCAGGTCGGCGTCGGCGGCGGCTTCCCACAGCAGGCGCCGGCTTTCCTCGGCGCCGACCATCCACAGGTCCAGCTGGTACACCGGTGCGCCACTGGCGCGCTCCAGAATCATCGGGTCGAGAAAGTCCGGGCCACACTTGAACACCCGGACCTTGCGCCCCTGGTTGCGGTGCAGGCGCGCCAGTGCGGCCGTCACCGTGGTCTTGCCCTGGCCAGATGCAGGTGCCGCGATCAGCACCGCCGGGCAATGACGGGTTTGCCTCATAGTTCCACGCCCTTCTGGGCACGGATGCCGGCCTGGAAGGCGTGCTTGACCATGCCCATCTCGGTCACGGTGTCGGCCAGCTCGATCATCTCGGGCTTGGCGCCGCGGCCGGTGACGATCACATGCTGCATCGGTGGGCGTGCCTGCAGGTCGCCGAGCACCTGATCGAGGTCGAGGTAGCCGTGCTTGAGGGCGATGTTGAGCTCATCGAGCACTACAAAACCGATGGCCGGGTCCTGCAGCAACTGGCGCGAAACCGCCCAGGCAGCCTCGGCGGCGGCGATGTCGCGCTGGCGGTCCTGGGTTTCCCAGGTAAAGCCCTCGCCCATCACGTGGTAGCGCACCTGTTCGGGGAAGCGGCGGAAGAACAGCTCCTCGCCGGTGCTGTTGCGGCCCTTGATGAACTGCACCACGCCACATTGCATGCCGTGGCCCAGGGCCCGCGCCAGCATGCCGAAGGCCGAGCTGCTCTTGCCCTTGCCGTTGCCGCTGAGTACCAGCAGCAGGCCGCATTCATTGGGCGAGTTGGCAATTCGTTCGTCGATTACCGCTTTTTTGCGCAGCATGCGCGCCAGATGGCGTTCGTCGCGATCGGTGGTGTCGGTCATCGGAGGCTCCGTGGGCAACTGGCGCGCACAGGGACCGGGGGGATCGAGTCGGCGCGACAGCAGGTTGGCGATGGCACACGGAAAACGCGCAGGCCCTGCCACTGGCCGGGAGAACCGCGCATCACCCTCCGTGATGCCGTTGATCTGTGACAGGCCGGTCTCCGGGCTCATGGGCGGGTCTGATCGACCCGGATCGCGCGCCTTCCCGGGCTGTTGCACCCAGTGGCCCTGCGCGATCCCGACTCATTTACCGTTGCGGGGGCAGCGCCGGAATCGCACGTTGCACGTGCCCACCGGCTTCCCTGTTTCACCCTGCCGGCACCTTGGCCGCAGAGCACCTGAAACAAGTCGCGAAGGTTAGAGGGTTGGGCCATGAGCGTCAATCAAAGGCGCTGCGAAGCGGTCTGGATCAATGGCATTTATGTCATCTTGTGTCACACTCACTGCAGTGATATCACATAGCCATTATCCGCACCTCTCCGATCCACAATAACAATGGAGCACGGCATGCAAGGTCTGATCATCAACAACCCGCGTCTGGAGTTCCTGCGCCCCGCCCTGGAACGTTGGGCCGAGTGCCTGGAGCGCTACAACCAGACCCTGGGCGACAGCGACGCCCCCTACTGGCAAGGCGTGCAAAGCAACCTTGGCGTGCTGAGCGCGGCGGCCTGGCAGGCGGAGCTGGTGACCTTGCAGGGTGCGCAGACCAAGAAGCAGCGCGACGAAGGCGAGCGTGCGGCGCACTGCGACCTGGTGATCGCCAGCAAGGAAGAGACCGCCTACCTGCAAGCCACCCAGCGCTGGCCACGGGTCGGCAAGCTCGACCTCACCGATGCCCTGCAGGAGAGCGTCGCCCAGGCTCGCCTGGTGGGCTATGCCAGCCAGCTCAAGGTCGCCGCGCTGTTCGTCAGCCCGTACAAGGCCGGGCAACACGCCAGCCCCGAAGAGCTTCAGGACCTGGTCGACGACCTGCAAAAGCACAATGCATGCGCCATCGCCTGGGTGTTCCCCTATGGCTACCGCAAGCTGCACGACGACGTGGGCCGCTACCACCCCGGCATCGCGCTGCTGCTCAAGCAGGCCTGAGCCCCTGTCGAGGGAACCTCGCCGACGTGCCCGCCTCTACCTTACTGGACACGGCCAACTTCGCGAGGGACACCGATCATGGGCAACATGCGCATTGCTGTACTGCTGGCACTCACCACCGGGCTGGTGGCCTGCGGCGAGAACGCCCGCCTGGACGTCACCGATGGCACCGGCCCGTCGCCGCGCCTGCCCGAACCGAACAAGACCCTCATCCCCACGGTAAACATCGCGCCGGCCATCGGCTGGCCGAAGGGCGGCAAACCCAAGGCTGCGGCAGGCACCCAGGTGGTGGCCTTCGCCGACAAGCTCGACCACCCGCGCTGGCTGTACGTGCTGCCCAACGGCGACGTGCTGGTGGCCGAGACCAACGCGCCGCCCAAACCCGATGACGGCAAGGGCATCAAGGGCTGGGTGATGGGCAAGGTGATGGGCCGCGCCGGCGCCGGAGTGCCCAGCCCCAACCGCATCACCCTGCTGCGTGACAGCGACAAGGACGGCGTGGCCGACACCCGCACCACCTTCATCGAGGGGCTGAACTCGCCGTTCGGCATGGCCCTGGTGGGCAACGACTTCTATGTGGCCGACACCGATCGGCTGTTGCGCTTCACCTACGAGCCAGGCGCCACCCGCCTGCAGGGCAGCGGCACCAAGGTGGTCGACCTGCCGGGCGGCACGCTCAACCACCACTGGACCAAGAACGTGATCGCCAGCCCCGACGGCAAGAAGCTGTACGTGACCGTGGGCTCCAACAGCAACGTGGCCGAAAACGGCATGGAGCAGGAGAAAGGCCGCGCCGCGATCTGGGAGGTCGACCCGGCCACCGGCAGCCAGCGCCTGTTCGCCACCGGCCTGCGCAACCCCAACGGCCTGGCCTGGGAACCCCATAGCCAGCAGCTGTGGACGGCGGTGAACGAACGTGACGAGATCGGCAGCGACCTGGTGCCGGACTACATCACGTCGGTGAAGGACGGCGCCTTCTATGGCTGGCCCTACAGCTATTACGGGCAGCATGTGGATGAGCGCGTACAGCCGCAGGATGCAAAGCTGGTGGCCAGCGCGATAGCGCCGGACTATGCGGTGGGGCCGCACACCGCCTCGCTGGGGCTGGCGTTTACCGTGCCGAACGCCTTGCCGGCGCCATTCGACCAGGGCGCGTTCATCGGCCAGCACGGCTCATGGAACCGCAAGCCGCACAGTGGCTACAAGGTGATCTTCGTGCCGTTCAGCACGGCGGGCAAACCGTCGGGCAAACCCATCGATCTGCTGACCGGGTTTCTCGACGAGGACGGCAAGGCCATGGGGCGCCCGGTCGGCGTGGTGAACGATCAGCGTGGCGGGGTGCTGGTGGCCGACGACGTGGGCAATGTGATCTGGCGGGTGAGCAAGGCGCAGTAGCACTGCGCTGACGTGTTCGCCGGCAAGGTCGGCTCCTGCTGGAGCCGGCTTTGCAGGCCACGCTGTCAGGGATTGCGCGCCAGGTGCGCCGGTTGCAGCACGCGCTTTGCGTTGAGGTAGGTCTTCTGCCAGTAGCTGTTGGACAGGTAGTCCAGGCGCACCGTACCGCCCGTTGACGGTGCATGCACGAAACGCCCCTCGCCCACGTAGATACCGGCATGGCTCACCTGGGTGCCGCCATTGGTGGCGAAGAACACCAGGTCGCCCGACTGCAACGCACCCTTGTCGATGTCCGGGGCACGAATGCCGATCATCTCGCGGGTTGAGCGCGGCAGGGCGATACCCGCCGCGTCCCGGTACACGTAGCCAATCAGCCCGCTGCAATCGAACCCCGAGTCCGGGGTATTGCCGCCCCAGCGGTAAGGCGTGCCCACCAGGCCCAGGGCCCGGAACAGCACATCCTCGGCCACTGGCGAGAAATACACCTGGGGCGCCATCACCTTCGGCTCGACCACCTGAGGTTTCTGCGGGGCATGGTTGGAGCAGGCACCCAGCAGGGCCGCCAGGGAAAGTACAGCAACGCGCGCGAGTATCGACATAGTCAGAACATCCTGTCTGAAGCCGCCCGACCCCAAGTCGGAAATAGGTGAGAAATTAGATTAGACGTTTTCTGTAAACACGCACGGCGGCGAGCTTTTCAGCTACGCCGCCGTGCGGGACATCACGCGCAGACTCAGTTACGCGATAGGGTAGTCGGTGCCATGGCCAGCGCGCGCTTGGCTTCGATGAAGGTCTTGCTCCAGTAGCGGTCACCGAGATTGTCGATGCGCACGCCACCGCTGCGGCGGCTGCTGGAGTGGATGAACTGATCGTCGCCCAGATAGATGCCGGCGTGGCTGACGCGGCCGCGACCATTGGTGCTGAAGAACAGCAGGTCGCCTGGCTTGAGCTTGTTGCGCGCAACCAGCGGGGCTTTCACGTTGATCATTTCGCGGGTGGAGCGCGGCAGGTTCATGCCGGCCTCTTCGCGGAACAGGTAGCCGATGAAGCCGCTGCAGTCGAAGCCGGACTTCTCCGAGGTGCCGCCGAAACGGTAGCGGGTACCGATCAGGGACATGCCACGTTCGAGAATGTTGTCGGCCAGGGCTGGCAGTTCGTAGGGCTTGGTGCTGGAGGAGAACGCTTCCAGGTCCTGCTCGGTGGCCAGCTCTTCTTCGAACACCGACGCGGCGGTGGAAGGCTTGGCGGCAGCCTGGGCAGCAACTGGAGCGGGAGCCTGCTGGTGGGTGACGGGACCGGTGGTCGCGCAGCCGAACAGCAAGGTCACAAGTGCGAGGGGCACGAGGGGTGCGAAGCGATTTAGCATGGGCACGACCGTGGCTTGAATTTGATGAAGCCGAGACTATGCCTTCTATCGGATCGATTTGCAAATTCAATCGAAAAAAATGTGACTTTTATGTGCCGAGGCTCTGGGCCGGCCCTACCAGCCCAATGTCTCTTTCAAAAACGGGATGGTCAGCTTGCGCTGCGCCTGCAGTGAAGCCTGGTCGAGGCGTTCGAGCAGGTCGAACAGTGCGCTCATGCTGCGCGTGCCTCGGGTCAGGATGAAATGCCCGACTTCGTCGGTGAGGTGCAGGCCCCGGCGCGAGGCGCGCAATTGCAGGGCACGCAGCTTGTCTTCATCCGACAGGGCACGCATCTGGAAGATCAGCGCCAGGGTCAGGCGCGACTTCAGGTCGGCCAGCTTGATCGGCAATTCCCGGGGGGAGCTGGACGCTGCCAGCAGCAAGCGGCGGCCGCTGTCGCGCAGGCGATTGAACAGGTGGAACATGGCCTCTTCCCAGTCCGGCTTGCCGGCAATCACATGCAGGTCGTCCAGGCACACCAGTTCGTACTGTTCCAGGTTGTCGAGCAGTTCCACGCCGCGATCGAGCAGTTGCGCCAGAGGCAGGTACACCGCAGGCTCGCCCAGTTGCTCGAAGCGCAGGCACGCGGCCTGCAGCAGGTGGGTACGCCCTACGCCCTGCTTGCCCCACAGGTAGATCAGGCTTTCGGTCCAGCCGGCGTCGGCTTCGCAGAGTCGCTCGACGTAGCCCAATGCGGCGGCGTTGGCACCCGGATAGTAGTTGATGAAGGTGGCGTCATCACGCAGACGCACACCCAGGGGCAACTGGATCGGTTTCATGCTGGCTGGGCAGTCCCGAGGAACCGCAAGGGGCCTTTGGTGAAAAGTCCGCAAAGTCTATACCCGTGACGCCAACCGCACAATGCGTTAGCAAAATCAAAGGCTTGCGCGGCATATGGGGCAGGCATGGGTCAATCCTCCAGCAGTTCCTCTGCACTCAGGCGAAACAGCTCCACGGTGTTGATGCTCGCCCCTTCGAGCGAGCCTTCCTTATCCAGTACCTGGTTGGCCGCGTTCATCTCCGAACTGCGCCCGGCAACGCGCTGGAAGGTGCTGCGCGGTAGTGCGGCGCTCCAGCCATTCTCGAAGGTGTTGTAGGCCAGGGTCAGCGCCGCGGTGAAGTAGTGCTGATTGGCGACCGGGATCCGCACCGCATTGTCGTCCTGGTCATAGGCCGTGAAATGACTGGGCAGCGCCTTGAGCCCCAGACGCTTGAGCACCACCCAGGAAAACGCCGAGGGTACGAACATCGTGAGCTTCTCGGCCGCGTGCCGCGAGTAGCCCTGCTGCTGCAGGGCCGCTGCCACCTCATCCTCGTCGAGGTCATCGGCCAGCAGCGGCAATGCATCCATCACGCCTGCCAATGCACAGGCGTGGTCGGTTTCATGTTCCATCACTCAGGGTGTCCTTCAAAGGTCCGGGTCGATTTCACCAGCATACATGTCCGACTCTTTATAGAGGTCGTGCATGTGCCGCAGCAACACCATGATCACCGCCGCCACCGGCAGCGCCAGCAACACCCCGGTGAACCCGAACAGCTCGCCGCCGGCCAGGATCGCGAAGATCACCGCCACCGGGTGCAGACCGATGCGGTCGCCCACCAGCAACGGCGTGAGCACCATGCCTTCAAGGGCCTGGCCCACCATGAACACCGCGACGATGCCCAGCATCGGGTACAGGTCGCCGCCGAACTGGAACATGCCGGCGATCAATGCCGCGCCGATGCCGATGATGAAACCCATGTACGGCACGATGGCCGCAAGCCCGGCCATGATACCGATCAGCAGGCCCAGTTCGAGGCCCACCAGCATCAACCCGGCGGCGTAGATCACCCCCAGCGCCAGCATCACCAGCAACTGCCCGCGCACGAACGCACCGAGCACCTCGTGGCATTCCAGGGCCAGCGACACCACCTGCTCTTCGCGCTGGCGCGGCAACAGGCGGCGCAGCTTGGCCATCATCAGGTCCCAGTCGCGCAGCAGGTAGAAGCCCACCACGGGGATCAGCACCATGTTGGCCAACCAGCCGATCAGCGCCAGCCCGGACGCGGTAGCCTGGCTGAGCACGATGCCGACGATGTCGGTGGTCTGGCCCATGTGCTCGCTGATCGCCGACTTGATCTTGTCGAACTTCCAGAAGCCATCGGCCAGCCCCAGGCGCGTCTGCACCCACGGCAGCGCCACGTGCTGCAACCAGTCGAGCATCTGTGGTGCCAGCTCGTACAGGCGCACCAACTGCTTGGCCAGCATCGGGATCAGCACCAGCAGCATCGCCATGAACACCAGGGTGAACAGGGCGAACACCACTACTACGCCCCAGGTGCGTGACAGCCCGGCGCGCTCCAGCCGGTCCACCAGCGGGTCGGCCAGGTACGCCAGGCCGATACCTATGAGGAAGGGCGAGAGGATCCCGTGCAAGAAGTACAGCAGCGTGCCGATTACCAGCACCCCCAACACCCATACCCAACGGCGTGTATCCATCATTCAGTCACGCTCCCTGCCAACGAAACCGCAAACCGGTGAACGGTGCGGGCGCAGCCACCTGGGCCTCGCCTGGGGCTGCGGGTGCGACCGGCGCTGGGGCGGCGGCCTCTGCCGGCACCTCCTGCAGCCTGGCCAGGCCCAGTTGCGCACGCACCTGTTCGGGGGTGCCGCTGACGGTGTAGGTCAGGGTATCGCCGTCCACATAGGTCAGGCGCCCGCCCAGCGGCTCAAGGGTCTGCAAAAGCTGCGCATAGCGCTCCAGGGTCATGCCCTGCACCTGTATCTGGTTTTCGCCACCGGTGCCCGGCCGCGCGACAAAGCGCGGCGCCAGGCGCGTGCTGACGGCCAGCATCACCGCATCGGCCAGGGCGGCCTGATCGGCGCCTTCGACCTTGCCCTGCTCGCGCTGGTCGCCCAGCCACAGGCGCCAGGTACCCTGCCATTTGCCCTCGCCCTCGGTGGCATGCACCGCCAGCAACGCATCGGCCGCGTAGCGTTCGGAGGCCTCGCGCAGGGGCGCGGGGTCGGTGCCTTCGAGGTTCTTGGCAGTGGCCACCAGTTGCTCGTTCAGGTCGCCCATGGGCAGGCGCAGCGGCAAGCCACGGTGTTGCGCGGCGCGGCGCAGCGGTTCGGCGCTGCTCTGGCCATCGCCCACCAGGCTCGAACCGCCCACGCTGTCGTTCAACCACCAGCCGAGGATGGCCGGCCGGTTGCTGCCCCACAGGGCCAGCCCGGCCTGGCGCAAAGCCCGGTCGGTGCTGCCGGGGTCGAAATCCACCAGCACGGTTTCTGGCGGGCCGGCCTCGAAACCGAACTGGCTGATGATTTGCTGCGGGTCCTTGCGTAGCCCTGCCAGGCCCGCACTCTGCGGCGCCTTGGGGTCGCCCGTGAGGCGCACCACCAGGGTGCTCAGGGCGTTCTGGGTGGCCTGGGCGCGGGCTTCGGTGCCCTCGCCGCTGACCGGCTCGCGCACCTGATAAAGGCCAGTGAGGGTTTCGGCCTGAACGCTCAGGCCAAACAGGGCAAGGCAGCCAACGGCCAGGTATGAACACAAACGCATGGAGGATTCCTGTCCAGGTAAATAGAAAGCGCGGTCAGTGAAAAGTGAAGCTCTGACCACCCCCGCGGGTAAAACATTCAGCCCTGCGGTCAAATTTCATTACCTATACCTTATACAGCCCATGGCGCGGCAACCAGCGGCCGTACCGAATCAATGTTTTTATGTCGAATGAGGCCCTGCCCGTCGGCCTGAGGATGGCCGCTACCGGGTAACCCTGATAAAATCGCGCGCCTTCGCAGACCGGCGACGCTCAGGCAGCAGGAAAACCCTCGCAATGCCTGGCAGGTGCCGGTCGATTCCCCCGAATCCCTCCCCCTAAAGGCCTGGATCATGAGCAAGCAACCCTCCCTGAGCTACAAGGACGCCGGTGTAGACATCGACGCCGGTGAAGCATTGGTCGAACGCATCAAAGGCGTCGCCAAGCGCACGGCGCGCCCGGAAGTCATGGGCGGCCTGGGGGGCTTCGGCGCCCTCTGCGAAATTCCGGCCGGCTACAAGCAGCCGGTGCTGGTTTCGGGCACCGACGGCGTGGGCACCAAGCTGCGCCTGGCACTGAACCTGAACAAGCACGACACCATCGGCCAGGACCTGGTCGCCATGTGCGTCAACGACCTGGTGGTGTGCGGCGCCGAGCCGCTGTTCTTCCTCGACTACTACGCCACCGGCAAGCTCAACGTCGACACCGCGGCTGACGTGGTCACCGGCATCGGCGCCGGCTGCGAACTGGCAGGCTGCTCGCTGGTAGGCGGCGAAACCGCTGAAATGCCGGGCATGTACGAAGGCGAAGACTACGACCTGGCCGGCTTCTGCGTCGGCGTGGTGGAAAAGGCCGAGATCATCGACGGCTCCAAGGTGGCTGCCGGTGACGCCCTGATCGCCCTGCCATCGTCGGGCCCGCACTCCAACGGTTACTCGCTGATCCGCAAGATCATCGAAGTGGCCGGCGCCGACATCCAGAACGTCCAGCTCGACGGCAAGCCGCTGACCGAACTGCTGATGGCCCCGACCCGCATCTACGTCAAGCCGCTGCTCAAGCTGATCAAGGACACCGGCGCGGTCAAGGCCATGGCCCACATCACCGGTGGCGGCCTGCTCGACAACATCCCGCGCGTGCTGCCAAAAGGCGCCCAGGCCGTGGTCGACGTGGCCAGCTGGCAGCGCCCGGCGGTATTCGACTGGCTGCAGCAGCAGGGCAACGTCGACGAGACCGAAATGCACCGCGTACTCAACTGCGGCGTGGGCATGGTGATCTGCGTGGGTCAGGATCAGGTCGACAACGCCCTGAACGTGCTGCGCGAAGCCGGCGAGCAGCCTTGGGTGATCGGCCAGATCGCCACCGCTGCCGAAGGCGCCGCCCAGGTCGAGCTGAAGAACCTCAAGGCGCACTGATGCCGAGCACGTCTTGTGATGTAGTGGTGCTGCTGTCCGGCACCGGCAGCAACCTGCAGGCCCTGATCGACAGTGCCCGCACCGGCGACAGCCCGGTGCGGATCCGCGCGGTGATCTCCAACCGCGCCGATGCCTACGGCCTGCAGCGCGCCCGCGATGCGGGCATCGACACCGCCGTGCTCGACCACAAGGCCTTCGACGGCCGCGAGGCCTTCGACGCGGCGCTGGTCGAGCTGATCGACGGCTTTGCCCCGCAGTTGGTGGTGCTGGCCGGCTTCATGCGTATCCTCAGTGCCGGTTTCGTGCGCCATTACCACGGCCGCCTGCTCAACATCCACCCTTCCCTGCTGCCCAAGTACAAGGGCCTGCATACCCACCAGCGTGCGCTGGAAGCCGGGGATGCCGAGCATGGCTGCAGTGTGCACTTCGTCACCGAGGAACTCGATGGCGGGCCACTGGTCGTACAGGCTGTGATACCGGTAGTCTCGGATGACACGCCGGCGCAACTGGCCCAGAGGGTTCACAGCCAGGAACACCTGATTTATCCGCTGGCGGTGCGCTGGTTCGCCGAAGGCCGTTTGCGCCTTGGCGAGCACGGTGCTCTACTGGATGGCCAGCCCTTGGCGGCCAGCGGCCACTTGATTCGACCCTAGGAGATTTTATGCGTCGTGCCCTGCTCTTCGCACTTGCCGTGCTTGCACTGCCGCTTCAGGCAGCCGATCTGAAGCCTTTTTCGGCCAGCTACACCGCCGACTGGAAGCAACTGCCCATGAGCGGCACCGCCGAGCGCAGCCTGGCCAAGAACG
Source organism: Pseudomonas sp. 8209 (assembly GCF_028682105.1). Classification (NCBI taxonomy): domain Bacteria; kingdom Pseudomonadati; phylum Pseudomonadota; class Gammaproteobacteria; order Pseudomonadales; family Pseudomonadaceae; genus Pseudomonas; species Pseudomonas sp. 8209. The sequence continues at coordinate 279,309 of NZ_JANIAH010000009.1, forward strand.
CCAACGGGACCTGGAGCCTCAACTTCAAGGCCTCGATGATGATTGCCAGCCTGACCGAACAAAGTACCCTGCGCCTGGACAAGGACACCCTGCTGCCGCAGACCTACCACTTCGAACGTGGCGGCCTGGGCAAGGCCAAGAAGGTCGACCTGGACTTCGACTGGTCGAGCAAGAAGATCACCGGCTCCGACCGTGGCGACGCGGTCAACCTGCCGCTCAACCGCGGCGTGCTGGACAAGTCGTCCTACCAGCTGGCCCTGCAGCATGACGTGGCAGCCGGCAAGAAGAGCATGACCTACCAGGTGGTGGATGGCGACGAGATCGACACTTACGACTTCCGCGTGCTGGGTACCGAAAAGGTCAGCACCAAGACCGGCCAGGTCGATGCGATCAAGGTCGAGCGCGTGCGCGACCCGAGCCAGAGCAAGCGCGTCACCGAGCTGTGGTTCGCCAAGGACTGGGACTACCTGCTGGTGCAACTGCGCCAGGTCGAGACCGACGGCAAGGAGTACGTGATCGTGCTGCAGGACGGCACGGTCGACGGCAAGTCGGTCAAGGGCAGCTGACAGGCCGCTAGCGTGCATTACCCGAAACCCCGCCTTGTGCGGGGTTTTGTTTTTGTGGCGTGGCCCTCCCTGCAGACACCAGCCTTGCTGGCGAAGGAGTCGCCTCGACCGTGCGGCATGAAAGATGTTTCATGCGCCAAACATTTACTTAGGCTGCTAACAAATTCTATAAAAGAGACCTGCGACACGGTGCCGCAGTTAACTGGATTTGGAGTTAGCAGATGACTGTCAAAGTAACTGAGCGCGATGAATCGAAACTGTCCCACGAAGGCCTGGCCGCAGGCGTGCGTATCTGGGATGTGCATCAGCAGGACCAGCTGGTCGGCATGTTCCACAACGAACAGGAAGCCCACAGCTACCGGATCGAACTGGAGTACCTCGAAGCCAAGCGCCAACCCCAGTAATTCCCCGTCTTCAGAAACAGCAAACCCCGCCGAGGCGGGGTTTGTCGTGTCTAGCCCAGCAGGCTTACCACATCAGGTCATCCGGGATGACGTAGGCGGCGTACGGGTCGTCCGCATCCGGCGCTTCGACCTGGGTGTTGAGCAGCACGATGCGCTGCGGGTCGCGCTCCTGGATCTTCAGCGCGGCCTCGCGCGGGATCACCTCGTAGCCACCGCCATGCTGCACGATCGCCAGCGAGCCGCTGCTCAGCTTGCTGCGCATCAACGCGTTGACCGACAGGCGCTTGACCTTCTTGTCGTCGACGAAGTTGTAGTAGTCCTCGGTGGTCAGCTTGGGCAGGCGCGACACCTCGATCAACTGCTTGACCTGGGCGGCACGGGCCTTCTGCTCGGCCTTTTCCTGCTGCTGGCGGTTGAGCTCCTGGTCACGCTTGGCCTTCTCGGCCATGGCTTCCTTGGCCAGGCGCTGCTGGGTGTCGTCGACTTCGACCTGGCCTTTGTGCTCCAGGCGTTTCTGTTTCTTCTGTTCTTTGCTGACCTGCTTGACCTGCTTCTGGTTGACCAGGCCGGCTTTGAGCAGTTGGTCACGAAGGGAAAGGCTCATCGGTGTTCACTCACTTATGCAACAGCTCAGCCGCAGCTGGGCAGGTTCTTTTCCTGACGTTTGGCTTCGCCCCAGAGCGCGTCCAAGTCTTCGAGGGTGCAATCTTCAATCGGACGCCCCATGTCGCGCAATGCCTGTTCGATAAAACGGAAACGTCGTTCGAACTTGCGATTGGCGCCACGCAGGGCGTTTTCCGGGTCCAGCTTGAGGTGGCGGGCCAGGTTGACGGTGGCGAACAGCAAATCGCCCACCTCGTCGGCCAGCGCCGCCGGGTCGTTGTCGGCCATGGCCTGGAGTACTTCGTCGAGCTCCTCGCGCACCTTGTCCAGCACCGGCAACGGGTCGTCCCAGTCGAATCCGACCTGGGCCGCACGCTTTTGCAGTTTGGCCGCACGCGACAGGGCCGGCAAGGCCGCCGGCACGTCGTCGAGCAGCGACAGTTGTTCGGGCTCGCCCTTTTCGGCGCGCTCCTGGGCCTTGATCTCTTCCCAGCGCTGCTTGACCTGTTCTTCATCGAGCCGTGGCAGATCCAGCGGCGCATGGAGCTCGCCGGTGGGGAACACGTGCGGGTGGCGACGGATCAGCTTGCGGGTGATGCTGTCGATCACCCCGGCGAATTCGAAACGGCCCTCTTCGCGGGCCAGCTGGGCGTAATACACCACCTGGAACAGCAGGTCGCCCAGTTCGCCCTGCAAGTGTTCGAAGTCGCTGCGCTCGATGGCGTCGGCCACCTCGTAGGCTTCTTCGAGGGTGTGCGGGATGATCGTGGCGTAGGTCTGCCTGAGGTCCCACGGGCAGCCGTACTGCGGGTCGCGCAGGCGGGCCATGAGGTGGAGCAGGTCGTCTAGGGTGTACATCGTGTGCTCTCTGTTCGGCAGGTCTGGCCACATCGCGGGTCAAGCCCGCTCCCACAAGGATCCTGCAGGAGCGGGCCTGCCCGCAATGGCGCCCTCAAGGCGTACGGTTGCGCCGCGTCTCGATGATGTTGGGCAACTGCGAAATGCGCCCCAGCAAGCGCCCCAGGGCGTCCAGGCCCGGGATCTCGATGGTCAGCGACATCAGCGCAGTGTTGTCCTCCTTGTTCGAACGGGTATTCACCGCCAGCACGTTGATGCGCTCGTTGAGCAGCACCTGCGACACGTCACGCAGCAGGCCCGGGCGGTCATACGCACGCACGATGATGTCCACCGGGTAGGTCTGCACCGGCACCGGGCCCCAGCTGACCTGGATGATGCGCTCCGGCTCGCGACCGGCCAGTTGCAGCACCGAGGCGCAGTCCTGGCGGTGAATGGTCACCCCACGGCCCACGGTGATGTAGCCGACGATGGCATCGCCCGGCAGCGGCTGGCAGCACCCGGCCATCTGCGTCAGCAGGTTGCCAACGCCCTGGATCTGGATATCCCCGCGCTTGCCCGGCTTGTAGCCGGTGGCCTTGCGCGGCACCAACTCGATGTGGTCGATGCGGTCCGGCTCCACCAGTTGCTGCGCGGCGTTGACCAGGTGCGCCAGGCGCAGGTCGCCGGCGCCCAGCGAGGCGAACATGTCTTCGGCAGTCTTGAGGTTGGCCTTTTCGGCCAGGCGCTCGAAGTCCACCTGCGGCAGGCCCAGACGGTTGAGTTCGCGCTCGAGCAGTGTCTTGCCAGCGGCGACGTTCTGGTCGCGGGCCTGCAGCTTGAACCAGTGCACGATCTTGGCCCGCGCCCGCGAGGTGGTGACGTAGCCCAGGTTCGAGTTCAGCCAGTCGCGGCTCGGGTTGCCGTGCTTGCTGGTGATGATCTCCACCTGCTCGCCGGTCTGCAGGCTGTAGTTGAGCGGTACGATGCGCCCGTTGATCTTGGCGCCCCGGCAGTTGTGGCCGATCTCGGTGTGCACGCGGTAGGCGAAGTCCAGCGGCGTGGCGCCCTTGGGCAGGTCGATGGCGTGGCCGTCGGGGGTGAACACGTACACCCGGTCCGGCTCGATATCCACGCGCAGCTGTTCGGCCAGGCCGCCGATGTCCCCCAGTTCCTCGTGCCATTCCAGCACCTGGCGCAGCCACGAGATCTTCTCCTCGTAGTGGTTGGAGCTGGGCTTGACGTCGGTGCCCTTGTAGCGCCAGTGCGCGCAAACGCCCAGTTCGGCCTCCTCGTGCATGGCATGGGTACGGATCTGCACCTCCAGCACCTTGCCCTCGGGGCCGATCACCGCGGTGTGCAGCGAGCGGTAGCCGTTCTCCTTGGGGTTGGCGATGTAGTCGTCGAACTCCTTGGGGATGTGCCGCCACAGGGTATGCACGATGCCCAGCGCGGTGTAGCAGTCGCGCATCTCGGGCACCAGCACGCGCACGGCGCGCACGTCGTAGATCTGGCTGAACTCCAGGCCCTTGCGCTGCATCTTGCGCCAGATCGAATAGATATGTTTGGCCCGGCCGCTGATATCGGCCTTGACGCCCGTGGCCAGCAGCTCGTTCTGCAGCTGGTTCATCACGTCGCTGATGAAGCGCTCGCGGTCGAGCCGGCGCTCGTGCAGCAGCTTGGCGATCTGTTTGTACTGGTCGGGTTCCAGGTAGCGGAACGAGAGGTCTTCGAGCTCCCACTTGATGTGGCCGATGCCCAGGCGGTGGGCCAGCGGCGCGTAGATGTCGAATACCTCGCGGGCCACGCGGTTGCGCTTCTCGTCGTCGGCGCCCTTCACCGCACGAATGGCGCAGGTTCGTTCGGCCAGCTTGATCAGCGCCACGCGCACGTCGTCGACCATCGCCACGAGCATCTTGCGCAGGTTCTCGACCTGCGCCTGCGAGCCCAGCACCAGCGAATGGCGCGGGCTGAGGCTGGCACTGATGGCCGCCATGCGCAGCACGCCGTCGATCAGCTTGGACACCACCGGGCCGAAACGCTGGCCCACCTCGGCCAGGGTCACCTTGCCTTCACGCACCGCACGGTAGATGACCGCCGCCACGAGGGAGTCCTGGTCGAGCTTGAGGTCGGCGAGAATCTCGGCGATCTCCAGGCCCGCCTGGAAGCTCGAGGTACCGTCGGCCCAGGAATGCTTGGCCGGGTTACCTTTTTTCTCTATGTCCTGAGCGAACTCGCAGGCCGCCTTGAGGGCTTCCCGGTCCAGCGCCAGGTCGACGCTGACCACATGATCCAGCCATGCTTCGAGATTGATACTGCCGTCGGTGTTGACCGGCTGGTGCACTCTCACCTGTACCATCTTTGTTTACCTTTCCCTACAGCGCATGCTCATGCGCTTGAAAACACGGGTGTCGCCCCTGCCAGATCGAAGGGGCTACACCGGGCGGGCCAGCGTCGCTAACCCACCTCGAATAACGCCATGGCCTCGACATGCGCAGTCTGCGGAAACATGTCGAGGATCCCGGCACATTTTAACCGGTACCCCTGCTTGACCAGCTCGACGGTGTCGCGGGCCAGCGTCGCCGGGTTGCACGACACGTAGACCAGACGTCGGGCGCCAAGTGCGGCGATGTTGCGCACCACCTCGAAGGCACCGTCGCGCGGTGGGTCCAAGAGTACCGCACAAAAGCCTCCTGCCGCCCAGCCTGAAGTCGCCAGAGGCTGGGATAAATCGGCCTGAAAAAACTGCGTGTTATGCAGTTTGTTGCGTTGGGCATTGGCCGCGGCCCGATCGACCATGGCCTGCACCCCTTCCACCGCCACCACTTCGCGGGCCTGCCGGGCCAGCGGCAGGGCGAAGTTGCCAAGGCCGCAGAACAGGTCCAGCACACGCTCGTCGGCCTGTGGCGCAAGCCATGCCAGGGCCTGCTCGATCATCGCGGTGTTGACCTGGGCATTGACCTGCACGAAGTCACCTGGCCTGTAGGCCAATTCCAGGTTCCACGGTTCCAGGGTAAACCCTAGCGTGTCAGCTGGATTGGCCGGGGCCGGTTGCCCCTCACCTTGTAACCAGAGTTGTACACCCGCCTCGCCGCAGAACGCCTGTAAACGTGCCAGGTCGGCCTCGACCAGTGGCGCGGTATGGCGCAGCAGCAGTGCCAGGGCAGTGCCGCTGAACAGCTCCACGTGCCCCACCACCTGTGGCTTGCTCAGGCTCTGCAACAGCAGCGGCAGGTGACGCAGTATCGACTGCAAGGGTTGTACCAGCACCGGGCAGTCGTCGATGGCGACAATGTCCTGGCTGGCTTCGGCGCGAAAGCCCACGTCGAGCTTCCGGGCCTTGGCGTCCCAGCGCACCGCAACGCGGGCGCGCCGGCGGTAACCGAATTCGGGGCCGGACAACGGCGCGGCCCACTGCTCGGGCACCACGCCGGCCACCCGCTGCAACTGCTCGGCCAGCAGGCGCTGCTTGAGTTCGAGCTGAGCGGCATGGGGCAGGTGCTGCAGGTTGCAGCCGCCACAGCGATCGAAGTGCTTGCACGGCGCCGGGCGCCGCGCCTCGCTGGCGCTGAACACACGCTCCAGGCGTGCCTCGACCACCTTGCCGTGGGCATTGAGCACCCGTGCCTCGACCTCTTCACCGGCCAGGGCGCCGCTGACGAACCAGGTGCGCCCTTCGAAGAAGGCGATGCCGCGGCCGTCACCGGCCAGGCGCTCGATGCTCAGGCGCTGCTTCTTGCCCGCTGGCACCTGGGGCGCACGGGTACCACCGGTCGGCTGGAAGCGCAGACCGCCATTGCGTTTGGCCTTGGACATCAGTTGGCCGCGTCGAAGATGCCGGTCGACAGGTAACGGTCGCCACGGTCACAGATGATCGCCACCATTACCGCGTTTTCCAGCTCGCGCGACAGGCGCAGCATGGCCGCCACCGCACCACCGGAGGACACGCCACAGAAAATGCCCTCTTCGCGGGCCAGCCGGCGGGTAGTTTCTTCGGCTTCGCTCTGGGCCATGTCGACCACACGGTCGACGCGGCTGGCGTCGAAGATCTTCGGCAGGTACTCGTGGGGCCAGCGACGGATCCCGGGGATCGCCGAGCCTTCCATCGGTTGCAGGCCGACGATCTGCACGTTGGGGTTCTGCTCCTTGAGGTAGCGCGAGCAGCCCATGATGGTGCCCGTGGTGCCCATGGAGCTGACGAAATGGGTGATGCAGCCGCCGGTCTGCTGCCAGATTTCCGGGCCGGTGCTGACGTAGTGGGCTTCGGGGTTGTCACCGTTGCCGAACTGGTCGAGCACCTGGCCACGGCCTTCGGCCTGCAGGCGCTCGGCGAGGTCGCGGGCGCCCTCCATGCCTTCTTCCTTGCTGACCAGGATCAGCTCGGCGCCGTAGGCGGTCATGGCGGCCTTGCGTTCGGCGCTGGAGTTGTCGGGCATGATCAGGATCATCTTGTAGCCCTTGATCGCCGCTGCCATCGCCAGGGCGATACCGGTGTTGCCGGAGGTTGCCTCGATCAGCGTGGCGCCTGGCTTGATCTGCCCGCGCAGTTCGGCACGGGTGATCATCGACAACGCCGGCCGGTCCTTGACCGAGCCTGCCGGATTGTTGCCTTCGAGCTTGAGCAGGAGGGTATTGCTGGTCTCGCCGGCCATGCGCTGCAGGCGAACCAGGGGCGTGTTGCCGACGCAATCGGCGATGGTAGGGTACTGCAAGGTCATGGCGTATTTCGCAATCCAGACTGCGGGGGCGCCTATCATACCGGCAAACGGCTTTGGCCCATATCACGCAATGGTTGAGGGTTATAGCCGAGGGATATAAGCAGCCCGCGCGCAGCAACTTGAAACGGTGGTGGTGCATTGGCCGGCAAGGCCGGCGCCTACAGCCGCAGCGGTGCTAGATCACCGCCGGCAGCTGCATGTTCACCCGCAAGCCCTTGGCATTGTTCTGCGCCCACAGCTGCCCGCTCTGACGCTGCAGGGCATTGCGCGCAATGCTCAGGCCCAGGCCGAAGCCGCCGTTCCCCGGCCGCGAGTCGTCCAGGCGGGTGAACGGCGCAAAGATGTGTTCCAGCTGGGCCTCGTCCACGCCTCCGCCTTCGTCCTCCAGCCACAGCAGCCACTGGCCCCCCTGGCGGCTTCCCGCCAGGCGTATCACCCCGCCCGGCGGCGAGTGGCGAATGGCATTGCGCAGAATGTTCTCCAACGCCTGGGCCAGGCTGTTGAGGTTGCCCTGCACCCAGCAGTCGGCCCCCAGCGTGCACACCAGTTGCTCCCGCGGCCAGCCACTTTCGAAGCAGGCATCCTCCGCCAGCATCTCCCACAACGCCTGCACCTGGATCGGTTCGCTGACCAACTGCGTGCGCTCGGCGTCCAGCCAGGCCAGTTGCAGGGCGTCTTCCACCAGGCGCTGCATGTTGTCCACTTCCCGGCCCAGGCGTTCGCGCAGCGCCTCCAGGTCGGTCTCGCCCTCGCTGGCCACCCGCAGGCGGCTCAGCGGCGTGCGCATTTCATGGGACAGGTCGCGCAGCAACTGCTGCTGCAGGGCCACCGTGCCCTGCAGGCGCTCGGCCATGTCGTCGAAGGCGCGCCCCAGCTCGCCGAACTCGTCCTTGCGGCTGGTGGTGTCGCTGGCCACCCGCGCGGTGAGCCGGTCGGCGCGCCAGGCATTGGCCTGCTCGCGCAACTGGCTCAGCGGGCGAATCAGCATGCGATACAGGCCCACGCAGAACACCAGGGTCAGCAAGCCGGGGATCAGGCCGTTGGTGACCATTCGCCAGAACAGCATGTTCAGGCGCCCCGGCATCAGCCGCTGCGGCAGTTCGATCACCAGGCTGCCCAGGCTGGAGTCGTCCGGGAACGGCACGAGCATCCATGGCGAGCGCGCCGAATGCCGGCTTACCGGCCAGTCGGTGCCGCGCAGAAACGTCAGGCGCTGGCTCTGGGCGTCGGTCAGCGGCACGCTGCCCAGCGATTGCAGGTCGCTGCCGATCACGCCCACGAAACCGCGCTCGCGCTCGTGCATCTGCGTCAGCCACGCATCCACGCCGGCCTGCCCGCCGCGGCGCACGGCGTTTTCGGCCTCGCGGGCGTAGTCTTCCAGGGTGGCGCGCGCCTTGGGCGACAGGTAGGCGTTGCGGATCTCCATGTGCCGGCCCCACTGCCAGCTCAGGGCAATCATCAGCAGGCAGAACACCACCAGCAGCAAGGCCAGCTTCCAGAACAGGGAATGACGGCTGAGCACCTACAGGTCCTCGCTGGCGCTGAGCACATAGCCCTTGCCCCACACCGTGCGCACCTGGCGCTCCAGGTAACCGATGGCCTTGAGCTTGCGGCGGATCTGGCTCACGTGCATGTCCAGGCTGCGGTCATGCCGGGCATAGCCGCGCTGCAATACGTGCTGATAAAGGAATGCCTTGCTCAACACCTCTTCATGGCTGCGGTGCAGGGTGTCGAGCAGGCGGTACTCGCTTAAGGTCAGGCCGGCCCGCTGCTGCCCGTGGAGCACATCGCAGGCCAGTTCATCGAACACCAGTTCGCCCGCGGGCGTGCCCTCCCCCGGCTGGTGCCGGCGCTCCAGCGCCACCCGCCGCAGGATCGCCTCGATGCGCACGCGCAGCTCGACCATGCTGAACGGTTTGGGCAGGTAGTCGTCGGCGCCGCGCTGGAAGCCGGTGATGCGATCGCCTTCGGCGCCCAGCGCCGACATCAGGATCACCGGTATCGAGCTCTTCTCGCGCAGCCGCGCCAGGGCATCCAGCCCGTTCAGGCCGGGCAGCAGGATATCCATCAGCACCACATCGAAGCTGCGCTGGCGAGCCATCTGCAGCCCTTCGCGGCCATCGCGGCACCAGGTCACCAGAAACCCGCTGCGCTCGAGCTGCTCGTGCAGGTGGGCACCCAGGACCGGATCGTCCTCGATGGCAAGTATGTTTGAGGCGTTAATGGCGACGGGATTCATTGGCGGGTGCTAGCAATTCTCAATCGCTCGATTATTGAGCATTCCCCCCATGCAAGCAACACGCGCCGACAAAAGCACCTGCGCCTCCTACAATCGACAAAAACAGATACAAATGAGTGCATTAGATACACAGTCGCGGTAATTTTCAGAGTTGGGTCGTCGGAACATGCCGACGAAGGTCCTACAGCGCTAACCGAGCACAGGAGAGTGGGCGTGCTGAATCGATTGGGAATCAGAAGCCGCGTACTGCTGCTCGCCCTGCTCCCGGCCAGCATGATGGCGCTGGTGCTGGGTGGTTACTTCACCTGGTTGCAGCAAAGCGAACTGCAGGCCCAGCTGCTGCAACGCGGTCGCATGATCGCCGAGCAACTGGCGCCCCTGGTGGCCCCGGTGCTGGCCCGCAACGATTCGGCGCAGCTCGAGCGCATCGCCGCCGAGGCGCTGGAGCAGGCCGACGTGCGCGCCGTGTCGTTTCTGCACCCCGACCGCAGCCACCTGGCCCACGCCGGCCCGAGCATGCTCAACCAGCAGCCCAGCGGTGGCGGCACCCAGTTGCTGCAACGCAGCGGCAACGATGCCACGCGCTACCTGTTGCCGGTGTTCGGCCGCCATCGCGAGCTGGCCGGCGAACGGGTTCCCGGTGAAGCCGACCGCCTGCTGGGCTGGGTCGAGATCGAGCTGTCCCACGATGGCACGCTGCTGCGCGGCTACCGCAGCCTGTTCGCCAGCCTGCTGCTGATTCTGGTGGGCCTGGGCGCGACCGCCCTGCTGGCGCTGCGCATGAGCCGCACCATCAACGGCCCCATCGGGCAGATCAAGTTCGCGGTCAACCAGCTCAAGGACGGCAACCTCGAACAGCGCCTGCCGAGCCTGGGCAGCCATGAGCTGGATGAACTGGCCAATGGCATCAACCGCATGGCCGAAACCCTGCACAACGCCCATGAAGAGCTGCAGCACAGCATCGACCAGGCCACCGAGGACGTGCGCCAGAACCTTGAGACCATCGAGATCCAGAACATCGAGCTGGACATGGCGCGCAAGGAAGCCCTGGAAGCCAGCCGCATCAAGTCCGAATTCCTGGCCAACATGAGCCACGAGATCCGCACGCCGCTCAACGGCATCCTGGGCTTTACCCACCTGCTGCAGAAAAGCGAACTGACCCCGCGCCAGCTCGACTACCTGGGTACCATCGAAAAATCCGCCGACAGCCTGCTGGGCATCATCAACGAGATCCTCGACTTCTCCAAGATCGAGGCCGGCAAACTGGTGCTCGACAGCATCCCGTTCAACCTGCGCGACCTGATCCAGGACACCCTGACCATCCTCGCCCCGGCGGCCCACGCCAAGCAGCTCGAACTGGTCAGCCTGGTGTACCGCGACACCCCGCTGTCGCTGGTGGGCGACCCGCTGCGGCTCAAGCAGATCCTCACCAACCTGGTGAGCAATGCGATCAAGTTCACCCGCGAAGGCACCATCGTTGCCCGCGCCATGCTCGATGACGAAACCGAAGACAGCGTGCAATTGCGCATCTGCGTGCAGGACACCGGCATCGGCCTGTCCAGCCAGGATGTGCGTGCCCTGTTCCAGGCCTTCAGTCAGGCCGACAACTCGCTGTCGCGCCAGCCCGGCGGCACCGGCCTGGGGCTGGTGATCTCCAAGCGCCTGATCGAACAGATGGGCGGCGAGATCGGCGTCGACAGTACCCCGGGCGAGGGGTCGCAGTTCTGGATCAGCCTCAACCTGCCCAAGGCCCGCGACGACGCCGAGGACCTGCCACCCCAGGCGCTGCAAGGCCGGCGCATGGCAATCGTGGACGACCACGAACTGGCCCGCCAGGCACTGGCGCACCAGATGCAGGACTGCGGCCTGGACGTGACCACCTTCACCACCAGCGAGCAGTTGCTCAAGGGCATCGAGGCCGCCTTCCTTGCCGGCCAGCCGTTCGAGCTGGCGATCATGGGGGTCAACCTGCAATCGCTGGCGCCCGAGCGCCTGGGCCAGTACATCCAGCGCCTGGAGCACTTTGCCTGTCAGGCCCTGGTGCTGTGCCCCACCACCGAACAGGCGCTGTACCACCCGCACCTGCCCAATGCCCACGGCCAGTTGCACGCCAAGCCTGCGTGTACGCGCAAGGTGCGCCGGGCCCTGCTCGAGCTGGTGCAGCCCAGGCGTACCAGCGGCGAATACAAGGTGCCCAGCGGCCAGCGCCAACCCCGCGTGCTGTGCGTGGACGACAACCCGGCCAACCTGCTGCTGGTGCAGACCCTGCTCGAAGACCTCGGCGCCGATGTGCTGGCGGTGGACAGCGGCCATGCGGCGATCAGCGCAGTGCAGGACGAGCACTTCGACCTGGTGCTGATGGACGTACAGATGCCGGTGATGGACGGGCGCGAATGCACCGAACAGATCCGCCAGTGGGAGGCCACGCGCAGCGCCCCGGCCTTGCCGATCGTGGCCTTGACCGCGCATGCCATGGCCAACGAGAAGCGCGCCCTGCTGCACAGCGGCATGGACGACTACCTGACCAAGCCGATCAGTGAGCGCCAGCTGGCCCAGGTGGTGCTGAAGTGGACCGGCCTGCAACTGGGCAGCCCGACCAACGAGCGCGGCGCCGAACTGCCGGTCGACGGCAACGACCTGAAGGTGCTGGACCCTGAGGAAGGCCTGCGCCTGGCGGCAGGCAAGCCGGACCTGGCCGCCGACATGCTGGCCATGCTGCTGGCTTCGCTGGATGCCGACCGCGACGCGATCCGCTGCGCCCGCGAGGCCGACGACCGCCACGCCACCATCGAGCGCGTGCACCGCCTCAATGGCGCCACGCGCTATTGCGGCGTACCGCAGCTGCGCGCCGCCTGCCAGCGCAGCGAAACCCTGCTCAAGCAGGACGACCCCGAGGCCCAGCGTGCCCTCGACGAACTAGACCAGGCCATCAACCGCCTGACGACCGTGGCCCGCCAGAGCGCCTGATCTCTGGCAAGGCCCGGGCCTTGCCGGTTGGTTACACTGACGGCATCCGACCCTTGGGAACCATGCCATGCAAGCCTTGCTTTTCAGCAGCCAACACTATGACCAGGACAGCTTCAGCAGCGCGCCAGGGGCCACGCAACTGGCGCTGCACTTTCAAGGCGCGCGCCTGACCGAAGACACCGCGGCACTGGCCGAAGGCTACGAGGTGGTGTGCGCGTTCATCAACGACGACCTCTCGGCGCCGGTGCTGACCCGCCTCAAGGCCGGCGGCACGCGCCTGATCGCGCTACGCTCGGCCGGCTACAACCATGTCGACCTGGCCGCCGCCAAGCGCCTTGGGCTGACGGTGGTGCGAGTGCCGGCCTACTCGCCGCATGCGGTGGCCGAACACGCCGTGGCCCTGATTCTTGCCCTCAATCGCCGCCTGCACCGTGCCTACAACCGCACTCGCGAGGGCGATTTCAGCCTGCACGGGCTGACCGGTTTCGACCTGCACGGCAAGACCGTCGGCGTGGTCGGCACCGGCCAGATCGGCCTGGCGTTTGCGCGGATCATGGCAGGCTTCGGCTGCCAGCTGCTGGCGTACGACCCCTACCCCAACCCCGAGGTGGAGGCGCTGGGTGCACGTTACCTGGACCTGCCGGAGCTGCTGCGCGAATCGCGCATCATCAGCCTGCACTGCCCGCTCACGCCGCAGACCCGGCACCTGATCAACCCGCAGAGCCTGGCCAGCCTGCAGCCGGGCGCCATGCTGATCAATACCGGGCGCGGCGCGCTGGTCGACACACCGGCGCTGATCGACGCGCTCAAGAGCGGCCAGCTCGGCTACCTGGGGCTGGACGTGTACGAGGAGGAGGCGCAGATCTTTTTCGAGGACCGCTCCGACCTGCCGTTGCAGGACGACGTGCTGGCGCGGCTGCTGACCTTCCCCAACGTGATCGTGACCGCGCACCAGGCCTTCCTGACCCGCGAGGCACTGGCGGCGATCGCCGCCACCACGCTGGAGAACATTGCCCGCTGGGCGGCAGGCAATCCGCAGAATCTGGTCGAGGGATGATGCTAGGATACGCGCCATATTTGGAGGACCCATGGTCGAACACGATTTCCGCTACACCCTGTTCAATCCGCAACACACCCTGATCGAATGCCGCTCGCTGGTACCCGGTCGCTATCAGGTCACCGGCAACGGCGGCTCGATCCAGAAAGGCGACGTACTGCTGGTGACCCTCAAGGGCAGCAAGACCCTGTCGATGCGCCTGACGGTCGAGACCGTGCGCCACCTGATCAACCCCACCGGCCAGTGGGTGGCGGTAGCGGCGGGCCCGGTGTTCGGCGAGCTGGCGATTCATGCATGGCAGGTCAACTGCGATGGCTGCCAGGCCACCCTGGACTTCGAATTCGCCGTGGATGCCAAGCTGGGCACCAAGGCGCAGAAGCCGGCGGCCGTGGCGCGCATCGCCGAATTGGGTTGGTGCACACAGGGCGACAAGCACCTGTGCCCGAAATGCCAGGAGGCTGCAAAGTGAAACCCGTGATGGTCTGTGCAGCGGTGGTCGCGACCCTGGCCGGTTGCGCAGCCGAGCCGATGAAGCTGCAACAGGAACAGAGCTACGTGCTGGAGTGGATTGGCGAACGTCCGCTGATCGACTACAGCCACCTGACCCTGACGCTGGCCGAGGATGGCCGGGCGTATGGCAATGCCGGCTGCAACCACTGGTTTGCGCCGTACACGCTGGACGGCGAGAAACTCAGCTTTGGCCCGGTGGGCAGCACGCGCAAGCAGTGCGCGCCGGCGCTGATGGAGCAGGAAAAGCGCTTTCTGAAGGCGCTGGAGACCGTGCAACGCTGGGACATCTCGCCGATCGAGCAGGTGCGCTTCTGGCCCGAACAGGGCAAGCCGCTGCGCTTCTGGCCTGAGGAAGGCTGACAGACCGCATCGCCTGCATCGCGGCCCAGGCCCGCCCCACAACGCTGTGGGAGCGGGCTTGACCCGCGATGGGCGCACCGCCGATCAGGCGCCCTTGAGCACCTTGATCTTCTCGGCCAGCCCCTCGGCCGTCTGCTCGCCCATCAACTGCTCACGCACTTTGCCCTTGTCGTCGATGATGTAGGTCACCGGCAGCGCCTCGCTGCGCGGCAGGTCGTAGCGCTCGGCCGGGTCGTCGGCGAGCACGGTGAAGTCGATGCCCAGCGCCTGGCTGGCCTTTTTCAGCTCATCGCCGCGCAAGCCGTCGAAATTCACCCCCAGTACGGTGATCCCCTGCGCCTGCCAGTCCTTGGCGGCTGCGTTCAGTTCGGGGATCTCTGTGCGGCACGGCCCGCACCATTCGGCCCAGTAGTTGAGCACCACCCAGCGCCCTTCGATCTGCTCGGCTTTCACCGCATTGCCGTTCTGGTCGAGGCCGTAGTCCACACCGCATCCGCCGAGCAACAGGCTCGCGGTGATGGCCAGGGCTGCTGCCAATCGCCTTGTCATGGGTCAATCCTTCTTCAAGATTCAGGCAAAATGCCAATTCGCTGCGGTTAGAATAGCCGCCACCCCCTGCCGGATGCGACCCCGAACATGACCGAACTGACCCTGTATCACAACCCGCGCTGCTCCAAGTCCCGTGGCGCGCTGGAATTGCTCGAAGCCCGTGGCCTGACCCCGGAGGTGGTGCGCTACCTGGAAACCCCACCCGACGCCGCCACCCTCAAGGCCCTGCTCGGCAAGCTGGGCATCGGCGCGCGCCAGCTGCTGCGCAGTGGCGAAGACGAATACAAGACCCTGGGCCTGGCCGACCCGGCCCTGAGCGACGACCAGTTGATCGACGCCATGGCCCGGCACCCCAAGCTGATCGAACGCCCGATCCTGGTGGCGGGCAACAAGGCCGTGATTGGCCGGCCGCCCGAGAAGGTGCTGGAGATTCTGCCGTGAGCGCGCCCTATATCCTGATCCTGTTCTACAGCCGCCACGGCTCCACCAGCGAAATGGCCCGGCAGATTGCCCGTGGCGTCGAACTGGGTGGGCTGGAGGCGCGCCTGCGCACGGTGCCGGCGATTTCCACCGAGTGTGAAGCGGTGGCCCCCGACATCCCCGAGAACGGCGCGCTGTATGCCACCCTCGACGACCTGCGCCATTGCTCGGGCCTGGCCCTGGGCAGCCCGACGCGCTTCGGCAACATGGCCGCGCCGCTCAAGTATTTCATCGACGGCACCAGCAGCCTGTGGCTGAGTGGCGGGCTGGTGGGCAAGCCAGCGGCGGCGTTCACCTCCACGGCCAGCCTGCATGGCGGCCAGGAGTCGACCCTGCTGTCGATGCTGCTGCCGCTGATGCACCACGGCATGCTGATCATGGGGCTGCCCTACAGCGAATCGGCGTTGCTCGACACCCGGGGCGGCGGCACGCCGTATGGCGCCAGCCACCATGCCGGGGCCGATGGCAAGCGCGACCTGGACGCCGACGAGATCGCCCTGTGCCGTGCCCTGGGCCAGCGCCTGGCGAGCACTGCCAAACTGCTGGAGAACGGCCGTGGCTAAGAAGCCCAAGGTGCTGCCGCCGCTGGAGTGGCTGGAGCCACGTGTGCGCGCTACCCGGGTGCTGAGCCTGGTGGCGTTTTTCAGCCTGATGGCGTTGCTGACGGTGAACAACCTGTGGTTCGCCAACCTGCACGGCGCGCGCGTGGGGGTGATCCTGGCCATCGAGCTGGTGCCGTTGCTGCTGGTGCTGCCGGGCATGCTGATGGGCAGTGCACGGGCCCATGCGTGGACGTGCTTCGTGGTGAACCTGTACTTCATCAAGGGCGTGCTGGCCGCGTTCGACCCGGCGCGGGCGCTGCTGGGGTGGCTGGAAGTGGGGATCAGCCTGGTGCTGTTCGTGAGTGCGCTGCTGTTTGTGCGCTGGCGCTTTCAGTATGAGCGGCGGGTGGCAATGTAGGAGCCGGCCTTGCCGGCGAAGGGCTGCAACGCAGCCCTGTAGCATCAGACTGAATCGCGTTGCGGCCTTCGCTGGCAAGGCCAGCTCCTACAGGCGATTGCGACACCGTCGATCTCAATGGTTGACGGTATACGCCAGCATCATCGACAACTGGCACATCGGCCGCCCGCTCTGGGCATGCCACTGGTTGAACGCCTGCTGCACGGTGGCCAGGTCGCGCTGGCTGGTCGGCTGCCGGTCGATCACATCCTGCGCCACCAGCGCCGCCACCACGTCATTGCTCGGCACGAAGGTGTCCTTGCCGACCATGCGCAGAAAACGCGGCGCCGACAGCCCGCCCATCTGGTTGCCCTGCTTGGCCAGGTACTTCCACAGGCCGACGATGTCGGTCACCGGCCAGTCGGCGATCAACGCACCGAAACTGCCCTTCTCCCTGGCCACGTCGAGCATGAACTGCGCATTGCGCGGTACGCTCTTGAGCTTGCCCAGGTGGCGGATGATGCGGGTGTCCTGCATCAGCCGCTCCAGGTGCTCGGCGCCCATCAGCACCACCTTCTCTGGGTCGAAGCCAAAGAACACCTGCTCGAACGCCGGCCACTTGGCGTCCACCAGGCTGTGCTTGAGCCCGGCGCGAAACACCCGCAGGGCCATGGTCGAGAGGTAGCGGTCGTCGCTGATCTGGCGCAGCTGCGCCGGGCTCAACGGCTCGGGCAGGTGCGCCTCGAGCGCCGCCGCCGAACCGAAGCGGTTCAGGCAGAATTCATGCAGCCACTGATAATCGCGCATGCCGGTCAGATGTTGAGCACATCGACAAACCGCGGGGTGGCGGTTTCATCGATGCGCAGGTTGGTGAAGTCGAACAGGTTGCGGTCCGCCAGCTGCGACGGCACCACGTTCTGCAGGCCGCGGAAGATGCTCTCGGTGCGGCCCGGGGTCTTGCGCTCCCACTCCACCAGCATGTCCTTGACCACCTGGCGCTGCAGGTTTTCCTGCGAGCCGCACAGGTTGCACGGGATGATCGGGAATTGCTTCATGTCCGAGTAGGCCTGGATGTCCTTCTCGGCGCAGTAGGCCAGCGGACGGATCACCACGTTGCGACCGTCATCGGCGCGCAGCTTGGGCGGCATGGCCTTGAGCGTGCCGTTGAAGAACATGTTGAGAAAGAAGGTCTCGACGATATCGTCGCGGTGATGCCCCAGGGCCATCTTGGTCGCGCCGATCTCGTCGGCGAAGGTGTACAGCGTGCCGCGACGCAGGCGCGAGCACAGCGAGCAGGTGGTCTTGCCTTCCGGGATCAGTTCCTTGACCACCGAATAGGTGTCTTTCTCGACGATGTGGTACTCGATGCCCAGGGTCGCGAGGTAGGCCGGCAGGATGTGCTCGGGGAAGCCTGGCTGCTTCTGGTCCATGTTGACCGCGACGATGTCGAACTTGATCGGCGCCACTTTCTGCAGGTGCAGCAGAACATCGAGCATGGTGTAGCTGTCTTTGCCGCCCGACAGGCAGACCATGACCTTGTCGCCCTCTTCGATCATGTTGAAGTCGGCGACGGCTTCGCCGGCAAGGCGACGCAGGCGTTTTTGCAGTTTGTTCTGGTTGACCGAAAGGGTGCCCATGGCGATTGGATCCGCAAGGTGTGACAAAAGCGGCACATTTTACGCACAAACCTCACGCTCGCGTAGCCCATCCGATAAAGACTGCAAGGAAATGAAGCGCCGTGCTTACAGCGCAATTTGCTCTAAAAAAGCGGATTTGTGCAGCGAACGCCTTCCTATACTGCGTCATAAGGCCACAGCAAGCGTGACCTGATCCCGTCAGGCCCAGCCACTGGGCCGCGCAAGCGCTCCGCTGGGGGGCGATGGCAACAACGAGGGAGTGACTGGCATGATCCATCACGTTCTGGGGCTGTTCACCCATCCTGACCAGGAATGGAAAGAAATCCGTGGCGAAGACGAAACCATCAGCCACATGTACCTGACCCACACCTTGATACTGGCGGCGATACCCGCCGTTTCCGCGTTCATCGGCACCACCCAGGTGGGCTGGGTGATCGGCAACCGCGCACCGGTCATGCTCACCGTCGACAGTGCGATCTGGATGACCGTGATGTCCTACCTGGCCATGCTGGGCGGCGTCGCGGTGATGGGCGCCTTCATCCACTGGATGGCGCGCACCTACGACGCCACCCCGAGCATGGCCCAATGCATCGCGTTCGCCACCTACACCGCCACCCCGCTGTTCATCGGCGGCCTGGCGGCGCTGTACCCGCACCTGTGGCTGGGAATGATCGTCGGCACGGCAGCCATCTGCTACACGGTGTACCTGCTGTACGTGGGCCTGCCGACCTTCATGAACATCCCGTCCGACGAGGGCTTTCTGTTCTCGAGTTCGGTGCTGGCGGTGGGGCTGGTGGTGCTGGTTGCCATCATGGCCTTCACCGTGATCGTCTGGGGACTGGGCGTGGGGCCCGTCTATACCAGCTAGACAATACGCCAACCTAGGGGCTGTACCCATCAGGCCGCCGTAAGGCGGCTTGATGCTGTGCGGACCAGCGGTCTCGGCAGCGCCGCCCGGGTTGCGGCATAATTGCCGGCCAGGAGTGTCCAACCGATATGCCAGAGCTGCTCAATTCCCGCGTCGAAAGCTGTTACCAGCAAGCCGAAAGTTTTTTCAAGCGCCCCTTCCTGCGTCCCGAGGTGAGCTTCAAGCTGCGCGGGCAGAAGGCCGGTGTCGCGCACCTGCACGAAAACCTGCTGCGCTTTAACCTGCAGCTGTACCGCGAGAACAGTGAAGACTTCCTGCGCCAGACCGTGCCCCACGAAGTCGCGCACCTGGTGGCGCATCAACTGTTCGGCGACCGCATCCAGCCCCATGGCGAGGAGTGGCAGCTGATCATGCGCGGGGTGTACGAGCTGCCACCCAACCGCTGCCACAACTATGCAGTCAAGCGCCGCAGCGTGACCCGCTACATCTACAAGTGCCCATGTGCGGGCAGTGACTTTCCGTTCTCGGCGCAGCGCCACGGGCTGGTGCGTCAGGGGCGGCGGTATCTGTGCCGGCGGTGTCGGCAGACGCTGGTGTTCACCGGCGAGACGCGGGTGGAGTAGACGCTTCGCCGGCAAGCCAGCGCCCTGCAGGAGCCGGCCTTGCGGCGAAGACGCCTGCACAGGCACAAAAAAAAGCCCATCCGAAGATGGGCTTTTTGCGTTTGGC